>JAILNI010000024.1 GCA_024691765.1 Bacteroidales bacterium | reverse complement strand
GCGGCAAGGTGGATGATGCCGTCGACCTTCTCCTCGCGCATCAGCTTAAGCACCCCTTCGAAATCGCAGATATCCATCTTCACGAAGCGGTAGTTCGGCTTCTTCTCTATATCCGCCAGGTTGGCAAGATTGCCCGCGTAGCTAAGCTTGTCGAGGTTGATTATCTTATACTCCGGATATTTGTTCACGAAGAGCCGGACCACATGGCTGCCGATGAAGCCGGCACCGCCGGTGATGATGATAGTTCGCTTGAATTCCATAATGCAAATTTATATTTTTTTTCGGCACTCCTGCAACGCGGGCGGAGCTTCCTGCATCTTAGTTCCGGAAATAACCACAAAGTACGATGAAAATCCGTAAATTCCGCAGATTCCTTTCCATGTTCTTCATGGCAATGGTGTAATCTACCTGATCAGGTTCAGAAACTCGTTCCGCGTCCGGGCGCTCGAAAGGAAGGCTCCCGAGAACGCCGACGTAGTGGTTACCGCATTATCCTTTTCCACTCCCCTTATCTGCATGCAGGTGTGCCTGGCCTCGATTACCACGGCCACGCCCAGAGGATGCAGGGCTTCCTGTATGCTGTCGCGTATCTGCACGGTAAGGCGCTCCTGCACCTGAAGGCGGCGCGCATAGGTCTCCACCACCCTCGCAATCTTGCTGAGTCCGGTAATCTTCCCGTCGGGGATGTAGGCCACATGGCACTTCCCGATGAACGGCAGCATGTGGTGCTCGCAGGTGGAATAGAGGTCGATGTCCTTCACCAGGACCATCTGGCGGTACTTCTCGTCGAAGACAGCCTGGCGTATGATGGTGGTGCCGTCCTCGGTATAGCCTTTGGTCAGGAACTGAAGCGACTTGGCCACTCTCTCGGGGGTCTTCAGGAGGCCCTCCCTGTCGGGGTCTTCTCCGAGGAGGGAAAGTATTGATTTTATGTGGTTTGCGATTTCGGCAGTAACCTGCGGATCGTATTCGTCTTCCCTTGAATATGCCATAGTATTGCAAAGGTAATCAAAAAATTAGGGAGTATGGAAAAAATGTATATCTTTGCGGAAATTTTGAAAATTTAAAGGAAATACGATATGTTTTGGACTTTGGAACTTGCAAGTTCGCTGGACGATGCTCCATGGCCGGCCAGTAAAGACGAACTCATAGATTACGCCAACCGTTCCGGCGCTCCCGAAGAAGTGATCGAGAACCTTCACGAACTCGAAGACGACGGAGAGATTTACGAGACCATCGAGGACATCTGGCCCGACTACCCCACCAAGGAAGACTTCTTTTGGAATGAGGAAGAATATTAACGATTAAACGAGGTTCAGTCATATTGATTGAACCTCGCTTTTTTTCCTTAAATTTGGAGAGTCCGACGACTCGTAGGTCACGCCGGAACTTTCTTCTCCGGCTCAGGCGCGAGTTCCCAGCGCAGCAGCTTCATGTAATAATAATTCTGTTGCTGCTACGATTCTTTCTTAAACAGATGTTTAATCAGCCCGTAGAGGGCAATCAGGGCCAGGATGCCAAGGCCCCATCCTCCTGTGAACAGCATTAGTTCGCGGTCGGGCCGGACAATGAAGACAACGATTCCCAGCAACAGCAGGGCAAACAGGAAAGCGGCCGCATCTTCCCAGGTGATTTTTTCCGAACTCACGAAGGAGCCCCAGACCACTACCAGAGCCAAAACGTAAATAAGGATCAGCGCCCACGAGGCGAAGTCGTTAGTCGTTATGGAGAACAGCTTCTCCAGCGGCGGCCAGTCCACTATGGAAGAAGACGCTATGACGTCCTTGTAAGGCTGGAAATCGCCGTTCCTGTCTTCTATGAAGAAAATCACAAGCTGGCTCTCCCTCCAGTAATACCTTGTGCAGATTGTCGGTACGGAGTCGCCTTCTTTCTGCAGGTAGTGGTATTCCCATTCGGTCTGGCCCAGCGCGAGGAATCCGGGCTTGTCGACGTAGACAGGATTCTTAAGGTTCCAGAATGCAGCGTCCATCTCCTTGATCTTGCTGCGTTTATAGTACTTCTGTTGGTTGTCCACCTCCATCTCGTTCTTCCTGTTTGCATTCAGCACATAAAGCGACATGTGGCCGCCGGCAGGGTTGACAAGGACGAACCTGCGCCCGTTACCCAATTGCTCCGTTTTGGATACCGTCCATGTATCCGGAAACGAAAATGAGAGATTGGACCACTCGTCGGTCACTTCGGCCGCACCGGCCGGAAGCCACTGCAGGCAGCAGAGCAGAAGGAAGAACAAAAACTTTTTCATATCAATCAAACTGACTTTTGAATCCACCGTAAAAAACATCCCGGAACCATTTCTGGAGTTTTCCGATCGCCGGGAAGAAAGCGCCTGCCATGCACATTGAAAGCCACAGCACCGCGTATGCCAGCACCCCCCATCGCCATGCGCTCTTGTCTATAGAAAATATGAGGACGGCGGAAAGGGCGAGGTAAAGAAAGAGCCAGAGATACAGCCTTCCGTCCTTCCACCGGTGGAGGACCAGTCGGTTGTATATGCTCTCGCCAAGGAAAACCGTTACCAGAAGCCCCAGTATGTACAGCAGCTTCAAGACAGCTGCCAAGGCGTTGATAATTCCTGTCTTTACATCCTGCCTGCTGACATACTTTTCACCGAAATGGAACGAATTGCCTATGCGGGCGGCCTCAGGATTGCCGGGAGAGTAAGAACTCACGATAACGCACACCACATCCAGCTTCTTCACGAATGTAAATGTCTCGTAATAAACCTTTTTCCCGTTGAAATCCCCTTCATAGGCGGCGTGCGCCCTGTTCGACTTGTCTTTTCCTTTGTTCGCGGCGGTCTCCCTGGCGGTCTGGCTCATTTTCTTAAGGCCCGGGAAAAGGAACTTGTCGCCGCCCTCAAGGGCCTGGGTACGGCTCAGATTCTCGGAAGAATAATGCTTCACCGCAAAATGGCAGGGTCCGAGGTCTCCTTCCAAAAGATTCCCATGTGACGGTGGTTGGGTAAACTGAACCTCTTCCGGCAAATCGAAAACCAGATGCTTGTCGTTGAACTGAAGCGTTTTGGCTTTCAAAGGGGCTGCGGCACACAGGGCGAAGACAGCCAGGAGCAAACAGCGGAATCCTTTCATCTTTGTCTATCTGAGTCTCCTCTTGAAGTATTCTTTAAGGGCGTCCCAGCTGTAGTAGCAGCCCTGGACCGGCTCCAGCCCGACAACCCTGCTCTCCTTCTCGTTGAGCAGCAGTTTTACCAGCACGGGCCCGTCTCCGCGGTAGAAAATGAACTGCACATTGCAGCCGGGGCAGATTATCCTGTAATCCGGGAAACGCTCCGGGAGCTCTGCAAGGCTGATTCCGGGCACGGTTTCTTCGAAGCCTATGGCCGACATGAAAGGCATGAGGTAGGTATCATGGCTGAAACGTATCGTGGCGGCGGTATGGGAATCCTCCCCGAGCGCCTCGTCGGCATCCCCTATAAGACATTTGAGTATCTCGCCTCCGTACGGTTTGAGGAATGAGCTTTTGCAATCCTTGAAATCGATGTAGCGCCCCCAGCGGTAACAGCCAGGAAGCCAGAGGGCATAAAGTTCTTCCGCCGAAAAGTATTTTCCCATGCTTGGCATGGTGTCGGGGTTGGTGGTACGGCCGGTTTTGAACAACTTGAAACTGTTTTCCGCCATCCAGTCAATGCGTTTTTGCGATACGGACGAGGGGTCCTTCAGGATCCTGGATGCGAAGGCGGTGTATGTGCATCCGGTATTGTATCCCGGCAGTTTCTCGCAGCGCCTGTCGAAAGCCCGCCTCAACTTCTTCTGCTGTGAATAGCTCATTTTTTCGCCTCTTACGTTAACCCACACTTCGGGGTTGGTTTTGGCATCATAGAGGGAAACCTCCATCTCGGGAACCCTCCTCCACATCTCGGAGATGAAAGAGGAGCGGCTGGCCATGACCCTTTTCGATTCCGTGGAATAGGCATCCACGTGGCGGCGGTTCCTGTCGGAAAAGACTTCGGGATAGTGCCTCAGCATGCGGGAGGAAATCTGCCTGTGCTCCGCAGCGCCAAGCGCGGTAAGGGCGCCGAGACGGCCTTCGGTAATGCTACGGAACATTCGAAGGTCTTCAAGCAGTTCAAGTCCGTCCGGGGCAAGCAGGCCAGCATCGGCCCAGGCGGCCAGGGTGTCCACCACATAGAATTCGCGTTCCTTCGAGAGATAACGGCTGCCGTGACGGGCCATATGGCTGATATAAAACGGCTTGTATCCTGCCGGCGCTTTCGACACGAGAGTGTCCAGGGGGGAATAAGCATACAGGTTGCCTGCCGAGAGTTCCGGGTTCTTTTCAAAAACGCCGAGGGCAAGCTGAAGAAGTATGAACAGTATTCTCATCGGGGTTGATTAGAATCAAGGTCTTTGATTACAAATATACTTCATCCTTTGAACAATTGCAAAACCTGTTTCAATCTTGCGGCATCAGATGTAAAACCCTTCCCAGTTGTTTATCATTGCACCAGGTCTCCTTTTTCAACAGTTTGGCGATGCCAAGCCTCTCCTGCACGTTGCATTCAGAAAGCTTATTCCTGCGATAATATTCGGCAGCCAGTTCCTGAGCACGGATTCTAAGTTCGGAATCAGGAAGGGAATAATGAGTTTCCTTCATCTCAGTTTCCGCATCCCTGTCATTATTTCCGTTGTTAAGATCGAACATAAACTGTCCTATTGTTTTAAATGCTTTCTCGGCCATAGGAACTGAGACTACGCTTCCGGGCCATACCATATTGTCGGCAATGAACCAATCGCCCGGTATGGAAACCGTCGAATTAAGAATCTTATTCCTGGCCCGTTCACTGATTTCAGATGCTTTTTTCATGTTTTTTGGTTTCCATTCACTGAACATAAGGTGAGCGGAAGACCATCTGTATCCATGAGGGACGACACGGAGCCCGGCAGCTGTCGGATTCCGGAGCACGTACACAATCCTGTTGCCTAATTTGTCTGGAGAAACGAACCAGTGTCCTATGATGATGGGTTCGGATAGTTGACTTCCTCTGTGCCTTGAGACCCACATTGCAGTAAGTTTCTTGAAGTTCTCCGCGAATACATCACATGAACTTTCTTCCCCCAACAATATGAAGTGGAAATGATTTCCCATCAGGCAATACGCGAGTACGGTTACCGGTCTGCCTGCTTTCCGGCAGATTGCAAGGCATACTGCAATGCGATTCAAGCCTGCGATAAACTCTTCTTCAGAAGCGAAAAGGATTTCTGTCTTGAATCCTTTTGAGCAATAATGGAAAAAGGATTGCATACTGATAATGGTTGTGGAATTAATACCTGGGACCTCTCGCGAAAGGCGCCAAAAGTGCGGGAGGTACCCCAGAAGAAGCAGGGACCTCTCGCGGAAAGGTGCCAAAAGTGCGGGAGGTACCCCCGAAGAAGCAGGGACCTCTCGCGGAAAGGCGCCAAAAGTGCGGGAGGTGGCCCCGAAGAAGCAGGAACCTCTCGCGGAAAGGCGCCAAAAGTGCGGGAGGTGGCCCAGCGGAATAGGGGCAACGCCGCCCGTCGAGGCAAGCCGGGCGGCTGGCGGTACCCGGCCACGGCTGCGGTGGGTTGCGAGGAGGGCCCTCCTCGCAGCCGCCGACCGCCTGCCCGCACGTGAGGGGCTGAGGGGGTATGCTGCAAGGGGGCTCCGGGAGAGGTCGGGAGGGAGAACGCAGGAGTCGGGCTGCAAGGGGGCTCCGGGAGAGGTCGGGAGGGAGAACGCGGGGGTCGGGCTGCGAGGGGGCTCCGGGAGATACCGGGAATGGGAACGCCGGGAATGGGAACGCGAGAGACATGCTGCGAGGAGGCAAGATTGGTGACGGACTGGAAGGGCTACCTTTCGTAGCGGCGCTCTTCGTGGAAGGAGTAGAAACAGTCGTCGGCGACTATTACGTGGTCGAGCACGGCAAGTTCGAAACGGGAGCAGGCGTCGCGGAGACGCTGGGTATGCTGTATGTCGGCCTGGCTGGGCCGGGGATTGCAGGACGGGTGGTTGTGCACTATCGCGACCGCATAGGCGCTGCAGTCCAGGGCACCCTTCACGACGCTCCGAACATCGAAGGTTGTGGCGTTCCCGGAACCGGTGGTGATGCGCTCGCATCCCAGATAATACCACGATACGTTGAAATACATGGCCCAGAACTCTTCGTGCATGACGCCCTTGAGGCGGGGCAGCATGAGTTCATAGATCATGCGGGCAGACGTTACCGGCCGCTTTTCCACACCGGCCCCTTCCAGCATGAAACGCCTCCCCAGTTCGCAAGCCGCAAGCACCGAACAGGCCTTTTCCGGCCCTATTCCTGGTATTGCTTTAAGGTCGGAAAGGCGCATGGAGAATAGCCTGCCCAGACTCCCTTCCGCTCCGGAAAGCAGCCTCTGGGCCAGATCCAGGACACTTTCTCCCCTGCGGCCGTTGCGTAGCAGTATAGCCAGGAGTTCCCCGTTGCTGAGCGCGTTCGCTCCGAGCGACTTCATTTTCTCGCGGGGTCGCTCACCCTCGCACAGTTCCAGTATTTTCATAGCATGCGCAAATTGCGAAAAAACGGCTCCCACTACCCTCAAAAACAGAAAAATCCGCTTAATAAATTTTGATTGTGGATAACTTTGTGGAAAAATTTGTAATAAGGTGGAAGAAAGTGGAAAATTTTTGCCTATCTTTGCACCACTTGCGTATATGAATTATGACCTCGTTCATCGGTAAATATTCCTCCCGGCTCGACGAAAAGGGCAGACTGGTGTTTCCCGCACCTCTCAAGGGAGTCATGTCTCCCGATGGCGACATGAGGTTCGTGGTCAGGAAGGACATCTTCCGTCCGTGCCTGGAGATGCTCACCTATGAAGAGTGGACAGCCCAGACGGACGGGATGAAAGCCCGGCTTGATTTCCTTAATCCAAAACACGCAAGGTTCTGGAGCCATTACACAAGCGAGAACTACATCGTGCGTCCCGACGACAAGCTCGGCCGCATAAGCATCCCGCGCGAGCTCCTGGATTACATCGGTGCAACCAAAGATGTGGTTTTCTCCGGCGGCGTGTTCAAAATCGAAATCTGGTCGAAGGAAGGTTACGAACGGAACCAGATTACCCAGGATGAATTCATAGCCATTGCGGAAAGCCTGTCTGAGAGCAGATAGGAGTTCCGCGAATGTCCGAGTACCACGTTCCCGTCCTGCTCAAGGAGAGCATCGACCTGCTTGTAACAAACCCCTGCGGAACCTACGCCGACGCAACATTCGGCGGAGGCGGCCACAGCGCAGAGATTCTGCGCTCGCTGGCCCCGGAGGGCCGGCTCATCGGCTTCGACCGCGACGCCGATGCGGCCGCCAACGCCCCGCAGGATTCACGCTTCACCTTCGTACACAACAATTTCCGTTTCATACACAACTATACCCTTCTGCTCGCTCCGGAAGGGCTCGACGGCATCCTGGCTGACCTCGGGGTGTCGTCGCACCAGTTCGATACCGCGGAAAGGGGGTTCTCCTTCCGCTTCAGTGCTCCTTTGGACATGCGAATGAACGTGCAGGGCCAACTTACGGCGGCGGACATTGTCAATTCATATACGCAAGACGAGTTGGAAATGATTCTCAGAATCTATGGCGAGTTGCCCCAGGCCGCGGCTGTTGCCAGGCTCATAGTCTCGGCGCGCGCCAAGGCCCCAATTCTCGCCACAGATGATCTGGACAATGCCGTCGCCCCGGCCCTGCCGTCTTTCGCCGGGCACAAGGTGCTCGCGAAGATTTACCAGGCCCTTCGCATAGAGGTCAACGGGGAAATGCGCGCGCTGGACAAATTCCTCGCGGGCGCCCTCGCTTCACTGAAACCCGGCGGCAGGCTTGCCGTCATAACATACCATTCCCTGGAAGACCGTGCTGCAAAGACCTTCATGAAACAGAACATGAGGCTAGTGACCCGCAAGCCTGTCCTCCCGCAGGAAGGGGAAATATCCGACAACACCCGCGCCCGCAGCGCAAAACTCAGGGTCGCAGAAAAGATATGAACGAAGAGGGCACAGTACGCAAATGGAAGGTCTCCGATATCGGAGTTTTCCTAAAGAACAGCTTCCTGGCAATCATCAGGGGGCAGTTCCTCATGCGCCTGCGCGTGGACAAATATTTCATACACATAGTCTACGCTTTCTTCCTCATGGCGATGCTCATCCTTATAAGCCTCGGCGTCGAGGGTTCCCTGAACAGGGTGGAGGAGAACAAGCGCACGCTCAAGGAACTCCAGACCATATGGTCGGACAGGACCTTCGAAGCGGCTGGCCGCAGCAGCCGCGCCTCAGTTGAACTCAGGCTCAAGGAAATGGGCTCCAAGGTTGGAGAGCCCACCCGGAGCGCAACGGTACTGAAGAAATGAAAAGGGATCCGATAGGCTTGATTCTCACCGTCCTGTACAGTGTCCTGCTGGTGGCTTCGCTGCTCATCATAGGCAAGATAGTGTACATACAGCTGGTGTGGAAGCCGGATCCGAAAATCGAGCAGGCCCTTACTCCCCGCAACCAGGAGCGCATACTCGAGCCGGTCCGAGGCAACATCATCGACTGCAAGGGCAGGCTGCTCGCCATGTCCTATCCGGTCTACGACCTGCACATGGACTGCACCGTCCGCCGCGACGAGTTCGCAAAGCTCAGGGACCGTTCCGCAGCGGCGGCAAAGGAGGCGGCATGGCTCAAGGAAGCGTCGCTCCTCTCAGAAGGCCTTGCGGCCATACTGCCCGAAAGGAGCGCCGCACAGTACTACGACATTATCAAATCCGGCCGCGAGGGCGGCAGGAAATACGTGCGCATAGCCGCGGGCGTCGACCGCAACACCATGCTCAGGGCAAAGGAACTCCCCCTGTGGAAAGAAGGGCAGAACAAGGGCGGCCTGCGCATCAGGCAGCGTTTCGTGCGCAAGTACCCCTACGGAAGGCTCGCACGGAGGACCATAGGCTACGTGAAGGACAATTCCACCGGGGCCGCCAAGACCCACATAGGCCTTGAGGGCAAGTTCGACGCGGTGCTGCACGGAAGCGACGGCCGCGAGTGCCTCCGCGTGACCGACTACGGCAGCGTGCGCGATTTCGACAGCACCTACGTAAAGGCAGTCGACGGCGAAGACCTCCGCACGACCATAGACATCGACCTGCAGCAGCTCGCCGACAGGGCCCTGCGTTTCCAGATAGACTCGGTGGAAGACATAGACGGAGGCTGCCTCGTTCTCATGGAGGTCAAGACCGGAGCCATACGCGCAATGGTGAACCTGCAGAGGGATCCCGACCGCGGCTACCGCATGGAAGAGATAGTGAACCACGCTATCGGCCGCAAGTGCGAACCCGGATCGGTGTTCAAGACCGTCACCCTTCTCACCGCTGTCGACGACGGCTACATAAAGAGCCTCGACGAGGTGATGCCCACCAATCACGGCTGGGTAGCCGGAACAGCGCTCAAGCAGGACATCCACATAGCCGACTGGGAGCGCGACAACAAAACGAAACAGATAAGCATTTACGACGGGTTCAAGATCTCCAGCAACTACGTTCTGTCGAGCATCGCGGTGAACAACTACCGCAACCGCACCCGTCATTTCATTGAAAAGATATACTCCTACGGTCTCGGCGACAGTTTCGAATTCGACCTCGAGGGGCTCGTGACTCCCACGATTCCCAGGGTGCCGGAAAAACGCGAACTGAACGCCACCACCCTTGGCAGCGTGGGATTCGGCTACTCAACCGAGGAAACTCCCCTGCACATACTTACCTTCTACAACGCGATAGCGAACAAGGGCCGCATGATGAAGCCCTATCTGGTGGAAGACATAGAGACCGGAGGAGTAGTGAGAGACCGCCGCGGAGGCGCAATCCTCAACGGCAGCATATGCTCCAAGGCTGCTGCCGACACTGTGACCAGGGCGCTGATAGCCGTCACCGAAGAGGGAACCGCCCGGGCGCTCAAACATGCGAAGTGCACGGTTGCCGGAAAGACCGGCACTTCCTTCGCCACCTTCCCTAACGGACAGTATTCCGACCGTGACGGCCACAAGAAATACCAGGCCACCTTCGTGGGCTTTTTCCCCGCCGAGGATCCGCAGTACAGCATAGTGTGCGCAGTGTATTCGAGGCCGACGAAAACGCATTACCAGGGAGGAGGCATCCCGGCCAGGACTGTCCGCACGGTGGTGGACCACCTCGTAAACACCCAGCCTTACTGGAGAAACACGCTCAGCAAAGCAAAATGAAACTATCGGAAATCATAAAGGGCACGAATGCGGCCATCCTTCACGGGAGCCCCGCCACTGAAATCGGCAGCATCTGCAGCGATTCGCGCAAATGTGTTCCCGGCAGCCTGTTCATTGCCGTGAAAGGCTTCGGGGCCGACGGGCACGACTTCATACCGGCAGCGGTCGAAGCGGGCGCGGCCGCGGTAGTGGACGCTTCGCGCCGCGACCTGGCCCTGTGCGCCGACAACTTCTACGGCCATCCCAGCGGAAAACTCCAGCTCGTGGGCATCACCGGCACCAACGGCAAGACCACCACGGTCACCCTGCTCTACAACCTTTTCAGGGGCCTGGGTTACGAATGCGGCCTGCTGAGTACCATAGCCAACTACGTGGGGCCCCGCCGCAGCGAGACGGCCAACACCACGGCCGACCCCATCACCATCAATTCGCTCATGGCGGAAATGGTGGAGACCGGCTGCCAGTACTGCTTCATGGAAGTGAGCAGCATAGGCCTGGAGCAGGAGAGGGTCGCCGGCCTGGAGTTCAGACTCGCCATCTTCTCGAACCTCACCCACGACCATCTCGACTACCACAAGACTTTCGCTGAGTACCTCCGCTGCAAGAAACTCTTCTTCGACAATCTCGGCAAGGACGCGACTGCCCTCGTGAACGCGGACGACAAGAACGCATCCGTGATGGTTCAGAACTGCGTCGCGAAGGTGGTCAGCTATTCCATGCGCAGCGCCGCAGACCATTGCTGCAAGGTGATGGAGGAAAGTTTCGAAGGCATGCTGATGCGCATCGACGGAGTGGAGACCTGGGTACGCCTGGTCGGCCGCCACAACGCCAGCAACCTTCTGGCCATCTACAGCGCGGCCGTGGAGCTCGGAACCCCGAAGGACGAGGTGCTGCTTGCGCTGAGCAAACTCGAAGCCGCCCCCGGCAGGCTTGAGGTCATTCGTGGACGCAGGGACCTCGCCGTCGTCATAGACTACGCACACACCCCCGACGCCCTTCAGAACGTACTCGAAACCCTCAGGGCCGTCGCCCCTAAGCGCGAGCTCATCTGCCTCTTCGGCTGCGGAGGCGACCGCGACCGCAGCAAGCGTCCGGAAATGGCCGCAATAGCCGAAAAGCTGGCCGACAAGGTGATCGTAACTTCCGACAACCCCCGCACCGAGGATCCGGAAGCGATAATCGACGAGATAATGACAGGCTTCAGCAAGGGCAGCCGCAAGGTGGTGCGCATAACGAAGCGCGAAGAAGCCATCAAGGCCGCCATACAGTTCGCCCCCGACGGAGCTACCATACTGCTCGCCGGAAAGGGCCACGAGACATACCAGATAATCGGAACGGTGAAGAACCATTTCGACGAACGTGAAATAGTGAAAACGGTACTGTAATGCTATACCATCTCTTCAACTTACTCAAGGATTTCGATTTCCCCGGACACGGCCTGGTTACCTACCTGTCGTTCAGGGCCATAGCCGCCGTGGTAATAAGCATGCTCTTCGCATTCTTCGCCGGAGGAGCAATCATACGCCGCCTGCAGAAGGCCCAGATAGGCGAGACCATACGCGACCTCGGCCTCGAGGGGCAGATGCAGAAGAAAGGCACCCCCACCATGGGCGGCGTGATAATAATCGCTTCGCTGCTGGTGAGCGTGCTGCTGGTCTGCGACCTTTCGAACATCTACGTCCAGCTGCTTCTTATCACCACCCTCTGGTGCGGTGGCATCGGCTTCGCTGACGACTACATCAAGGTCTTCAGGCACAACAAGGAAGGCATGAGCGAGAAGATGAAACTCCTCCTGCAGTTCGCCCTCGCCCTGGGCATCGCCCTCATCTTCTGCTTCTCACACAAGATCTGGGGAGACGGCCCAAAACAGCTCGTCACCACCATCCCCTTCGTGAAGTCCAACGAGTTCGACTATTCCTGGCTCTCCCCCTTCAAGGGCCAGCTGGGAATGTACTTCTCCTGGGGCATCTACGTGGTGATGATAATCATCGTGATACTCGCCTGCTCAAACGGCACCAACCTCACCGACGGGCTTGACGGCCTCGCATCCGGCACTTCCGCGGTAGTGGGAGTCGCGCTGGGCGTGCTCGCATATCTCGGCGGTAACGTAATCAACGCAGGATACCTCAACATAATGTACCTTCCCGGCAGCGGAGAGGTGGCGGTGTTCATGGCTGCCTTCGTGGGCGCGCTCATCGGCTTCCTCTGGTACAACACCTACCCGGCCCAGGTCTTCATGGGCGACACCGGCTCGCTCACAATAGGCGGCGTCATCGGAGTGGCGGCGGTGCTTATCCGCAAGGAACTCCTGCTGCCCCTGCTGTGCGGTATCTTCCTCATGGAAAGCGTGAGCGTGCTCATGCAGCGCAGCTGGTTCAAATACACCAAACGCAAATACGGAGAGGGACGGCGCATCTTCCTCATGGCTCCCCTCCACCACCATTACCAGAAGAAGGGCATGCCGGAACCGCGCATAGTCACCCGTTTCTGGATCATAGGAATAATCCTGGCAGTCAGTACATTGGCATTGTTAAAGATAAGATAATGAGCAGATTGGTAGTTCTCGGAGGAGCGGAAAGCGGAGTTGGCGCAGCCGTCCTCGCAAAGGTTAAGGGATTCGACGTCTTCCTGTCGGACAACGGGAAGATTAAGGAAGAGTACGCGGACATGCTCCGCAAATGGGACGTTCCCTTCGAAGAAGGCGGACACAGCGAAAGCAGGGTCCTTTCCGCCGACGAGGTGGTGAAGAGCCCCGGAATTCCGGACAGCGCTCCCCTGGTGCGCAAGCTCACGGCCGCCGGCACCCCGGTAGTCTCGGAGATAGAGTTCGCCTCGCGTTACGACAACGCGAAGAAGATATGCATCACCGGCTCCAACGGCAAGACCACCACCACATCGCTCATCTACTACCTGCTGCAGAACGCAGGCCTCAACGTGGGCCTCGGCGGCAACATAGGCAAGAGCTACGCGCTGCAGGTCGCAACCGAGAAGCACGACTATTACGTGCTGGAAATCAGCAGCTTCCAACTCGACGGCTGCTACTCTTTCCGTCCGGACATAGCCATCATCACCAACATCACCCCGGACCATCTAGACCGCTACGACTACAAGCTCGAGAACTATGTGCGCAGCAAGTTCCGCATCACGCAGAACCTCCGTCCGGAAGACTGCTTCATCTTCGACAGCGACGACGCCATCACCATCTCCCACCTCGACAAGATAGTGCTCAAGGCCAAGTCGCTCCCCTTCAGCCAGAAGCAGGAGCTCAGCCAGGGAGCCTTCCTTCGTGATGAGCAGATAGTGGTACGCTACGAAGACGACGAGAGCTCCATCTACCTCAAGGAACTCGCTCTCGGGGGGAGGCACAATGTCTACAACTCCATGGCGGCTGCCCTCGCGGCCAAGGCGGCGGGCATAGACAACAGCGTCATACGCGAGAGCCTGCGCAGCTTCAAGGCCATTGAGCACAGGCTCGAACCGGTGCTGAGCGTGGGAGGCGTCCTCTACATCAACGATTCCAAGGCGACCAACGTGGATTCCGCATGGTACGCGCTCGATGCGCAGACCAGGCCGGTAGTGTGGATAGTTGGCGGCACCGACAAGGGAAACGACTACTCCCAGCTGAGCGAACTCGTGCGCGAGAAGGTGAAGGCCATCATCTGCCTCGGAGTCGACAACAGCAAGATACACAAGGCTTTCGAACCCATCGTGGGAGCAGAGCGCATGGTTGACGCCCTTTCCGCCGAGCAGGCCGTGAAGGAGAGCGCGCGCCTCGCGGAAGACGGCGACGTGGTGCTGCTCAGCCCCTGCTGCGCCAGCTTCGACCTCTTCAAGAACTACGAAGACCGCGGCGAACAGTTCAAGGAAGCAGTAAGAAGACTTTAAGCTATTATTATGGCCGACACCGCAAAAAAGAAACGTACCCTCTGGAACTTCTTCGACGGATTCGAAGGAGACAAGGTGGTGTGGATGATAGCGCTGCTGCTCATGCTGGTCAGCGTGCTCTGCATGTTCTCGTCCACCTCGCGCCTCCTGACCGGAGGACAGTCGCGAATCGACGTTGTGAAGGAGCAGCTCATCCTCGTAGCCGCGGGAATAGGCATAATCATACTCATATACAACATAAGGAATCTGGGCGTAATACGCTGGCTCAGCAAGTTCGGATTCATCATTTCACTGATACTCCTGGCCATCCTTGACCTCCGCCTCGACATGGGCTTCATACGTTCCGTGGAGATCAACGGAGCCCGCCGCATACTGCGCGTAGGGCCTGTGCAGGTCCATGTGTTCGAGGTGGTAAAGGTGGCCATGATAATGTACCTGGCGTGGGCCATGGACGCCCTAAAGCGGGAAAAACTCAAATGGGGGGCGAACGAGATGCAGAAGAAGGTCATCTACATCTACGCGCCCTTCGTGGTGAGTTTCCTGATGATACTCCCGGGCAGCAACTCCGCCGCCATAGTGATAGGCGGAATGATGTTCATCACCATACTCATAGGCGGGGGCAACCTTCGCGACCTGGCCGTGCTGCTGGCCGCGGGAGTGCTGCTGGTGGGAATAGTGCTCGGGCTGTACTTCGTCTCGCACGGCAAGGTGTTCGGCAGGCTCGAGACAGGCATCAACCGCATAGTCTCGCCCGTCGACTACGAGAAGCAGGCAAGGGAGTCCAGGGTAGGCTCAGCGGATTATTACGAAGCCATAGACAGGATACGGCAGCCCTACAGCGCCAAGATAGCAATACACGAAGGACTTATACCCAAAGGACCGGGTCAGAGCACCCAGCGTTACGTAGTGCCCGACATTTCCGAAGACTACATGTATTCCTTCATCATAGAGGAATACGGCATACTCGGGGGCATATTCGTACTGATGCTCTACATAAGCCTTCTGGCGAGGGGCTCGCTGATCGTGCGCAACTGCGGCACCGAGCTCTTCCCCAAACTGGCCGTGGCCGGGCTCACCATGCTCATAGTCCTGCAGGCCTTCCTGCACATGTTCGTGAACGTGGACATAGGCCCGATGACTGGGCAGACGCTGCCGCTGGTGAGTCACGGGACTTCGGCTTTCCTCTGCTTCTGCGTGGCCTTCGGGATTATCCTTTCGGTATCCCGCTATGCCAGCCGCAAGATTCGCAGGGAGCAGCTTCAGTCGGCTCCGCTGGTGGAGAGGGAAGAGATAAAGGAAGACCTGGACGCGCTGGACAGCTTCGAGACGGACGGCAGCGACGAGGCTCTTCAGGACGAATTCGAAGATTTAAACGACTTATAGGATGGAATACGGCAAACTAAGGGTTATCATCAGCGGAGGCGGTACCGGAGGCCATATCTTCCCGGCGCTGTCCATCGCGGGCAAGCTGAAGGAACTCAATCCGGATACCGAGATCCTCTTCGTGGGGGCCGAGGGCAAGATGGAGATGGAGAAGGTTCCCGCCGCGGGCTTCCGCATAGTGGGCCTCCCCATAGTGGGGCTCCAGAGGCAGCTCAACCTGCGGAACATCATCAACGACATCCAGGTTCCCTTCAAGTGGATAGCGAGCCAGCGCAAGGCCGCAAAGGTGATACGGGAGTTCAAGCCCCAGATAGCCGTAGGCGTGGGCGGATACGCGAGCGCTCCACTGCTCAGGCAGGCCGGCCGCATGGGCATCCCCACCCTCATCCAGGAGCAGAACGGCTTCGCTGGCCTCACCAACAAGATGCTCGGAGGCAAGGCCGGATGCATATGCGTCGCGTACGAAGGCATGGAGCGTTTCTTCCCGGCCGACAAGATAGTTTTCAGCGGCAACCCCATACGCAAGGAGATCCACCCCTACACCGAAGCCGACCGCGCCGAGGCGCTGCAGTTCTACGGGCTCGACCCTGCAAAACGCCACATCTTCGTGGTGGGCGGGAGCCTGGGTAGCGGCACCCTCAACAACGCCATGAAGAAATGGATTTCCGAAGGATGCCCGGGAGGCGAAGACGTGGAGGTGCTGTGGCAGTGCGGACGCTACTATAAAAAAGGAGTCGACGAATTCATGGGCTCCCGTGAAGTTCCCGGAGTGCGCTATTCCGACTTCATCGCCCGGATGGACCTTGCCTACGCTCTGGCTGACGTCGTCATCTCCCGCAGCGGGGCTTCTTCCGTAAGCGAGATATGCGCTGCCCGCAAGGCGGCGGTGTTCGTACCCTCCCCCAACGTTGCCGAGGACCATCAGACCCACAACGCCATGGCACTGGTAAGGCACGACGCTGCCCTTCTGGTGCGCGACGCGGAAGCCTCCGAAAAGCTTCTCCCGACAGCGCTGGGACTCGTGCACGACCCGGAAAGGATAGCTGCCATATCGGAAAACGTCGCCCCTCTTGCGAGGCTCGACGCCGCACAGACCATAGCCGACGAAATCTATAAACTGGTCTCGAAATGAAAACTTACTCCGACATATACTTCCTCGGAATCGGCGGGATAGGCATGAGCGCCATCGCCAGGTATTACCGTTTCAAGGGCTACCGTGTGGCCGGTTACGACCGCACCCCGTCGCCGCTTACCGCAGAACTCGAAGCGGAAGGCATAGAGGTGCATTACGAGGACGACCCGTCCCGGATTCCCGCAGACGCGGAGTCTACCATTGTGGTCTATACCCCCGCCATCCCTTCCGACCTGCAGGAGTATCAGTTTGTAACCAATCACGGCTACCGCGTAATCAAACGCAGCCGCATGCTGGGCGAGATCGCCCAGGGGCAGACCTGCCTTGCGGTAGCCGGCACCCACGGAAAGACCACTACGAGCACCCTCGTCGCGCACATACTCACTGAAAGCGGAGAGGGCTGCAGCGCCTTCCTCGGAGGGATTTCGAAAAACTACGGCACCAATCTCCTGATGAGCGCGAAGCCGGTTATGGTGGCCGAGGCCGACGAGTTCGACCGCAGTTTCCTGCAGCTGCATCCTGACATCGCGGCAATCACCGCCATGGACGCCGACCATCTCGACATTTACGGCGACCTGGAGCACTATCAGCAGGCTTTCCGCGACTTCGCGGCGCAGGTAAGCAGGGTGCTCATACTCAAGAAAGGCCTGCCTATAAGCGCAAAGGATACTCCCGCGAAGATTTACAGCTACTCCTACGACGACACCGGGGCTGATTTCCATGCGGAGAACATAAGCATCGACGCCCTCGGGCACTGCAGTTACGACCTGCACTGGCCCGGCGGGGTGATAGCGGGCATACGTGTCGGCACGCTGGGCGCCCTCAACGTTGAGAACAGCGTTGCGGCCGCGGCGGTGTGCCTCTGCCACGGCACCGCGCCCGCGGCCGTGAAAGCTGCCGTCGGCAGCTATCTGGGCGCCCAGCGCCGCCTCGACGAGCACGTGAACGCCCCCGGCCTCACCTACATCGACGACTACGCCCACCATCCCGAGGAACTCGCGGCTGCCATACGCTCAATACGCGGGATGTTCCCCGGCCGCAGGATAACCGCCATCTTCCAGCCCCACCTCTACACCCGTACCCGCGACTTCGCGGCAGAATTCGCGAAAGCGCTCAGCGGAGTGGACAAACTCATACTTCTCGACATCTACCCCGCACGCGAGGATCCCATCCCCGGAGTCACCTCCGAGATCATCTTCAAGGACGTCACCGCTCCTGAAAAGCTGCTCATTACCAAGGAAGAACTGATGCCCCTGCTTAAAAAGGAACCCGTCGACGTGCTGGTGACCTTCGGCGCGGGCAACATCGACCGCTTCGTCGAGCCCATAGCCAAAATGCTTTCGGAAAGGATATGAAAAAGGCCGGACGCATAATTCTCTGCCTGCTTGCCGTGGCGCTCGCCGCGGCGGTGGCGGTGCTCGTTTCGGGCGGGGCCTCGCTGCACAGGCACGCCGTTACCTGCAACGACCTGAGGATTTACGTCCAGGAAGAGCCTGCCTTCGTTTCTGAGCAGGATGTGAAGGATTACCTCGTGAAGTATTACGGCCCCTGCATCGGGGAACGTATCGACAGCGTCGACCTGAGCCGCATAGAACGGGTTCTCGACAGCCGCAGCGCCATACGCAAAACCGAGGCCTGGGTCACCGGCGACGGAATCCTTCATGTGGCAGTCACCCAGAGGGAGCCTGTCGTACGCTTCCAGCAAGGCTCCCACGGCTACTACGCCGACGACCGCGGCTTCATCTTCCCCCTCCAGAAGGCCTGGGAAGCCCCCGTGCCCGTGGTCGAAGGGAACCTGCCCCTCGTCGTTCCTGAAGGCTACAAGGGAGAAGCAGTCAGCGACGCCGAGAAAGAGTGGATAGCCGGCATACTCGGCATCCTGGACCATATCTCCCGAAGCAAATTCTGGAGCGGCAACTTCGCCGGCATAAGCGTAAGCCCCGAAGGCGACCTCGTCATACTCCCCCGGGAAGGCCGCGAACGCTTCATTCTCGGCACCAGCGACCGCACCCCGGAGAAATTCGCCCTCGCGGAAGACTATTATAAATACATACAGCCCTCAAAGGAACCCGGTTATTATGGCATCGTCAACGTCAAATACCCCGGACAGATTATCTGCAGAATAAAATAACACAATATGAAAGACCGTTACATAGCAACAGTAGACCTCGGCACATCGAAGATAGCGCTTTCGGTGGCCAGGATTACAGGAGAGGATGTCCAGGTCCTCTACTACAGGGAGACTCCTTCCAACGGGGTGCGCTACGGAAGCATACTGAACCCGGAAAAGGCTTCCAAGGCCCTTCGCGCGGCAGTTTCCTCAGCCGAAGAAGAGCTGGGAATCAAGATACGCCAGGTCGTGATCGGCCTGCCCCGCTGCGGCGTGCGTCAGGAGATTGCCACCGCATCCGCCGACCGCAGCGAGCCCAATTCCTGCATTTCCCAGGAAGAGGTCGACGCCATCAAGAACATGGCGCTTGACAGCTATCCACTCGAAGACGAGGCGGAAGAGGAAATGTACGGAGCCATAGCCCAGTCGTTCAGCACCGAAGACGCATTCAACTACAGCGAAAGCGACGTGGTGGGCATGCCGTCCCGCAGCCTCGAAGGGAACTTCAAGGTGTTCGTGGGCCACAAGAGGGCAATACACAACATAGACATCATGCTGGACAAGGCCGGAGTGGCCGAGGCCGCGAAATACTTCCTGCCCCTTTCCACGGCCGACGCGGTGCTCTCCCCCGAGGAGAAAGAGAACGGCGTTGCCCTGATCGAGATGGGCGCCGGCGTTACGAGCCTGACCATCTGCCAGGACGGCATACTGCGCTACTACTGCGCCATCCCCTTCGGCGGACGCAGCATCACTACCGACATCAAATACGAGTGCGGCTTCACCGAGGTCCTTGCCGAGAACATCAAGATGGCATTCGGGGCCTGCATGCCCGAAAGGCTGCTGAACATGAGCGAAAAGACCCTGCAGATACGCGATGAGGAAGACGGTTCCTCGCGCCAGGTAACGGTCAAATACCTCTCCGAGGTAGTCACTGCCAGGGTTAAGGAAATCGTGGACGCCATACTCTACAAGATCCAGGAGAGCGGCTACGAGGACAAGCTTCGCAACGGCATCGTCCTCACCGGAGGAGGCGCCAACCTCGTCAACTGCGGAAACCTCATTAAGCAGATGTCGGGTTACAACGTGCGCATAGGCTATCCCAAGATACGCCGCATGACCGTGAGCGGATGCACCGGCATCACGGAGACCTCCGCAGCCGCCACCGTAGGCATGCTGATGCTGGCATCTGCCGACACCCATATCGACTGCGCGTCCGAAAAGAAGGGCGCGGCCCCGGCGGCATCCCTTCGCAAACCGGCCTCGTCTGCCGACAAGGACTCTCCCGTGAGGGAAACTCTCTTCGACCCCAACGAAGTGGAAGTCGTGGAACCGGAGAAGAAGCCCCGTCAGCCCAGGACTCCCAAGGAGAAAGGCATCTTCGTATGGACCAAAAAGAAACTCACCGACATCATGGGTGACCTTTACGACGGAATGGAAGACTAATAAAGCACTACGGACATGAACGACAACGACATAATCATAGCCCCATCAGACTGGGTGGTTTCAGATGCGACGATAAAGGTTCTCGGCGTCGGCGGCGGAGGCTGCAACGCTGTTACCTACATGTACGAACAGGGCATAAAGGGCTGCAGCTTCATAGTCTGCAACACAGATTCCATGGCCCTTACCCGCAGCAGCGTGCCGAACAAGATACAGCTCGGCCGCGGCCTGGGCGCAGGCACCAATCCCACCAAGGGACGCAACGCCGCGCTCGAATGCCAGGACGAGATAGCCGCCGGCATATTCGACGGCCACACCGAGATGCTCTTCATCACCGCCGGAATGGGAGGCGGCACCGGAACTGGAGCCAGTCCCGTGATAGCCAAGATGGCAAAGGACCGCGGGATACTCACCGTAGCGGTAGTCACCATCCCCTTCGTCAACGAAGGCAAGAGGGCGCTCACCCGCGCAATCGAGGGCATACATGAGCTGGAAATGAACGTGGACAGCCTCATCATTATCAACAACGAGAAGCTCTACGAGTACTTCGGGGCCGAACTGGTACACGACGCCTTCCCCAAGGCCGACCAGGTGCTTGCCACGGCTGTGAGGGGCATTATCGAGATCATCAAGAAGCCCGGCTACATCAATGTCGACTTCGAGGACGTAAAGACCCTCATGAAGGACAGCGGCATGGCCCTCATGGGCTGCGGAACAGGAAGCGGCCCGAACCGCATCGAGGACGCCGTGCGCGGCGCGTTCGAGTCTCCCCTTCTGAACGACTTCGACCTTACCAGCGCCAAGAACGTGCTCGTGAACATCACTGGAGGCAAGAACGAAAAGGGCCTCAAGATGACCGACCTGCAGGCCATCAACAACAAGATAGACGAATACACCGGAGGGGCCAACAAGTTCAAGAGCGGCCTCATCTGGGACGAGGATCCCGAAATCGGGGACCGCATACAGATTACCTCCATCGTGACCGGACTGCGCTTCGCGGACGTGCTTGGCGAAAAGGAGAAGAACCTCGACAACTACATCGTAATCGACAAGCACTTCACCTACAACAAGGAGGAACTCTCCAAGGAAGTCGGCATCTCGCTCTCCGGCGACTCCAGTTCGCACATAGGCTTCAGCAGCAAGGAAAACGAGAGGGCCTTCCGATACGACCCCGACAACCGTCCGGTGCTGCTGGTACGCAAGGGCGACAACATCTCCGCCCTCGAAGACATCCCGGCCATACGCCGCGCGGTGAAAAAGGATAATTGCTAACTTTGTTACCTGTATGACAGAAAGCAGAAAAACAAGGGTGCGCTTCGCACCGTCGCCTACCGGCCCGCTGCACATCGGCGGCGTGCGCACAGCGCTCTACAACTACCTTTACGCAAAACAGCACGGCGGCACCTTCGTGCTCCGTATCGAGGACACCGATTCGAACCGCTTCGTACCCGGAGCGGAGGAATACATAATCGAGGCCCTGCGCTGGTGCGGAATCACCCCCGATGAAGGGGTGGAGAACGGCAAGGTTGTGGAGGTGGCGTCCGAAAAGCATCCCTACGGGCCGTACCGCCAGAGCCAGAGGCGCGGCATCTACCGCAAATACGCCGAGCAGCTCGTGGAGGCCGGCTACGCCTACTATGCTTTCGACACTGCGGAGGAACTCGCGGCCAAACGCGCCGAAGCAGAGTCTCACGGACAGACTTTCATCTACAACCAGGTATCCCGCAAGCAGCTTCGCAACTCGCTTACCCTCAACCCCGAAGAGACTCAGAAACTCCTGGCTGAAACTACCGGCTGGACCATACGTTTCAAGATGCCGGAAAACGTGACGGTGAAGATGGACGACCTCATCCGCGGCCATATCGAAGTGAATACCGACACCCTGGACGACAAGGTGCTCTGGAAACGGGCCGACGAGCTCCCCACCTACCACCTGGCCAATATAGTCGACGACCACCTCATGGAAATCACCGAGGTGATACGCGGCGAGGAATGGCTGCCGTCGCTGCCCCTGCACTATATGCTCTACAAGGCATTCGGATGGGAGGACTCCCAGCCGAGGTTCGCCCACCTCTCGCTGCTTCTCAAACCCAGCGGCCAGGGCAAGCTCAGCAAGCGCGACGGCGACAAGCTCGGTTTCCCCGTGTTCCCGCTGCGCTGGGTAAGCCCCGAAGGCGAAGTGACCCGCGGCTATCGCGAGGACGGGTATTTCCCCGAGGCCTTCATCAACATGCTTGCCTTCCTCGGATGGAATCCAGGCGACGAAAGGGAACTCCTCTCTCTGGACGAACTCGTGGACGCCTTCTCCCTCGAAAGGGTAATCAAGTCGGGCGCCCGCTTCAACCCGGAAAAGGCGAAGTGGTACAACAAAGAGTACCTCCGCATGAAGAGCGACGAAGAACTCGCGGAACTGTATCTTCCCGTGCTCGAAGCCCATGGCGTGAAAGCCACTCCGGAATACACCGCAAAGGCCATTTCTGTGATTAAGGACCGTGCCACATTCGTGGTCGACTTCTGGACCGCAGCCCCCTATCTTTTCGAAGCTCCGTCGGATTATATCGAAAAGGACGTGGCCAAATTCTGGAAAGAGGAGAACTACAGCCACCTGCACGCAGTGCGCGAACACATCGCCGGCTACGCCGGAGCATGGAAGGTCAAGGCCATAGCCGAATCGCTCGAAGGTTACATCAAGGGAGAAGGCTGGCCCATAGGCGGAGTGATGAACTGCCTCCGTCTCGCCCTTACCGGCGCTGCCAGCGGACTCGGCATCGCCGAAATCATCTACACTACCGGGCTTCAGGAGGCTGTGGCCCGCATCGACAAGGCATTCGAAAAACTCGCATAAAATGAAAATAGGCATTTGCTCCGATCACGCCGGACTTGACTACAAGACCAGGCTCATTTCCTACCTGCTCGGAAAAGGACACGAAGTGGTGAACTTCGGCACCGATTCCACCGAGAGCTGCGACTATCCCGATTTCGCCCATCCGCTTGCCTTTGCAGTCGAGAAGGGAGAGGTCGACGCCGGAATAGCCCTCTGCGGCACCGGCAACGGCATGGCCATCACGCTCAACCACCATCAGGGCGTACGCGCAGGCCTCGCCTGGGGCACGTCCATAGCAGCACTGGTAAAGGAGCACAACAACGCCAACATCCTGGTGCTGCCCGCACGCTTCATCAGCTACAACATGGCCGTGAGCTGCGTCCGCACTTGGCTCACCACGGAATTCGCCGGAGGCCGGCACCAAAGGCGTATCGACAAGATCCCCGTAAAATGAACCATATGAAAAAGTTCCTCGCAATCGCACTGGCAGCAATCTTTGCCTCTTCCTGCATTGCCTTCAACGGCAGGCTTGTCCGTGGCGACGGAGAGGAGACAGTCAAGGAATTCGAATTCCCTCCCATCACTGACATTTCCATAAGCGGCTCCATGGATGTCGCTTACACCCAGGGAACCCAGAGCGTTTCCCTTCTGACCGACGGGAATCTCACGGACATATACAAGGTGGAGTATTCCGACGGTGTTCTGAGCATCGAGGTAAAGAAGGGCTACTCCATTATGCCGAAGGTCAAGACAGTACTGAAAGTCAGTTCGGAGGACCTCTCCTCGGTGAAAATCAACGGCAGCGGCGACTTCAACATGGACAAACTCGTCACCGACGGCGACTTCCTGTTCGCCGTGAATGGCAGCGGCGACATTGAATCCGCAGGACTGGTCTGCAGGGAGTTCAGGGCCCGCATCAACGGCTCCGGCGACATTGAGGTCGGGGGTCTGACAGCGGAAAGCATTACGACAGGAATCAACGGCAGCGGCGACATCCTGCTGAACCTCAGGGGTGCCGGCGGTATCAACGCCTACATAGCCGGCAGCGGCGACATCACCCTTGCAGGCAGCGCACGCAGCCTCAGCTTCAAAATCGCAGGCAGCGGCGACATGCATACGGCCGGCTTGCGCTTGACAGGGGAAGATGAGCAATAGACGCCCAGGAACATGAAAAAAGCAGCCGGCAATTATGCTGGCTGCTTTTTTTGTGCGGGAGATCAGACTCGAACTGACACGCCTTTTAATCGGCACTAGCTCCTGAAACTAGCGCGTCTACCATTTCGCCACTCCCGCAGTCCTTGGTTTCAGGGATTGCAAAGGTAATAAAAATTTGGGAACTGCAAGCGCTTTTAGAAACGAATCGACAACAGTTCCTCCCCCAGGCGGTGAAGACCGGCTTCGATCCGCGCCTTCTGCTTCGGACGCGGCTTTGAAAGGCCGGAGGCGTAGTGCCCCAGCTGCTTCTGGTTGATGCCCGTTATCCTTTGCAGACCCGATTTGCTGAGTATGCCGGCATAGTATTCCAGAAACGAGAGGACATCCATGGAGAAAACGATCTCAACATCTCCCTTAAGCAGTTCCGGCATTTCCCAATCAGGGTGGTCTCGATACTCTTCCAAAACAGCTTCCAAGCCTTCATAGAGGCTCTTTTTTACTGAAGAAAGATTCTCTCCTGCTCCGGCTATGATGCCTACATCTTCAGTGACATAAGCCCAATAATTCGTTTTAGTGCGTGAAATCAATGCATGTAAAGTTGCCATACTACAGATTAATTAGACTTCTTTAATCCTGCTTCCCTCAATATCTTGAAATACAGCCACGAAGGCATCTCATCGCTCATCTTTCCCGGAATCGCTATTGTTCTGTTTCCTTCTTTTGCATACATCTTGTGATCTCCCCTCTCACGAACAAAGCGCCATCCATGCATTTCCAACAGGGCAATTACTTCTCGTACTTTCTTTCCCATTGCAAATGTAGAATTTTTTCTATTATTTACAAAGCGTTCCTCAAAAAATGTAACTGATTCCTATCAGGAGGTCGCTTGGGAGGATGAAAGTTCTGGAGCCGTGGTCCAGGCGGCGGCCGCAGCTGCGGCAGGCATAGGTGGTATAGAGGCTGTAACCGCCCCAGAAGCCGAGGCCGAAATCGAGGTTAAAGTGCGGCGCCAGCATTGCGGAATAACCCGCGGACAGGCTGCCTCCGAAACGGTCGCCCTCCGTGGTTTCAGACACGGCCTCCGCCCCTTCGGAAAACTCCTGCCAGCGCAGGCCCGCCCCCATCCACCATCCGGAATAGATATGCCAGGGCCACCAGCGCGTTCCTGCAGAAAAGGTCCTTTGCCGCAGCAGTCGCGTTTCGGGAATAAGCGGCGCATCTCCTGCCTCGAAAGGACTGTATTTTGCACCGGCTCCGACGCTCCAGTGCCGCGCCACGCCGTATGCCGCGTCGAGATTCAACGAGCCCCCAAGGGCATAATCGGCCAGGTTCGTGGAAATGCTCAGTTTCTGGCCTGCCGCACCCAGCCCCGCAAGCAGCGCAACGAGTAATAAAATCAGCCTTTTCATACCTATTTATATCTGTTGAAAGCCAGCCTTATCATCGACGCCGCTTCGGGATACAGCAGCAGAAGCTGATTCTGAAGGCTCGTCCTGTCGGTAACCGAGGGCAGCAGGGCGTTGAACAGCTTGTAGCGGTTGAGTCCGCGGTCGTCCAGATAGCGGAAAACCTGAGGATAGAACCAGAAGGAGGTTCCGGGATAATGTCCTGCCCCGGGATACCTTTCGTTGAACAGCGCACCCTCCATATAATAAGCCCACATCTCCGCCACTTCGCAGTACCCGTGGTCCGCCTCCGTTCCCGCGCCGTAGGTGACGAAGCCGGAGCTGACGAAAGAGGTGATTACGTATTTCTCCAGTTTGGTCCACCAGTCCTTCCCGACCTGTACGTAATGGCTGGAATGCGCCAGCTCGTGAATGGCGGCGGCATATATGGACGCATAGTCTTCCAGTCCGTCAAGCCCCAGGGTAATGTCCGGGAAAACTATGTTCGCAAGAGGCGCGTACTCCCCTATCAGCTGCTTGAACAGACCGTCCAGTGCCGAGCCCTGCTTGAGCATTACCGCACTGCTGCATTTGAGAAAGTCCAGGATCCATATCTGGAGCCCGGAAGGAGGCTGGGAAATCTTTCCGGAATCGGACTTGCACTGGTTGTAGTAATCCCAGGCGGCATTGTTTACCACGCAGCGCCGGAAAAGCGCCCTGTCGGAACGGTTGTCTATGCTTATACTGCAACCGCCCGGACCATGTTTGCCAAGGGTTGAAAAGGAAGCGGGCACGTAGATGAGATTGCGGCCTATCGCGAAACCCTTCCTGTTCCTGAACAGTATGCGGTACCTCGGATTGGCGGAAAAGGACTTGTCCATGGCATAGTTGCCGTCTGCGTCGGTATAAGCATGGCAGAACTTCACGAAGACATTGCACGATACGGTGACTCCCGCCACTCCTATGGCCTTGTCCGAACAGCGCCTGTCGAGTATGCTTATCCTGCCTCGGGGCTTGCCGTCGGAAGACGAGGCCCTTGTTTCCGGGTACAGCTCCGAATTGCCCGTAAGGCGGAAAGACTCCCTTTCCACCGCATCCCAATCGATTCCGTCGGGCGCACGGGTACCAGCGTCCTGCCCCGGGATATGACATTCATGCAGTAGTTCGTAAGGGATGTCTGAGGGGAATTTGAAGTCCGGAGGCACTACGGCGTACTGCCATGTCACCTCGTCTTCCGGTATTTCCGGATCATGGTACCAGTCGCCCTCCTTCACTATGCTGAAGTCCACCGGATGGTCGAGGAGTTCGACTCCCGAGTTTTCCAGCAGTTCGAATCCGTCCATGTCCGACGGAAGGAAACGCACATAGAGATGCGTAGGCTCCACCTGCACGGAAGACGCCTTGGTCGGGTACAGCGACGCGAGCGCCCTGCTCATATTCTTTATCGAATACGGGTCCTCAAGGCGTTCGCCAAGAACTATCATTCCGTGCGGTACGCTTTCATACTCATTTTCCGTTCCCGGGTCCGGGCCGTCCTTGCCGCATGAGGAAAGCAGCGCCGCGAACAGCGGCATAAGCAAAAGAAGTCTTTTCATCTTTTTTCAGTTTTCGTTCGGGGCAAAGGTAGAGGGGGAAAAAGCGTGTAACAAACAGGTAAACGTTTAAAACGAAAAAACGCCGCCCGGGCTCTCCGGACGGCGAAAATATTTTTTCTTATCAGGCTGCCTGTGCAGCCAAATGATTTTTTTAGAAGAAGTTCACGGTGCTCTGCTCAATGGCGCTCATGAGGCTGTTGCCAAGACGGCTTACACCATAGCGGAAGAGATTCTTGTTCATCCAGCTCTCGCCCAGGATGCTCTTGCCTATGCAGTAATAGCACACGGCGTCCTTGGCGTTGGAGATTCCACCGGCAGCCTTGAAGCCGACCTTGCGTCCGGTCTTTTCATAGAAGGCCTTTATGCACTCGCACATCACGTACGCGGATGTCGGAGTAGCGTTCACCTCCACCTTGCCGGTGCTTGTCTTGATGAAATCGGCTCCGGCCTCCATGGCGAGGAAGGATGCGTCGGCTATCTTTTCCGGAGACACCAGAAGTCCGGTCTCGAGTATGACCTTGAGGATGATACGGCGGCCCTGTTTCTTTCCGGCTGCATCGATCGCTTCCTTCATGACTTTGATCTCGTTAAAGGCGGTGTCGTAGTCATCTGCAAGGAAAGCATTGAGAGCCAGAACGATATCTATTTCGTCCGCGCCGTTCTCGACGGCCAGCTCGCACTCGCGCACCTTGACCTCCAGGAAACTCTGGGCGCTGGGGAAGCAGCTCGCGACTGTTGTCACATGCAGTTCGGGGTCGGGACGTGAAGCCTTTACCACGGAAGCGAAATTAGGATACACGCACACCGATGCCGGGAGCGGATACGAGGGGTACTCCTTGCGCAGACGGGTTACCTTCCCTACCAGCGCACGGACACTCTCCGGAGTATCCTGGGCGCGAAGGGTCGTCAGGTCCATGAAGGAGAAACAGGTCTTGAGCACCTCGGGAGATGCCATGCTGTCGGCTCCGGCCACTATGGCCTGGATGGAGGCGGCTATCTTTTCCGCATCCGGTACATAATTGTACTTTTCTGAATACTTCATGCTTTTATCTGTATTTTGATTCCTTCATCTATAAGCGGCTGAACGAGGGCCTGCATTTCGGGGGCCGTGAATTTCCCGAGCCCCTCAGCCGGTGCGGGACGGTCGAGAGTATATACCATCACCTCGCGCGGACGCAGCCTGCGCACTATATCCATCCACGGAAGAAGCACTTCCGGAGAGGAAGAGTCGAAACCCGGTGCCCTCAGGAACATGGTCTGCAGCACGAACCCGCCTTTGAAACGTTCCATTCCCCGCACCACGTCAGCCACATGATACGCCCCCTGGGGCTGGTTGATCTTTGCAACCAGCTCATCGGTGGGAGCATCCAGTTTGAGTATGGGATTGTCCACCAGGCAGAGAGCCTCGAACACGTCGTCGCGGTCCAGCATGGTCGCATTGGAAAGCACCGAGACGGCTGCATCCGGGAAAAAGCGGTCGCGGAGAGCGAGAGTATCCCTTACAATACGAGGGAACTCCGGGTTCAGGGTAGGTTCCCCGTCTCCCGAGAACGTTATGGAGTCGATACCGACGCCGGCCTCGCTGCATTCCCTGAGCTTAGCTTCCAGGGCGCTGCGCACATCGGCAGCCGAAGGGAGATGCCTGTCGGCCCTGCCGTCCGCATTCCAGCCGCATTCGCAGTAGATGCAGTCGAAATTGCAGAGCTTGCCCCTACTTGGCAACAGGTTTATCCCTAAGGAGCTTCCGAGTCGCCTTGAGTGAATCGGGCCGAATACGGTGTCTTCCCTTAACATCTGGTTTTTTATCTTTGTCGACTATAACTGCTATCGAATCCTCCCTGGCCGGGAAATCCGCATGCACGAGACTGTCTGCCCTCGCAAGGGAGTCAGCACGAGCGAGGGAATCTGCCAGCGCAAGCGAGTCCCTGCGGGCGAGACTGTCGAGGGCCAGGCTGTCCAGCGCCAGGCTGTCCAGTGCGAGACTGTCCAGGACCGTCGTATCGGGCCGCCACAGCAGGGTGTCCGCCTCAAAATCCATAAGGCCCAAGGCGTTTGCCCTCAGGTAATCCATCTGGGCCTGGAACTCCTCCCAGCGCTTGTTGTCCTCCTTGAGCCGTCCTATCCTCTTATCCAGTATCTCCACCGTCTTGTCTACAAGGCGGGAATAGTTCTCCGGATTCCTGAGATAGTGCTTCACGCTCCTGTCGTAATCCTTGAAGCTGTAGCCGTATTTCTCGAAGACAGGGCCGTAGAAGTCGGTGGTGTCCGCCGTGCGGCGACGGTTGTAATTGTCGGTGAGCCACTGGTCGGCGACGAACATATCCGCATAAATCTCCGCGAAGGTCTTTACGGGAATCACCCTGCCCCTGCGGCCGCATCCGCCCACGCAGAGCAGCAGGAGAAGACCCGCAAGAACGATATGCCCGCCCTTTTTCATTATCTGAGTTCCGCTCCGAACTGGTTCTTGAACACTTCAAGCAGCCTTGTCACAGTGCGTTCGACCTCCTCGTCGGTGAGGGTGCGCGAATCGTCGCGGAGCACCAGGCTCATGGCGTACTGCTTCATTCCGTCGGGAATACCCTTTCCGCGGTAGACGTCGAACAGCCCCACCTGGCGGAGCAGGCCCTTCGCGTTCTTGAAAGCCGCGGCGCGCAGGTCGGCGTAACGCACTCCCTCGTCCATGAGAAGGGCCAGGTCGCGCCTTACCTGCGGGAACTGCGGGAGTTCGGTGAAGCGCACCTTGTTCCTCTTGATGAGGGTGAAGAGTACGTTCCAGTCGATTTCGGCGGCCACTACCGGCTGCTTAATACCGAATTTCTTCGCCAGTGAGGGCTGCACGGTGCCGAGAACGGCAAGCTGCCTGCCCTGCGGGCCGGGAAGGAAGTAGGCGCTCCCTTCGGAGAAGATGTCCTGCGGAGCCGCCTCTTCACGCATCTGGTAGATGTCCGCCCCATAGCGCTTCAGCAGCAGTTCGAGGGTGCCCTTGAGCTGGAAGAAATCCCCCTTACGGACGCTTCCCGTCCAGTTCTTGTCGCCTTCGCCGCTGAGCATGAGGGTGAAGCACGGATGCTCTTCGTAGCCCTCGAGCGTTTCCGGACCCTTGTCCGTTACACGGCGGTAGACCGAACCGTATTCGAAGGTCTTCACCCTGTAAATCTGGCGGTTGACGTTGTACGCCACCACCTCGAGTCCGCCCGGAATCAGGCTCTGCCTCATCACGTTCAAGTCTGAACTGAGCGGATTGACTATTTTTACGCTCGCTTCGGCCGGGAAGGTGGAAAGGCCTTCATAGTAAGCCCCTTTCGTGAGCGAATTGTTCATTATCTCCGTGAAGCCGTTTGCCGCCAGGAAGTTGGATATCTGGTTGCGCACCGCCTCCGGCTGAGGAGTTGGCGAAGCGCAGACGCTCATCTTCATGTGGTGCGGAAGGGCGATGTTGTCGTAGCCGTAGATGCGGAGTATCTCCTCCACCACGTCTGCCGGGCGGTATACGTCCACCATGTAGGACGGGGCCTCCACGACCGCGCCGGAAGCGCTTTCTTCAACGAAATTGTACTGAAGCGCCTCAAGTATGGTCTTTATCTTTTCAGATCCAATCTTCTGGCCGACGAAAGCATCGATGCGGGAGTAGTCGAGGCTGATGCGCTTGCGCTCTATCTTATTCGGGTAGATTTCCTTTATACCTCCTTCGATGGTGCCTCCTGCAAGCTCCTGGATGAGAAGGGCGGCGCGCTTGAGGGCGCAGAGGGTGATGCCGGGGTCGCAGCCGCGCTCGTAACGGAACGAAGCGTCGGTCTGGAGGCCCTGGCTCTTGGAAGTGCGGCGTATGCTTACCGGGTCGAAGTAGGCGCTCTCGATGAAAACGTCGGTCGTCGCTTCTGTCACTCCGCTGTCCTCGCCTCCGAACACGCCGGCTATGCACATGGGCCCTACGGTATCGCAGATCACCATGTCGCTGGCCGAAAGCTTGCGCTCAACTCCGTCGAGGGTGCGTATAATCTCCCCTTCGGCGGCGCGTCGCACTATCACCTTCCCTCCGCGGATCTTGCCCGCGTCGAAGGTATGCAGCGGCTGCCCCAGGCCAAAGAGTATGTAGTTGGAGACGTCCACAATGTTGTTGATGGGGTGCTGCCCTATGGCCATGAGCTTTTTCTGAAGCCATTCGGGAGACGGCCCCACCTTAACTCCGCGCACGGTGATGCCGGTGTAGCGGGGAGCGCCGTCGCCGTCCTTCACTTCTACCGGAATCCCTTCGCCACGGCCCTCCTTGAAGGCGGACACGTCCGGACGCACAAGGCGGCACGGGATGCCGTTAAGCACCAGATAGGCATAGATGTCGCGGGCGACGCCGAAATGGGAGGCGGCGTCAACCCTGTTAGCAGTGATTTCGTACTCGATTACGGCCTCGGTGGGGAGGTTCAGGTATTCCCTGGCGGGAGTTCCGACCTTCGCGTCCGCAGGCAGCACCATGATGCCGTCATGGGATGAACCTATGCCAAGTTCGTCCTCGGCGCATATCATTCCGAAGGACTCGACGCCGCGTATCTTGCTCTTCTTGATCTTGAAGTCGCCAGGCAGCACCGAGCCTATCTGTGCGAACAGCACATTCTGACCCGCAGACACGTTGGGGGCTCCGCAAACGACGGTAAGGGGTTCGCCCGTTCCGTCATTCACTTTCGTGATGTGAAGATGGTCCGAATCCGGATGCGCTTCGCATTCGAGGACCTCCGCCACCACCACGCCGGCAAGGCCACCGGGAACGGCTTCCGTCTGCTCCACGCCGTCCACCTCGATACCGATGGATGTCATGATATCGGCAATCTGCTGCGGAGAAAGGTCACATTTAAGATAATCCTTGAGCCAATTGTACGAAACTTTCATATTCTACTTCTTTAAATCTTCAGGATTGAAAAGGGACTTCACGAACTCCTCGCGGTCGAAAGGACGCAGGTCGGCTATTCCTTCGCCAGTGCCTATGAAACGCACGGGCACGTGGAAGCGGTCGATAAGGCCTACCACCACGCCGCCCTTCGCTGTGCCGTCGAGTTTTGTGACCGCGAGCGAAGTGATCGTGGTGGCGCGTGCGAATTCCGCCGCCTGCTGGAAGGCGTTCTGGCCGGTGGATGCGTCAAGCACGAGCATCACTTCGTGGGGAGCTCCCGGCAGGGCCTTTGCGCACACGTTACGGATTTTACCGAGTTCGTTCATGAGGTCCACCCGGTTGTGGAGGCGCCCCGCTGTATCTATGAGGACAACATCCGCTCCCCTCGCCTGGGCGGCCTTAACGGTATCGAAGGCCACGGAAGCGGGGTCGGAGCCCATCTTCTGCTTTACTATGTCCACTCCGGCGCGCTCCGCCCAGATGTCAAGCTGGTCCACCGCGGCGGCGCGGAAGGTATCGGCCGCTCCGAGTATCACCTTCTTGCCCTGGCTGGTGTAGTAATTCGCAAGCTTGCCTATGGTGGTGGTCTTGCCTACGCCGTTCACGCCGACCACGAGTATGACGAAAGGCTTCGCTTCCGGAACGGTCGCAACGCCTTCTTCCATAAGTGAAGAGATCTCGTCGCGCAGATACCCCACGAGCTCGTCGAAGGACACCATGCGGTCGCGGGCCACCCGGTCTTCGAGCGCATCTATGACCTTGAGCGTGGTATCCACGCCCATGTCGCTCTCGATGAGAGCCTCCTCTATGTTGTCGAGGGTGTCGTCGTCGACCCTCGACTTGCCCGCGATGGCGCGGCTGATCTTCTGGAAGAAATTGAATGCCATATCGCTAATCTTACAAAGATAATCATTTTCAAGCAAAAAAAGAGCCGCCCGCGCCTGATAGCGCAGCGGCTCCTTCGGATGCGTAGTAAGGAAATTACTTCTTGGCGAAATAATCCTTGGTCTTTTCGGCCTCGACGAGGTGCTCGACGAATACGTAGGCACCGGTCTTGGGCGACTTCTCCATGCGGATGCACTTGACCATGCTCTTGGCACCGGCCTTTGCTGCAAACGTTGCAACTGCTTTCTTTGCCATAGATTAATCTCCTATATTACTTTATTTCACGATGAACGGTGACCTTCTTCAGGTAGGGATTGTATTTCTTCCTTTCGAGACGGTCGGGAGTGTTCTTCTTGTTCTTGGTAGTGATGTAGCGGGACATTCCGGGAACGCCGCTTTCCTTCTGCTCGGTGCACTCGAGGATGACCTGCACCCTGTTTCCTTTAGCTTTCTTTGCCATGACTCACAGATTTTAAACAAGATTGATGAGTCCTGCCTTGCGGGCCTTGGCGAGAGTGGCGTCGAGGCCGTTCTTCTCGATTTCCCTGATTCCCTTGCAGGAGACTTTTAGAGTGATGTACCTCTGCTCAGTTTCGCTCCAGAACTTCTTGTTCTTGAGGTTGAGAGAGAAGTCGCGCTTGGTGCGCAGCTTGGAATGAGAGACATTGTTGCCCTTCATTCTCTTCCTTCCGGTAATTTGACAAACCTTTGCCATAATTTTATCTTTTTTATTTTACTTGTTTCAAACAAACTTCAAAAATCTTCTCCACCTTATGCCGGCGGGGAATTTTTTACCCCTTACTGTCGAGAGCCATACCACCGACGGAGTCCCGACTATGTGGTCTTCGGGAACGAAGCCCCAGTACCTTGAGTCGAGGGAGTTGTGGCGGTTGTCTCCCATCATGAAGTAATAGTCCTGTCTGAAGGTATATGAGCCTTCCTCCAGAGCTTTTACCGGGTCTCCGCCTTCGTAGACGCGGATGAGCCTCTCGTAGAGCGGCATGTTCTGCGCCGTCAGTTCCACCGTGGCTCCCTTTGAGGGAATCCAGAGCGGACCGAAGTTGTCGCGCGTCCAGCGGTAGGCGGGATCGAAGGGGAAGATGGTGAGATAACTGTCGGGATAATCGGCAGGATACTCGTCGTTGTTCACCTCCACGCTCACTACGCCCTTCAGGGAACTTATCTGCTGCACCATCTTTCCGGTAAGCGGCATGGCCGGATAGCCGGGAAGGGAGGCGTCGTACCAGAGTTCGTCTACGTTAACCCCGAGCTTTTCGAGATTCCTTGGGTTGATCCTGCTGCCTGCCGTCACTACCCTGTAGCTCAGCTGCATGCCCGGATAAACCTCCTGCTTCTCTCCGTTCACCCAAACCAGTCCTCCGCGGACTTCGAGGGTGTCGCCCGGAATTGCGACGCACCTTTTGACGTAGTGGTCCACCTTGTCCGACGGACGGACGATGACGGGACCCAAATTTTCAATGACCTGTTTTTTCCCCATCAGGCGGCAGAGGGTGTAATAATCCTCGGCCGGGGCTTTGCGGAGAACGGTGTCTCCGTGGGGGAAGCCAAACACCACACAGTCGCCTCTGCGAACTTCCCTGAATCCTTTCAGCCTTCGGTAGTCGTTCTGGATGAGAGTGCTGTAAGACTCTTTTCCGAAGATTACGTTGTGCGTAAACGGAACGGTCAGGGGCGTCTGGGGGACACGTGGCCCGTATGTCAATTTGCTCACGAAGAGATGGTCGCCCGTATAGAGCGTGCTCTCCATCGAGGAAGAAGGAATCTTGAATGCCTGGAAGAAGAAAATATTGATGAAGGTTACTACGACCACCGCGAAGATTATGGCGTCCAGCCAGTCGTTTGCGGCATCCCTTTTCTCACCTTCGGCGTAGCGCTTTTTCCAGAAGTTCCAGCGGACTTTCTTCGTTATGAAGATGTCGAAGATTACTCCGAGTCCAAGCAGCCACCAATAATTTCCCAGCCAAATCACCCACAGGACATAGAGGACAGCCCAAAAGCCGAATTTGGTCCACCTGTTTCCCGTGAATTCCTTCAGGCTCACCTTGCGCGAGACTTTACTTCACAGACTTGACAATGGCTTCAAAAGCCTGGGGGTTGTTCATGGCGAGGTCTGCCAGAACCTTGCGGTTGAGGCCGATGTTCTCCTTTGCGAGTTTGCCCATGAACTGGGAGTAGGTAAGGCCATACTGGCGTGCAGCGGCGTTGATGCGCTGGATCCAGAGTGCACGGAATGCGCCCTTCTTGCGACGGCGGTCGCGGTACGCATAGGTGAGACCCTTTTCGTAGGTGTTCTTTGCAACGGTCCAGACGTTTTTCCTGGCGCCGAAATTGCCGCGGGTTCTGCTCAGAACCTTCTTGCGGCGTGCCCTGGAGGCAACTGAATTAACACTTCTTGGCATGATTCTTTGCTTTTAGAGGACTAACAGTTCTTTGACCTGCTTCACATTGCGGGGGTCAAGGATAGCGAAATGATCAAGATTGCGTTTCTGCTTCTTGGTCTTCTTGGTGAGGATGTGGCTGTGGTAAGCGTGCTTCCTCTTGATTTTTCCCGATCCGGTAAGCGCAAACCGCTTTTTGGCACCGGAGTTGGTTTTAAGCTTTGCCATTTGTTTGGTTTTTAATTAATTATACATTCATCCCGAGTTGCGCTCACGCGCTTCGAAGGATGTTATTTCTTTTTAACTGGCGCAATCATTATGTTCATGCGCTTGCCTTCAAGGGTGGGCATGGTCTCCGCCCTGCCGTACTCTTCGAGTTCGACGGCGAAGCGGAGGAGCTGCTTTTCGCCCTGGTCCTTGAACATTATGCTGCGGCCGCGGAAGAAGATAGTAGCCTTCACCTTCGAGCCTTCCTGCAGGAACTCCATCGCGTGCTTGAGCTTGAACTGGAAATCGTGCTCGTCGGTGTTGGGGCCGAAGCGGATTTCCTTGATGACCACCTTTGTGGCGTTCGCCTTCATCTCCTTGGCCTTCTTCTTCTGCTGGTAGATGTACTTCTGGTAGTCCAGAATCTTGCATACCGGCGGATCTGCCTTGGCGCTTATTTCCACGAGGTCGAGTTCGAGCTGGTCGGCGAGAGCCAAAGCCTTGGAGAGCGGATAGATACCCGGCTCCGGGATATTGTCTCCTACGAGACGCACCTGGGGAGCGTGGATCTCTTCGTTGATCGGAAGCTCGTTCTCGTCCTTTTTGGGGGCGAAACGGGGATCCGGCTTTGAGCCCGAGGGCTTCTTGAAGCCTGACGGCTTCGGTCTGTAAGGTCCTGGCATGCGCTTTTACGCTAACTCTTCTGCAACTGCAGCTTTAATATATTTCACAAATTCGTCTGCGGCCATAGTCCCGACGGTAACCCCCTCCCTTCTTACGGAGACAGTACCTTCGGCGGCTTCCTTTTCGCCTACAACCGCAAGCAGAGGCACTCTGAGCAGGGAAATGTCCCTGATTCTCTTTCCAAGAGTCTCGTTGCGGTCGTCTATGGAGGCGCGAATATCGGAATTTTTCAGCAAATCACAAACTTTTTTTGCATAATCTGCAAATTTCTCACTGATTGGCAGCACTTTAACCTGGTCGGGAGAGAGCCATACAGGGAGATGACCGGCGCTGTGTTCAAGCAGCACTGCGGTAAAGCGCTCGAGACTGCCGAAGGGGGCGCGGTGAATCATGATGGGGCGCTGCTTGCTGCCGTCGGCGTCGGTATACTCGAGGCCGAAGCGCTCGGGCAGGTTGTAGTCCACCTGGATGGTGCCGAGCTGCCATTCGCGGCCGAGGGCGTCCTTCACCATGAAGTCGAGCTTGGGGCCGTAGAAGGCAGCCTCGCCGTATTCCACCTTGGCGGGAAGGCCTTTCTCCTCGCAGGACTCGATGATTGCCTGCTCGGCCTTCTCCCAGTTCTCCTCGCTGCCTATGTACTTGTCGCGGTTCACCTTGTCGCGCAGGGAAATCTGGGCTGTGAACTTGTCGAACTTGAACACCTGGAACACGTACTGGATGAGGTCGATGACCTTCTTGAACTCGTCCTTCAGCTGGTCGGGCCGAACGTACATGTGGGCGTCATCCTGGGTGAACGAGCGCACGCGGGTAAGTCCGTGGAGCTCGCCGCTCTGCTCATAGCGGTACACGGTTCCGAACTCGGCGAGCCTCAGGGGCAGATCCCTGTAGGAACGGGGTTCGGATGCGTAGATCTCGCAGTGATGAGGGCAGTTCATGGGCTTGAGCATGTATTCTTCGCCCTCCTGCGGGGTCTTGATGGGCTGGAAGGAATCCTTTCCGTACTTGGCCCAGTGGCCCGAGGTTATGTAGAGCTGTTTGCTTCCGATATGGGGAGTGGTCACCTGCAGGTAGTCCTGCTCGTAGAGCTTGCGGCGGAGGAAAGTCTCCAGCTGGTAGCGCATCACGGTGCCGCGGGGCAGCCACAGGGGCAGGCCCATGCCGACGCGGCTGCTGAAGGTGAAGAGCTTCATCTCCTTGCCGAGCTTGCGGTGGTCGCGCTTCTTCGCCTCTTCGAGCAGCACCAGGTATTCGTCGAGCATGCTCTTCTTGGGGAAGGTGATGCCGTAGATGCGGGTGAGCTGCTGGCGGTTCTGGTCGCCGCGCCAGTAGGCGCCGGCTATGGCAGTGAGTTTCACCGCCTTGATGACCTCGGTGTTGCGCAGATGCGGGCCGCGGCAGAGGTCGGTGAAAGCGCCGTTCGTATAGTATGTTATGGTGCCGTCTGCGAGTTCGGAAATGAGCTCGCATTTGTACTGGTCGCCTTTAGCCTTGAAATGCTCCATGGCGTCGGCCTTGGAGACTTCGATGCGTTTGAAGTCCTCCTTGCCGTGGGCCAGTTCGAGCATCTTCTTTTCGACAGCCGGCAGGTCGGCGTCGGTGATGGTGCGTCCGCCAAGGTCCACGTCGTAGTAGAAGCCATTTTCGATGGCGGGTCCGATTCCGAATTTGACGCCCGGGAAGATGGCTTCGAGAGCTTCCGCCATAAGATGTGAGGAGGAATGCCAAAAAACGTGTTTGGCTTCGTCGTCCTCCCACTTGAGGAGCTTTACTTCGGCATCTTCAGTGATGGGCCTGTCGAGATCTACAACGGTGCCGTTTACGCTTGCGGCAAGCACCTCGGCCGCGAGCCTGGGAGATATGCTCCCGGCGATTTCATAGGCAGTTACGCCTTCAACAAAGGGCTTGACGCTGCCGTCGGGGAATGTGATTTTAATCATAGCCTACAAAGATAAGAAAGTTTTTCCGTATATTTGCCCCTGACAGAGCACAGAGCCACATGGATATTTCAGTCGTAATACCCCTCTTCAACGAGGCGGAATCCCTACCCGAACTCAACGCCTGGATTGCCAGGGTAATGCAGGAGAACTCCTTCAGCTACGAAGTCCTCATGGTGGACGACGGCAGCACCGACTCCTCCTGGGAGGTAATAAAGGGCCTTTCCGCCGCGGACCCGGCCGTTCACGGCATACGTTTCAGGCGCAACTACGGCAAATCGGCCGCCCTCTACTGCGGTTTCCGCAAGGCCCAGGGCGAGATTGTGATAACCATGGACGCCGACCTGCAGGACTCCCCCGACGAGATTCCCGGCATGGTGCGCATGATACGAGAAGAAGGCTACGACCTCGTGTCGGGCTGGAAGCAGAAACGCCAGGACAACGTGCTCACGAAGAACCTCCCCTCCAAGCTCTTCAACGCAACCGCACGCCGCGTCACCGGCATCAAGCTGCACGACATGAACTGCGGACTCAAGGCCTACCGGAAGGAAGTCGTAAAGAGCATAGAGGTCTACGGCGAGATGCACCGCTACATCCCCTATCTGGCCAAGAACGCCGGCTTCACGAAGATAGGCGAACAGAAGGTTCACCACCAGAAGCGCAAATACGGCAAGAGCAAGTTCGGCATGAACCGCTTCGTAAACGGTTTCCTTGACCTGCTGAGCCTTTGGTTCCTCAGCACCTTCGGCAAGAAGCCGATGCACTTCTTCGGCTACAGCGGCATATTCATGTTCCTCGTGGGCTTCGTGATGACGGTCTGGATCATCGTGGCCAAACTGGTCCGCCAGGCTGCCGGAACCTACTACCGCGCCGTTACCGACCAACCCCTCTTCTACCTTGCACTGCTCGCCGTGGTGCTGGGCGTAATGCTCTTCCTCGCCGGTTTCGTGGGCGAATTAATAGCACGTACCGGCCCCGAAAGGAACCGGTACAATGTAGAGGAAGAGTTCTAGGATAAGCTCCCCGAACTATTTGAGCACCGGCACGTCGCCGGTCAGGTCCCAGACCTCGGCGTTCCATTCGAACGATGAGGCCTTGGCCGAAATGGTACCTTCCTGACCTATGTAATATGTGTCAGGTTCGGGCGTATTCCCGGTAGCTACGAGCTTTCCGCTTTCCCACCAGGCTATGAAGCCCGAGCAGCTGACGTTGTCGGCCGGCATGCTGCACCGCCCTATGAGGGCTCCGTTCGCGCCGTTGGGGATGCTGGTGGTAGTAAAGCAGTTCGTAATGCTCAGGGCTTTCGCAGAATCCTCGATTCCGCCTACTATGCCGCCGCACCAACGATAGGCAGTGATGGTTCCCTTCGAATAGCAGTCGGATATGGTAACGGAAACCGCGTTCTTGTCGATAAGTGACACGATGCCGTAATCGCCAGAACCACAGGAGTAGTATCCTCTTCGGGATTCTGCTCCGGATCGGTCTGTTCCTGTTTGTCCTTGGAATCATCCTTGTTTTCGGGTTTTTCGTCCTTGGAACAGGACAGGACAAACGCCGCAGCGGTCATGGCCGCGAGTGCGAACAGATAAAACTATTTCATTATGCTTATTGTTTAAGGTCGCTTTTAATATAAACTGCGTTACCGGTGGCGCGGAGGCTCGCCTGGGCTTCATCCCAGTGCCTCTTTCCGTCGGAATCCCACGGGTCGCAGGGATGGTTCACGATGCCCTGGTCACCCTTGCCGTATACCCACATGGCGGTTCCGCCGCCGCCGTCGAAGTTCATCGCCTTGTAGCATCCGAGCCCTCGCATCAGTTTGGAGAGGGTGGGAGTAGTCATTCCGACGGCTTTTGACCAGCGGCCGTCCACAGCCACCTGGATTACGGTCTTGCCGTCCTTGGAAAGGCCTATTGCGGTACGAGGATGGGTCGTCTTAAGGAAATCCGCGGTTTTTTCCTCCGGATACGACTGGACCTTCCCCTTCCATACCAGAAGCGGTCCTGCGCAGCCTACCGTAAGGGTGTTCGGGGTGGAGGCGGTCTCGTTGCTGAGTGCCCTGGCTTCGTAGTTGTCTTCGACTTTGACGATATCGATCTGCTTGCCGTCGATAGTCAGCGCGCAGTTCGCAATCCAGTAATCGGTATCGGTGGCCTGGTGCCTGATGGCTCCGTCCACACGGACGAACTGGCAGCATGCCATTGGGCCGTTGGTTCCCGCCACGGCATCCAGGTATTCGCACTTCTCGTCCAGGTTGTCAAGACCGTTGTGGGAGTAATTGAAATAAATACCGAGGCTGTTGTGCTCGTTGATGGTGGTGCGGACGATATTTATGCTGCGGGCCTGGCCTTCCCACGTGCCTTCGAAGCTTGTCCATTCCACTCCCGGACAAATCGACACGGTAGTGGCGCCGTCAAGGACTATGGTTGGCTCGTCGCTCCAGTCCGGGTCCTCCTCGTCATCGTTTTCGACAGGAAGCGTGGTATACATCAGGCTCACCGAATTGGATTCCTTGCCTTTGGTGGACACCTTGACCTTTATCATCTCCTTGGAGACGGACGGAGCGTTGAAAACCACCCTGTCTTCCGAAGCTTCGCTCACGCGGAGGGCAACGGCATCCAGTCCTATTCCGTAGATTACCTTGTTATCCGAAGCCACCGGACTGAAATTCAGTCCGTTGAGAGTGACGGGTTTGCCGGCCACAGCCTTGTTGCCTTCGAATTCGGTGGATATGCTCTGAATGAAGGGGGCCGGAACGTTGTCGACGTTCTCCTCGGTGCCGTCGTTGCACGACATCAGCGACAGGGCCAGCGCCGGAATCACCAGAAATAGCAAAAACCTTTGATTCATAAGCGTTTTACTTTAGGGTCGGGTAATCCGAACTGAGATCCCAGATGTCGGTGCTCCATCCGAGTTCCGTAGCATGCTGGGAAACAGTGCCTTCGGTGCCGTAATAGTTTCCGGTAAGCGGAATCGCGTCCTCAGGATAGCAGAAAGGTTTCTCCGACACGTTCCACGCGATGAAGCCGCTGCAGTTGCAGATTGCAACGCCGGTGGGCACGCCGTCTTTCTTCTCGGGATCCTTGGCACCAAGCACTATTCCGAACAGACGGTTGATGCCGCTGACGTCGGAGGTGGTATAACTGTTTGTGATGTTGACCGTGGCGTTGTCTCCGTAGATACTTCCGAAGAAGCCGCTGCTGTAGCGCTCGCAGATGATTTTGCCGGTCGCATAGCAATTGCTGATATTGATGGTCGTGTTTCCTCCGGCAGAGCCCACAAGTCCTCCGGCATGCGCCCAGTTGCTGCCCGTAGCCATGGTTACGTTACCAGTGGCGTAGCACCGGTTAATGGTAACCGTGCCGTTGTCGCCGCCGGCAACGCCAATCAGGCCGCCGCCATAGTGCTTGGTGCCCTGGACGTCACCTGTCGCATAACAGTTTTCGATGGTTGCGCCATCTGTTATTTCGCCTATCAAGCCACCGCATCTCGAATAATTGGTGGGATCCTCGGTATCAGCGAAGACCTTTACGCTGGCATGACAATTCGTGACGGTAGCCGTAACCATTTCGCCTACGAGGCCTCCTACATAGTAGATCTTGCCGGTAACGTTCCCGGAAGCGCTGCAATTCGTAAGCGAACCGGAGTCAACGCGGCCGATAAGGCCTCCAACCCTGGCATCGGCACAGGATACGGTGCAGGCAGCTTCGACATTCTCCACGACTCCGCCTTTGAGATAGCCGAAAAGGCTGCCGGTACGGGTATAGTTATTCGAAATCGAAGAATTCCTGATTACTATATTCTTCGCTATGGTTTCTTCCGCCGCTTCACTGGTACCGGCAGTACCGGCAACTATGCCGCCGAGATTCTTCTTTCCGCATGTTATCACGGCGCCGTCTATGGTGAGGTCATGCACACATCCTTCCAGTATGGAGAATATGCCAGCGTCCGCCTTGAAATTGCTCAACGTATGCCCGCCTCCGTCGAAGTCGGCCGTCCTTCCTTCAGTTGCGCTTACCGGCGTCCAGGGGTTGCTTTCCGAGAATTCGACATCCGAGAAATCTATGTCGGCAGTCATCTTGAAATAGGTCTTGTCGTTGTCCTTCATCAGGCTGTTCATGAGCATGAACGACTCGACGGATTTGATGATGTAGGGACTTTCCTTTGTTCCCGCTCCTTCAGCCGTTGCAGCCCCCACCTTGAAGAGGATGTATGCGGCCAGTTCGTCAGGAGCCTGGAAATGCGTTCCGCCCTGCACGCCGTCTATGGCTACCGGTAGCACGTAAACCTTGTCCGTCTCGCAGCCCTCACCCTTGAGTTTGATCTCACAGGTGGTGGATTTCGCGCTGTAGCGCGGTAGCATCAAAGTAGCCGACGGGATGGAGTAGGCCTCCGAAGGGAGCACCGGATATGACGTGCCCTTGCGGGAATTGTAACCGGCGGCAAGAGACGGATCGGCGCTCAGGGTGATGGTGTAACCCTCCTCGGAAACCGGATTGGCGGCTACCGAAAGCGTAAGCGTTAGCGACTGGTGCTCCGGCACTTCGTATATCTCCTTGGCATCCTTGATTACGACGCCGAGCTGGGCGGTTCCACCTTCTTCTTCATTCCCGCCCTTCTTGCACGAAAGGACCAGGATACAGGGAACCACTAACAGAATCAAACTGAAAATACGTTTCATGACTTTATTGTTTTTCTTTGTTCAATCACTATAATGAAAGACTGTCGCTCCAACCGGGGTTCTGGGTAAGGACTCCCCCGGTGAGGGTACGGTCTTTAATCGGAATGGGATAATAATAGTCCTTTCCGTCGTTCCACGTCCATCCCGGACGGGAATCCTGGTGAAAATCCACGTAACCTGAAGTGCCTTCGGAGAGTTTGATCTCCGATCCGATTTTGAATGTGCTCGGAGCATGGCCCACGGGGGCGGCATCACCGGTGTAGAGCGTTATGTCGTTCACGCCGTCGCCGTCAAGGTCGTAGGAGTCCGCTCCGTGAAAATACATTCCGTAGAGGGGAACTTCGAAAACATGGCCCTCGGCCCAGCGTATGACATCGTAATAACGGAAACCCTCCCCAAAGAGTTCTATCGTCCTTTCGCGACGGATTTCCAGGATCAGGCCCTTGTTGGCATCGGCGAGCAGGACAGGATTGGAATACCCTCCCCACGCGGCATTGGTAAGGAATGGATCCGGGTCGGCATTGGCCGTCGTCATATTCAGGTTGGGCATGCCGACGCGGTCTCGAAGAGGCTTGATAGTCCTGTCGATGTCGGCCTGGGTGACCGTTCCGAGTTCAGCCTTGGCCTCCGCATAGTTCAGATACACCTCAGCCGCACGGAAAAGTATGATGTCGCAGTAGGACTGCCCGCTTACGTCGTCGGACGGCCCCATGAAATACTTGATGGGCGCATAACCGGTAACGGAATGTTTCAGGTTGGGAGCCAGCCTGGTGGTGGTTCCCAGACGGCAGTAGCCGGGGGTCCTTATGGTCTGGGCAAGACGCGGATCCCTGTTCTGGGTTTCATCTGCGAATTCCATGGTCTCCCAGCCGGGATTCGTAGCGGAATCGGTAAAACGGGAGCCGTCGCTCATGAGGTAGCTCGCAACCATCTTTTTGGTAAGGCCCCTCTTGCCCATGGTCGTCGACGTATAATCGGCATTGGCGGAATGGGTCACGCCGTATTCGACGTTGTAGTCCCTTGCAAGGATAACCTCCCTGTTCGTTCCTTCGGACACGTTGTACTTGGTAAACAGTCCGATATAACTGGCATCGGCGCCTTCCTTGTTGTAGATTGAATACCCGCTCGAAGCGATGAACTTGTCGGCTGCGTCGGCCGCCTGCTCGAGGTACCAGGTATAAGGCTTTGCGTCCGAAGGAAGGGTGGCGAGGGTAACGTCTCCTGCATGGTACTTGCGGAAAGTACCTTCGAAAAGGCAGAAGCGCGACTTGAGCGCCAAAGCCGTCCACTTGGTCACGCGGTAGTCGGAATGCTCCTTGGGCAGGTTGTCGATGGCGAAATTGATGTCCTCAACCATCTTCTGCATCACAAGTTCGCGGCTGTCGCGGGCCTTGTAAAGGTCGGGGTCGTCGGAGCCGAGGGTGTGGTCGTACCATGGCACGTCTCCGAACTGTTTCACCTTTTCGAAGTAGAAATAGGCCCTGAAGAAGCGCACGAGTCCGGTGTACTGGTTGCGTATTGCTTCATCCTTGCAGTTGCCTGCATACTCCATGAAGGTGTTTATCCTGCGAAGCGCAGTCCAGCTCCAGCCTCCGTCGCCAGAATTGGGAGTCCTGGCGCCGCGGATTTCATCGTCGAGGTCGCGGCACACCCATGTGTCGTTCTGCTTCCCGAGGAAGAAACCGCTCGGGAACATGGTGTAGAGAGCGTTCGTATAAGTCTGCATTTCCGCTTCCGAGGAAAGGAAAGTCTCGGGCGAAAGCTTGTCAAGCGGGAACCTGTCCAGCAATCCTTCGCAGGAGCAAAGGAACAGCGAAACGCCCAGCAGTGCTATGTATTTGATACCGTTTTTCATATCGTCGCCCTTTAGAAGTTAATATCGATTCCGAACATGAAAGTCTTCTGCCAGGGATAGATGGGATACTTGCCCGATGTCTTGGCAGCAGCTTCGGGGTCCATGTAGTCGCAATGGAAGCCCGGAGCGATGTAGGTCAGATTCTCTCCCGAGAAGTAGACGCGGACGGATTCTATGCTGATCTTCTGCGTAAGCGATCCGGGAAGCGTATATCCGAAAGTGAGGTTCTTCATGCGGCAGTATCCGAGATTCTGCAGATACCTGTCGTTCACCGCGGTGAGTTCGCGGGTGCCGCTTTCGCCGCTTACATCAAAGGCGACGTATGCACGGGGACGCGGGAAGTAGGCATCTGGGTTCTCCGGCGACCAGCACCTGTCCAGGAAGTCCTTCTGTATCCAGGAAGAGAAAGGACGGGAATAGAGTCCCCAGAAGTACCTCGCATCGGAGCTGGGGTACCAGTCCTGCCGGCCTATGCCCTGGAAGAACACCGAGAAGTCGAAGCCGTTCCAGTTGAAGGCCAGCGTGGTGCCGAACTGGTAACGGGGCTGGGAATTGCCTATTATTCTGCGGTCGCCGGGATTGTCCACGGTATTGGCGCCTATGCTGATGGTGGTGTCTTCGTCGAGGTTGACGTATTTGAGGTCGCCGGCCCTGAGGCCCATCTCGCCGCCGATAGAAGAAAAGATAATCGAGCATACTGGCGATTGGTCGATGGGATAGGCCGCCGCCTCTTCGTCGGTTGCGAAGAAACCGTCCGTAACATATCCCCAGATCTCTCCGTAACGCATGCCTTCGTAGTATGTCGAAAGGTCTTTGGTAGGATTGTCGAACTTGGTGATATAGCCTATGAAATCGTTGAACGTTGCGGTAGCGCTGTATTCGAAGGGCTTGCCGAACAGGGAGAAACTGTTCCTGTAGGTGAGGGCCAGCTCATAACCCATGGTACGGAGGTCGGCATTGTTGGTCTTTGGCGCGGAAGCTCCGTAAACCGAGGGCAGGGCCTTGCCTGTGGTGAGCATGTTCTTGGTATCCCTCACATAGGCCTCGCCCGTAAAGGTAATCCTGTTGTCGAGGAAGGCCATGTCGAGTCCGAGGTTTTTCTGCTCCACGGTTTCCCAGGTAAGGTCGGACGCCACGGGATTTCCGAAGGTGGCGATGGCAGACCTGTCACCTCCAAACAGGTAGCTCTGGGTTCCGGGAGTCACAGAAAGTATGTAATCGTAATAGCCCACCTGCTGGTTGCCCAGGCTGCCATAGGAAAAACGCAACTTGAGATTGTTCCACCAGTCTTTCATGGAAGCGAAGAAGCGCTCTTCCGAGATTCTCCAGCCTATGGAGCCGGAGGGGAAGAAACCATAGCGCTGGCCTCTCGGAAAACGGGAAGTGCCGTCGTAACGGCCGCTCAGTTCCAGAAGGTATTTGCCCTTGTAGTCGTAGTTGATACGGCCGAAGAAACCGAGCAGGGCGTATTCACTCTGGCCTCCCTTGGTTTCCATGCGCTTGACGCCTTCGGCATTCTCGCCCACCAGGTTCTGGTCGTTCAGTTCCTGGGAAAGCAGGTTATAACCAGTGGCAGTTAGTTTCTTGTGGTAGTAGGTCTCATACTGGGCGCCGCCCATCACCTTGAGGTTGTGCGAATCGGCAAAGCTGTCGGTATAGGTAGCGTAAACGTTGGCCGAATGCATGTCGACGGTCTGAACCTGCTCCGTAAGGGCGTCCTCGCCGTCTTCCGTCGTGAAGGTGAGGGTCTGCATCGGGGTGACGTCGGAAAGAGTCACGTTCACCGAACGGTTCATGGACCCGTAAGTATTGTAGGAATAGGTGTAGTTGCCCTTGATTTCCACCTGCCTGACGGGTTTGACGGTTATCTCCGCAGTATTGGTAAAGTTGTTGGTCCTGTTGCGGTTGGTATAGTTCTCATTGGCAAGTATGCCCAGAATCGTCTGTCCTCCCCCACCGTTGTCGGTTTTGTACACGTAGGTACCGTCCGGATTCTGGGGCACCATGAACGAGAAATAGCCCGCGGTGCACTTGTAGAACGTGTCGTTCATGTCCGCAAGGCCGGGATAGGTGTAGGTGGATGAATAATAGGCGGTGTTGTTGCTGATATTCAGCCACGGCTTGACGTCGAACGACACGCGCGAGCGCAGGTTGTATTTCTGGTAGTCGTCGGGATTCATCTTGAAGATACCCTGTTCCCGGTTGTAGTTGGCCGAGAGGAAGTACTTCACTCCCTTCGTTCCACCGGTAAAGGATATATCGTGGTTCTGCATGGGCTTGCGGTCGTTGAAGAACACGTGCCACCAGTCGGTGTTCGCATAATACTTATAGGTGGGAGTGCCCTTGCTTTCGTCGATTACCACCCACGGCCTGTTGCGGTTCTCGGTGACATCGTTCCTTCGAATCCACAGCTGTTCCATGTCGTCGTCGTCGTAAGTGATCTGCTGCTGGCCGTTGAAAGAATTCATGAAGATATTGGTGGTTCGCACCACGTCGTAGCCACGGGTCTCCCACTCCGTAGAGGTGGTGGGCGAGGAGAATCCCATGCGGCTGCTGTAGCGCACCTGGGCGTGCCCCTGGCTGTCGCCGCCCGACTTGGTGGTGACCAGCACCACTCCGAAGGCGGCCTTAGCTCCGTATACCGCTGCGGACGAAGCGTCCTTGAGCACCGAGATGCTCTCCACGTCGTTGGGGTTCACCCTGTCGAGCGAACCGACCACGCCGTCCACCAGCACGAGCGGAGAACCGCTGTTGATGGAGTTCCAGCCTCGGATGTTGATGGAAACGCTCTCGCCGGGTTTACCGGAGGCCGCCGTGACGGTCATTCCAGGAACCGTTCCCTGCAGGATGTTTCCAAGGTTGGCGCTGGAACGGTTTTCAATGGACTTGGCAGACACCACTGAAACGGCGCCGGTAAGGTTTTCCTTCTTCTGGACGCCGTAACCCACGACAACAGCATCCTCAATAAACAGGGCATCCTCGTGGAGAACGACGTTCAACACGCCGCGGTTGTTCACGGCCTGCTCGATGTCGGAATAGCCTATGGACGAGAACGTTAGGGTAGCGTCTCCCGCAGCCTTGATCGAGAAGTTACCGCCGGCGTCGGTGGTGGTGCCGACACTGGTGCCCTTCACCATCACGACCGCCCCGATAACCGCGTCGCCGTTGGCGTCGACCACGGTTCCCTTCACTTCGCGCAGCTGAGCCTGCGCCACAAGCGGGACGCAGAGCAGCAAGCAAAGAAATGTGCACAGGACAAATCTCTTCATATCAATTGGTTATTATTATTGTGAAATCAGGTTTTGGATTATCGGATTCACTATCCCTTCCATTACGGTATAGGCGTCCGGTCCGGGGTGCAGTGCATCGTAAAGGCGGAACCTGTCCTTAAGGCCGTAGCCGACGTCATTCTGATCCGCCACTTCGCCTTCGGCCGCCACAAGCGAACTCCAGTAGTCGCAGTAGGTGCAACCCGGTGTGCTGTCGGCGTAAGCCTTGAACCTCTCGTTGAGAGCTTCGATATGAACTCCCTTCGTTTTGGGATTGAGCCTGCTGTAAGTGTTGTTGTTCGGTGTGATAGAACAGAGGACAACCTTAATTCCTGCCTCGATGGCAGTGGAGCACATATATGTGACATTGGCGAAAATGTCATCCTTGCTCACGCCCTGGGCGAGGTCGTTGGTGCCTCCCATCAGCACGAATACCTGGGGATTGAGGGAGAGGACGTCTTTCTCGAAACGCTCCTTCATCTGGGTGGTGTTCTGGCCGCTGATACCCTTGTCGATATAACCGTGGCCGGCAAAGAACTGGGGATGGAACTTGGTAGTTATGTTTTCTCCGCTAATGGTCATATAGGAGGGAAGCGGATCCAGAACGAGGGCGCCGTGCGTCGCATTTTCTATCGTGGACTTCTTGTCGGTGCGTCCGTTACTTGCCCACTGCCAGGTGATGCTGTCGCCCACGAAAATGGCGGGGATGCGCGCTTCACCCGGAAGAAGTGTGGGCGCCGTGCCGCTGAAGTCCCAGGCCGTGGAAGGCCAGGCGAGCTCTACCGCCTTCGCTGAAATGGTGCCCTCAACACCATTGTAACAATCCGTGAATGTGGCTCCTACCGTATTGGAGCCATAAAGCGGCAGAGAAGCGTTCCATGCTATGCAAGAACTCACGCTGCCCACATTCCCCTGTTTGGCGCACTGCCCCACGAACGCACCGGTATTGGAGCCTCCGCTTACAGAACCGGAACTGTAGCAGTAGGAAATTGTTCCGTCGTATAGTATGCCGACAAAGCCGCCGACTGAGGAATACGATCCACCGTCCACCGTAGCGGTGGTATAGCAGTGAGTGATGGTGCTGTTCTGCACGAATGCGCTGAATCCTCCGCACTGGTTCGCCCCGGCAGTTACCTTGCCGCCGGAGACGTAACAGCGAGACACGGGTGAATACTCCACACCGATGAATGCCCCGGTATTGATTGCACCGCTCACGTTAGTATTCTGCACATAGCAGTGGCTGCAGGTGATATTGTTGTCGGATGTGTAGCTGTTCCCGAGCTGCCCGGCGAACCCTGCCGTGCGGCCGGCCTTGGGCCCCGACACGCTCGCGTCGGAAACGGAGCAGTCCCTGAATGACAGGCCGCTTATGGCGCTGCCCACGAAACCTCCGCAACGGGCGTTGTTATTGTTGGCCGTCGATGTGAAGCTTCCGGAAGAATAGCTGCAGGATGTAAACGAAGCGTTTTCCGCCACACCGGCAAAGCCCGCCGAGAATCTTTCTCCGGTAACATCGCCCTTGGCGGTGCAGTTGGTATAAGTGGATGCTCCGGTAGCGTATCCGACGAATCCACCGGTATAAGTCAGGGAATTGGTCACCTTTGCAGCAGAGGAGCAGTCGGTATAGGCATCAGGAACGTTGGCCCAGCCCACAAAACCGCCCACATGGGCTCCTTGTGCAGTTATCGTTGTGGACGCATCCACAGAGCAGTTCTTGAAGTTTGCTCCCGCATAATCCGTTCCGCCAATGAACCCGCCTATGTTTTCGATTGCGGCCTTGGTCGCCGTTATCGTGGTCCCTTTGACTTTGCAGCCGATGAAAGATACCGCCTGGTATGTATAGCCGGCGAACCCTCCGGTAAACTTCGAACCCGCCGTGGCGCAGTTCTGGTTGAGCGTGACGCCGTCCACTTCGCAGGAGGTGAAGATAACCGGAACCTCATATTTATCTACCCCTGTTATATCCGCCTGGGCGGTGAAGCCGCCGAGCTGACTGCCGGCACTAACCGTGGTATTGACTACTTTACAGCCGGTAACCGCTCCCTTGCCGCGAACATGACCGGCAAACCCGCCTGCCCAGTCGGTGCCGGTAACGGTGGATCCGGTAACCGTAACGTTGGTGCAAGTGGCGACGCGGGAATAATCATTGGTACAGGTGCCCAGGAAGCCGGCAACAACACCGCACTTGGTGCTGGCATTTATGGTTGCCCCGCTGAACGTTATGTCGTGAATGTCACCGTAAAGCACACCCGCGAAACTGGCATAAGCGACGCCGCTGCTCTTGAGGCCGGAAATTACGTGGTTCGCCCCGTCGAGATTGATGCCTTTGTCGAAGGGAGCGTCTGCATTGAAGGGAACCCAGTTCTCTATGCCGGAGGCGTCAATATCTTTCGACAGGCTGAAGTACTTTGTCTCCCCTGCCTCAAGCGCATCGTGAATGTTGTCCAAATGGCGGGCGTTGGCAATAATCCACGGGCTGGCCGCAGTGCCTTCGCCGCCGGCAAAGGGCTGGGCGGCAAGGCTTATCGCTTCTTCCGAGAGAACGTTCACCCTGCCCTGGACAATGTTTTTTCCGTCTTCTGTCGGGAGGGTGGCGCTATAGATATTCTCATCTGGGTCGGACACGGACAAGGCGACCACGGCTCCGGGAGCAAGGCTAAGCTGCTCGCACGGAAGCATCATATACGCCGTGAGGACACCCTCCTGCGCGGTCACGTCCACATCTTTCAGTGGAAGCACGTATTCTTTTTCATCAATGAGGAGGCGTAGCGTGTCCACGACGCCGGTTCCAGCTGGCAGGGCGGCCGTAAGTTTGAGAGCCGGAGCCAGGGTGATGGCTCCGCCGTGCTCCGCAGCCCAACTGCCGCTGAAAGCAACGCTGTCGCAGTTGTTCACCCCCTGGATGAGGGCCCTGAAACGAAGGTGCTCCGTGCTGCCGTTCCCGGTCTGTACCGGTGATTCGGTATCGGCGAGGGCCTCTTCCAGGCTGGCGTAATTGCCAGGATAAAGGATATCGAAAGACTCGCCCTCTACCTTGCGGCCGCTGAACTCCGCTACTCCCGGCGACAGTATCTGCGTTATGGAGTATTCCTCAGACTTGTTGCCGGAGATTATGCGTATCCTGTCGGACTCTTCCCAAGCGGCCGTGAGCGAACCATCCGATTCGGCAAGGCTCACCTTGGAATAGGTTTCTTCCGGAATGCTCACCTTTATGGTGACTATGCTGTCTTCGGGTTCAGTCGGATCTTCGGGATCCTGAGGTTTCTGCTGTTCTTCCTTACCAGGCTTCTCCGGAACCGGAGTTTCCTCTTCGCGACTGCATGCCGCAAAGGCAAGCATGGCGACTGCAATGAACAATAACGATTGTTTCATATTATAAAAATAAAAAGCTACTAATTTACGAAAAAATCCGGGAACAGCGGTTGGGCTGTTCCCGGAATGATCGTTAAGGGATGGTTACTTCAGGGTCGGAAGATCTAAAGCGTCCATTTCAGACGGGGAAGATCCTGGTTGAAGTCCCATACTGAACTATCCCAGCTGAGGCTCTGGGCGAGGCTGCTGACAGTAGCAGCTGCCGCTGCAGTGACGCCGTAGTAAGGAGCCTGATACTGCGCATCTGCAGACGTTCCGGCTGGCGTATCGCCGGCAGGACGGTTGCCATTGATGGCCCAGTTGGTTCCGTCGCAGTCTACCTGATCGACCATGCTGGTCTGGCAAGTCGTTCCAGCAGCAGTGTTGGAATTCTTATAAGCCATATCGTAGCGACGGTAGCAGTTGTTCAGAATGTTCTTGAACGAGGTATAGCCGATGATAGCTCCCGAACTTGCGCTTGAAGAAGCAGTGCCATCATAAGTAATGGCAGGATTCCAGGCAATACATTTCGAAATGGTGTTGTTTGTCGCAGTAGATACATCCCATCCGCCATTGCAAGCGCGACCTACAATACCACCCATCGCACGTCCGCCATGTGTCATATCCATGGTAGAATAGCAATTTGTCACGCTTCCGCCAGTCTTAAGTTCACCGACAATACCACCATAAACTTGCGTTCCGCTGGATCCAACAAGTTCACCGGCAGTATAACAATTCGTAATGACAGCAGCAACGGCCGCCACTGTACCTATAAGACCACCCTTTACATTAGTGGGGCTGGAAATAGTGCCGTTATAGAAACACTCACTCACAGTATTCGCGGACTTGAGTTCTCCAATCAGTCCGCCAATGTAACTGCGCCCAACAGTAATATTGACAGTGGAGGAACACTTCGTTAAATCAACACCGTCTACATAGCCTGCAAATCCGCCAAAAACGGTATTCGAACTGGAAATCTGGCTAAGAGTTCCTGCTGACGAACACCTCTGTACTGTTCCTCCAGTAAGAGCACCAACAAATCCGCCGTCATTACCACCCCGGCACTGCAGATCAACATGGGCAGAGCAATCTTCAAAGGTACCGGCTTTGATCTGAGCGGCAAAACCACCCGCAGTACTCTGACCTACGACGACGGTTCCTTCAAGGACCTGGCAGTTGGTGATTGTAAGGGCGTTGTCGACGACTCCGAAAAATCCGCCAGTGTAGTTATTGCCTCTAACACTGCCTTTAAGCGTGCAATGGTCGGCCTGGGAATCTGATGAAGGCAAATATCCGCTGAATCCGCCGATATACTGTCCCTGCAGTTCGGACATATCCACCTCAGCGTCAGAGTACTCAATCATTCCTCTATGGAAACCGGCGAATCCGCCTACGTTGATTTGCTGGCCTTGCGTATTGGCAGAGGTAACATTGACATAGGCTTTGCTTCTTACATCACCATTCTTCGTAATGGTACCATAATTCACGCCGACGAAGCCACCAGCGTTAAGAACCTTACCAGAAGCAGGCTGAACGGTATTGACAATAACCTTTTTTGCGTCTGTACCAACAGTACAGCCTTTTATCTGGACGCTAGTCTGCAACTGTCCGACAAAACCGCCACAACGGGTATCATCGGTACAGGTAGTTGAAACAGTTGCATTCTCAACATGACAATCTGATATGACAGAGGCTTTATTAGCGGTAGAACCAATCGCTCCACCGAGGTATCTTGCCGAAGCCGATACCGTACCTCCGGAATAGGAGCATCCACTCATTATAATCAAATCATTGGCATAACCGATGATACCGCCAACTACGCCAGCACCGGTAACATTTGTATTTGTGACGGCGCAATTGGAAATGGTTGCACAGGTACCGGATCCGCTATTGATTTGGCCCACTAATGCACCCACATTGGAAGAGGCTGAATTCACTGTTCCGTTTGAAATCGTAACGTTCGTAACAGCATTGCTTTCTCCCTGTATATACTCTGCCAGAATACCTCTTGCAGTAACGGAGGCGTGATCCAGAGTAAAGTCATAGACAGAACCTTTGAGCACATAGAACATACATGTCCCAAGGTTGCTGATGGTTTTATTATTCCCGTTGAAGTTAACGACCTGGGTATACCCGCTGTTATCGTTGATTGGTGTGTGGGTCACTCCGGTCATGTCCACATCGGCAATCATCTTGAAGAATGTGGTCTGTCCTCCGGTGGCGAGCCCGTTCACAGCTGCCAGCTGATAGGGATCCGCAATGAGATAAGCCTTCTCAGCGTTGGAACCGTCGTCGGTGGGAAGACCGGCGTGCTGATCGATGTGAGCGCAGTTCATGGTGAGCTCGTTGTACTTGCCGTCCTGGATGTCGAAGGCAGAGGAAAGCTTATAGTAACGGGTGTATACCGTGTGGGCCGGATCGTCGCTGTTGAACTTGATATACAGCTCGGTGCCGGCGGGAATGTCGCCAGTGCCGGCGAGGAGGTTTGCGTAAACCTTGAGGATGCCGTCAGAACCGGCATCTTCCTGGGTACCGAGGTTGATTGTCAGGGTGTTGCCCGGGGTGCCGAAATTGAACACGTCGTCGCTGGCCTCGAACACCACGGAAGTGATGTGTTCTGCTGCACCGGCAGGAAGCTTTGCCTTGAAGGCGAGCACACTGGAACTGTTATCAAGCGTGATGGGAGTCTCATGGGTAAGGGTGCTGACTCCGGTCTTTCCGGCCTCGAGCTTGAGGTGTGAGGTGTCGCCGTCGGCAACCTGGGCCTGGGCAGCTGTAGCCGCGAAGCCGCTCTTGTCAATAACCTGAATGTCAAACGAAGAACCAGCTGGGGCGTCACCTGCGAACACACCGTTCTCAGTACCTGCTCCGCTTGCGAGAGTGAAATCCTCATAAACGGAATGGTCGGCTGCGTTGAAAACACGGACCTTGTCGCCATCTTCCCACGTAAGCTTCATGACAGGGTTGCCCGAACCGTCGACATCTTCAGTGAAAGTCACCCTGGTAGGGGCAAGCCTGAGATTCAGGGTAATCGGGCCGGAAGGATTCTCGGCAGGATTCTCGATGTTGTCCTGTTTCTCTTCGGGAACAATTTTCTCTTCCTTTCCGCATGCTGCGAAAGCGAGGAATGCGAGAATCAAAAGTGCGGATTTGAAAGTCTTTTTCATGATTGGTCCTCCTTTAAAAATCCTCGCGAAGAAGGATGTTGTTATCCATGTCGTCGAGAATCGCATTCACGCTCGCGGCGATACACTGCTCCTGAACGAATGCGAGAACGGTCGTCGAAGGAGCCTCGTACGACAGTTCCGTTGTTTTTGTCGATTTAATCATAACAAAAGCTTTTTATTACTTGAATTACAGTTATTGTCTTCAGTGTAGGCCTGCCTTAGCAGGAATCTGCGAAAGATAGTAAAAAATCCTGAAATCGATTAAAACTACGGGCTTATTCGTCTTTCGCCGGGTCATCCCAGGTGACATAGAAATGCGTAGGCACGCCGCGGATACCCTGATGGTCGAAGACGTTGTCTTCGCTGGGATAATTCACGACGTAGTTGGTTGCATCGCCGCGGCCGAGCACGCACATGCAGGTGGAACCGCCTCCGTCCATGTTCAGGGCATCGGTAATGGTGGGGAAATGATGCATGATGAATTGCGTTATTTCCTTTGCCGACATTCCCACAGCGGCATTCCAACGGCCGTCTATGGTGATGAGCAGGAGCTTTTTGTCGCTGGTGAGGGCCACTACGGTCCTTGGATGCTCCACGCCCTGGTGACGTATGGGATTCTCGTACGCAAGCTTTTCTATCTGCTTTCGGTCCATCCCTTCGCTGCCTCCGTAGAGTTTCGAAGCTATCATGCGCTCAATGAAGGTCTCCCCTACCGGGTTCCCTCCGCTTACAAGCATGGGAGCGCTGGAGAAGAGGTTCGGACGGTCCGTCATGAGGTCGTAAGCGTGCCTCTGGGCGATGTAGTCGTTCTCCTCGGCGGGAGCGGTGTACTCGATGCGCACGTCGCTGTCGCCGTCGGAGGTAACGCAGGCCTCGCTCTTCCACTGGCGGACGTTGGTACCGTTGATCTTCTCGTCCGCTATGGTCATGTAATTGGTGTAATCGGTGCGGATGTAAACGGAACCCGTCTCATAGGTGGCGTTGACGCAGCAAATGGCGCCCTCCTCGTCCCTCTTGACTCCGAACACCTTGTCGGTCGCACGCAGGCCGTCGATGTTTCCGTAGTGGAACTTGACGTGGAGCCTCGGATTCGTGAGGTCGATTTCCATCACGTTCACTATCTGGTTCTTTTCCGTGACCTCGTGGTCGACGCCGGCGAACTTCTTGTAAACCGCGCCTGTCACCACTGTGTCGATCTTCCATGCTCCTTCCACCACGGGAGAGTTCTCGGCGGGATTGGAATCCGCAGGAACGAAAAGGTCGTTGCGCTCGCTCTGCGGTATCTTGTTGCAGGATACGGACGCCAGCACGGGCAGCATGGCCGAAACGATATATAGGATCTTTTTCATACGAATCATTTCAAAACGGGTTCATTACCGGAAAGGTTCCACACGTCGGTGCTCCAGCCAAGGCTTGAAGCCAGGGAACTGACGGTTGCTGTGGAGGAAGCCACCTTGCCGTGATAGGGGTAGCAATTTTCTCCGGCTCCGGTCTTTGCAAGGGGCGCATCCGGAGAAACGTCTTCCTGATCGTAGGGGACGTTGTCTGCGTAGGAGTTGAACACCATGGCGGGATTGCGCCAGCAGTTGCTCAACTTGTTCTTGATGTAACTGTATCCGACTATCGCACCGGAACTACCCTGACCCACAGTGGTGGCCGGAGACTGGATGGAGGGGTTCCATGCTATGCAGCCGGTTATGGTAATGTCCGAAACGGCGGTGCTATTGTCGGCAGCCGTCGCACTCCAGTTATCGTGGGCGCAGCGTCCGGCTATGCCGCCGAGGGCCCTTGCACCCGAAAGCGAAGCCTTCGACCAGCAGTTCTCCACACGGCCCTTGGTCGACTTGTATGTATCGCTCAGGTAACCGCTCTTGATTTCTCCGACTATTCCCGCGCTGATCTGGTTCTTCACCTTTATGTTACCGGAAGTCCAGCAGTCGCGTATGATTCCGGCCTTCATGTATCCGCAGATACCTCCCGACCACTGGTCGGTGGCTTCGACATCGCCTGTGGAAGAGCAACGGCTGACCACGATATCCGTGTTGTTGTCTTCAATCCAGCCAACTATTCCTCCGGCCTGCCTGCGGGCGGTTATGGTTCCGCTGTTGGAGCAGCCCGTTATGGATGAACCATGGTCGATATGTCCAGCGATGCCTCCGGCGCGGGCGCCGTCAAGATCGGTAGTCACCTGCCATGCGGTGATTTCTCCAGCATTGCTGCAATCGGTGAAACTCACGGCCGCATTGACATATCCCGCGATTCCGCCCACCAGGCGGGCAGCCTTTGCGGAACCGGAGAACGAGCAGCCGGTGAAGGTAGCGGCGGCGGAAGTAACCCTGCCCACATAGCCGCCGCAACCCTGTTCTGCTGAGGAGGTGGTGGTGGCGTTGGATTCCACTTCGGCGTTCACCGAGCAGTCGGTGAAACTGGCCTTGATGGCAATTCCGAACAATCCGCCGCAGGGCTGGTTGCCGGTGCTCGACACCCTGCAGCCCGTGAGGTTTACTCCCGAGACTGCGGCCGTCTTTTCACCTGTACCGGCATAACCGCCGAGTATGCCGCAGGCGGATTTAAGGTTCTGCGAAACCGCGCAGTTGTCGAACGTAACGTTCTTGCACTCGCCGTAGAGGACTCCGAAGAATCCGGCATAGGCGGTATTAGTGCTGCGCAGGTTCTTGATGCTGTGCCCGGCTCCGTCGAAGTGTATCTTCTTGTCGTATGGTTCTTCTGGGTTGATGGGATCCCAGTTGGGAAGCAGCTTGGCATCGATGTCGGCGGCAAGGCGGAACCACATTTCGCCACCCGACTTGAGGGTGTCGTGGATGGAACGCAGATGAATGAGGTTCTCGATTATGAACGGGTCGGCCTCCGTGCCGGTGCCGCTCTTGAAGGAGGGTTTGTACTCCCCTGACCCTTCTCCGCCGCCATGGCCGGAATAGTCGGCGTAGTCGCCCCTCTGCTGCTGCCATGAGCAGATGGGATAACCGTTGGAAATCTTGCCGTCGGAGTACCAGCCGTTGCCCCAGGACGAGGCTATGGTCTGGAGTTCCGCCGCGGTTTTCATTGATACGCCTTCGTTCGCCACATTGGTGGCAAGGGTTGAGACATAGTAGCTCTCGGTAACCGTTCCGCCGTTCGATCCCTTCTGGCCGTAAACCGGCCCACGGGTGGGGCTCAAAACGATTTCGCTATTCCACGCTATGGACTGTTCTATGGTGCCGCCGTCGAGCTGGCCGACCAGTCCGCCCGCGGCCTTCGCGTCGGACCCTCCGGTTACGGAACCCACAGCGTAGCTGCGCTCGATACGGCTGCCTACGCGCATGTTTCCTGCAAGGCCTCCGGCATTTCCCGTACCGTTTACCTCGACTATCGAATAGCAGTCCGAAATGGTACAGGGGCTTGCGTCCGCAATCTTGCCGAGTACGCCGCAAATGCCGCCGGCATTGTCTCCGGCACGCACGATACCGGTCACGTACACCCTTTCCACGCGGCCGGTAAAATCACCGTCCGAAGGGTTCGCTATGCCTATATATCCACCTATAATGCCGCCAGCGCCGGACGACTCGGCGTAAGCATTGAGGAAGCCTACGTCGTGGCAGTTGCCGCAGAGCACTCCGAAGAAACTGCCGTAAGTCTGCTTGGGGCAGTAGAGATTCAGTATTACATGGCCTCCGCCGTCGAAATCGATGAATCTCTTGTACGGGTCGGTGGGATTGAGGGCATACCACGACTCTCCGTCCATGTCGATATCGTTGAGCATACGGAAATACACCATCTCGCCTTCCACAAGGCCGCGCGGGATATTCTTCATATGCTGCACCGTCGAAAGACCGTAGGGACTCTCCTCCGTTCCGAAACCGTCGGCGAAAAGACCGCCCTTTCCGGGCTTGCCGCCGGTGTCTTCCCTGGTAAAGTAGCCATGCCTGTAGGAATCGAAGGGATCGGGATGCGAACACGAGGCTGCGACCATGAGGATCACGGCCGGAACTATAATCAATATATGTGCAATCTTTCTCATTTTCAGTTCCTCCATGGTTTACCAGCCCGGATTCTGGGCCACCACTCCGTCCGTAAGGATAACGTCCTCGCGCGGGATGGGATAATAGTAGTCGCGGTTCTCGTCCCATTTGCGGATGAGATATCCGAACAGCACAAGGTTTCCGGACTTGCCGTCGGCGGCGCTGAGCGTGATTCCGTCGGCGGAGAGCTGTATATAGGTAACCGCCCCCTGCGAAGGAGCCGCGGCGGTATTGTACACGCAGATGTCGGCAATGCTGTCGCCGTCCACGTCGTATGCCTTGTTGAGCTTGGACGCAGGGATATATATGCCCTCGAACTTCTGGCAGAGTATCTGGCCTTCCTTCCAGCGCATGATGTCGTAATAACGGAGCTGGGACTCGAGGACAAGTTCGATGTTGCGCTCGCGGCGTATCTCGAGGATGACGCCCTTGTTCGCTCCGGTGACGTTCACATAACCGGTCGCCGGACTGCTGAGGTACGGGTCGGGATTGGCGTTCGCGTCCGCCATGACGAGATGGTCCATCAACGCACGGTCGCGGAGCTTGTTGAGCGAATTGTCGAGGTCTTCCTGGGTGAGCGTGCCTCTTTCCGCCTTCGCCTCGGCATAGTTGAGATAGATTTCGGCGAGACGGATCAGCGGCAGGTCGTTGTAGGCCTGGGACGCTATGTTCATCGCGTCGTCGGCTATGTATTTGAGGGGCTGATAGCCGGTAATGCAGTTGTTGAAGTTCAGGCCGAGGTCGGTGCGAATGGTTTGCTTGAGGCGCGGGTCGCGACCCTGCACCTCGTCCTTGAATTCCATGGTCTCCCAGCCGGCACGTGTCTGGAAACGGGTTCCGTCCGCATTCAGGTAGGTGTTGATGAACTTGCGGGTGAAGCCGCAGCGGCCCTGTCCGGGAGAGTTGAAGGTGGAATAGAGGCTGTTCTGGAGGTTGATCGTCTTGTCGTAGTCGCGGGCTAAGATATATTCCTTGCAGGCATCCTTCTTGGTGAACATGTCGCGGTAGGAACTCATGAGTGAGAAACCGCCGCCGCCCAGCACGAAGGCTTCAGAAGCCTCAATGGAATAATCCAGGTACTTCTCCCAGCCGTCGATTCCGTGATACTTGCGGAAGGTACCTTCGAAAAGGCCTATCCTCGATTTCAGGGCCTGGACGGTCCACCACCCCACGCGGTAGACGTCCTTCTGGTTCTTTGTCTTCGAGAGATCCTCGAGGGCGTCGTCCAGATCCTTGAAGATGTTGGTCATCACCACCTCGCGGGAGTCGCGTGCCTTGTAGAGCACCGGGTCGTCCGAGGTCGGCACATGGTCTATCCAAGGCACGTCGCCGAAATGCTTCACCTTGTCGAAGTAGAACCATGCACGGAAGAACTTGGCGATGCCGCGGTACTTGCGGACGGCCGCCTGGTCCTTGCAGTTGCCCAGATGTTCAAGGAAGAAGTTGACCTGTCTCAGGGAGGTAAAGGTCCATGCTCCTCCGGTTTCCGGAACCTCGCGCTGGCCGCTTACCTCGTCGGCGAGGGGTGTCCATATGAGGTTGTCTCCCACCTCTTTGTAAAGTGTGGTGCCTCCGGGAAGGATATTGTTGTAGAAACGGTTCGAGTAGAGCTGCAGCTCATTCTCGTTCTTGAAGTAGCTGTCAGGGGTAAGCTTGTCCACGGGCTGCACGTCGAGAAGGCCCTCGCAGGAAAGCGTCATGCATGCTGCGGCAATAATCAGAACAAACAGTGTAAGTTTTTTCATCTTGTTGTCCTCCTCTTAAAATACCACGTCGACTCCGAAGGTGAAGGTCTTCGCGTAGGGATAGACCTTTGCGTCTCCGTTGTAACTGTTCCACGTATTCGCCGCCCCGGCCTGTTCCGGGTCGATATACTTCGTCTTGAGCCCCGTCAGGGTGAACAGGTTCTCTCCGGAGAAGTATACGCGGCACTTTTCTATCGCTATCTTCCTGGTCAGCTCCTTGGGAAGAGTGTAACCGAAGGTAAGGTTCTTCAGGCGCATGTATCCGACGTTCTGCAGGTAACGGTCATTCACCGACGACAGCTCGCGGCCCGCCTTGTTGGCCACATAACCCCTCGGGCGCGGGAAGTATGCGTCGGGGTTGTCTTCGCTCCATACGCGGCTCATGAAGTCGGCCGGAAGGAAGGAGTTGTGCGGACGTCCGTAAGGCCCCCAGAACAGGCTGCATCCCATACCCGGGTACCAGTTCTGCTTTCCTATGCCCTGGAACATCATGGAAAGGTCGAAGCCCTTCCAGTCGCCTCCCAACGTAAAGGAGAAGTTGAATCGCGGAAGGGAGTTGCCTATGACCTCCATGTCCTTGACATCGTTGGCGCTGGTGGTCCTTTCAAGGGTTCCGCTGCCGTCCAGGTCCACGAACTTGAGGTCGCCGGCATGCAGGCCCGGATCCACCGTCTCCATGTTGATCATCTCGTTCACGATGTCCTGGTTGATTGCGTTGAGCGCCTCGTCGTCGGTCTTGAAGAGGCCGTCAGTACGGAAGCCCCAGATCTCTCCCAGACGCTGCCCCACATAGGGTTCGGTGAGGGTTTTGTTGGGATTGTCGTAGCGCGTCACATAGGAGACGTTGTCGCCTATGCCTGCTGTCACATAGTAATGCAGGGGCGACGAACAGAATTCGAACTGGTCATTCCAGCTGGCCGAGAGCTCCCATCCGTAGGTGCGGAGGTCGGCCGAGTTGCTCTTCGGCGCGGTGGCTCCGTAAGTGGAAGGAAGGGCCTGGCTCTGCATTATCATGTCCTTGGTGTCGCGGATGTATCCGTCAAGCGTGACGGACAGCCGGCCCTTGAGCATAGCCAGGTCCAAGCCAAGATTGGTTGTATAGACCTTTTCCCAGGTCAGATTGCTGGAATTCGGATTGGACTCCTGGGCGTAATAGGCTTTTTCGCTCGTGCCGAAGGAGTAGTTCATCTGGCTGCTGGTGGAAATGGTTTGGATGTAATCGTAGTAGCCTACCGCAGCCTGGTTGCCGAGGCCTCCGTAGGAAGCGCGCAGCTTGAGGTTGCTGATAAGGCCGCGGGCCGGGGCGAAGAAATCTTCCTCGCTGATTCTCCAGCCAAGGGAGAACGACGGGAAGAAGCCGAAGCGGTGGCCGGGGGCGAAACGAGACGATCCGTCGTAACGTCCGCTCACCTCCGCGAGATAGCGGTCCTTATAGGAGTAGTTGCCACGGAAGAAGACGCCCATCACGATGTAACGGTCCTGTCCTCCGCTCGTATAGTACTGGTTGCCGGTGGCCAGGTTGAAGTCCGACAGATCGTCGGTCAGCAGGCCATAGCGGCGCATATAATTCTTTTTGTAATAGATGTTCTCGTAGTTGGCGCCGCCCATCAGCTTTACGTCGTGGTCCGTTCCGAACTTGTCGTGGTAAGTGGCGAAGGCGTTGGCCACGTGGCGCTGGGTGAGGTTGAACGATTCCTGAATCTTGTTCTCCGTATCGCTTGTGCCTATCCAGAGGATTTCACCGGGATACTTGGAATAAGGCACTTCCACGAAACGGTTGAAGTGGTTGTTCTGAAGGTCGGTGAAAGTATAGTTAACCGTTACGTCCAGTTGCTTGACCGGCTTGAAGACCGCCTCTCCCTTGATTCGAAACTCGTTGTAACTGGTTGACATCCTGTGCTTTCCATAAAGCGCAATTGCACTCACGCCCCCTGCGACGGCATAGCTGTCATCCGCCCAGGCCGTGGTCTTGTAAACCAGGGTGCCGTCGGGATGCATAGGCACTATACTGGCGAGGGCATTGAGGTTGCTGTCGTCGTAATAGGTCGCTATGTTGGACGTCGCACCGGGCCAGGAGAAGTTCCTGGACGAGAAGTTGGTGTTGACGCTCATCTGCAGCCAAGGCTTCACGTCAGCCGTGGTCTTTGCGCGAACCGTGTAGTGGGTATAGTGGTCCGGGTTGATGCGCATCGTTCCCTTCTGGTCGTAGAAGTTTCCCGATATGTAGTATTTCACCTTCTCCGAGCCGCCCTGGATGCTGATGTTGTGGTCGTGGGTTGGACGGGTGTTGTCGTAAAGGAAGTTGTACCAATCGAAGTTGGCGTAGTATTTATATTCGCCGTTTTCGGTTTCCACGACCCAGGGACGGTCCGGATTCTCCACCTTGTCGTTGCGGCGTATCCAGAGTTGATGGTAGTCGTCCGCGGTATAGGTGGTCATCTGCTGGCCCTGGTAGGTACGGCCGAACATGTCGGTAATATACACGTGGTAGTAACCCCTGTTTTCGAAATCCGTACAGGTAGTCACGTCGCCGAAACTGAATTTGCCGTTGTAGGTCACTCTGGCGTCGCTTTCGGAAGCGCCTTTGGTCGTTATCAGTATTACTCCGAACGCCGCGCGCGATCCGTAAACCGCGGCTGCGGAAGCATCCTTGAGCACTGAGATGGATTCAACGTCGTTCGGGTTCACGTCGCTCATGTTCATTTCAACGCCGTCCACCAGGATTAGCGGGCCAGTAGAGGATGCTATGGACGTGACGCCACGGATGTTCACCGTGGCATCGGTGCCGGCGCGACCCGACGAGAAGGTGATGTTCACATTAGGCATGGAGCCTTGAAGCATACCGCCGAGAGTGGAAGACTGCCGGTTCTGCAGTTGTTCCGCATCCACCACTGACACTGCTCCGGTTAGATTCACCTTTTTCTGGGTGCCGTAACCAATGACGACGGTTTCCGCGAGCATGATGTTGTCGGAGTTGAGCACTACGTCGATAGTCTCTTCTCCGTTGTAGCTGCGTTCAACCGTCGCATAACCGATTGATGAGAAAACCAATACGTCTCCGGGAACGGCCTGAAGGGAGTAATCGCCGTCGATGCCCGTAATCGTGCCAGCGGTCGTGCCTTTTATTACGACCCCGGCCCCTATCACGGGTTCTCCCGTTTCATCCGTAACGATTCCGTGCACCAGTTCCTGCGCATAGGCCGTCTGAAGGCCCAGGAGCAGTAAAAGGAAACACAAAAGTATTTTGAATAGTTTCATATTTGCTTAATCATGCGGCTAAAAAGCATAATCCTACGAATTTAACTCATTTGAGAAAAAAACGCAAAGAATCACGGAAATAATTGCAGAAAAGCGAAAGTCGCTGTTTCGTTAGCCTAGTGGGGCCTTAAGATTTTTGCGCGCCCGGCGGAAGCAAAGCCGGGAGAAATACGCGAGGTTTCCGAAAGGTTTGCAACCAAATACGCAATACGCTGCGTGAATGGCCGATTTCGTTGCAAACATCACCCGAAAAATACCGTGGGTTTGCAACCCGATCGGCCTCACAATGGCCTCTGTGGCACTTTG
>JAILNI010000006.1 GCA_024691765.1 Bacteroidales bacterium | reverse complement strand
CCTTGAGACGATCTATAAGGCGGCTGGCGTGATGGACGTGCCGTTTGAAATGCTCATCGGTTACATAGAAGAGCCTGACTTGACTGAGATTCCTCTTGTTCCGTTTGAAGAGGAGGAAGGTATGTTTACCGAAGATGATATTCCTACAGGAGATTCGACAGAAGAACGTCGATGCCGGCAAAAGATTATTCTATCATTCTACCACGATTGGAAGAAGCGTAATCCGGAGGCGAAGAAATACAACTTTAACCTCAAAGATGATATTAATATCCGTTATGTTTCATTAGAGGAGACGTCAGGTCAGGCATCTATGACATACCTGTCTACTCTGGCCGTGCTTCAATTGGACGCAATCTTAACAAATGCCGTATTAGTAGAAACCACGCCGGCAAATCCGAAAAAGAAAAACCAGAAAGGATTTAAGAGTATGTTACGAATGTCATACAATTGCCCGGGAATTGGTTTGGTCAAAATGATGGTTGGGGTTAAACAAAGCGATAAGACGAAAGTCCAGTATTGTATCACTGCTATTGATACTGCCAAGAGAATAAAACAGGAGGCCGATTGACCTCCTGTTAACTTTGCCCCAAGACTACGTGGCGGAATTACTTCAAGAGCGAGGATTAAGCTGGCGGGGACTTCGCGCTACCCTTTGTCCATCCGTATCACGGTTTATTATCTCATTGCAAAGGTAGTAATTATTATCGAAAACACAAGAGCAAGTTATGCCACATCCGTAATAATCGTCCCTTCCGCGAGATTACTCACTTGGGGCTACAAAAAATCCTGGGGCCGGTTGGTGATTACGGCATCGGCTCCGCGGCGCACCCTTGAGGGCTTGTCAACAGTCCAGACCCGCACCATGCGGCCACTGCGGTGCACATCCCTGATAAAACGCTCCGAAGTAAGAGCATTGTATGAGTTGAAGGACTGCACGTAAGGGTAGCGGTCCAGGGAGAAACGGTGCAGTTTTATGTCGAACGCCAGCCCGAAGGGAAGGCGGCACACGAGGAGCTTTTCCACGGGGATGTCGGGAGCGAGCGAATGGAAGCGCTCCAGCACGGAATCGTTGAAGGACTGCAGGATCACGTGCTCCCGCATTCCGGCGGCATCCAGAAGCTCGATTATCTTTTCTTCTATGCCGGCATACTGGCCTTCCCTCGTTTTCTTCACTTCCAGCAGAAGGATGCATTTGCCCTTCAGTTCTGCAAGCACCTCTTCAAGGGTGGGCACGGTCTCCCCGTCTTCGCCGCCCTTGAGCCGGACGCTGCGCACCTGGCTGAGCGTGAGGTTCTCTATCCTGCCGCTGCCGTCGGTGGTGCGGTCGAGGGTTTCGTCGTGGCATACCACCACGGCCCCGTCGGAAGTGAGATGGACGTCCACCTCAACTGCATAGGGCCCGGCGAGCAGGCCTTTCCTTATGCAGCTGATGCTGTTCTCGGCGCCGAGGGAGGCGCCGCCCCTGTGTGCTATTACTTTCATACCGTCATTTGTTTCCTGCCCCCGGCACGCCAGGACGGCGCATGCCGCAAAGAGCAAAACCATTATCTTTTTCATATCTTGATTCTTAGTAACGCCCGCAGCACTATCCTCACGCTCTTGTCGAACCAGGCGGCGCTGTCGGCCGAAGCCGCCGCTTCCCTGAGACAGTCGCACACCACCGCATCCACACTCTCTTCGTGTATGAGGGCCCAGATGATGAAGTTGCCGAACTTGTGGGTCATGAGGTCGGAAAGGTTCTCTCCGGAAGGATTGTAACTGAGGATATCGTCTTTGTATTTGGGTATCCCGGGGAAGGTGAGACCTATGATTCCGCGGGAAAGGAAATCGTTCACCTGGGCCGGGAAATAGTTCTTGGCCGTGCCGAGGATGTTGCCAACCAGCGCGACGATGTCCATGGACGTATCGGGATAGCGGGTGGAAGCGCCGGTCTCGAACTCTTTCAGCACCGCTTCCGAAGGGATGCCCTCGAATACCACGCGAAGCAGTTCCAGGGCCGTGAGTATGTCGCCAGAATCAGTAACCAGTTCGGAAATGTTGTTGATGAGGTGCACCAGCAGTTCCTTGTCGCGGGAGGCAATCGCCTCGCCTATCATCTTCCGGAGCAGGGGCGCGCTTTCGGGAGTTCCCGTATCGCCGTGCCTGGCGCACCACACCATGGCGTACCACGACATCACGTTGCGCTTGTAGAGCTGCAGCGGATTGGCCACGCTGCTGTTGTGCCCCTTGAAATAGCCCCGGCAGCGCCGAGTCCAGTCCTCGCAGTTGCGCTCCAGCATCTCCTCCACCTCGGGGGAAAGGTTTTCCATCTTGAGGCCCAGCTGGTAGAGCACGTAGATGAACGACATCTGGCTATAGTCGAACCATTCGGTACCGGGAACGGTGCGGTCGATTTCCTGAAGGATAGGCAGGGTGTTCTTCCAGTCGGAGAGGCCGAAAATCACCAGCAGCCTTTCCAGCAGGAAGTAGCTCAGCGAATCGCCGGTACGGTAGGCGGCCGCTATGCGGCTGCGGAACGAGTCCACTGTGCGCGGAGCCTCCCCGCGGGAATGCAGGAAGACCATGGGTGCGATGTCGGTGACGTCGGTTCGGTTCCACCTGCCGTCGGATGCGGGAGAGGGTGCCACGATCTCGTCTTTCCAGAAAGTGCCGTACTCCGTGAGGTTGTTCACATAGGCCGACTGGAACGTGACCTGCCGGCGCAGTATCCACGCGAAGAACGGCATCAGGATGCGCACCAGGGAATAATTCAGGGTCAGATGCCGGAACAGCCCCCGGATTTCGTCCAGCAGTTCCGTCACGCGGGCCCTGTCCTCTTCCTTTCCGTCCAGCAGGAGGTCGATGATGAGCATCACGTCCAGGCGGACGCCGGCCTCCAGCAGGGTTACGGTGCGGTTCCTCGCACCCTTGCGTGCCAGCAGCGAGACCAGCGGACGGCTCTTGATGTAACCGAACATGCGGCTGATTATCTGCTCGGTGATGCCCTGGCGCGAAACGTAGTAGGCCTGCATGCAGGCGTTGTTCTTCACTTCGGTGAGAGGGTCGTCGAGCAGGGTCCATAGCAGCTGGTACGGGTCTTCTTCGTAAAGGCCGTCGGCATAGGCCTCGGATGGGAGAATTCCGCCTATGAGGGTGCTGCATGCGAGGTTGCGCAGGCGTATCATGGGGGTGAGCAGGGCGGAGAGTTCCTTGTGGCGCGCGATGGTGGCGTCGGTGGCCTTGTTGGAATCGATGGCGCGGCATACGGTGTTGAACTCCCCAATGGCGGCATCCATCCCCTCTTCCTTCCACTCCAGGAGGCTGCGCTCCATGCTGAAGGTTTCCTTCACGTACAGTTCCCTCACCAGAACGTCCATCATGCCGCTCACGAGCGAGAACACTTCAAAATCGTCGCCGTAGCGACTCAGGAGGCCGGTCGCCGTGACGGGAGTGCCGTCGCGAAGATAGGCAAGCAGCAGCACGTCGCGCATCGCGCCCATGAACACTTCGTTCACGGCGGCGGTCCTGAAGCTGCCGTATATCATTTCGGGAGTAGCGCTCCCGGCCTTGTCCATGTATGCAAGTGAGAGCAGGTACTCCAGGAACCTTTCGTATATGAACTGCACCTTGGAACCTTCCACCATCCTGAGCACGGGGCGCTCGGGACGGTTCAGCAGTTCGGCGAACGCCACCGTGATGCCGTCTTTCTTGAACATGAGGCCGGCAGCGCGGTGCAGAGGGGAGCCCGCATCCGTGAGCGCAGCCTTGAGATCGTCCACCATGATGGAATCCACCGCCTCGCCGCGGGAATACATCTCCAGCATGTAGGCCGCTATCTCCCTGAGTATCTTTACCTGGTTCCTGCCTGCGTAGGAATGGGAAATATCCTCCAGCATCCTTGAGAAGAGCGACAGGGACGTGTATTCCCCCTGTTCTTCAGGGAGCTCCTTCCCGAGGAAGTTCGTACAGGCGATCTTGAGCATCAGGGGATCCTTGAGGCGGAGCACGCAGCCTCGCCGCAGACTGTCGAAGGGGGTTTCCATCTGGAAGAGCTCGCCGTAGACGGCATAGGCCTTACGCACTTCGCTGTCCGTGAAGCCCTTCACAGAAGCCCCGGCCTCGTTGTCCGGAGTGAAGAAAAGGGATGCGTCTTGCCTGGCCTGCTCAGGCACGAGCTCGGTGCGCCAGGTATAGTTGCGGACGGTGAAAAGCACGCGGAAGCGGTTCAGCTCCCTGCGGCCGAACAGGCGGTAGATGTCCTTGTAGAGCATGAGGGGCCCGGTGCTCCCTTCCGTGATGCCGGGATAGGCGATGGCCTCGTTAACCGCGTCGAAGAAGACGTAAACAAGCCTGCCTGCGTCTTCCGCCAGGCGGTTTATCCTTTCCATGTATGCAGCGATGTTCTTCCTTGGCGACAGGCCGAACACCTCCCGGAGTTTATCCTCCAGGGCGATGTCGGCAAAACCGGTACCCGCGAAGATGAGCACGCCCTCGCCGCTCTCCGAAAGGGTCTCCGTCCAGTGGCAGAGCTGGTTGGTCTTGCCCTGCCCCGCCTCGCCGGGAAGCGGGAAGATAATCCTGTCGGAGCCGATGAACGACTTGTAGGCGGCGCTGAGCAGCTCCCTTTCCACGAACTGCTCCCTGTTGTACTTCTTCTGGGAATAGATGTCCCTCATGTATGCCTGCGAGGCTTCCTGCATTGCAGCCACGGTCTCGTCCCAGTTCAGGTCCTTCGCTATGTCGAAAGAGGGCAGGATCGTTTGCATCCATGCGTCGAACTGCGGGTTCAGGTTAGCCGTGAGAAGGCTGAGGGCGTTTTCGTCGGTGGAGACGAAGGCCACGCTCTCGTCGTTGAGGGTCTGGAACACATATTCGTAACCTTCTTCGGAACGGTGCACGAGGGGATAGAGGTCCTTCTCCATATCCACGCCGCACTCCCCTATTGCCGACAGCGCACCCGCGAAGCTCTCGGCCTTGGGCGACAGCTGGTTCACCACTTCTTCGTAATGGCTGTCCGAGAGCACGGTTCCGTGACCCTTGTAGCGGTTGCGTATCTGCACCACGCCGGCGTCGCCCTTTGAGGGCAGGAAGATGTTCTTTTTCCGCCCCGCCACGGCTGCCAGAGCGCAGGCGAACGGGTTCTCCGGGAACTGCCTCTGCGCCTCGTCGGCCAGTGGGGCCAGGATGTCGTTCACCCAGTCGCCGAAGCTAAGGGGCCGCTTAGCATCTATTCTGCGCACCGCCTTCACCACTCCGTCCGGAGCCGGGGCCCCGCTCTCCTGCACCCGGGCACGGAACATCGCAAGAAGCACGGCCGAGCAGTACGAGGCACCGGTTTCCATAAAATCCAGCAGGTAGTTCATCGCCCGGAACCAGTTTCCTTCCGCGATGTTTCTGTGCGCCTGTTCCAACGGATGTGACAGGGTAAACGGCATGGGGGTTTTCATAAGCGTAAAGGTACGAATTCTTTTTATATCTTTGTGGTTGTACAAAAGAGATAGGCATGAAAGTAGACGATACTGCATTCCTGTGCGGCTATTTCACCCCGGAACGCCCCTTCGAGCCGGGCGCCGCATGGCAGGCACTGGAGGAAACCGCTGAACACGAGGCCACACTCAGGGACTTCTATTTCCCTGAATTCGTGGATTTCCAGACCAGGGAGGTGAAACGCTATGTGCAGGCTGTCGGAAAAGAGGTGGGGATTCCCCTCCGCTCCGGAAAGAGGCTCCCGTTCGTGGTAGACGAGATACGCATCTGGACCATGCCGGCGTCGCTCGTGATCTTCGCCGTGAAAACGGTTTTCACCGGCACCGACATCAACGAACTCACGGAAGCCCTGGGGGTGCTCCGCAACTGTTCCTTCTACGACAGCGCAGCGGTGGGAGAGTTCCTGGAAGCCGCAATCCAGCCCCTGGGCCCCTGTCCGCAGCTTGTGGAGAACGGCAACAAGTTCAAGGTTTTCCAGATAATCACCTCGCCGGAATGCCCCGACGACTACGCCCTGCGGGACCGTCTCCTCTACGCCGCCGGCACGGTGTCGCGCTACGAGCCCGGAGAGCCCTTCTCCACCGATCCCCAGTACTTCCGCCGCCTCATGGAAAAGCATCGCCTGGGAGTATTTTCCTCATGGACTGCCCTTGCCCTGCTGGACACCGTCACCTTCCTCGGGAAAGACGTCTCCGACTTCCAGAAGGGCATTTGGACGGACGACTACTTCGGAATGATATACATTTATGAACTCTTCCGGAAATGCTTCCTCTACCGCCACAACCAGCTTTTCCGTTCCGGAGCCAGGAAGCCCGCCGTGCTGCAGGAAGAACTCACCGAATTCGAACGCCGCTACACCTTCACCGCGGTTTCCTACAATTTCCTTCCGGTCGAAGTGGACCAGGCCATAATGCGAGGCCTTGACCTTGAAAGGGAAGAGAAGTCGCTGGCCAAAATCGTCTCCCAGGAAGTGTCGGCAAGGGAGGAGGAGTCCTCGGGCAGAAGGGAGAAATTCCTGCTTTTCCTCACCTGCCTGGCGTCGCTCTCGGCCGTATGGGATATTTCGTGCCTGCTGGACGAAGTAATCAACTACGAGCACACTTTCAGCATCCCCAACTGGGGCTACAGGCTGTTTTCCGCCCTCCTCCTGCTGCTCATCGCTGCAGTCGCCTGGAGTTCATCAAGAAAAAGGAAACAATAACGTGAAACGATTCCTCACTCTCGCGCTTCTGCTTGCTTCGACGCTGGCGGCTTACGCCCAGCTGTCGCCGGAGATGGACGCCTACCTCCGCGCCTTCCCGCAGAGGGCGTCTTTCAACATCCATTCATACGAGTTCCTTCCGCTTGAGGACACGCCCGCCCCGCGCGGGTTCAAGCCCTTCTATATCAGCCACTACGGCAGGCACGGTTCGCGCGCTCACCTGACGGACGAGCCTTATCTGCTGCTGCAGGACTGCCTCCAGGCTGCCTCCGAAGAAGGAATCATAACGCCCGCGGGAGATTCCCTCCTTGCCTGCGCAAAGCAGATGGTCGCGCTGCACGACGGCATGGAAGGACGCCTCACCCCAAGGGGAGCCCGTGAGCACGAGCAGCTTGCCAGAAGGATGTACAAGCGCTACCGGAGGGTGTTCCGCCACGGGGAAGTCCATGCCATCTCGTCAACCGTGCCCCGCTGCCTTGTGAGCATGGCGGCGTTCACGTCTGCACTCAAATCCTGCAGGAGGAGGCTTCCCATAACATGGGATTGCGGACCGAAGTTCCAGCGCATCATTTCCCCGCACTTTCCCAAAGACATAATGAGGAAAGCCTCCGGGATTGCCCACGGGCCGCTTACGGACGTTCCCGTCGACACCATGGCCATATTCTCAAGGTTCTTCAAAGACCCGGTCCGCGGGAAAGCCCTGGCCGGGAAGCCGCGAAAATTCGTTTCCGCCATCTTCTCCCTCGCCCAGTTCGCCGAGGCTTACGATATAGACGAGAACCGCTTCACCTTCCTTCCGTGGGATGCCGTCACGACTGCATACGCCCGTCACGCCCTGACTTTCTATATAGGACGCTGCAACTCCGAGCCCTACGGCGAGGAGAACCTGAAGTGGACGGATCCGCTGGTCGGCGACATAGTCAGCAAGGCCGATGAAGCCATAGCCGGAGCGCCTGTCGCCGCCAATCTCATCTTCGGTCACGACATGCCCCTGCTTGCCCTTTGCTCCCGTTTCGGGCTGGAGGGCTACGGGTACCCCAGGCTGACCGCGGAAGAAGCCTATCGCAGCTGGAACGGAACCCTTCACTGCCCGTTCGCCGCGAACCTTCAGATAATCTTCTACAGTAACCGCAAAGGCGAAGTGCTGGTGAAGTTCCTCACCAACGAAAGGGAGACTCCCATCCCCGAGCTTCAGGCATACTCCGGACCTTATTACAGGTGGGAAGACGCCAAGGCATATGCAATGAACAAAAAACTACAATAACGATGAAACGCAAAATTACTATCCTAGGAGCGGGAATGATGGGCTCGGCCCTCGCTTTCCCCGCAGCAGAAAACGGCAATGAAGTACACATCGTGGGCACCTGCCTTGACGATGAAATCATAGACGGATACATCAAAACCCGCAAGCACGAGAAGTTCTGCCGACCCTTCCCCGACAACGTGCAGTTCCACTATTTCAAGGACTGGCAGAAGGTGGCCGAAGGGTCCGATTTCATGATAGGCGGCGTTTCATCCTTCGGAGTGGACTGGTTCCTCGAAGAGATACTCAAGAAACTCGACCCGAAGATGCCGGTGCTCAGCGTCACCAAGGGCCTGAGGGGCCTTCCCGACGGCACCCTCATCTCCTATCCCGGCTACTGGGAGAGCGAACTCGCGAAGGTGGGCATCAAGCGCGAGATCTGCGCCATCGGCGGACCCTGCACCAGCTACGAACTGGTGTTCATGGATCCCTCTGAAGTTGGATTCTGCGGCCGCGACCGGGAAGCTCTCCGCATGATGAAAGAGGCCATGCAGCGCCCATACTACCACATCTCCCTTACCGACGACGTGATAGGTCTCGAGAGCGCCGTAGCCCTCAAGAACGCTTACGCGATGGCCGTCACCCTTGCGGTCGGCCTCAACATACGCTGGCACGGCGAAGACGAGCCCCAGCATTACAACTCGCAGGCCGGCACCTTCACCCAGGCCGTCCGTGAGACGCACGCCCTCATGCAGATGCAGGGCGGCACCTTCGAATCGGAGGCTATAGGGCTGGGCGACCTGTACGTCACCATCTTCAGCGGACGCACCCGCCGTTGCGGAGTGCTGATGGGAAAGGGTCTCGACTACGACCAGGTGACTGAAGCGCTCGCCGGCATCACCCTCGAGTCGCTGGTCATCACGCGGGTAATGGGAATAGCCGTACGCAGGAAGGCGGAACTGGGTCTCGTCGACCTTAAGAACTTCCCGCTGCTCATGCACATAGTGGACATACTCGACAAGGGCAAGGCCGACGCCGACCTCCCCTGGGAGGCCTTCACCTTCGAACAATTCAAATAGATGAGCAAAAAAGACAGAATCGATTTCGCGATGTCCATCTCGACCGACACCAAGCTGTTCGAGATGGGGCGCGGAGCCTCGGAGAAGGCTCCTGAGGTATTCAAGCAGTTTTTCCCGGGCCGCAAGGCCCTCATCCTGGCCGACGTCCACACCTGGCCCGCCCTCGGAGAAAAGGTTTTCGGCCTCTTCGAAGCGGCAGGCATCTCCGTGGACAGGCATATAATAATGGAAGAGGAATTCCACGCGGAGTGGAAGTATGTGGAGATGGTGGACGCCCTGCTCGACGCGGCCCCCGATGCGGTGCTCGTCTCGGTGGGCTCCGGGGTCATCAACGACCTCTGCAAACTCTGCTCGCACCACCACGGACAGTCCTATCTCACCCTGCCCACTGCGGCTTCGGTCGACGGCTACTCCTCCTTCGGGGCTTCCATCACCTTTGAGAGTTCGAAGCAGACCTTCTCCTGCCCCGCTCCGGTGGCGATAGTGGCAGATATCGACGTGATTGCAGCAGCCCCCAAACACATGACCGCCGCCGGTTACGCCGACCTCGCGGCCAAGGTGCCCGCCGGCGCCGAGTGGATGGTGGCCGATTTCGTGGGCACCGCTCCCATACATGAGGATGCATGGAAGGTGCTTCAGGACCATCTCGACGGCTTCCTTTCGAGGCCGGAAGACGTTGCCGCCGGCGACCCCGACGCCATAGCCGACGTATTCGAAGGGCTCACGCTGAGCGGGGTCGCCATGCAGGCCGCCCGTTCTTCGCGCCCCGCCTCCTGCTGCGACCATCTCTTCAGCCACATACTCGACATGACGGAGCACCGCTACAAGGGCAAGCTCCAGAGTCACGGCTTCCAGGTGGCCATAGGCACGCTCACCATGTGCGCCGTGTTCGACCAGCTTTTCAAGCTCGACCTCACCAAGATTGACGTGGACGCATGCGTGAAGGCATGGCCGACGCTCGAGCATGAGCAGCAGCGGGCGCTCAGGATCTTCGAGGGCTTCCCAGCCCCGAAGCTCGGATACGACGAAATTACCAAGAAATACCAGCCGGCAGAAGAGGTGCGCGCACAGCTTGAGAAGCTCAAGGCCGAGTGGCCGCAGCTCAAGGCGAAGCTCCAGGGCCAGGTGTACTCCTACGAAAAGATGAAGGCCATGCTCAAGGCCTCCGGAGCCCCTTACGAGCCCGAACAGATAGGCGTCTCGAGGCAGCAGCTGCACGACATGTTCGCAAAGGTGCAGCTCATGCGCTTCCGTTTCAACCTTCTCGACCTCGCCAAACGCGGAGGCTTCTACGACTCCATCGTGGAGCCCCTCTTCGCACCCGGAGGACCCTTCGCCCTATGAGCATGCAGCAGCGCATAAGCCGCATCCGCCACATTGTGATGGACATGGACGGCACCATCTACCTGGGGTCGAAGGTCTTCCCCTTCACCCTGCCGTTCCTGGAAATGCTTAAGAAAAAGGGCATTGGCTATTCCTTCCTTACGAACAACCCCACCCGTTCCCCGCAGGACTACCTGAGGAAACTCTCCGGCATGGGCATACCCTGCACTCCGGAGCAGATGCTCACGACTTCCCAGGCGGCGGTGGAGTATGTGCAGATGCATATGCCGGGGGTGAAGCGCGTGTACGTGCTCGGAACCGCAAGCCTGCAGGAGCTTTTCCGCAGCCACGGTTTTGTCGTCACCGATGAGAACGACTCTGCCGCGCCCGACCTTCTGGTGGTGTCCTTCGACACGACGCTCGTCTACCCGAGGCTCTGCAAGGCCGCGTGGTGGGCTTCGCACGGAGTGCCCTACCTCGCAACCAATCCCGACCGTGTGTGCCCCACCGAGGAGCAGACGGTGCTCGTGGACTGCGGCTCAATACAGAAGTGCATAGAGCATGCGACCGGCCGCCGGGCCGACGTGGTGCTAGGCAAGCCCGACCCCACCATGCTGTTCGACCTCGAGGCCAGGCTCGGACTGCAGAAGGACGAGGTGGCCATGATAGGCGACAGGGTGTACACCGACATCGCCATGGCCCGCAACGCAGGCGCCCTGCCGGTGCTGGTGCTCTCCGGAGAAACGACGCCCGAGCTTGCCGCCCGGGCGTGCGAAGAAGGGGATCTTGTGGTGAACGACCTTTCCGAGTTCGGAAAAATGATTGAAGATTATAAGTTATGAAGACTTTGCGGTACTTTTTGATTGCTGCGGCGCTCCTGCTTTCCCTGCCCCTCGCGGGCCAGAAGGCCGAGTACCTCGGACAGCTGTGCGGGGAGAACCACAGGCAGAAAGGCAGTTCCTACCAGGGGATGGACGTCTGCGGCAAGCTGCTCGTCAGCCTGCAGGACAGGGGCGTGGCCACCGTTTACAGGCTCTCCGGAAAGGATTACAGGATGCTGGGGCAGTTCCATCTTGCGTCTTACGACGAGGTGAACCATTCCAACGTGCTCAGCTTCGGCTGCGAGAAGTACGATGGCGGCGACCCGCTGCCTCTCGCATACATCAGCCAGTGCCACAAAAAGACGTATAACGGGCTCAAGGACATACTGTTCGTGGAGCGCATAGCCCCCGACTTCAAGTCGTCTTCGCTCGTTCAGATTATCCGCTACGACGACCGCAACGGCGACTTCGGCTACGCGCTTCAGTGGGTGATAGACCAAAAGAACCGCCTCCTTTACGGCTACGGCAACACCGTCAACAACACCGACCCCGCCAACCGGCACAGGGTGATAAAGTTCCGCCTCCCCGCCTTCGAGGAAGGCTCCACGGTTGTGCTCACTCCGGAAGACGCCCTTGAGAACTACCTTATCGAGGACGTGTCCGGCTTCAGCTTCAATCCCATAGGCCAGGGCCTCTACGTGTGGAAGGACAAGCTCTACATGCCCACGGGGGTAGGCAAGCCGGGGAAACCGTCGATACTCTATGTTTGGGATCTGGTGCACAAGAGCATGGAAGTGGTGGACCTTACGCGCTGCACGGCCGGCGAGCTCGAGGACATCTCCCGCTACCGTGGGCACTTCATTGTGCAGAGCCAGGAGGGCCTTTTCGTGCTCAAATCCCTCAAGGCTTCGAAAAAATAAACGTTTAAACAGATGAAGACCAAGAAGAGTTTCAGTTACTGGCAGTGGAGGGTGATCATCTGCTCGATGATAGGCTATTCCATGTTCTATTTCGTGCGGAAGAACTTTTCCTTCGCCATGCCGGTGCTGAGTGCCCAGTACGGAATAACCAACACCGACTTCGGCATTATCCTTTCGCTCGTAGGCATAATCTACGGAGTCTCGAAGTTCCTCAACGGGTTCATAGGCGACCGATTCAACGCCCGCTGGCACATGGTCATAGGCCTGAGCGCCTGCGTGCTGCTGAACTTCCTCTTCGGCTGGAGCGACAGGATTTCCACCATGATCACGGGGCAGACGGGAGGGCCCGACTTCATAGGCACGATGGTGCTGGTGATGGGCATACTGCTGGTGCTCAACAACGTCTTCCAGGGCTGCGGCTTCCCGCCGTGCAACCGCCTTATAAACCATTGGGTGCCGCCAAAGGAACTGGCTACCAAGATGTCCATCTGGAATACCTCGCACTCGATAGGTGCGGGTATTCTTGCCGTGCTCTGCGGATACATAGTGAGCCGCAGCGGCGACTGGAGGCTTTGCTTCTGGATTCCTGGAGCCATTGCGGCAGTGGGCATACTCTTCGTGATTATCACCCTTCGCGACACGCCTAAGTCGGTAGGCCTGCCGGAACTGCCCGACACCAAGACCGAACTCGACGACAACGACACCCCCGAAGCCTACAGGGCCTTCGTGAAGAAGAAGGTCTTCCTGAATCCCGTCATCTGGCTGCTGGCCCTTACCGACCTTTTCGTCTACGTTGTGCGCTTTGCCGTACTCGACTGGGGGCCGACCTTCCTCGGGAAGATGTCGGTGCAGCTCTCGCCGCAACTGGCCGGCTGGACCATAGGCATCTTCGAGATAGCCGGATGCGCCGGTATGCTTGCCGCCGGATGGATATCCGACCATGTTTTCAAAGGAAAGGAACAGCGCGTGTGCGCGGTTGAGATGGGCATAGTGGCGGTGTGCCTTGTGGTGCTGCAGCTGCTGCCGCCTACCGCTTCGCCTGTGCTGGTACTCTGCATCCTTGCCCTCGCTGGCTTCTTCCTCTACGGCCCGCAGGCCCTTCTGGGAGTCACCGCGTCGAAGAACGCCACCAAGAAGGCCGCCTCCTCCGCAGTGGGCCTGATAGGTCTCATGAGCTATGTTTCCGTGCTCATTACGGGCGCTGGGCTCGGCTGGTTCTCCGACCATTTCGGATGGGACCACCTGTTCATCCTGATGGCCGGTTTCTCCCTACTCGGAGGCGTTCTCTGCGCCTTCCTCTGGAACATCAAGGCCGACGGATACCTGCATGAAGAAACGAAATAGCGGGTTTTTGGTTTTTCAACAATTTTTGCCGAAAAGCAAAAAATCCCATTTCCCGATTTTCATTATAAAAATAATTTAATAAGCTAAATAACAGCTAATTAGCTTTCCCTTATACGCGCGCGGATTTCCTTTAATTCGCGCGCGAGTTGTTTTAGTATACCGAAAAACGTAGTTTTGTACGCTTTCTACACACGCACGTAATAACCGATATGACACCAAAACATTTCATAATCTGGACGCTCCCCGTACTTGCGGGCTGCCTCCTCTTCGCATGTAAATCAGACATCGAGTCCGCAGAGAAAGCCCAGCCCGGCAAGGACGGCTTCGTTCTCAGGGCCGGGATGCCCGATGCCTCCACCAGGACGGCTCTCGGCGCCAAGAACGGCTCCGCCTATCCCGTTGTCTGGAAACAGGGAGACATGGTTTCCGTGAACGGAACCCTCTCCAATGCCGTGGCCGCGGGGGATGACGGCGAGAAGCTCGTGGACTTCACCTTCCCGAGCACTCCCTCCGGATCCGTCTTCAAGGTTCTCTACCCCGGAACGGCTTCCGAAAACATGATTGTGCTCCCCGCAACACAGACCTATGTCGCCGGTTCCTTCAATCCGGCCGCCGCAGCTTCCTACGGCAACGCCGTGGAGAATGGCGGGGTTTACAGCGTGAGCCTCGACAACTTCTGCGGAATCATCAACTTCCAGCTAAACGGCAGCGCAACTCTCAAGAGGATTGAGCTCGACGCCCTCGGTGGTGAGAAGCTCTACGGCAGCTTTACCATGGCCACCAATGGCTCAGGCTTTACCGGCGCGTTCACCGGCGGCACCGCAGGCACCCTTACCTACAGCTTCGGAGACGGCCTTACCCTTACCGGAGCGAATACTCAGGTCTACATCGCGGTTCCCGCACAGACCTATTCCGACCAGGGAATGGAAGCCCGAATCTACGACGCAAACGGTACTTTCATGACTCTCCTGTTCTGGACCAGCGGAAAGACTCTCGGCAAGAATGTAGTCGAGTTCCCGGCCAAGACCTACGCCGCAAAGCGCACTGAGAATATTTTCGAAATCAGTGGTCTCACTGCCGAGAATGGCGGCGAACCCACCGCCACCCCTCCGGGAATCACCGTAGGAGTTTACAATATCAAGATGGCTGAGAACCGTACCGGCACGAACTCCTCTTATATAAGCATGGACCGCGCCGATGTCCAGGCCGGCCTTGGATCCAGTATTGCCGGCATGGCAGCGGATATCTTCGGAATCAATGAGATGGGCGAGGACAACATGCCAGGAGAAACGCACGACATCAAAGCCTGGGCCATCGCGCAGGGGCTCTCCAGCAGCGACTACACCTGGAAGATGGATTATCCCAACAAGGTTAGCAGAGACGGCACTATTTTAAACTATACATATTCGGCTGAAATGTATTACGCCAACGTTTTCGCCTACAATAAAAACGTCATTGCAGTCGAAGACGACGGTTACGTGTGGCTCTGCAACGACGATGACGATTACTGGTCGTCCATGAAGAATGCCTACGAACACAGCGCAGGCCGCCACACGGCAGTATATGCTCTTTGCCGGCACAAAGTCTCCGGAAAGCGCTTCTGGTTCATCGTGACTCATTTCGACACTTACTACGACAACGATGACGGAGACAATCTCCATAACGTCAAGAGTTTCAAGATTTTTGCCCAGCATCTTAAAAACGACGTGGAAGATCTGCCGATCATTGCGGTGGGTGACTTCAACTTCGGCCCGAAGGAAGAAGACAAGACCACCGACTGTCCCAACTACTCAGAGCTTATTTCCTACTGGACCGATGCGTACGACAAGGTAAAGGCAGACGGTAACATGACCGATTACTACAAGAAGTACGACGGCACACAGACCGGCAGTCAGCACAGTTATTACTACCCCTTCATTACGTTCACAAAGAACCAACCCCACAGGCGTCTGGATCACATAGCTACCAAGAACAGCGCTTCGCATACCGTGACGCCGATCTCATACAAGACCATCCGCAGGACCTATGAGGCCGAGGATGAAAACACCTGGTGCCCGTCCGACCACTTCCCGGTGGTGTCGTACATCACATTCGACTGAAATCAAACTAATTAATTTCAATAATCAATTATGAAAAAAGAGTATTTAACACCAATTGCAGTGCCCGTTCCATTAGGTATGGAACAGTGCCTCTGCTCATCCAACAAGGATTTTGGTTCGGAAGAGGGCCAGTTTGACCCCAATTCCGATTAATTGAGGAGGAATCAGACATGACACTGAAACATTTGTTACTCTGGACGCTCCCCGTACTTACGGGCTGCCTCCTCTTCGCATGTAAATCAGACATCGAGTCCGCAGAGAAAGCCCAGCCCGGCAAGGACGGCTTCGTTCTCAGGGCCGAGATGCCCGATGCCTCCACCAGGACGGCTCTCGGCGCCAAGAACGGCGACGCCTATCCCGTTGTCTGGAAACAGGGAGACAAGGTTTCCGTGAACGGAACCCTCTCCAATGCCGTGGCCGCGGGTGATGACGGCGAGAAACTCGTGGACTTCACTTTCCCGAGCACTCCCTCCGGATCAGTCTTCAAGGTTCTCTACCCCGGAACGGCTTCCGAAAACGTGATTGTGCTCCCCGCAACACAGACCTATGTCGCCGGTTCCTTCGACCCGGCAGCCGCAGCTTCCTATGGCAACGCCGTGGAGAATGGCGGGGTTTACAGCGTGAGTCTCGACAACTTCTGCGGCATCATCAACTTCCAGCTCAACGGAAGCGCCACGCTCACGAAGATTGAGCTCGACGCCCTCGGTGGAGAGAAGCTCTACGGCAGCTTTACCATGACCACCAACGGTTCAGGCTTTACCGGCGCGTTCACCGGCGGCACCGCAGGTACCCTTACCTACAGCTTCGGAGACGGCCTTACCCTTACCGGAGCGAACACCCAGGTATACATCGCGGTTCCTGCACAGACCTATTCCGACCAGGGAATGGAAGCCCGAATCTACGACAATACCGGAGCTTTCATGACTCTCCTGTTCTGGACCAGTGGAAAGACTCTCGGCAAGAATGTAGTCGAGTTCCCCGCCAAGGAATACATCGCCAAGCGCACTGAGAACATCTTCGAAATAGGTGGTCTCACCGCCGAGGCCGGCGGCGAACCCACCGCTACCCCTCCGGGAATCACGGTCGCCACGTTCAATGTCATGCGTCTGGACGACGACAACCGTCCTGCAGCCGCAACCGCTGGAGATAGTAATGGTAAAATAGCCCGTCCGGCAAATGCCATTGTCAAGAACTGTGCTGATATGCAGGAAGCCCTTGGAAAGGCTATCTACAATACAGCTGCAGACCTCATCGGCTTCAATGAAATCGGTGACGACATGTATGAGTCCGGCCAGACCTATTCCCTGGAGGATATAGCTGCTGCCCAGGGCGCTTCATATACCTGGAAGCTCAACTTCCCCGGCTCTGAATCCGGCAACTATCACTATTGCAACGGTTTTGCTTACAAGTCTTCCGTCCTCACCCTCAATGAGTCCGGCAAAGTATGGCTGAGGTACAACAGCGAGTCTTATTCTGCTAACAGCGCGTCCGACTCAGGTGACCCCAACCGCTTTGTCGTCTGGGCAAAGTTCACCCACAAGGTCTCGAGTAAGGTGTTCTATTTCTTCGTGACCCAGCTTCCCACCTACGGACAGGACGGCGGTTCCGGAACCAGCAACACCAACATGTCGGGCGGCGTCAATGCTTTTGCAGCTGCTAAGGCAGGAGCTTATCCGCAGATTCTGGTAGGAGATATGAACTCCGCACCAGGGCATAGCAGCGAGGCTGGCTACAACAAACTCAAGCTCTATTGGACGGATGCTTACGAGGCTGTCAGTGCCGCCGGCAACCTGGCCTCGTACTACACCACCTATTCAGGAACACAGTCCGGTACAGGCGACACCTTCCACTATTCGATGCTACAGTTTACCAAGAATCATGGAGAGCGTCGCATCGACCATATCATGACCCACGGCGACTGCACCGCAACGTCTTACAGGACGATTCGTAATACCTATGTGTTCGATCCTGATGCGGAAGCCGAGGATGACGAGGTTGTTTGCTCTCCCTCCGACCACCTTCCCGTTGTCTCCTACATAACCCTTGACTAATTGCCTTATGAAAAAGATATATACAATATTATCAGTTATCGCACTGACGGTTCTCTCTGCGGGATGCGCCAAGGAAATCCAGACCCCCGAAGAACAGGCCGCCGCGGAAGAGGCTGCAGGCGAGAGCATTCTCACCTTCAATCTCTCCGTTCCCGACAGTCCCGACACCAGGACTACCCTCGGAACCAAAGACGGTTCCACCTACCCGATTCTATGGAGCGCAGGTGATGTCATTACCCTTAACGGTACTGCAGCGACCGAGTTCGCTCCTGCAGTCGGCAACGCATCGGCAACCGCCACCTTCAGGCTCACCGGCGGCATCACCCCGCCGTACAACTTCCTGTACCGAGGCGTGTCCGGCCAGTCCAACCAGGTAAGTTTCCCCGCCACACAGAACTACGTGGCCGGTGGTTTCGACCCGGCTGCCATGCCGATGTACGCATCTATTGCCGCCAGGACCGACAATGTAACCTTCTCCCATGTGGCTTCGCTTCTGAAGTTCTCCTTCACCGGTGAAAAGAAGATTGATTCGGTTACCCTTACCGCAGCAGACGTAAATATGTCGCTTTCCGGCAACTTCACTATCGGCGCCTCGGCAGGCATACTCAACGGCACGCTCACTCCCGCATCCGGCGGAGCTACCCTGACATATAGCTTCGGTGGTCACATGCAGCTCAGCGAGACTCCCTTCGTGTTCTACATCGCCATCCCGGCGGGCACCTATGAGGGCGGTATAACTCTCACCATACTGGATAACGATTCCGGGCACATGGATGTCACCGTGTTGGACAGCGATGGCACCAAGACACTTGCCGCCGGCAAGGTCCGCGAGTTCGACAATGTCACGTACATACCCGAAAAGGAGAACAACCTCAAGCAGATTTGGAATGCCACGACCTTCCAGGAGTTCGTCACCGCAGTTGCGGGTGGCAACAAGACTCTCAACGCTCGTCTGACTCCTGGGGCAGCTTCCATCGACCTTTCCGGCATCGCAGGAAGTTTCTCCTCCATTGAAGGCTACAAGGGTACCTTCGACGGCAACGGCAAGACGTTGAGCGGCCTCACGAAGCCCATGTTCGACGACCTGCAGGGCGTAGTGAAGAACCTTACCCTGAATTCCACCATCAGCACGACTGCGGATGACGAGAACTACTGGGGCATCTTCGCCAAGCAGATTATCCCTTCCCTCGAGGTTGACGACGTTCCCGGCCTTCAGAACTGCACCGCCAGCGGCTCCATTACCTGGACTCCGGCTTCTGCCATCTCCAGCTATATGGCTCTCGGCGGCCTGGTAGGCAACAACAAAGGCGGTACCATCACTGGCTGCACCAACAATGCTGCCGTCACCTTTGCCGACGGCGGTGTTACCCACTCCAACCAGCCTTCGGTAGGTGGTGTCGTAGGCCGTACCCAGAAGGGTGGCGACCTCAAGACCCAGGGCGAAATCTCCAGCTGCAACAACTACGGTACGGTTATTTGCGCCGCGCAGTTCAGCCAGGGTGCCTATATCGGCGGTATTCTTGGTTATCAGGTTGAGAAAGCCGAAACCTTGAGCGGCTGCGTGAACCACGGTCTCGTCAAGGCTGCCTCCACCTTCTCCACCAGCGGTGCCCTTCATCTTGGCGGCATTGCCGGTCTGGCAAAGGGCGCTATTGAAAACTGCACCAACGCAAGCGACGGCGTCGTAACATCCGAGGCCTGCTCAGTGAGCTCTTATCTCTGCCAGGGCGGTGTTGTCGGTCGTCTCAACGGTACGGCTACCTATTCAACTCTCACCAACGCCGGCACACTGAACGTTGCTGCCCTTGGCGGCTCTTCCGGCAGGCTCATCGGCGGTGTCGTGGGACGTTGCAACGAGGGAGCCACACTTGATGGCGTCACGAATTCCGGCAACATCAACTATACCGCTGAAGCTACAAATGATACATATATTGGTGGTGTAGTTGCCCATAATGTTCAGAATGATATCATCCTCGAAAACTGCAGCTCCACCGGCGGCACTCTGACCGTCTCCAACGCAAGCCACAGCGGCGGCCTTTATGTAGGCGGCGTGGTCGGTTATTCCACGAAAGCCGTGACTTCCTGCTCCAATGCCATGACCATAGCCACAAGCGGCAGCATGACACAGGGTTCTAACTCATACCTCTGCTTTGGCGGTGTTATCGGGTACATGTCAGGTGCTGTGCTTGCCACCAATTGCACCAACAGCGGCGCTATCAACTTTGGCCAGTCTCAGTCTTCTGAGGGACAGCTATATATTGGCGGTGTTGCCGGTGCTGTGACCGGTGCAGAGATTTATGGCGGCAGCAATTCCGGCACTATCACATTCTCCGGACAGAACACCAAGCGTCCGCCGTCCGTGGGCGGTATTGTTGGCCGTGTGTTCTCGAATACAACCGGCAGCGGATATTCATTGAATAACAATGTTACCAACAGCGGTTCCATCGTCTTTAATTCTACTGTAAGCAGCTCCCAGTATATGTATGCGGGTGGTCTTGTGGGTCAGCATCTTGGCGGCAACATCTATGGCACCAACAACGCCCCTATCAACGTTACTGAACTCCACGAAGCAATGATGGCTCTCGGCGGCATTGTCGGTTATCTTGCCGGCGGAACTGTATCTAACGGCACCAATACCGCAAACGGCGACATCGCAGTCAATGGCTTTATTTCCGGTTACCATTCCTATGTTGGCGGTATCGTCGGCATGGCCTCCAGCGGCAGCTCCATTGCAGCTGGCGGCGGCACCATTACCGGCGCTTCCAATGCCGGTGACGTTACCGTTGCTGCCGGTTGCACCATCCCCAGGAACAACTACGTGGGCGGCATTATCGGTTATGCTGGCAACGACGTAAGCAATGCTTCCAATACGGGTAATGTCGTAAACAACTATAGCCAGGGCTCCGGTTCAAACGGTACTTCTTACCACATGAACATTGCCGGTGTGGCGGCACACAGTGTAGCTACGCTTACTTCCTGCACCAACACAGGTAATGTCACCAACAGCGGTTCCACTTACAAGAGTGAAATCAACGTTTCCGGTGTCGTGGGTATCAGCGAAGGAGACGTCACCTCCTGCTCCAATGAAGGAACCATCTCCAACACCGCTACTTCTGGAACCAACACCATTCAGGACATGCAGATAGGTGGCGTCATTGGCAACAACAAGGGCGGCAATACCATTACCTCCTGCTACAACACTGGCGACATAACCAACTCTGGTGACGGTGCCAAGATTTCCATGGGCGGTCTTGCCGGCTGGTCCAGCGCCTCTACCACATATGAGACTACTTGCTACAACATGGGTACGCTGACCAATACCGGTACCGGCAATTCAACCCCTGGTTTGTGTATGGGTGGCCTTCTGGGCGTTGCCCGCGGCGCCAATACGCTCACCGGAACGGCCTCTGTGTATAATTATAACAAAGGACTCCTCCGTGATGACTCTGCAACCCTGAAGGTTGCCCTTGGAGGTGTCTGTGGATATTCCGACAATGCCGCTTCCAACTTTAACTATTGCCAAAGCCAGGTCCCGGACGGAGATGATGTTGATGATATTATCATCCAGAATCAAACCAAGGACAAGATCTACGTGGGCGGTATTCTGGGTATGAGCGCTGTCGCTTCATCCATAGACTATACCTATAGTGAAAGTGATATCTGGTTCTCTGATCTTACGATGTCAGCAACGGGTCAGATATTCGCCGGCGGTATTATTGGCGGCTGGACAGCTTCTGGCACACAGACAATAACCGGATGCGAGAACAAGGGCTGGGTTTATACTGCGAGCAGTAGCACCGGTGATCTGGATGACATCAATGTCGGAGAAACCGTAACTCCGTACTGGTCCTGCTACGGCGGTATTGCCGGTATGGGTGCAAGTTCAAGTAGTACAGGTTTGAACGGCGGGTGGTGCTCCATAACCGGAAAGACTTTCACTAACTGTACGAACACCGGTCGTATCCGTATTTACTGCAGGAATCGTTTCTGCATCGGAGGCGTTGTGGCCTATAGTGAAAACAATATTTCAAATTGTACCTGTACAGCAGATATTTATGGCTATACCAATGGTGGTACAAAGAACATCGCTTCTGATAGCAACTATTACAGAAACATTATCGGCGGTGTAGTGGGCTTGTTTATGGGCTCTACGATTTCTTCATCTAAGTTCCAAGGAACGCTCAACAGCTACGGATCTTCCCCGTTCGCTTTTGACGGCGGCATCATTGGCTATACTTACAAGTATAATAACGAAGGAACTTCCATTACGTTGAGTGGCTGCAAGGTTGGTGGCGGTACCTTCCGTGGCGCAGGCAGCGGTCAGGGCCGATGTGCCCTTATGGTGAACAATAGCTCCAACGAGGTGACTTATACCTTTACGGATTGTGTGATTAAGAAGAGTACCGTCTCTTACGCAACCGGTTCAAAGGTAACTATCAGCAGTGATTCGAATGTTTCGGCTGCGCAGTGCATGGGTGGTGGAGCAAGTAATTACACCATTACTGGCGACGTCCTTCCTACCGTTGCAAACTCCATTTAATTGACTCTTTTTACCCCAGGCGCCCTGACCGGCGCCCGGGGTCCGATAATCGAATTATTATGAAAAAGATATTACTTATTCCCGCTGCAGTGCTCTGCATGCTCGCAGCGTTTTCCTGTGAAAAGGAAGCCAAGAATCCGGAAGAAGAAACCGGAAAGGTAACTACTACCATCAGCGTCAGTCTCCCCGAGGCCAGCATGGTTCCCGCATGGAAGGCAGGCGACAAGGTCCTCGTCAACGGCGTCACTTCCGAAGCCCTTGACTCGAAAGCCACCGGCAAAAAGACCGCCAGCTTCGTATTCCCCGGCCAGCTGGGCACTCCCCACTATGCCGCATACCCGGTAAGTGCTTTCTCGGATTACCAGGCAGGCAGCGCCACTGTAACCCTGCCTTCCAGCCAGAAGTACGTGGCCGGTTCCTACGATTCCGCCGCATTCGTAATGGGCGCAAAGAGTACTGAGAGGGGCAAGGCTGCCCTGACACCCCTGGTGAGCCTGATACACCTCAACATCACCGGATCCGCATCCGTGAGCAAGATCAAGGTCAGCGGTGCGGAAGGGGCTGCCCTCAGCGGAGCTTTCACCACCAACTTCGTGAAGCTCACCGGAAACTCAGCCTCCCGCATTGTGGAGTTGAATCCGACTGAGGCGGTTGCGCTTCCGGCACAATTCTTCATCTGCGTGCCCGCGGGCCTCAAGGGCGATCTCACCATCAACGTCTTCGACGCCGACGGCGGAGCGATGGGTATGGAAGAGACCATCCAGACCAACCTCGCGGCAGGCGGCGTGCATGACGTTCCGGCCTTCGAGTATGAGCCCTCCGGAGCCACCTACGACATCGAGATCTCGGCCGAGGGCATCACGAGCTCCACGGCCGTCATCTGCTGGGACAACTCTCCCACCGCGGCGTACACCATCAGCGTCTTCTCCGATGCAGGCTGCGCCACTCTGGTAGACAGCTATGCCGTGGATGCCGGCAACGCCTGCTGGGGCGAAAAATCCCCCAGGTTCTGCATCAGCGGCCTCGCCCCGGGCACACCTTATTATGTAAAGGTGGACAACGAGGCCCAGGACATGCACAGCAACGTTCTCGAGGTCACCACTTCCGAGTTCACCGTGGTGGAGGCTTCTTCCACGGCTGCGGCAGTTGGCGATGTGATTCTTGCCGAAGACTTCGGCGAGCTCCGCTGGGACTGCGACATGATAGGCAACGGCGCAGGCTGGTTCCCCACCGAAGCAGCACAGGCTTCCTTCTCCACCGTTGAAGTAGGCTCCTTCCAGGACGCGGAAACCTCCAGCGAGAAGCAGCTGTCGGCTCAGGCAAGCGCCATAGCCCAGAGCCGTCTGGCCCACTGGGCACAGGGAGAGAACCCCCATCTTTACATCCACCCGGGTTATCTCAAACTTGTTGGCCAGAAGAAGGTTACCCACATCGTGACTCCGGCCCTCGACAATATTCCCGAAGGAAAGATAGCATCGGTCGAGGTGGAACTGACCGCCAGCGCATACTACAGCGCCAGCAGCGAGTCGTTCTGCACTACCAGCGCAATCGTGGCCGTGCAGACCGGTTCGCTTAACGAAATGACGGCCGAGACCAAGACCAACACCCTCAACCTCTCGACCAACGTCGCTCCCGTCACCCTCAAGGAAGAAAGCGCATGGAACACATATAAGGTTACCCTCAATGGTGTACGCAAGGGCAACCGCATTGCCTTCGGCGCCGCCGGCGACGTGTCCGAAAACGACGCCCGAATGAACCTCAGCGACATCAAGGTCACCATCAAGGCCCTCGAAGACGCACCGTCAGCAACTATTACAGCCAGCCTCAAGAGCGTTTCTTCCAGCGCAGCCGCATTCGCATGGACCTTCGGTAACGACGACCCCGGTGAAGACACCGCCGCTCCCTATACCGCCGCCATCTACAGCGATTCCGGCTGCAACAACCTTGTGGTCTCCCACGATTTCGAGGCAAGCGAAAGCTGCTGGGACAGCAAGAGCCCATGCTTCTCCTTCGGAGGCCTGGCCCCTGCAAGCACTTACTATTTCCGCGTTACGGACACCGCCGGCAACATCACTTCCAACGTTGTGGAGGTAACCACGGCCGCATTCACCCCGGTGGATGCCAGTAAAGTGAGCAATGCCGCTGTGGGCGACGTGATTCTCGCGGAAGACTTCTCCGAGATTGGCTGGGGTCCCGACGAATTCGCAGGGGCTGCCGGTTTCATACCGAGTCCGAAGAACCTGAATGCTCCCTCAGGAGTGAATCCCGACGGCTCGTATACCGTTTTCGACAATCAGGGCCACAGGATCTTCGGTACCGGTATCGACCTTGGCGACAGCAGGCTCTCTCACGGCTGGGGCTTCCACGGTAACAGTGCCACTTATCTGAGGAACGCATATCTCCGCGTCGCTACATCCACTGGCCGCACCCATATAGTAACGCCTGCTCTTGCCGGCATTCCTGAAGGCAAGCTGGCAACCATAGAAGTGACTGTGACCGCCGCGAGGTATGAGTCGAGCGATAATGAGATTGCAGTCTTTGTGGATAAGGATCTTTCCCTGAGTTCCGAAACAGATCAGTCAAGCTCTTCTTATAGGAAATACTCTGGAGTCGCTCTTGAAAATGGTCATTCCTTAAATATTACTGCAGTTAAGGAATGGGAGACCAAGTCGGTAACCATTGAAAACGTGGATTGCGACAACCAGCTCGTAATAGGTTCTCTTGAAGATATTGATGGCAAGAACCGTTTCTATATCAGCGATGTCAAGGTTACCATTGCCGAACTTACCGATGACCCGAATCCGGTGTTCAGGATCAAGGACGAGGCTTCCTTCCTGGAATTCGTGAGCGCAGTGGCCGCTGGCGACAAGACTCTCGATGCCAAGCTCACTGCTTCGCTTAATCTCTCCGCCGCGACGGTCGAAGCCTTCGAGACTATCGAGGACTATGCCGGCAACTTCAACGGCAACCGCAATAGCATCAACGGTCTCACCAAGAGCCTGTTCAACGATCTTAAGGGTACAGTCTCCAACCTTACCGTCAACTCCACCCTGGACATCACCACCGACCGCGAAGATATTGGTATCCTTGCTAATATAGTTTCCGGCACCGTGAGCGGCTGCACTTCCAAGGGAAGCGTAACCTTCAATGTGGCCGGAGGAGTGACCAAGGAACACAGGATTGGCGGTCTCGCAGGATCGGTTGCTGCCAGCGACGCAGTTATAAAGGATTGCACCAATGAGGCTTCAGTTACCAATGCAACAGCTAACGATACCGAAGACGGAGAACTCATAATCGGCGGTGTTGTTGGTTCGTTCTGGGGCACGAAATTCTCCATCACAGATTGCGAGAATACCGGTGCCATCACCAACACGGCGCACTGGAACAAGACTCCCGCCATAGGCGGTATCATCGGACAGGGCGGCAACGGCACAAGTAGTTCATCTACTTTCACCATTGCTTCCTGCTCCAACAGTGGTGCAATCAGCAATTCCGGAGCAACGGAGAACTCAATCCAGGTTGGCGGCATAGCAGGATTCGTGCGTTTTGCCACCATGACCTCACTCTCCAACAGCGGCACCATCAGCAACTCCGGCGTAGCAGCGTCGAACGTCTGCGTCGGCGGTCTGCTTGGCTTTGTTGATAAGACTTGCACCCTGACAGAGACCAAGGCAACCAACTCCGGCGACGTTTCCAATACCGGCTCAGGTAAAATGGTATCTATCGGCGGTATTCTTGGAAGGAACAGCTCTGGTTACCTGAATGCAACCGGAACTTCCAGCAATTATCTGTCGAACAGCGGCACAATAAGTGATAGCTCATCCACCGACGCCGACGACCTTTCCATCGGCGGTATCGTGGGCTACACTACAACCGGTATCAAACTGCAGTATGCCAGAAACACCGGTGCCGTACAGGTCCTTGGCGGCACGCGCGATACCGACGTAGAAATTGGCGGTATTGGCGGATTCCTGAACAATAATGCTTTAAATGTGAATAACTGCAGGAATTACGGTGATATTACCGTTTCCGCCACCATAACTGGCGATCTGTTTGCGGGCGGTATTGTCGGTCTGTACCATGTCAATCACACAACGGATAAGTATAATCTATGGTTCGTTGCTACGATTGACACCCATCTTGCAACGGTAAGCGGCGAGAACTATACCGCCGGTCTGTTCGGTGCCCACTCCAGCACGAACAAGGCTACGTACCTGTTCAATGGCCTAAGGTTCGACGGTACCGTTATCGGCAACAAGACCAAGGCCGGTCTCCTTTGCAACAGTAGGAATGCTAGCACTACAGCTACCTTCAAGGGCACTTGCTACATTGCTCCCGGTTCGTCCAGACAGTACACCGACCATACTGACACTGTCAACACTGATGAAGACCTGACCATGGATATCATATGCGGATACCAGGGCAGTAGCTCGGCTGTCAGCGGAGTCTCTGTCAGTACTTGGTAATCATCCTTTTTGCCCCAGGCGCCCTGACCGGCGCCCGGGGTCCCATCTATGAGAAGGCTGAGTGTTCTCCTGCTTGTCCTGCTGCAGGTGCTGCTGAGCGCCTGCGGGGGAAGCATGGAGCAGAACGGAGACGAGCCCGAAGAGAAGGAGACGGTGCCGGAGGTGGAAGAACCTGCAGTGATACAGGTAGCCACCTGCAACCTTCTCAAGCCCTCCGGCCGCTGCGACGAGATGTCTCTCACGATGGATAAGGTCCGCAATGCGCTCGCTTATTCGATAATAGGCACCGGAGCCAGCCTGATAGCTTTCAATGAGCTTGACGCGACCTTCCTCCCGGGAGGCACCAACGACCTCAAGGTCATGTGCGGCGGCATACGCCCCTCGTGGCGATGGAAGCTGGATTGGCCCAACGACATCACCTCCGCCGGCACATTGGCATACTCCTACTCCAACGGTTATGCCTACGATTCGGCCGTTCTCGACCATGAAGCGAGCGGCTACGTATGGCTCGCCAAAAGCACCGACACATGGTACACCGACCCCGAAAAGGCCTACGAGAAAGTCGGCAGCCCGGAACGTACATGCATCTGGATTCGCTTCAGGCACAAGGCCAGCAGCAAGCGCTTCTACTTTTTCGTGTCGCACATGCCTACGAAAGACCAGGGAGGCGCTCCCAACATGGCGGCCGTGGTCAACCGTTTCGCCGCCGAAAAGGCGCGAACTCTTCCTGCCATACTCGCGGGCGACATGAACTTCGGGCCGGGCAAGGAAACTTACAGTATACTTACACAATGGTGGACCGACTCGAATACTGCCACATGGGGAACGCTGAGCGGCAGTTCTCACGATTATTATTATGATGTTGATACTTTCACAAAGAACCGGCCTGACCGCCGTATCGACCACATACTCACACGCGGGTGCTCCGCGAGCGACTACCGCACCGTGGTGTTTACATACAGCCATGATGGCAAGGAATGGTGTCCGTCGGACCACCTGCCGGTAACCGCAACGATAACGATAGAATAAGGATATGTTGAAAAAGCTGCTTTATCTGCTCCTGCTGCCCGCCCTTCTGCTGACGGCATGCAAGGAAGAAGAAAAACCCGAGCCCAAACCTGATCCGGAATTCGTGCACGGCAGTTCGTCAACGCTCGTATTCGGCTGGACAACGGGCGGCACTGCGGCCGAAGATGCCGAAGTGCCTTACAGGATCGAGCTCTTCAGGGACGCAGCCTGCACCGACCTGCAGGTGTCGTTCGAGATAGAAAAGGGACATGACTGCTGGGCCAGCAAGCCGCTGAGGTTCGTCTTTGGCGGTCTGCAGCCCGAGACCAGCTACTGGTTCAGGGTCACCAATACCGAAACCGGTGAGGTCTCGAACGTGGTTTCAGGCCAGACCACGGCCTTTACAGTGGTGGATCCTACTACCGTAAGCAATGCCGCCGCAGGCGATGTAATTCTGGCCGAAGACTTCTCCGAAATCAGCTGGGGTCCGGACGAACTCTCCAGCGCTGCAGGCTTTGTGCCCAGCCCAAAGAATCTGAATGTTCCCTCTGGGGAGAATCCTACTGGCTCGTTCACATCCTACGACAACACCGATAACCGAATTTTCGGCACCAACGTCCATCTGGACGACAGCCGTCTTTCCAAAGGCTGGGGCTTCTTCGGCAACAGCTCCACTTTCCTCAGGAACGCCTATCTTCGCGTCGGAGAATCCGGCGGCCGCACGCACATGGTAACGCCTCCGCTCTCCGGCATCCCCGAGGGCAAGCTTGCCACCGTAGAAGTGACTGTAACAGCCACCAAATACGACAGCGGCATACAACTGGCCGTCTTTGCCGAGAAGGGTCTTACGATGGACTACACCACCGACCCAGGCAATTCAAGCTATAAGAAATACACCGGAGCCTCGCTGGCAAACGGCGTTGCCTTCGACATTTCCACGACTAAGGACTTCGTTACCGAGACGGCCATCCTTGAGAATGTAGATTCAGAATGCCAGCTTCTTATCGGATCGCTCGAAGACAATGTTGTAAGTGGTACCTCAAAGAACCGTTTCTATCTGTCCGATGTTACGGTAAAGATAGTTTCTATTGAGGAGACTCCTGAGCTTCCCGATGTTCAGGCCTCGCTGGGCAAAGCCACTTCCTGCTCCCTCACCTTTACATGGACGGAAGGAGTATCGGCGGCCGACGACATCGCAAAGCCCTGGACTATCGCTCTTTACAGGGACGCTGCCTGCACCGACCTGGTGGTTTCCCATAACATAGATGCCGACAGTGGAAAATGGAGCGACCTGCAGCCCCGCTTTATCTTCGGCGGTCTGGATCCAGCTACCGATTACTGGTTCAAGGCTACTGACACTACCGAAGGGGCCGAGAAGAGCTCCGATGTTATCAAGGCGACTACCACATCATTTACCAGGGTGGACGCTTCCACAGTTTCCGATGCAGCGGTTGGCGACATCATCTTGGCCGAAGACTTCTCCGAGACCTATGGCCCTGATGAGTGGGACAAGGCTGCAGGATTTATGCCTTCCTCGAGTACCCGCAATCTGAATCCTCCCTCCGGAGAGGATCCGGAAGGCTTCATAGAGAACTATACCAGCACCGGCACACGCTTCTGGGGAAACTCTGTCCAGATGACCCCGGGAAGGCGCCTGGCAAACGGCTGGGGTTTCTTTGGCAACAGCGCGGTCTATTCCAGGACCGGTTATTTTCGTGTTGCCACCACCAGCGGCCGCACACACATCGTTACGCCAAAGCTTTCCGGTATTCCTAATGGGCATAAAGCCACACTCAGCATAACCGTCACAGCCCTGTTGCACGAGAAAGCAAGCAATGTAGATGTTGCGGTATTCGCCGAATCCGGGCTGACGATGAATTCCACGGCGGATGTAACAAACGCGTCCTACTGCAAGTATACTGGTGCTTCTCTTTCCAATGGCCACGCCCTCGGTCTTGCGAACACCACGCAGAAGAAATGGTACACCAAGACAGTAACGATTGAAGGAGTAAGCAATCAGGACCACCTCATTATAGGCTCTCTGAATAACGTGTCTTCGAAAAACCGTTTCAATATAGCCGACATCGTTGTAAAGATTATCGCCATGGAGGATCCCAACCGCACCGTCAAGGTGAGTATCCTGGGCGACTCCATCTCCACTTACGCTGGCTGGTGCGACACCACCAAGGGCGGCGCATACTATCCGAAGAGCGGCTGCGACGTGGACGATGTTTCCAAAACCTGGTGGTACAGGCTCATTTACGACAAGATGAGCTACGGCAAGTTCGAGAAGAACATCTCCGCCGGCAACACCACCGTGGTGCAGAACACTACCGGCGACTCGGGCGCCTACTGGTACGGCTGGGACTTCGGCACCAGGTTGCAGCAGAAAGGCCTTGGCGATCCCGACGTAGTGTTCATCCACGGCGGCACCAACGACTACGGCCACACCCTCTACAACAACGCAAGCGAAGAACTGATCGATGGGCTTGCCATGAGTTCCAAAACCTTCCCCGATTCGTTCAAATCGGATCTGGCCGACCTGCTTGAAGAAGGCGACCTCGCCACCAGCGTGGACGAAGCCGACGCACTCGACGGCAAGACGTTCGCATCGGCATACATACGCCTGATAAGGATGCTCAAGACTCGCTATCCTTCGGTCAAAATAGTCTGTGTGATAGGCGATTACGTACAACTCGGTATGGGTGAGGCAATACGCCTCATCGCTGACCACTACGACTATGTGCGCGTCGCAGACCTGCTGGGTGAATACGGCTTCCACGCCAATTCCTCCACGGGTATTCCCAAATTCGACTATGCGCATCCCAATGCCGCCGGTATGAGTGTGATGGCTAATTATATCTACAGTCAGGTTGGATCATGGATAGACGTTCAGTAACGGTCCTGCTCCTTGCAGGAGTTTTGTACCTGGTTTCCTGCTGCCCCTCCGGTCGCGGAGTCGGGCAGCTTACAGATGCGCTTGAGAGCAGCGCATGGGATTCCTCAGTATGGATTTCGGCGGCCGACGCCCCGGTTGTAACCGGCAGGGTGATGGAAAAGACCGACTGCCGCGCGGCCGACGGCGCCAGCTGGTTCATCCGCAGCGTGCCCAACGCTTCCAGGCTGGAATCCGCGGTGTGGATGACATCCGGCCTTGGAGTCTATCAGCTGTTCGTCAACGGAAAGCCCGTAGGCGAAGAGATACTCAAGCCCGGCTTCACCCATTACGCGAAGACCAAGATCGCCTTCACTTACGACGTTACCGACGCCATGCGCAAAGTCGCAGGGGCCGAGAACCTGCTCTCGGTGCAGGTAACTCCCGGCTGGTGGGCCGACAAGATAGTCACCCCGAAAAGGCACAGGGGTATGATAGGGCGCAAGCCTGCCTTCCGCGGCGTGCTCAAGCTCAGCTACAGCGACGGCAGCACCGAACTCATAGGCACCGACACTCTCTCCTGGAGGGCCGGAGTGGCCGGACCCGTCACCCATGCTGCCATATTCGACGGCGAGGAATACGACGCCCGCATACCCGTTCCGGCCGACGGCTCCAATCTGGGAGTTCCCGAACTGAACGAGGAATTCAATGGGGAAATAGTACCCACTGCCGGGGCGGAGATTTATTTCCGTGAAGACCTTGCCATGAAGCCTGTTGAAGCATATGTCTGGAGAGACGTTGAAGGAGACAGCGAGGAGGCTTACGGGACGGTGGTCAAACTGCGCGACTACTCCCGCGGCGGAACCATAAGGCTGCATCCCGGCGAAGTGCTGGTGGTGGACTTCGGCCAGAACGCCGCGGCAGTGCCCGACTTCGTTTTCAGCGCCGCCGAAGGAACTGTCCTCTCCTGTCTTCCCGCAGAACTGCTGAACGACGGCAACGGAGCCCTCAGCCGCGGAATGGACGGCCCCGAAGGCAGTTGCCACAGGACCAACCTGCGCATCCCCGCCGACGGCATGATACTGCAGTACACCTTCTCAGGCAGGGGCAGGGAGCACTACCGTCCGCACTGCACCTTCTTCGGCTACCGTTATATTTCGGTCGAGGCCACGGGAGACGTTCGCATAAGCGGCCTGAAGTCCGTACCCGTCAGCTCGATCTCCGAAGCCCTCGAAACAGGAAGCATCATCACCGGCAGCGACGACGTCAACCGCCTCATCAGCAACACCCTCTGGGGACAGCGCTCCAACTACCTTTCGGTTCCCACCGACTGCCCGCAGCGCAACGAGCGTCTCGGATGGACGGCTGACACCCAGGTGTTCACCGAGACCGGCACCTTCTTCGCCGACACCCGCAGTTTCTTCCATAAATGGATGCGCGACATGCGCGACAGCCAGACTCCCGAAGGCTCCTTCCCCGGCGTGGCCCCTACAGCCCAGTACGGAGGCAGCCTCACGCGCCTCGGCTGGGCGGATGCCGGAGTGATAGTGCCCTGGACTGTATGGAAGCAGTTCGGTGATACCGCAATTGTGGAAGAGAACTGGGAATCCATGAAGCTCTGGATGGACCATATTGCTCCAATGAAATACGACCACCAGGCGCTCGCCTATGAAAACGGCAACAGCCAGTATGCCGACTGGCTCAGCTACGAGCCGCTGGAGACAGCCAGCCACAGGGCCCAGTACAAGGACGCGGCGGGCAAATGGCAGCCCCTGCCTGAATCCATCGAATACTGGAGCTTCCTGAGCGCCTGCTATCTTGTGACCGACGCATGGATGATGGCCGACATGGCCGCAGCCACCGGTCGCGACGCCTCGGAGTATCTCGCACTTGCCGATGAAACGAGGGAGTACATGCGAGGCCGCTTCTTCACCCCCGACGGGCTGTTCCGCACGGATATTCTCAACACCATGCAGACTCCCGCCCTCTTCGCCCTGCGGTGCAAACTCTTCGAGGGGGATGCACGCGGGGGCATCATCGAGCGTCTTCGCGCCAACTTCGAAGAGCACGAAAACTGCCTTCAGACCGGGTTCCTCGGCACATCCATACTCATGCAGACCCTTAGCGACAACGACATGGCCGACATAGCCTGGGAACTGCTCCTGCAACACAGGAATCCCAGCTGGCTTTACAGCGTGGACAACGGCGCCACTACCATATGGGAGCGCTGGAACAGCTACACGATAGAGTCCGGCATGGGCCCGAAGGGTATGAACAGCTTCAACCACTACGCCTACGGCTGCGTCTGCCAGTGGTTATGGGAGACCGTCGCCGGCATAGCCGCGGATCCGGCGCAGCCGGGATTCAGGCACATCATCATGAAGCCCGTTCCCGACAGGCGCCTCGGCAGCATAGACGCATCCTTCCACTCGGCCGCAGGCCTTATCACCAGCAGTTGGGAGTACGACGGCGACGAGTGGCTGTGGGACTTCTCCATCCCCGAAGGAGCCACCGCGTCCGTCACCCTTCCCGGAGAAACTGAAGCTAAAGAGTATACTTCCGGCGACTATCACCTGACCGTTCTCTTATGAGAAGATTCATCCTGTCACTCGCTTTGCTGGCACTGTCCGTTCCGGGATGGAGCCAGGCGGCCAAATGGCCCGACGGAAGCGTCATCGACCAATGGTTACTGAAGGACATCGAGGGTGTACAGGGGCAGCAGGCCAAACGCTTCGTGATTACCCGCTACGGGGCCGTTCGCGACAGTTCCAAAGTGCAGACGGAGGCCGTCCAGAAAGCCATCGACGCGGCTGCGGTAAAGGGAGGCACGGTTGTCATCCCCAAGGGGGTATGGCTCTCGGGCGCCCTCTTCTTCAAACCCGGCACCCATCTTCTCCTGGAAGAGGATGCCGTGCTCAAGGGCAGTACCGACCTTGCCGACTATCCCGACATCCCCGTGCATATCGAAGGCGTGCTGCAGCCCTATGTGTCCGCCCTTGTCAATGCTTCCGGCTGCGACGGCTTTACCATTGACGGTGATGGCTCCCTCGACGGCAACGGCCAACCTTTCTGGGAGGCTTTCTGGGCTACGCGAAAGGCCAATCCCGCCTGCACCAACCTGGAAGTCCGGCGCCCCCGGCTGATCGGAATCTCCGGCAGCCGCGACGTCTCCATAAGTGGCGTGACCCTTCGCAACTCCGCCTTCTGGAACATACATCTCTATAAGTGCGCGCGCGTGAAGATAAAGAGGGTTGACATCTACGCTCCGATCAAGCCGGTGAAGGCTCCCAGCTCCGACGGCATCGACATCGACGCCTGCAGCGACGTACTCATCAAGCACTGCAGCATAGCCTGCGGCGACGACCATATCTCCCTCAAGGGAGGAAAGGGCCCGTGGGCGGACAACGACCCCGACAACGGCCCCGACGAACGCATTCTGATAGACAAATGCAACTTCGGGCACGGCCCGGGGGCTCTGGTGCTGGGCAGCGAATGCGTGAAGGCCGAGAACATCATTCTCCGCGACTCCAAGGTGGACGGCACAGAAAGGGTGCTGTGGCTGAAGATGAGGCCCGACACCCCGCAGCATTACAGCCATATCATGCTCCAGAACGTCGAAGGCAAGGCCAAATACGGCATATATGTGAAGCCCTGGACCCAGTTTTTCGACCTTAAGGGAAGGGAGGATATCCCCCGTTCGTATGCTTCGGACATAGTTTTCCGCTATTGCAACCTGAAGCTCAGGCAGGCGAAGCGGATAGTAGAGATGCCCGACCAGTATGAGGTTTCCGGACTGGTTTTCAAGGGAAACAAGTTCCGCTATATCTACAACAGTGACGAGAGCAATGTGTCGCCCTACGAGCTGCCGGATCCGCTTAGCTTCGCCGACGGCATGCCGGTAGCCTCCCCTGAGCAGTGGCCTGCTCGCAGGAAGGAGATACTTTCGCTCTTCGAGCGTGAGATGTACGGGCAGATGCCTCCTGCTCAGCCTTTCTCCACCGAGGTTCTCGAAGAGGGTCCGGCGCTTGACGGTACTGCCGTGCGAAGGCTCGTGCGCATGAATTTCGCAGACGGCGCCCTCTGCCCTCATATCGACTGGATGGTGCTCTACCCCTCAGGCGCTACCGGTCCGTTGCCCGCTGTTCTCATGATGAATTACTACGGCAACGGGAAAGTCCTGGACAAGGCTTCCGACAACTCTGTTACCGTTTTCCCGTTCAGGGAGCTTTTCTCTCGAGGCTACGCTTTCGCCACCGCCTGCTACGAGGAGGTCTATCCCGATCCGGAGGAGGCTGACAAACAGGCAGGACTTTCCTGCGCGCTGATGAAGTGGGCCTGGGGACTTTGCCGCGGGCTCGACATGCTGGAAGGCGATCCTCGCATAGATGCCTCGAAAGTAGTGGTAACCGGCTGTTCCCGCCTTGGGAAGGCGGCCCTTCTTGCCGGAGCGTTCGACGAACGCTTCGCCGCGGTCGTGGTGAACCAGACCGGCGGCGGAGGGGTTCCTCTCGCGAAGAGGAACTTCGGCGAGTACGTGGGTTCCCAGGTGGAAATGTTCCCCCACTGGTGGTGCCCCGAATTCTCCAAATATGCCGCAAGCGAATGGAAGCTTCCCTTCGACCAGCACATGCTTCTCGCCTGCATAGCCCCGAGGCCTCTCCTGGTGGAGGGCTTCAACAACCCCTGGTTCGACACCCGCGGGGAGTTTCTGGCACTGCAGGCCGCATCGCCGGTATGGCGATTTCTGGGAGGCTCGGGCCTCCCGGAAGTGCCGTGGCCGGCCGACCTCGACACCTCCGCCATCGGTCGCGACCTCGGCTACGTCCGCCGCTCCGGCGGCCACGGCATAGCGGCCGAGGACTGGCGCTGGCTTCTGGACTTCGCCGACGCGGCGATTGGGAAATAGATTATTTTATGCAATCATGGCGGCAGCCCTTATTCAGCGGCTGCAGCAGTAACGAACCCGCTTCCACCTCCGAGGTAGGCAAGTGGTATGGCTACAACACCGACGGCGAGGGCAATTACGACAAGGGCGGAGAATTCTCCGCCCTTTTTTCGTGGCCTTAAGGGCTTTGTGGACGAGCCACTGCGGGCTTTTCAGGATACCGAAGCGCCTCAGGTTCCTTCGCATGCGGTCGCTCAGCGGATAGAGCCCGGTGTCGATTGCGGCCGGGCACACGAAAAAGAGCGGCCGTTCGACCGCTCTTTATTCTTAAGGCTGACGCCCATATTACTGCTTCTCGATGATAACGGCACGGTTGAGTTCCGGGCTGTCGAAGATGTCGTTGGCGCCGTTGGCCTTCACGGTGAAGCGGCTGCCGTCGATTCCGAGTTCCTCGGTCATCATCTTGTAAACATAGTCGGCGCGCTGCTCGGAGAGCTGCTGGTTGCGCTTCTTGCTGCCGGTCTTGCTGTCGGCGTTTCCGCTGAGGGTGAACTTCACGTTCTCGCCGCGGGCAATGATGTTCTTGGCAACATACTTCACGTGCTCCTTCTCCTTTGCGGTGAGCTTGGCCTGGCCAATCTCGAAGTAAGCAACGATGGGCTCGTCGAAGAGGTCGCCGTAGTTGTGGCTGTTGGCGAGCTCGTCCTTGAGCTTCTGGTTCTCGTCGGCAAGTGCCTTCTCGCTGTCCTGAGCGGCGGCCTTGGCGGCTTCGGCTGCATCCTTGTCGGCAGCGGCCTGATCGGCAGCGGCCTTGGCGGCGGCAACGGCGGCGGTGTAGGCGGCTACGGTAGTGGCCTTGCGGGTCCAGTTGCTGCGCTCGAAGGAATAGGTAACACCGATTTCAGCTTTCCAGAAGTTGTAGGTATCGGCGGGGTGGCCAATGACGTGGGCGTCGGCGAGGATTCCGCCGAGTTCACCGAAGAGGCCCCACTTCTTGTTGAATGCATAGGTCGCAAAGACACCTGCGCCTGCACCTGCGGAGAGGCTCTTGCCACTCCTCAGCACGGGAGCGAGGGAGAGATAGGGAGATACTTCGAACTTCCTGTCTTCCTTGTAGCCCCAGAACTGGTTGCTGATATTCCAGAGAATGTCGGCGTGGGCGTAGTTGAGATTCACAACGTCATCCTCGGGTGCACGGTAGGTCTGCATGCCGGTCCAGCCGAAACGAACGCCGTAGCAGGGTTCAATCCACTTGAGGGCGAAGAGCTCGGTACCGATGGCGAAGCCGTTGACGAAGGGCTTTCCGCACTGGGTATAACTGGGAATCCAGATAAGACCGGTGGTGGTGGAAGGGAAGTTCCAGCCGAGACCCACTACCCAGTTGTCCCAGAAACCGTTGGTCTCATAAGGGCCATACTGCGTGTTGCCGTTGGCATCCTTGTTAGTCTCCTGTGCGAAAGCTGCTACGCTTACGAGGAGAGCTGCTACAAAAACGATAAGTTTTTTCATGTCTTTTATAAATCTTTGAATTATATTCAACTCGCGGCATAATGCCTTTGAACTGCAAATGTATGGCTTTTTTTTTACAAAATCAAACTTTTTCCAAATTATCTTCCCTCATCCATCCCTGCCTGCCGTCGGAAAGCTCGATGTTCACCCAGCCTGAAACGGAGTCGTTGATGCGCACTTTCGTGCCTTCATGAAGAATGAAAAGGTCGCGTCCGACGCCGGCTCCGGGGGTGCTCTTCACTGCAACAACGGGGCTTATGACTATGGCTGAGTCGGCCTTGAGGTTCTCCCTTCGCTGCCAGGAAGAGAAGCCCAGAGAGGCCATAGACAGCAGTAGAAGGGCGATTCCGAGGAAGAAGCCCGTCCTTCGCGCCGACTGGCTCCTGCCAAGAAGGAAGAGGAGTGCCAGCGCCAGCGCTCCGGCCAGCAGAACCAGGAACAGCACGGCCCAGGCGTCGGAAGATAGCTTCCATCCGAGCGAGCGCAGCCAGCTCACCAGGAAGAATTCCGGCACCTGCTCGATGCGGTCCTGTACCATGCCCTGGGCGAGAGCCAGATTGTGTCGGGCATCAGCGAAAGAGGGGTCGAGGCGCAGGGCGCGTTCGTACCAGAGTACGGCCCTGGCATAATCGTCTGTCTTGAAGAAAGCATTGCCTGTATTGGTGTACAGCTCAGGAGATGCCAGCCCGAGCTCGGAAATCGCGAGCCAGGCATCGCGCGCCGCGACGTAATCTCCTACAGTATAGGCGTTTACACCGGCTGTCCAGAGCGAGTCAAGGTAGGCTTCACCTGCAGGTCCGGCTGACGCAGGGGCGGCCTGGGACGACAGCGCGGGAGCGCAGAAAATCAGCAGAGCCAGCAGCACCGCTCCGGCTTTGAAAGACGCTTTCTTCTTCATGCAGGAATCGATTTCAGAGATTACCGAAACTGCCTTTTCATACTGGGCTGACATGGCCTCCTGGCCCGCCGCAGGGGCATAGCGGGCATATTCGCACTCGTCCAGAAGGGAACAGAACTCCTGCGCGACGGAATCGGAAGCGCCTGCGGCCTGAAGCCTTTCCAGGATGTTTTCCCTGCTCATTTCAGCCGCGTCCATTCCCAGTTTGTCGGACACGAAGCCCAGAAGGGTGCGGTGAAGCTCTTCCCAGAAAGCAGCATCGAGATTCTGCTGCAGGAACTTCCCGGCAGCGGCAAGGCGCTTGCGCGCCATCTTCACTGCGCCGCGGTTGCGGGTCCGGGCTACGTCGGCACGGAGTTCCGCCCTCTTACGCAGGCCGAAGTACAGGCCGGCAGCCAGCAGGAGGAGCCCGCCGAGAAGGCCGAAAAACAGCGGCGACCAAAGGAAGAACCTGCCGGGCGACGAGAAGGACGGTTTCCTGGTAGAGATGTAGCGTATATCGCTTCCGAGGTCCTTCACATCCTTCTTTTCCACCGAAAGGGTGCCCTGCTGGCGGTCTGCCTGCGCCTGGGCCGAAGCCGAGCGTTCGACGGAAAGCGGCAGCGCCTGGGTCTGCAGGGTGACGTAACGGCCCTTGGCGATGTCGTAGTAGCTGTATTCCACAGGTCCTATCACGAAGTCGCCGTGGCTGCGCGGAATGAAGGGATACTCGAAGGTCTTGCCGCCGCGGACGTCGGTTATCTTGACGTCGTAGACCTCGAAGTCTGGCGGGAAACTGATGCGCGGGGCCTCCAGGAGGGCTGTATTGCCGCTTCCGGTGACCGTCAGTTTCAACGATGCGGCATCGTGGGTCTTGAGGGAATCCCTTGTGAGCGAGGCTTTTATGGCGAACTGGCCGACGCCGCCGCCGAAGGAAGCCGGTGCACCCGCGGGAAGGGCGGACACCCGTATGGCAATTGCCGGGGTATGCACCCTCTTGCGTATCGTGCGGTAGTCGTCCTGGAAGAAGGAGTCGAAGATGCTTCCGCCCGTGGACGGCTTGCGGACGTTCACAAGGCAGATGAGTTCGGCCGGATCGACGCTAATCTCGCCGGATTTCTGGGGGATGAGGTTCCACGAACGCAACACGGCGGCGTCGTAGATGCGTCCGCCCACGTTTTCGCGTTGGAACTGTATGTTCTGCGGGGCCTGCAGCTGCTGGCTCCAGAAGCCGTCGAAGGTGGGGAAGCGGGCGTCTTCAAAGCCCGCGACAGGCACCCTCGTATAGAGTTTGAGGGTCGCCGTGAGGCCTTCGCCCACCACCACGGACGACTTCGAAATGCTCATGCGCATGAAGATGTCGTCGCCGCTCAGTTCTCCGGCGGCATCCTGCGACTGCGTTCCCTGCTGCCTGGCCTGGCCGCCCTGGCTCCCCTGCTGCTGTCCTCCTCCCACCACCTGGATGGTCCTGGAAGCGGACGAGACCTTCTTCCCCTTGATGGTGGCGCTTGCCGGAGGAAGGGTGAAAGTGCCGGTGGAACGCGGCATGAGCACGTAGGTATAGGTTGTAGTCGATGTGCGTGTGGTCTTTCCGTTTATGATGCTGATGGACGAGGAACTGCCCTTCTGGGGGCCCCAGACGAGCTTGAAGTCGTCGCCCGGACTCCACTCGAAATCGCTCGGCGCCTTGTCGCCGTCGATCTTGAAGGTGACATTGAACTGTTCATCCGCGGCCACGAGGTTCGGGGCCGTCATCTCGAAGCCCTGAGCGGCCGCCGGAAGGGCGAACGCCAGTGCTGCCAATATGCCGAGTAATCGTCTCATTACCAATTCTTTTCTTTCTGGCTGCTCTTAAGCAGGGCGGCCTTTTCCTTCTTCACCTTGTCCTGGGTTTCCTTCTCTTTCGCCTGCACCGCCTTCAGCATCTGGCGGGCCTGCTGCTGCGATATCTGCTGGGGTTGATCCTGCTGCTCCTGCCTGTCCTGATTCTGCTGGTCGGGTTGCTGCTGGTTCTGCTGATTGTCGTTGCTGTCCTGATTCTGCTGATCCTGGTCCTGGTTCTGGTCCTGCTGGTCCTGGTTCTGCTGACCGTCGCCCTGGCCGCCGCCCTGCTGGTTTTTCAGCATCTCCTTCGCGTAGATGTAGTTCTCCTTGGCGTCCATGTCGCCGGGATTCAGCAGCAGGCTCTGACGGAAAGCCTTCACGGCCGCGCCGTAGTCCTTGCGCTGAAGGGCCACGTCGCCTTCGTTGTAGTAGTAAGACGCGGCATGAGGGGTTTCAGCCACTTCGGCGTCAGCTCGACCAAGGGCCTGCGCCGCCTCGTCGTAGCTTCCCTGCCTGTAAAGGGACGATGCAAGATTGTACTCACCCGCCACCGAGAGGGAATCCTTCAGCACCGCCTTGCGGTAGTCCAGTTCGGCCTCCTGCCATTCTCCCTTGCGGAACTTGCGGTTGCCGGCGCGCACCTCTTTCCTGTCCACCTGGGCGGCAAGGGGCAGTGCGCTGAATATCAATAATATGCAAAGCAGTCGTCTCATTCGAAAAGCCTCCTTTCCGCGCGCCTGTCGCCAATCAGGAATGCCACCGCAAGCAGGATGAAAGCCGCAGCGGCGAAATACATGTACTGCTCGTCGTACTCCTCGAACACCACGCTTTTGAAATGCTCGGCCTCGAGCCTGCGAAGGTCGTCTATAATAGGATTCAGCCCGAACTCTTCGTTGCCGGCACGGACGTATGCCCCGCCTCCGGCTTGTGCCATCTTTCTGAGAACGCCCTCGTCCAGGCGCGTCACAACTATGTTGCCGGACTTGTCCTTGAGCAGTTCTCCGTTTATGGATATCGGCTGCCCTTCCGGCGTACCGACACCAATCGTATAAACCTTTATTCCAGCTTCAGCAGCCTGTTTCGCGGCGGCCACCGGGTCGTCTTCATGGTTCTCACCGTCGGTGATCACTATGATTGCGCGGCTCTTCTCACTCTGGGTGCTGAAACTCTTTATCGCCGTCAGCACGGCCTCGCCTATCGCCGTTCCCTGCACCGGCACGCTGTCGGGCCCTATGCTGCCGAGGAACATCTTTGCCGAGACGTAATCGGTCGTTACAGGCAGCTGCACGAAGGACTTCCCGGCAAAGATAATAAGGCCGATGCGGTCGTCGCGGAGACGGTCCACAAGGCGGCTGATGGCCAGTTTCGCCCTCTCCATGCGGTTGGGGGAATAGTCCTCGGCGAGCATCGAGTTCGACACGTCGAGACATATCATAATTTCGGCTCCCTTCGTCTCCCTTTCGGCCAGCTTTGCACCTATCTGGGGACGGGCCAGCGCGAGCGTCAGCGACATCACGGCCAGGTCGGCCAGAATCAGCCTTATCCATGCTTTGGCCGGGGAGTAATGCGGCATCAGGCGGGCTACCGAGGCTGCATCTCCCAGCTTGCGGACACGGCGGCGGCGGAGCCAGAGCGCAAATGCGAAGAGCAGAGGCAGCAGCGGCACCAGCAAAAGCAGCCAGAGATAATCCGGATTGGCGAAATAGAGCATTACGGCAACCTCCTTATAAACATTTCCAGGGCCAGCAGGAGCAGCAGGCACGCCATCGCGGCAAGCGCGTAGTCGAGGTAGAGCTCCTTGTAGACGGGGAAGCTGTCCACAGTGGTGCGGACCTTCTCCATCTTGCCGATCTCGGAATAGATTTCACTGAGTTTGGTATTGTCGGTGGCACGGAAGTACTTTCCACCCGTCGCCTCCGCAATCTTCTGCAGCAGGGCCTCGTCGATCTCGACGGGAATCTTCCGGACCTCGACTCCCCATGGGGTCATCACCGGATACGGGGCCTCGCCGTTCGCGCCTACGCCTATCGTATACACGCGCACATTGTAGGATTTCGCTATCTCCGCGGCAGTTTCCGGGGCTATTTCGCCGGAGTTGTTCACACCGTCGGTAAGCAGGATAATCACCCTGCTCGGCGCGTCGGAATCCATCATGCGGGCCACGGCCGTCGCGAGTCCGTTGCCTATCGCGGTGCCGTCTTCTATAAGGTCCGTCTGCACCTCCTTCATGAGGTTGATGAGGGTGGCGCGGTCGGTGGTGAGAGGGCACTGCGTGTAACTCTCGCCCGCGAACACCACTATCCCCATGCGGTCGGACGGCCTCTGGGCGATAAACTCGATCGCAATGTCCTTTGCCGCGCTGATGCGGTCGGGGGTGAAGTCCCGGGCCAGCATGGAAGTGGATACGTCTATCGCGAAGACTATGTCGATGCCTTCGGAGTCTATCTTCTCCACCTGGGAAGACGAGCGCGGACGCGCTATGGCTATCACCAGCAGCGACATCGCCGCGGTGAAGAGGGCCATGGGCAGATGGCTGAATATCTGCAGGAGTATGCTTTTGCGCTGCAGCCACGGTGCGGCGGCGCTTACGCGGAGATGTGGCGGGCGCTTGCCGACCAGGCGCAGGACGTAAACCGCCAGCAGCAGCGCGGGAACCGCGAGGAGCCAGAGAAGACGAGGATACTCGAAGAACATCTACTTCTGCGGGGCCTCCTCTCCCTCCAGCTGCCGCTGGTATGTATCGGTTACGAACTTCACCGCCGTGGGCAGCACTCCGGCATTGTCTTCCGGAGGAACCGTCATCTTGGCGAACTTCACGAAATCGGCCGTTTCGAAAAGGCCTTTCAGGCGTCCGAACATCTCCGGGGTAATGTCTTCACGCCCTTTCAGCGCTTCGAACAGCTCGGCCGTCGTCATCTCCGGGGCGTCCACCCCGAATTCGGCGTCCATATACTCCTTGAGGGTATCGGTAACCCCCGAATAGAAAGCTTTCTGTTTGTCGGGCGCCCAGAACCTGTCGCCGCGGTAGCGGTCAAGGCTGCGGAGGGCGACCACGTAGGGCGGATCTTTCGGTCTGCCGGCCTCGTCCTTTCCGGAATAACGGCGGATAAGGTAGACGGCCAGAAGTATCAGGGCCGCCAGCCCGAGGGCGCCCAGACCCCAGGGAAGCACCTCTGCGAAGGTCACCGGATACCTTATCTGCCCCTTGATGTCGTGGGGAGTGAAGGATGCCGTATCTATCTGGATGGAAGTGACTTTCAGCTCCGGCACCTCGAACATGAGGGTGTCCGTCTTTTCCCCTTTGATTCTCAGGGCATAGATGGGCGGAAGGATGTACTGCCCCTCCTCGAAAGGAGCCAGGACCACCGCCGCCCGGATATCGCGGGTGCGGGCCTTCTTATTGTATTTGAGCGTATCGACCTGCCAGCCGCGGACAAGGGTCAGCGTGTCGTTGGAGGCCTCGCCGTAGTCGGGCAGCGCTATGGAGGTGCCGTCCTCAACGCCCTCGAGGGTAAATCCGTATTCAAGCTGGTCGGCTATGAGGATGGAGTCCCGGGGCTGAAGCTGTTTAAGGAAAGCCTTGCCTGAGGGAACGGGCTCAGCGAGAGCCGCCAGGATTATTAGAATCAGAGCCTTCATCTTCTTGCGAACAGGGCCATGAGCCCCTTTACATAATCGTCGTCGGTGGAGATGTCCACGTGGTCGACATTATAGAGATTGAAGAGGTGGTTTTCCTGCGAGCGGACGCCTTCCATCCATCGGGAATAGCTGCTGCGTACCTGACTGAGCGAAGTGTCCACCCAGGCCGTGCTGCCGGTCTCGCTGTCTTTGATGTTCACGAGGCCTACGTCGGGAAGCGCATAATCCACTGGGTCGTGCACCTTTATCACCGAGAGGTCGTGCCTGTTCACTGCCACCTTGAGTGCGTCCTCGTAACGGGGGACGCCGGCGGCGTCGGTGTCGAGCAGGTCGCTCAGAAGGAACACCGTACACTTTTTCTTGATGGCGCCGGTCAGGTAGCGAAGGGCCCCGCCGATGTCGGTGCCGTTCCCCTCCGGCTGAAGTTCAAGCATCTCCCTTATGATGTGCAGCAGATGGGTACGGCCCTTGGCCGGGGGGATGAACTTTTCGATGCGGTCGCTGAAGAAGAGGGCGCCTACCTTGTCGTTGTTGAGGATGGCGCTGAAGCTGAGCACCGCCGCTATCTCGGTAAGAAGTTCCCTTTTGTTCTGCACCCTCGTTCCGAAAAGACCGCTGCGGCTTACGTCCACCATGAGCACCACCGTTAGTTCCCGCTCCTCCTCGAACACCTTTACGTAAGGCGCTCTCAGACGTGCGGTTACATTCCAGTCCATGTTGCGCACGTCGTCTCCGTACTGATACTCCCGCACCTCGCTGAAGGCCATTCCCCTACCCTTGAAGGCTGAATGGTACTCTCCGGCGAAGATCTGGTGCGAAAGCGCCTTGGTGCGGATTTCTATCTTCCGCACCTTCTTGAGGAGATCGGTGGCTGAACCCTGGGCTGGCATTACGGAACGATGACGGCGTTGATTACCTTTTCGATTATCTGGTCGGCAGTTACATTCTCGGCCTCGGCCTCGTAGGTGAGTCCGATACGGTGACGGAGCACCTCGGGACAGACCGCGCGGACGTCTTCCGGAATAACGTAGCCGCGCCTCTTGATGAAGGCGTATGCCCTCGCCGCGGCGGCAAGGGAGATGCTTGCGCGGGGGGAGGCTCCGAATCCGATGAGGCCTTCGAGCTCCTTCAGGCCGTAATCTCCCGGAGTGCGGGTGGCGTAAACTATATCGACTATGTAGCGCTCGATTTTCTCATCCATATACACTTCGCGCACAACCTCGCGGGCGCGCACGATGTCGGCAGGAGTAACGACTGCGTTCGGTTTCGGGAACTCGCCGGTGGTGTTCATCCGGAGTATCTGCTTCTCCTCTTCCTTCTTGGGATAGCCCACAAGCACCTTGAGCATGAATCGGTCCACCTGGGCTTCAGGAAGAGGATATGTGCCCTCCTGCTCGATGGGGTTCTGGGTTGCCATCACCAGGAAAGGCTCCGGAAGCGGATAGGTGTCGTCGCCCAGGGTGACCTGCCTTTCCTGCATGGCCTCGAGCAGCGCCGACTGCACCTTGGCAGGCGCGCGGTTGATTTCATCGGCAAGCACGAAATTGGCGAAGACGGGGCCCTTGTGCACTTCGAAAGCCTCTTTCTTCTGGGAGTAGATGAGGGTGCCGGTGACATCCGCCGGAAGCAGGTCCGGGGTGAACTGTATGCGGCTGAATTTTGCGTCGATGGCTTTGGCCAGGGTGCTGATGGCAAGGGTCTTGGCGAGGCCGGGCACGCCCTCCAGGAGGATGTGGCCGTTTGCCAGCAGGGCAATCATGAGGTTTTCGACCAGATGCTTCTGGCCCACGATGACCTTACCCATTTCGAGACTCAGAAGGTCCACGAAACCGCTCTCCTTCTGGATGCGTTCGTTGAGTTCCTTGATGTTTACGTTTTGGTCCATATTTTTGTTACATTTGCATTCGTATGCGCTACAAAATCACTCTTTCCTACGACGGAGCCCCCTTCTGCGGCTGGCAGAGGCAGCCCGATGCGCCGAGCGTCCAGGAAGCCCTCGAAACCGCCCTCCAAACCCTTCTGGGCGAGCCGGTAAGCGTTACCGGCGCAGGACGTACCGACACTGGAGTGAGTGCCGTGGGTTACGTGGCGCATTTCGACGCTTCGGGAGAGCCCGACGCATCCTTTCTTGCCTGCAAATTAAATGCCATCCTGCCGCCCGCAGTGGCGGTTCTTTCAGTCGAGCCGGCTTCGCCTGATTTTCACGCGAGATTCGATGCGAAGAAGCGTAGCTACACCTATTACCTTCACCGCTGCAAAGACCCGTTTATGGCCGGGAGGTCTTTCTTTTACGGCTATCCGGAGGTGGATTTCGAACTCATGAACAAGGCCGCAGCGATGCTGCCTGGCACACACGATTTTTCCTGCTTCCAGAAAGTGGGTTCCGATGCCAGGACCAGTGTCTGCACGGTGTTTGAGGCGGAGTGGCGGCCGTATACTCCAGCCCTGGAGGCAGCAACCCTCCGAAATCGTCTCGCTTCGCTTGACCCCACCGCTGACGCGGTCCCCCCTCTTAGCGTGCCGAGGGTGGCAAGGGTTTCGGAGGGTTCCGCCTCCAGGGCCCCGCAGTACTGGTACTTCCGCATTTCAGCCGACAGGTTCTTGCGGAATATGGTACGGGCCATCGTGGGAACGCTGCTGGAGGTAGGCCGCGGCCGCCGCAGCCTGGATGAGTTCGCCGGGCTGATTCTGCCCCCGTCTCAAGACTCCCGGATTGCCCAAGGCGCCGCGAATGGCATTCCCCGCCGCAGCCTTGCCGGCGAATCCGTCTCCGGCCACGCCCTGTTCCTTACCGGGATAGAGTATTAGTCCTCTTACGAAAACAGCACAAAACGTGTCAGGCACCCGGGCCAAAACTTGGGTTTTCCCGAAAGGTTTGCAACAGAATCTGCATTATACTGCATATATGCCCGTTTTCGTTGCAAACACCCCCCGAAAAACTCTGTGTGTTTGCAAGGCAATCCGGCCCTGGGGGCACTGGAAGGCACTTTTGCTTGCAAAGTGTTCGGAAAAGTGTTATCAGTGTGCATTAGAGGAGGATTCCTATCAAAAAAGGCCTAAGCCACACCCGGACGCAGAGCGTATTCCGCTTATTTTGTTATATTTGTAGGTCTTATGAAATCGAAACTCATATTTATGGCCGCGCTGGCGCTGATGCTGGCAGGCTCGATGCAGAGCTGCTCGAGCGGAATGAAGAAGCGGGAGAAGATAAAGGACCCGGCCCTCAGGGAGGAGTTCCGCACCCGGGACAAGGAGATTCCGGTGAAGGAAATCTTCGGCGAGAAGGCCCGCAAGGAGGTCCTTTCCCCGTTCAGCCGCATCTCGTGGAAGCAGTTCCGCGCCGACTGGAAGGAGCTCACGGCCGAAGCCCCGGCCAAGGTTCTCGAGGAGAAAATCAAGAATGGGGAAGAGGGCAAGAAGCTCAATGTCAGCGGCTGGGACAAGTTCGAATACGCATCGGACAACATCTCCAAAAAGGCCGGCGACCGCTACAGCACTTCGCTCACCGTCTACTTCTATTTCATGCTGCTGGTCTTTGCCGGCGTGCTGCTTTGGAAGATAATCGCTACCTTCTTCATCTCACCAAAACGTTAGGGCCATGGCAGACTACGTAAGAACACGGAGCATAGAACTCACGGAGAAGGACGAACGCGCCATACGCGATTGCCTTAACGACTATTCCAACTCATCCGAAGGGCATCCCTTTGCGAATTACGGCGACAAGGTCAAAATCAAGACCTACGACAAGACCCCGATTTTCATAGCCCGTTTCGCTTCGGAATTCGACTCACGCCAGACCGAAGAGCGCAAGAGGCCTTACAACAACGAACAGGTGGAGCCGAGGACGGTCTACCGCCCGTCCGACGTGGACCTCTGGAAACTTCATCTGCTCACCACAAGCGGCTTTACCAGGCAGGACCAGAGCTTCATAGCCCCGGGGTCGGCCCATGTGGAGACATGCCCGTCCTGCGGAGGAAAGGGCAAATGGACCTGCCGCACCTGCGGAGGCAGCAGGGAGATAACCTGTTCGCGCTGCGGCGGCGACAAGGTGGAGACCTGCCCGTCCTGCGGAGGATCCAGGACAAAGACATGTCCCTCCTGCAACGGTAAGGGAAAATGGCAGGAAAGCCACCAGGAGCAGTACATAGTGAGCCAGACCTACAGGGAGGGAAGCGTCGTGCCGGACACCCAATGGGGCTCGCGCACAGTTTATACGACCAAAAGCTGTTCCTCCTGCAACGGAAACGGCAAGACAACCTGTTCCAACTGCCGCGGGAGCGGTACGGTAACCTGCTCCAAATGCGGCGGAAGGGGAAAGGTTACCTGTCCGACCTGCAACGGATCGGGAATCGAGACCTGCGGCGACTGCGCGGGAAGGGGACGGCACCTTCATTACATAGGAGTCGACCAGAAACTCTATCCCGAGTACCGCTACGCGCAGTTCCACGACAAACGCCTCCTCAAAATCGAAGAGCTGGTCGACAGCAACGCCAAGCATCAGGTGACCCAGCTTTTCGAGCGGCAGGACGGCCACCTCTCCGCCGGAGTCTTCTCCGAAGACACCGAAATCGGCCGCCAGATAGATTCCTGGATTTCCGAGCACTCAGGCAAGGAGAATTACAACCTTCACATACTTTTCCAGAACGTCAAGGTTCAGAAGGTGGACGCCTGGTACCTCGAATACGAGTTGAACGGGAAGAAGTACTACGGAGCCATAGCCGACGGCAGGTTCTACGCAGGCTTCTCCCCCATCACCGAATATGCCGTCGCCCTCATGAAGAAGGCGGACAAGAGGATAGGCGGACTCGGAACGGTATCCGCACGCAAGATGCTGGAGCAGGCCGAGAAGATGAAAGTGTATGGCCAGGGGACGGACATCTCCCGGCTAAAGGCTTATGTGGAGAAGCATCTCAACACCCTCTACAACACCGGCATCGACCTGATATTCTGGCTGATGGCCCTGTTCGTGACACCGTTCCTGATGAATTTCTACCGGGCCGTCAACCCGGTGATGGGCTATGCCTATTTCACCAACCAGGAGCTCTGGAAGCCTGGAAGCATGCTGCCTCTCATGCAGTGCATAATCTTCCTTGCCGCCCTGTTGTTCCTGCGCAGTGTCCTCAGGGAACAGGACCATAGCAAACACCGCTTCAAGAGCGTGTTCGGGTTCATGCTGGCGGGCATGGGGGTCTACCTCGCTGGAGGGCTCGCAATCCTGCTCGTGCTGCTCGCACTCAACTATCTGGGCCTCAGCGCGATAACCACTTTTGTGGGCTGGTGCGCATGGCGCGTGATACGCCTGGTGCTGATAATAGTCATAGTGATTATAGCCCTCATGGTCAAACTGTTCAAGTGGATCTGGGGCCTCATCTTTTAGGTGAGACGCACCGGAAGGCGATTTTTTCAAAATCGGGGCATTGCAGTGTCCCGATTTTTGTTTACTTTTGCAGGTTAATGGCGAAACCGCCGAAATTATGAAATAATTTAAAGTCAAAAAATATGTTATTCTCACTTCTTCAGGCAGCGGAAGTCGCTCCCGTTCCGCAGGAAATGTCCTACTCCCTGATCGACATGGCAACCAAGGGCGGCTGGCTCATGATAGTGCTGCTGCTCCTCAGCGTGATAGCCATCTACATCTTCGGCAAGAAACTCTGGGTAATCAACCGTGCGGCCAAGGTGGACAAGCACTTCCTCGACGACGTCAAGGACTACATCCACGACGGCAAGACCAAGAGCGCCATCACCTACTGCGGCAAGTTCGACACTCCCGTGGCCCGTCTGGTCGAAAAGGGCGTCGAGCGCATCGGCAGGCCCCTGGCCGACATCCAGAGCGCGGTCGAGAACGTAGGCAACCTCGAGGTGGCGAGGCTCGAAAAGGGTCTTCCTCTTCTGGCTACCATAGCAGGCGGCGCCCCCATGATAGGATTCCTCGGAACCGTCACCGGTATGGTGCGCGCCTTCTTCAACATGGCCAATGCGGGCAACAACATCGACATCACCCTGCTCTCCAGCGGCATCTACGAGGCCATGATCACCACCGTGGGCGGCCTCATCGTCGGTATCCTGGCCTACTTCGGCTACAACTACCTTACGAACCGCATCGACAGCGTGGTCTATGAAATCGAGAACGCGACCATCGAATTCATGGACGCCCTGAGCGAACCCAAGGAAGAAAAATCAGAGGAATAAGCCATGGCAATCAGGCGTAGAACCAAAGCGAGCCCGGAAATCTCTATGGGAAGCATGACGGACATCGTCTTCCTGCTCCTCATCTTCTTCCTGGTCACATCCACGCTGGTCAACCCCAATGCGCTGAAGCTCCTGCTCCCCAAGAGCACGGGCCAGGTGAGCGCGAAGCCCACCGTGAGCGTGAGCATCAAGGACTGGGGCGGCGAGCAGTATACCTACCACATCAACGGCAATGAGATCGCCGAGGACATAGCCCAGGTAGAGGACGACCTGGTGGGCCTTCTCCAGAACGAGGAAGACCCCACCTTCAGCATCTACTCCGACGAGTCGGTTCCCATAGGTGAGATCGTGCAGGTGATGAACATCGCCAAACGCAACCACTACAAGGTAATCCTGGCAACGCAACCCGAATGAAAGAGTACCAGAGGACACGCGCCGAGAGGGAGCACAACGCCGTAGTGGTGGGACTGCTCCTAACGATAGGCCTCCATGCGGGGGCCCTGGCCCTGGTGTCCTTCACAGGCATCAAGTATCTCTGGCCCCCGCCGGAAGAGACCGCCATGCTCATCGACTTCACGGAAGACGAGCAGCCGGACTTCAAGCCGGTTTACGGCCGCGAACCCCAGGGGGAGGATGTGGACATCGAGGCGCCCGTGAACATAGTGCAGCGCAGCGAGAGTCCTTTCGAGAGTACGGCGCAGAACATCACCCCTGAGACGAAGCCCGATGATTTCGGCGACGTGCCCATCCAGGAACCTGAACATCCCGAAGAACCGAAACTAGACCCGAGGGCGTCTTTCCCCGGAATGGCGAAGAAGGATACTTCCGCCACCGTTCCGCACGGCGCGGAGGAGGCCTCCGAGACTTACAGGGCCGGACAGGCGCGCGGCAACAGCGCCGAAGCTACGACCGAAGGCGCACCCAACGCACATGTGGAAGGCCGCAAGGTAAACAAGAGCACCCTGAAAAAGCCCGCCTACAACCTGCAGGAGAGCGGCACCGTGGTGGTGAAGGTGTGGGTAGACCAGTACGGCCACGTGAAACGCGCCGAACCGGGAGCCGACGGCACCACGGTCACCAACTCCAAGCTCTGGGCGGCAGCCCGCGCGGCGGCAATGGACGCCTGTTTCGACATGAACGTTAACGCCCCTGCACTGCAGGAAGGCACTATTACATACATTTTCAAACTCAAGTAACACTGTCCCTGTGCGACGTGAGTCGCGCACCGGACTCAAAACCTAAACAATGGATCAGTTTTCCAAAGACGGCAGGAAATTAAGACCCCGTAAAAAGGTCTCCACGACAAACGAAAAGGTAGAATACCGCCACGAGGGCCACGGCGAAGGGCACCAGGCAGGCTACGGTCACAACTCCGAGGGCGGCTACGGTAACCGCAGCTACGGCGACCACCGCCAGGGCGGTTACCACAAAGGCTACGGACATCGTTCCGAGGGCCAGCACGGCTCCTACGGGCAGAACCGTTCCGAAGGCGGCTACCACAAGGGCTACGGCTCCCAGCACAAGAACTACGGCGGCGCCCACGGCTTCTCCCGCAAACCCGGGGGCAAGGGCGGCTTCAACAAAGAATCCCACGAGGGCATCAAGAGGATGATAGAGAAATCCCCGCGCCCGGCACCCAGATATTCCGACGATTTCGCAGACGCTCCCGTAAAGGAAGAGATGCGCCTCAACAAGTTCATCGCCAATTCCGGCGTATGCTCACGCCGCGAGGCCGACACCATGATACAGGCCGGAGTGGTTACGGTGAACGGCGAGGTGGTGACCGAACTCGGCACCAAGGTGAACATCTTCAACGATGTGGTGAAGTTCAACGGCGAGACCCTTCGCGGCGAAGAAAAGGTCTACCTGGTTATGAACAAGCCCCGCGGCTACGTGACCACCGCGAGCGACCCGCACGCAGAAAAGACGGTCATGGACCTTCTGCGCGGCTGTGCGGCAAGGGTTTATCCCGTAGGCAGGCTGGACAAGGCCACCACGGGCGTGCTCATGTTCACGAACGACGGCGAGATAGCCGAGAGGCTCACCCATCCGTCGTACGACAAGAAGAAAATCTACCAGGTTATCCTCAACAAGCCTCTCTCCGACGAGGACAGGCAGAAGATCCTGGACGGCATAGAGCTCTCCGACGGTCCCATAGCGGCCGACGCCCTCGAATTCATCGACGAGTCCGACAAGCGCAAGCTCGGAATCGAGATACATTCGGGCAAGAACCGCGTGGTACGCCGCATCTTCGAGGCTGTGGGCTACGATGTGCGCACCCTCGACCGAGTGTACTTCGCAGGCCTGACGAAGAAGGGCCTGAAGAAGGGCGAGTGGCGCTACCTTTCAGAAAGCGAAGTGAACATCCTTAAGATGGGGGCGTACGTATAATGGCTTTCCGTTCAGGTTTCATCAACATCATAGGAAATCCCAACGTCGGCAAGAGCACGCTGATGAACGCCGTCATGGGCGAGAAACTCAGCATAGTCACGGCCAAGGCCCAGACCACACGCCACCGCATAATGGGAATCCTCAACGGTGACGACTATCAGGCTGTCTTCTCCGATACGCCGGGCATACTCAAGCCGGTGTACCGCCTCCAGGAAGACATGATGGGGGCGGTTCGCAGTGCCATAGGCGACGCCGACGTCATCGTTTACGTGACCGACACCGTGGAGAAGGCCGACAAGTACGGCGAGTACATCTACAAACTCTCCGAACTGGCCTGCCCGGTGGTAGTGGTGGTGAACAAAATAGACATCAGCGACCAGGCGTCCGTGGAGCAGCTCATCGAGTACTGGCATTCGCAGCTTCCGAAGGCCACCGTCATACCGGTATCGGCAAAGGAGAAGTTCGGGCTCGAGAACTTCCTCGACACTGTCGTGGGCCTGCTCCCGGAGGCGCCGGCCTGGTACGACCGCGACACCTTTACCGACCGCAACCTTCGCTTCTTCGCCAGCGAAATCATACGCGAGAAGATACTCCTGAACTACCGCGAGGAGATTCCCTACTCCTGCCAGGTGGAGATAGAGAGCTTCCGCGAGAGCGAGGAGCGCTACGAGATAAGCGCAATCATCTACGTGATGCGCGACACCCAGAAGGGAATAGTGATAGGCAAGGGCGGGAGCGCCCTCAAGAAGGTCGGCACCCAGGCCCGCATAGACATGGAGGACTTCTTCCAGAAGAAGGTCTTCCTGCAGCTGCTGGTGAAGGTGGATCCCGACTGGAGGGAGAACCGCAAGGAATTACGAAAATTCGGATACGAAGTTTAGAAGAATATGGAAGAAGATGATATGATGACCCAGGAAGAAGAGCTGGACGCCGATGCCCTCGAAGCTCCCGTAAGCGAAGATGCCGCCCCGTCGGGCAAATTCGACCGCCTGCTGGGAAGCGACGCGAGCCGCTTCAAACTGTCCGGCATGTTCAAGGACTGGTTCCTGGACTATTCCTCTTACGTCATACTGCAGAGAGCCGTACCCCATATAGTAGACGGACTCAAGCCGGTGCAGAGGCGCGTCCTGCATGCGATGAACCGCATGGACGACGGCGCCTACACCAAGGTGGCCAACATAGTGGGCCAGGCCATGCAGTACCATCCGCACGGAGACGCATCCATACTCGGCGCGCTTGTACAGCTCGGCCAGAAGGGCCTGCTCATCGACTGCCAGGGCAACTGGGGCAACATCCTCACCGGCGACTCCAACGCCGCCCCGAGGTACATCGAGGCACGCCTGAGCAAATTCGCGAAGGAGGTTGTCTTCGACCCGGAAATCACCAACTGGATGAATTCCTACGACGGCCGCAACCAGGAGCCAACCGAACTCCCGGTCCGTTTCCCGCTGCTGCTCGCCCAGGGCACCGAGGGCATAGCCGTCGGCATGGCCAGCAAGATACTCCCCCACAACTTCAACGAACTGCTGGACGCATCGGTGAAGATACTCGAGGGCAAGCCCTACGAACTCTATCCCGACTTCCCCACCGGAGGCTTCGCGGACTGCAGCAAGTATCAGGCGGGCCGCCGCGGAGGCGCAGTGAAGGTGCGCGCCCGCATTGAGAAAATCGACAAGAGCACCGTCGCCATCACCGAAATCCCCTACGGCAAGACCACCCACATCCTCATCGACTCCATACTCAAGGCCAAGGACAAGGGCAAGATCAAAATCAAGAAGATAGAGGACATGACCACCGACAAGGTGAACATCCTCATCCACCTTCCAGGCGACGTGTCGCCCGACAAGACCATCGACGCTCTCTACGCCTTCACCGACTGCGAGTGCAACATAGCGCCCAACGCCTGCGTCATCCGCAACGACAAGCCGGAGTTCCTGAGCGTGAACGACATACTCGAGTACGACACCCTGCACACCCGCGACCTGCTGGAAGCCCAGCTCCGCGTGAAGCTCGGCAAACTCGAGAACGAGTGGCACTGGTGCTCGCTGGAAAAAATCTTCTTCGAGAACCGCATCTACAAGGTGCTCGAACAGGACCAGCGCACATGGGAAGACCAGCTGCAGGACATCTTCGAACAGATGAGGCAGTACCAGGACCTCCTCAAGAGGGAAATCACCATGGACGACATCCTCAAGCTGGTGGAGAAGCCCGTGCGCAAGATTTCCCGCTTCGACACGAAGGCCAACGACGAGAAGATACTTCGCATCGAGGCCGAGATGGCTGAGGTGCAGAACAATATCGACAACATAACCGATTTCGCCATAGCCTGGTTCAAGGGCCTCAAGGCGAAGTACGGAAAGGACTTCCCGAGGCTCACCGAGCTCACGGGCTTCGAGACCATAGCCGCCAACAAGGTGGTGAACAACAACGCCAAGCTCTCCGCCAACCTCGAAGAGGGCTTCGTGGGAATAGGCCTCAAGCGCGACGACCGCGGAGAGTACATCTGCGACTGCTCCGACCTCAGCGAGATAATAGTCATCAGCCGCGACGGCAAGTACCGCATAGCCAAGGTGGAAGACAAGGCCTTCTTCGGCAAGGACCTCCTCTACGTGAACGTATTCCACCGCGGCGACGAGCGCACCATCTACAACGTCATCTACCGTGACGGGAAGAACGGTGTGTACTATGCCAAGCGCTTCCCGGTGACGAGCATCACCCGCGACAAGGAATACGACATCACCCAGGGCACCGAGGGCAGCCGCATAGAGTACTTCTCGGCCAACCACAACGGCGAAGCCGAAACCGTGCGCATCAACCTCAGGCCCAAGGCCAAACTCAAGAAGACCAGCTTCGAATACGATTTCGCCACCCTCGCCATCAAGGGCAAGGCCACCCGTGGCAACCTCGTTTCGAAGAACCCGATACGCAACATAGGGCTCAAGTCGCGCGGCGTCTCCACCATCGCGGGCAAGGATATCTGGTACGACACCGACATCCAGAAGCTCAACGACGAGGGCCGCGGCGAGTACCTTGGCCAGTTCGACACCGAAGACAAGGTGCTGGCGGTATTCCGCAACGGAACCTTCTACACCACCGGCTTCGAGCTGGTGAACAAGTACCAGGGCGACGTGCTGCTGATACAGAAGTTCGACCCCGAGAAGACCTTCACCGCCCTTTACTACGACGGCGCCGCGAAGACCTTCTACGTGAAGCGCTTCAGCTTCGTGCCCAGCGAGAACAACCCGCAGAGCTTCATAGCCGACGGACCGAAGTCGTATCTGGTGGCGCTTTCGGAAGACCCGCGCCCGCAGTACATCGTGACCTTCGGCGGCAGCGACGGCACCCACGCCCCCGAGACCATTTCGGCCGAGGACTGGATAGGCAAGAAGGGCTACACAGCCAAGGGCAAGAAGTGCCACGACCGCTACAAGGTGCGCAAGGTGGAATTCACTGACCCGCTGCAGGTTCCGGAAGACGAGGCCGCCATGCAGACGGAGGTCTTCCCGGAAGAGGTCGACGAGGCCCCGGTGGAAACGCAGGCGGCAGAGCCGATTGAACTGGTGGTAGAGGAGCCCGTCGCGGAAGAGGCCCAGGCAGAGCCGGTCGATGAGCCGGCCAGGGAGGCAGAACCCGCCCCGTCAGAACCAGTGCAGGCCGCGGGTCCGACGCCGGAACCGGCCCCGAAAGCAGCAAAGAAAAAGGCCCCGAAGGAGGAGCCGATTGATTTGGTAATCGAAGAACCCACGCTGTTTTGACCATAGCGCTCACAGGGTTCATGGGGTCCGGAAAGACCACTGCGGGACGCGCCCTTGCGGCCCGGCTCGGGTGGGATTTCGCAGACCTCGACGGGAAGATAGAGACGATGACGGGACTCCCGGTCCCGCAGATCTTTGAATCGGAAGGAGAGGCGGCCTTCAGGAAGATGGAGACGGAGGCGCTGAAGACGGTGCTTCAGGAGGCCCCCGGAACGGCCCCGGAACGGCAGTCCGGACTGGTGCTGGCCCTCGGCGGAGGCACCCTGCTTCGCCCTGAATCGGCGGAACTGGTCCGGCGGCACTGCGTCTGCGTCTGGCTGAAGCCTTCGGCGGATGAGCTTTGCAGGCGCCTTTCAGGGCAGGCCGGCGGCAGACCGCTGCTGGCGGGCGACGAACTCCGCGGCAGCATCAGCACACTTCTCTCCGAAAGGGAAAGCGGCTACCGGAAATACGCCGGCATTACGGTCGAGGTGGACGGACTCTCCCCCGAAGAGACGGCGCAAATGATTGAAAATGAAATAAAAAAGTTATAAAATGGCAAACGAACAGTTTAACGAGCAGGAACAGAATCGAAGAAACGCCCTTACGGCGCTCCGCGAGCTGGGCATCAATCCCTATCCCGCGCCGCTTTATCCGGTGAACGCCACCGCAGCGGACATTGCCGCCGGTTTCGACCGCGAGGCCGCCGCGCAGGAAGGCTTCGACCCCACCGTCGGGCCTTTCGCCGACGTGTGCATAGCCGGACGCATCATGAGCCGCCGCATCATGGGAGCGGCCTCCTTCGGTGAGCTTCAGGACTCCACCGGCCGTATCCAGATTTATGTCAAGCGCGACGAGATCTGCCCCGGTGAGGACAAGACCATGTACAACACCGTATGGAAGAAGCTCCTCGACATAGGCGACATCGTGGGTATCAAGGGCTTCGCCTTTCTCACCCAGACCGGACAGCTGAGCGTCCATGCAAAGGAACTGACGCTTCTGAGCAAGTCGCTGCGCGTGCTTCCCATAGTCAAGGAGGCCGACGGAGTGGTGCACGACGCAGTCACCGACCCCGAACTGCGCTACCGTCAGCGCTATGTCGACCTTATCGTGAACCCGCAGGTCCGCGAGGTGTTCGTGAAGCGCACGCAGATAATGAACACCATGCGCAAGTTCTGCTCCGACGCCGGCTACCTCGAAGTGGAGACTCCCATCCTGCAGAGCATCCCCGGCGGAGCGACAGCGCGTCCGTTCATCACCCATCACAACGCACTGGACATCCCGCTGTACATGCGTATCGCCGACGAGCTTTACCTCAAGCGCCTCATAGTGGGCGGCTACGATGGAGTGTTCGAGTTCGCGAAGGACTTCCGCAACGAGGGTATGGACAAGACCCACAATCCGGAGTTCACCCAGATGGAGCTCTACGCCGCGTACAAGGATTATATCTGGATGATGGATTTCACCGAGCGCATGCTCGAGAAGATAGCCCTCGACCTGCACGGAACCACCGTGGTTGAGGTAGACGGCAACAAGATAGACTTCAAGGCGGGCTGGAGACGAGTAAGGATACTCGATGCCATCAAGGAGTACGCCGGTGTGGACGTTCATGACTCCGACGAAGCTGAGCTGCGCGCCACCTGCAAGAAGCTGAAGGTGGAGACTACGCCATCCATGGGCCGCGGCAAGCTCATCGACGCCATCTTCGGAGCCTTCTGCGAGGAGCATTTCATACAGCCGACCTTCGTCACCGACTATCCCGTGGAGATGTCGCCGCTGACGAAGCGCTGCCGCTACGATGACACCCTCACCGAGCGCTTCGAGCTCTTCGTGAACGGACACGAACTTGCCAACGCATACTCCGAGCTGAACGACCCCATCGACCAGCTGGAGCGCTTCAAGGAAGAGGCCGCTCTCAAGACCAAGGGCGACGACGAGGCGATGTTCGTGGACTACGACTTCGTGCGCGCCCTCGAGTACGGCATGCCCCCGACCTCCGGCATAGGCATAGGCATTGACCGCCTTGCCATGCTGATGCTCGGTCAGACCAGCATCCAGGACGTGCTCTTCTTCCCCCAGATGAGACCTGAAAAGATTTAACGATATGACACAGTTCAGACTTGACAAGCAGAACGCGAAGATCGGCGGCGTATGCGCCGGTCTCGCCAAGTATTTCGGACTCGACGTCACGCTCATCCGCGCCGCGTTCGTGTTCGCTCTCCTCTGCCTTTCCTCCGGATTCTGGCTCTATGTAATCCTCTGGATCATAGCTCCTTCGGAGGAAATCCTGCCGATGGACTAAAAGCACGGTTTCCCCTATGGCGGAACTGCTGACCTCGACTTCCAACCCCAAACTGAAGCGCCTGCTCGCGCTCCGGGAGAAATCCCGCATGCGCCGCGAGGAGGGCGTCTTCGTGGTGGAGGGCCGCCGCGAGCTCGAAAGGTGCGTGGCAGCCGGGTTCGAGCTGGAGTCGCTTTTCGTCTGTCCTGAGATTGCCGACTGCTGTGGTGCAGCCCCTGAGGGACGTGCCACCCGCGGCTCCCGCAACGTATTCGAACTGAGCAAAGACCTTTACGCAAAGGCAGCTTGCCGCGAAGGAACGGAAGGGGTTCTTGCCATTGTCCGCAGCCGCGAGCTTAAACTGCAGGATATGGAGGTCGGCAAGTCACCTCTCATAATGGTGCTGGAGTCCGTGGAGAAGCCGGGCAACCTCGGGGCCGTGCTCCGAAGCGCCGATGCGGCCGGGGCCGACGCCGTAATAGTGTGCGACCCGCTGACGGACCTCTGGAACCCCAATCTCATCCGGGCCAGCGTCGGAGCGGTCTTCACCGTTCCGGTTGTATGCTGCTCCTCGGAAGAGGCGATTGCCTGGCTGAAAGACAAGGACATCCGGATACTTACGGCCCAGCTTCAGGACTCGTCCCTTTACTACGACCGCGACATGACCGGCCCCACCGCAATAGTGATGGGAACCGAGGCCACCGGGCTTACCGACGCCTGGCGTAAGGCGGCCGACGCCCATATCCGCATACCCATGCTTGGCGTCGGGGATTCCCTGAACGTGAGCGTCTCGGCAGCCATACTCCTCTACGAGGCGGTGCGGCAGCGGCATCTGCGTTAGCGGAAGCCCGTTTGTTTTTTACCCGATTTATTGGTATCTTTGTAGGATAGCATTTTTTATGAGCAAGGACGCGAAATGGATAATCGCACCGGAGGCGGATCCCGAAAAGGTGGACGCCCTCGCACTGGCCCTCGGTATCGACCGGGTGCTGGCCGGACTGCTTGTCCAGCGCGGCATCGAGACCTTCGAGCAGGCGCGGTCCTTCTTCAGGCCCAGCCTCGAAGACCTTCACGACCCCTTCCTCATGAAAGACATGGCCGCCGCCGTTGAAAGGCTCCACAAGGCCATCACTTCCGGTGAAAAGATACTCGTCTACGGCGACTACGACGTCGACGGCACCACGGCGGTCGCGCTGGTGTATTCGTTCATCAAGCGCTACTCCGACTCCGTCGGCTTCTACATACCCGACCGCTACGACGAAGGCTACGGCCTCTCGCTAAAGGGCATCGAGACCGCCGAAAAGGGAGGCTACACCCTCATCATCACCCTGGACTGCGGCATCAAGGCCATACAGAAAGTGCAGCTCGCCAAGGAGAAGGGCATCGACGTCATCGTCTGCGACCACCATCTTCCCGAAGAAGAACTGCCCGCTGCGGTGGCCGTGCTCGACCCCAAACGCGAGGACGACAGCTATCCTTTCAACGACCTCTGCGGCTGCGGGGTGGGCTTCAAGCTGGTGCAGGGCTACTCCCAGAAGTACGGCATCCCCTTCGACACCCTCGAACCGCTGCTGGACCTCTGCGCCGTGAGTATAGCCTCCGACCTGGTCCTCATGACCGGGGAAAACCGCATCCTGGCCCACTACGGCCTCAAGACCCTCAACGAAAACCCGCGCAATGGATTCCGTGCGCTCATGAACCTGAGCAACCTGGAACCGGGCCATGTGGGAATCGACGACATAGTGTTCAAGCTCGGACCGCGCATCAACGCCGCCGGACGCATGGAAAGCGGCAGGCTTGCGGTTGAACTGCTTACCGCCGAAGAGCAGGGGCAGGCGATGATTATCGCCCAGCGCATCAACGAGAACAACAACAACCGCAAGAACATCGACCGCGAAATCACCGCCGAAGCGCTCGACATGGTCGAGAACGGCGGCGCCCTCGCCAGCGAGAACGCCACCATAGTCTACAATCCCAAGTGGAACAAGGGCGTGGTGGGTATCGTGGCTTCGAGGCTGGTGGAGGCCTTCTACAAACCCACGGTGGTGCTTACCCGCAGCAACGGCTACATTACCGGCTCGGCCCGCAGCGTCCAGGGCTTCGATCTCTACTCAGCCATTGAGAGCTGCGCCGATCTCCTGGTTAACTTCGGCGGCCACATGTACGCTGCCGGTCTCACCCTCAAGGAGGAGAACCTGCCCGAATTCGCCCGCCGCATGGACGAGTTCGTGCGGGGCAAGGTGTCCGAAGAGATGATGGTTCCCAACGTGGACATCGACGCCCGACTCGGCTTCGAGAACATCACCCCGAAGTTCTCCCGCATACTCAAGCAGTTCCAACCCTTCGGACCGGGCAACACCAACCCCGTGTTCATTACCGAGAACGTCTACGACGCCGGAAACGGCCGCAAGGTGGGCGCCGGAGGGGTTCATCTCAAACTCGACCTAATACTCGAAAGCCAGCCCTACCATCGCATTCCGGCCATAGGCTTCAATATGAGCGAATACTACGACTACATACGCGAAGGCAACGCCATGGACGTCTGCTACAGCATAGTCGAAAACTACTACAAAGGCAGCTCAAGTTTGCAACTGCGCCTGCGCGACATACGCAAGCGCAACGACATGGATCTCTAAGCAGTCCCCTGCAATGATACGCTTCGGCTTAATAGGAAATCCCCTCACCGGCTCAGGGAGCCCGGCGCTGTTCCTGCAAGCCTACGGCGGCCGCTGGCCCTACGACCTCATCGAGACTCCTTCCTTCGACGAGGCATGGGAGCGTTTCGTTTCCGGGTACAGGGCGGTCAACGTCACCGCTCCCTTCAAGGAGGAGGCATATGCGAGGGTACTCTCCGAAGGCGGGAGCGTTTCGGAAGATGCCGCCGCGACGGGTGCTGTGAACATCGTGGTGAAGACCGGGGGCGAAAGGGTCCGGCTGGCGGGCTGCAACTCCGATGTCGCTGCCGTCAGGGATATCCTTTCTTCCGAAGGTTTCGGCAAGGGCGACGTTGCCGTCGTGGCGGGATTCGGAGGTGCCGGGAAGGCCGCTGCCGCAGCCGCCCGTTCGCTCGGGATGGACGTAACGGTGTGCAACCGCAGCCGACGGGAGATTCCTGACAGCGCCGGCAAGGCTACGGCCAGGACCCGTCCTCTGGAAGAACTGCCGATGCTGTGCGCCGTCGCCGACATACTTGTCTATACCCTGCCGGTAGCGGTTCCGGAACTCGGGGCCCTGTCCGTTCCCGCGATACTCGAAGCCAACTACCGCACCCCCTGCCTGGAAGGTGCGGCTCCCAGATATATTTCCGGCCGGCGCTGGCTGCTGGAGCAGGCACGCTCCGGATATGCGCTCATGACCGGAGAGAAACCGAAGCTTTAAATCATTACAGATATGAAAGTTATTATTCGTAAAAATGCGCACGAAGCCTCCCTGTGGGTGGCTCACCGCATCGCAGCCGCCATCAAGGCCAAGGCTGCAGTCAGCAACAAGCCCTTCGTACTCGGTCTCTGCACCGGGTCAACCCCCATCGAAACCTACGCCGAACTGATACGCATGGTGAAGGCGGGCGAACTCTCTTTCAAGAACGTCGTTTCCTTCAACATGGACGAATACGTGGGACTCCCCGTGGAGCATCCCGAAAGCTATCACTCCTTCATGTTCCGCTACCTCTTCGACCATATCGACGAGCCCAAGGAGAACATCCACATCCTCAACGGCCTTGCCGCCGATCTCGATGCAGAGTGCGCGGCCTATGAGAAGGCCATCGTAGCCGCCGGCGGATTCGACCTCTTCTTCGGAGGAATAGGCGAAGACGGGCACATCGCGTTCAACGAGCCCTTCAGCAGCCTGCAGAGCCGCACTCGCGTGGTTACCCTCACTGAGGACACCCTCCGCGTGAACAGCCGCTTCTTCGATAACGACATGAACAAGGTTCCGAAGCAGGCCCTTTCCGTAGGCGTGGCCACCGTGCTCAGCGCCGCCGAGGTGATAGTGCTCGCCACCGGACCCAAGAAAGCCCGCGCCATACAGCAGAGCATAGAGGGTCCGATGACCCACATGGTTACCGTAAGCGCACTGCAGAACCATCCAGACGGCATCATCGTCGTGGACGACGACGCTGCAGGCGAACTCAAGGTGAACAGCTACAACTACTTCAAGGCGGTGGAAGCGGCCGAGAATAAAGTGAAGTAAAGATTATCTGACAAAAAAAGCCTCGGCTTCGGCCGAGGCTTTTTTTATGTCTTCACGCTGCTAGAACGGGAGGTCGTCACTCTCCGCCGGGTTGTCCGCCACGGGAGCCTCTGGCTGGGGAGCTGCAGCGGGAGCGGCGGGCTGGCTGTAGCCGGCGCTTGCTCCGGCGTTGTAACCGCCCTGGCCGTAGCCGGCGCCGCGGTTGTAGCCACTCTGCTGGCCGCCATAGTTCTGGCCTGCGGGAGCGCCGTATGCTTCGCCGTCTTCCGGAGCGCCGTCACGCTTCCCGAGAAGCTGGAGATTGTCGACAGTGATTTCGGTGGTGTACTTCTTCACGCCGTCCTGGCCGGTGAACGAACGGGTGCGGAGGCGTCCTTCGATGTAAAGCTGCGTGCCTTTGCGGACAAACTTTTCGGCGACGTCGGCCGACTGCCTCCAGGCAACGATATTGTGCCACTCCGTGTTTTCGCGGAGTTCTCCGTTGCGGTCCCTGTAGCGCTCGGAGGTGGCGAGTGTGAATGTTGCGACTTTAGTGCCGGCGCCGTTCGCGCCGTTTCCATCAAGGTAACGTACTTCGGGATCTCTGCCAACGTTACCGATTAACATGACTTTGTTCAAACTCATAACAGTAAATATTTAGTTCGGCAAATATAAACAATTGCTCAGACAAAGCAATAGGTAAAACGCATAGTTTCCACAGGTTTTTTCCGAAAGCTTTGCAAGCATTTCGGCCTCTCAGTAACTCCTGTGGCAGTTTGTCTTGCAAACTCCCAGGCAAAAAGCCATGGTCTTTGCAAGAGAATCGGCCTTCTGTGACGTATAAGCCCGATTTCGTTGCAAACCTTTCGGAAAACCGTTCTATTTATTCGCCTTGTCGAGGGCGAGTTCAGGGTGGCGGCGGGAAGATGCTGCGAAGAGGGCTGCAAGCACAAGTGCCGCCACACACACAGCGAGGAACATCAGTTCGACGTTAAAGATTGGAGTGTTGCCGAGCTGGCCAGCGGTGGCAAACTCAAGAGCTGCGGCAGCGTCGGCGGCGCTCACCGAGCCGTGCGTCGCCTCCAGTATCCTTCCGGCGAAACGCTTGAAAGCCCAGAGACCGAGATTCTGCACCCAGTAGATGAGAGCGAATGCCGTTCCGAGCATCTTGTCGGGGATGACCTTGGGAACGCTGGGCCACAGGGCGGCCGGCACAAGCGAATAGCTGAAGCCGAGCAACACCATGGCGGCATATCCCCAGAACGGCGAACCCGAGGGAGCGAAAGCCAGGACCATGTGAGCGGCCAGGGCCAGTACGGCGCCGAAAACCATCCAGCGGGTGCCGTGGCCTCGGCGGTCGACCATCAGGCCGAAGAGCGGGGCGAACACCACTGTGGAGAAAGGCAGTATGGTGGCCATGAAACCCGCCACTCCGGAAGAGACGCCGAAGCGCGGAACCAGTATGGCGCCCGTGAACTTTTTGAACGCGACGATACTGCTGTAGAAGAACACGCACAGCAGCGCCAGCAGCCACCAGTTCGGGTTGCCCAGAACTTTCAACACATCCCTGAACCTGAACTGTTCGTTGTCGGAAGTTGACTGGTCGGCAACTTGCTGGGAGGTACTGTCCCCGAGAGGTGTGCCACCCTTCCCAGTGGTCTCCCCGGAAGTGGGTGCTCCCCCGAAAAGTGTGCCATGCCGCGCGCGGTCGAAGCGGGCGTCCATGGCGACGAACACAGCCCAGAAGATGGCGCCGATAAGCAGCAGGGCGAGGCCGAAAAAAGCCGGGCGGGCGGTTTCGGCCAGGGTGTAGACGGCCGGGGCCGCCGATGCGACGCCGCTCGCAGCAGCAGCGACAACATCGGCACCCGAAGCAACCGCTGCAGCCTTCTGCTGTATCAGGACCGGCGACAGCAGGAAGGCCGTAGCCGTTCCGAGGCGGGCTATCGCGAGCTGGAGGCCCATTGCGAACGCCATGTTGCGCCCCTTGAACCACTTGGCTATGCTGCGCGTCACCGCCACGCCGGCTATCTCGGAACCCAGCCCGAACACCATGCAGCCGGCCCACGCCACGCTAAGCGACTGTGCAGGCGGAAGGCCCGAAACCAGCGCCCAGGTAACCATGCCGGCGCCGGCCACCATGAGTCCGACGAAAATCGAACCGGTAATCCGTACGCCCCAGCGGTCGAGCAGCATGCCGCACAGCACCAGCCCGCCGAAGATGCACAGTATCGAATAGCCCGAAGTGTACTTGCCGTACTCGTCCTGCCCCCAGCCCAGCTGCAGGGCTGAAGGGTCGTTGAAAATGTTCGAAACCGTACTGAACATGTCGTCGAAGAAGTACGACCCGAACATGGGAACGACAAGCAGCGCCAGGGCTATCCATGCCGCGGCGCTGCCGTTGATTCTGAACCTGCCGTTCATACTATTTATCAGACCCCTCTTCTTCCTTGATGTTCGGCTCCTCAAGACCGAGATGCTTCCTGGCATCGAGGGTCTTCAGGTACACGGCCACAAGCAGCGCGGCCACGCCGAAGCAGGCGAAGATGATGAGCGGAACGGTGTAGTTGTAAGGTATGAAGTCCAGATCGTTCCACTTGGCGCTGAGCACGTAGGGGTTATAGGCATTGGAAGATTCCAGCACCGAACCGATGAGAAGAGGCACGAAGCACAGGCCTATGTTCTGCACCCAGAAGATGAGGTTGTAGGCCGAGCCGAGTATCTTTTCGTCGATAATCTTCGGAACCGAAGGCCAGAGGGCCGCGGGAACCAGGGCGAAGCTTATGCCAAGGAGCACGATAGTGCCGTAAGCCAGCACCTTGCTATGGGTGGCGGGCAGCGCGAATGCGAATACCAGATGGCAGACGATGAGCAGCACGGCGCCCCAGATGAGCATCGTGGCCCCTTTGCCCTTGTGGTCAAGGAAGGCCCCGAGGAACGGGGTGATAATGGCCGCGCCTATGGGGAACCAGCGGAAGATGTTTGCCGCCTGCTGGGGGCTGAGGTCGCCTATGTTGCACTGGAGCATGTTGGCTCCGTACCTCTGGAAGGGGAAGATGGCGCTGTAGTACAGCACGCAGAGTATGGCGACCGTCCAGAAGCTGCGGGAGCCGAAGACGCCGCCGAGGTCCTTCAGATGGAACTCCTCGTCGGAGCTGCGCTCTTCCTTTGCCTTGAGCTTGCCAGCTTCGATGAGCTGCTTGTCGAACTTCACGTCCATCACGCTGAAGGCGATGAAGTTGATCACGCCGATGAGCAGCAGCACGGTGCAGAAGCCAACCGGGGCGGCCACTCCGCCAAACTTGGCGGCGATGGCGGGGCTGATGCTGAATATGGCGAACACGCCTACACGGGCAATTGCCATCTCGATACCCATGGCCAGGGCCATCTCCTTGCCCTTGAACCACTTCGCTATGCTCTTGGACACCGTGGTTCCCGCCATTTCACAGCCGCAGCCGAAGATCATAAAGCCAAGGCTTGCCATCTTCGCGCTGCCGGGAAGGGCCGTCCACCAACTGCCGAGCCAGGCGTTGAACGCCGTGTCCTGGAACCACTCCGAGATGCCTATGAACTTGATGGATGCCCCCACGAACATCATGCTTGCTGCAAGTATGCCGGTGAAGCGTATTCCCATCTTGTCGAGAATGATACCCGCGATGATGAGGAAGCCGCATACGTTCAGGATGTATTCCGCAGCCGCGTAGGTGCCGAACACGTGCGGGGTCCAGCCCCTCTGCTGCTCAACGAGGCTCTGCAGCGGACTCATCACGTCCACGAACATGTAGCCGAAAAACATCATCAGCGCGATGAGGATGAGCGCGACCCACCTTGCGGCCGGGTAGTCGTTCATCAGTTTTTTAATCTTTTCTGCCATATCGTTTCGTTTTGTTGTTTCCGAATTGCGAAGATAAGTATTTTGGCGTATATTTGAAATATGAAAAACAGATTCTTCCTCGCGGCGGCGGCAGCATTGCTTGCATTCGTCGTTTCCTGCAGCCCGGCCGCTACCATTGACAGAGAAGACTGGGATCCGGATGTTTACGAGGCTCTGACCGGCCTGCTGAAAGACAGGTCGCTGCGTGGCGGCTACGCCGTCTTCGACTGCGACAACACCTCGGTCATCCACGACATCTCCCATACCCTCACCATATACCTTGTTGAGAATCTGTGTTTTGCCGCCGCCCCCGACCACTGTTTCACCGCAGGGCTGGGAAATCCCGATATCTTCATTTCCGAACTGGGCATGAGCGCGAAGGAATTCGGAGCCCTGCTGGCAGAGGACTACCGCGCCCTCAAGGCCATGCAGGAAGGCGGACTCTCCCTGGAAGAAATCCACCGTATGCCTCAGTACCTCGACTGGAGGGCTAAGTTCCTTGCTTTCTACGAGGCGCTCGGGGAGTATTATTCATACGGTGAGCTCTGCCTATGGGAGCCGTCTTTTGCCATCGGCTACCCGGATGAAGAACTCAAAGAACTTGGCCGGCAAAGTCTTTCTTACTGGCTTTCGAAGGGTCGGGTCTGGACCGAGGAATGGGTTTCCGCCGACGGCCGTTACCGCGGAACCGCGGGGAAGGGTCTCGTCGTTCCGAAAGGGATGAAGTCGCTTTACCAGGCCCTGGCCAAAGCAGGAATCACGCCTTATGTCTGTTCCGCTTCGGCCGAATGGCTGGTCGAGCTGCTGGTGTGCGATCCGACAATCGGTTTCGGCCTGGATCCGCAGCAGGTGTACGCCCTGCGCCTCGTCGAAAAGGACGGCATCTGGGAATACGACAACGATTATCCACAGCCCTTCAAGGAAGGTAAGGTGGCCTGCATAATGAAGTATATGGCACCACTCCATGGAGGCGCAGCCCCCGTGCTTGTCGCGGGAGACAGCAACGGGGACGTGGCCATGCTCACCGAATGGCCGGAAATGCGCGTCGGGCTGATTATGGACCAGCGTCGCGAGGGAGACATTACCGTGCTGGCCGACAGCGGAGCGCCCTACGTTGCGCAGCCGGTAGTGATAGGCAGCGAGGCGCCGGAAACGAACTGATACCGGAAATTTTTCGTACTTTTGCATGATATGTACGAACTGCTGGACCGCATCGATTCACCCAGGGACATCAAGGGCCTGAGCATTGCAGAGCTGAAAAAGCTCTGCGACGAACTCAGGGCCTACATGGTGGAGTGCTGCGCGGTGACTCCCGGCCACCTCGGAGCCAGCCTGGGCGCGGTGGAGCTCATCGTCGGATACCACTACGTGTTCGATTCCCCGGAAGACAGGATAGTGTTCGACGTCGGTCACCAGGCATATGCCCACAAGATACTGACAGGCCGGAGGGAAGCCTTCAGGACCCTTCGCACGGAAGGCGGCATCAGCGGCTTCCCCCGAAGGGACGAAAGCCCCTTCGACGCCTTCGGCGCCGGCCATTCCAGCACTTCCATCTCCGCGGCCCTCGGTCTCGCCGAGGCGGCGCGCCTGCAGGGCAGGCACGAAAAGGTCGTCGCCCTCATCGGAGACGGCGCCCTCACAGGAGGTCTCGCCTATGAAGGCCTGAACAACGCCGCAGCCAGCAAGGCCGACATCCTCATCATCCTCAACGACAACGGCATCTCCATAGAAAAGGACAACGGAGGAGTGCACGGCAGCCTGCTCCGGCTCACCACTTCCCATAAATACAACGCCCTCAAGAACAGGGTTTGGAACATCATGGGCACCGGCAGCGTCAGGAACCTGCTTCAGCGCTGGACCCGTGCGGCCAAGAGTTTCCTGGTGCGCAGGAGCGGCGGCGACATCTTTGAATCCATGGGCCTTCGCTACTTCGGCCCCATCGACGGCAACGACATAGAGCAGGTGGTGGTGGCCATGCAGCGCCTGAAAGGCCTTAACGGTCCGCGCGTCCTTCACTGCAAGACCGTCAAAGGCAAGGGTTATGCTCCAGCCGAAGCCGACCCTGTAACGTGGCATGCGCCCGGGAAGTTCAATCCCGCTACCGGAGAAAGGATTGCGGGAAACCGCCCCGCCGACCGTTATCAGGACGTGTTCGGGGAGACGCTCTGCCGCCTTGCCGAAGCGGATCAGAGGGTTGTGGGAATCACCCCCGCGATGTCGGCCGGAAGCGGAATGACCTGCTTTGCCGAGAAGTTCCCCGCTCGTTTCTTCGACGTTGGCATAGAGGAAGAGCACGCGGTAACCTTCGCCGCCGGACTTGCCGCCGGAGGGATGAAGCCTTTCTGCGCCATCTATTCGTCCTTCTCCCAGAGGGCTTACGACCAGATTATCCACGATGCGGCCATGCAGAAGCTTCCGGTAGTGTTCTGCTTCGACCGCGCCGGAGTCGTCGGTGAAGACGGGGCCACCCACCAGGGGGCCTTCGACCTGGCGGCCTACAGGGCCATCCCGGGAATCACCGTCAGCGCGCCCAGGAACGAGGCCGAACTGGTACGGCTGATGTACACGGCCCTGCGGCACGAAGACGGTCCGTTCATCATACGTTACCCGAGAGGTTGCGGGGAGGGCGTTTCATGGAAGGACGCAGCACTCGAAGAACTGCCTGTCGGGAAGGCGGAAACCCTCATGGAGGGCAGTGAGGTTGCAATCGTGGCGATAGGGCCATGCGTCAACAGGGCCCTCGAAGCGGCCGCGAAGTTCCCCGGAAAAGCGGGCGTTTACGACTTCCGTTTCCTCAAGCCCCTGGACGAAGAACTGCTGGACCGTATCGCGCGCACGCACACGCATATTATTACTATGGAAGACGGCACCCTCAAGGGAGGACTCTTCGGAGCGGTGGGAGAGTATCTCGCCGCACACGATATCCATGTGTCTGTCAAGGGCTTGGGTATACCGGACGGGTTCGTCCGCCACGCCACCCAGGCGGCCCAGCGGAAGGAATGCGGGATCGACGAGGAGAGCGTGGAAAAAATTTTGAAAGATTGTTTGCAGATTAGCGAATAATGTCTATCTTTGCAGTCCCTTTGTAAAAAGGGGTATTTGACATACCTGCCGATATAGCTCAGTTGGCCAGAGCACGTGATTTGTAATCTCGGGGTCGAGGGTTCGAATCCCCCTATCGGCTCCCCTCTGTGCCGGGAGTTATAGAGGCACAGTAAAGGGCAAGTGCCGGAGTGGTCAATCGGAGCAGACTGTAAATCTGCCGGCTTACGCCTACGGTGGTTCGAACCCATCCTTGCCCACTCTGCGAAAGCGGATTTCGTACTGAGAGATCGGTGCGGAGTGCGTCAGAAAGGCGGAATTTTCGTGCAAGCCGAGAGCAGAAGAACTTGTTCTTATGCCGAGGCGCAGCCGAAATTAGCGCGTTTTTCGCAGAAAAACGCGGAAGTAGCTCAGTTGGTAGAGCATCAGCCTTCCAAGCTGAGGGTCGCGAGTTCGAATCTCGTTTTCCGCTCAAACATAAGCCGATGTAGCTCAGGGGTAGAGCGCATCCTTGGTAAGGATGAGGTCATGAGTTCAATTCCCATCATCGGCTCTATTTTTTTTGTAATACTTTTACACTCATAATATTATGGCAAAAGAAACATTCGTAAGAACCAAGCCGCACGTCAACATCGGTACAATTGGCCACGTTGACCACGGCAAGACCACCCTCACTGCGGCCATCACCAAGGTGCTCGCAGAGAGGATCCCCGGTATGGAAGGCCACATCAGGTCCTTCGACCAGATCGACAACGCTCCCGAGGAGAAGGCTCGCGGTATAACCATCAACTCCACTCACGTTGAGTATGAGACCGAGAACCGCCACTACGCACACGTAGACTGCCCGGGACACGCCGACTACGTTAAGAACATGGTTACTGGTGCTGCCCAGATGGACGGTGCGATCCTCGTGGTTTCCGCCACCGACGGCCCGATGCCCCAGACCAACGAGCACGTGCTTCTGGCCCGCCAGGTGAACGTCCCGAAGATCGTCGTCTTCCTGAACAAGGTTGACCTCGTTGACGATGCCGAGATGCTCGACCTCGTGGAGATGGAGGTTCGTGACCTTCTTAGCAAGTACAACTTCGACGGCGACAACGCTCCCGTCATCCGCGGTTCCGCACTCGGCGCCCTCAACGGCGAGAAGGAGTGGGAAGACAAGGTGATGGATCTGATGAACGCAGTCGACGAGTACATCCCCATCCCGGTTCGTGAGAACGAGAAGCCGTTCCTCATGCCTATCGAGGACATCTTCTCCATCACCGGACGTGGCACCGTTGTTACTGGCCGTATCGAGACCGGCACCATCCATGTCAACGATCCCGCTGAAATCGTTGGTTTCAACGACAAGCCGAAGACCACCGTGGTCACCGGCGTCGAGATGTTCCGCAAGCTCCTCCCCCAGGGCGAGGCAGGCGACAACGTAGGACTTCTCCTCCGCGGTATCGACAAGAAGGAAGTGAAGCGCGGCGAAGTTATCGCCAAGCCCGGCTCCATCAAGCCCCACTCCCATTTCCTCGGCCAGATCTATGTGCTGAAGAAAGAGGAAGGCGGACGCCACACTCCTTTCCACAACAAGTATCGTCCCCAGTTCTTCATCCGCACCCTCGACGTTACCGGTGAGATCTCTCTCCCCGAAGGCGTAGAGATGGTGATGCCCGGTGACAACGTTGAGATCAACGTGAACCTCATCAGCGCGGTTGCTCTGAACGAAGGTGTACGCTTCGCAATCCGCGAAGGCGGCCACACCGTGGGCGCAGGCCAGGTTATCAAGGTTCTTGACTAATCAGGCCAAAACCAAAAGCGGGTACCTCGCCTAGGGGGGAACCCGCTTTCTTAGGGGAATAGAACAATGGTAGTTCAGCGGTCTCCAAAACCGTCCATGTGGGTTCGATTCCTGCTTCCCCTGCCATGTCGGAGGTTACGATCCGGCAGAGTTTAATAAGGCTTCTCCATTCGCTTCCAACCGGAGCAGCCCATTAAATGTAAAGATGAGAAAGTTTATCAACTACTTGAAAGAGTGTTATGCGGAACTTGTCCACAAGACCACATGGCCCGCTTGGCAGAAGCTTCAGAGCTCCGCTCTGCTTGTCATAGTGAGCACCGTGATCCTGGCGGCAGGTCTCGCAGTAATCGACTTCTGTTTCCAGCACCTGATGACCCTTATCTACACCCTGTAACAACCGTATCCGATGAGCGACATGAAATGGTATGTCCTGAGGACTGCGGGGGGCAAGGAGAACAAGGCTAAGGAATATCTCGAGAAAGAGATAGAACGCAGCGGAATCCAGGAACAGGTAGGGCAGGTGCTCGTACCGACCAAAAAAGAGATTGTAACCAAGAACGGCAAGAGGAAGGCAGTGGACAAACTGCTTTTCCCCGGCTATGTGCTTATCCAGGCTGTGCTCAGCGCCCAGCTTGAGAACATCATCCGCAACAACGTTCCCGGAATGTCCGGTTTCCTCACTGAAAAGAAGGCGACCAACGCTTCCGGAACCCAGTTCGAGAGGATCCCCGTCCCCATCCGCGAGGAGGAGGCGATGCGTATCCTCGGGGTACAGGACGAGAACATCGACGCGGCTGCAGAAACCATCGTGAACTACAGCGTCGGCGAATCCGTGAAGATTACCGACGGCCCGTTCAGCGGCTTCAGCGGCACCGTGGACGAGATTCTCGAAGACAGGAGCAAAGTAAAGGTCATAGTGGTCATCTTCGGCCGCAAGACCCAGCTCGAACTCAGCTTTACACAAGTAACAAAAGAATAATCAGAAATGGCAAAAGAAGTTACCGGATTCATCAAGCTCCAAATCAAAGGCGGAGCTGCAAATCCAGCACCTCCGGTAGGACCGGCTCTCGGTAGCAAGGGCCTGAACATCATGGACTTCTGCAAGGCGTTCAACGCCAAGACGCAGGCCCAGGCAGGAAAGACCCTCCCGGTAGTCATTACCGTCTACTCCGACAAGTCCTTCTCCTTCGAGGTGAAACAGCCCCCCGTGGCGGTATCTCTCAAGGAAGCTGCAAAGATCAGCAAGGCTTCCGGCGAGCCCAACCGTAAGAAAGTGGCCTCCGTCACCTGGGATCAGGTGAAGGCCATCGCGGAAGGCAAGATGCCGGACCTCAACTGCTTTACGCTGGCATCGGCCATGCGTATGGTTGCAGGTACCGCACGCAGCATGGGTATAATAGTTACGGGTGAATTCCCGACAAACCTTTAATAGCACAGACAAATGGGAAAGCTTACAAAAAACCAGAAGGCCGTGACCGCCAAGTACGAGCACGCCAAAGTGTACTCCCTCTCTGAAGCCTGCGCTCTGCTGAAGGAAGTCACCTATACCAAGTTCGACTCCACTGTCGAGCTCTCCGTGAACCTCGGCGTTGACCCCCGCAAGGCCAACCAGATGATTCGCGGCGTCGTCACGCTCCCCAACGGAACGGGTAAGGTGGTGCGCGTCCTCGCGCTCTGCACCCCCGACAAGGAAGAGGAAGCAAAGGCGGCAGGAGCCGACTATGTAGGTCTCGACGAATATGTAGAAAAGATCAAGGGCGGCTGGACCGACATCGACGTCATCGTCTGCACCCCCTCCGTTATGGCAAAAGTCGGCGTACTCGGTAAGATACTGGGTCCCCGCGGCCTCATGCCGAACCCCAAGACCGGCACCGTTACCATGGAAATCGGCAACGCGGTCAAGGACGTGAAGGGCGGTAAGATTGACTTCAAGGTCGACAAGACCGGCATCGTGCACTGCGGAATCGGAAAGATGTCCTTCAGCGCCGAGCAGATTTACCAGAACGCCGCCGAGGTGCTCAGCGCCATCGCGAAACTCAAACCCCAGGCACTCAAGGGTACTTACATGAAGAGCGCTGCCATCTGCAGCACCATGAGCCCGGGTATCAAGGTGGACGTGAAGGCATTCCTCAATTCCATAGCTTAAAAAGGAGGATACTATGAACAAGGAAATGAAGGCCCAGGTTATTGAGAACCTCACTGCCGAACTCGCGCAGTATCCTAACTTTTACCTTACCGACATCGAAGGCCTGAACGCCGAGAAGACCTCTGCGCTCCGCCGCGAATGCTTCGGCGAGGGCATCAAGCTCGAAGTCGTGAAGAACACCCTCCTCGGACACGTGTTCAAGGCTTCCGGCAATCCCGAACTGGAATCCCTCGTGGAAATCCTCAAGGGAAACACCGCAATAATGTTCTGCGAGACCGCCAACGCTCCCGCCAAGCTTATCCAGAAATGGCAGAAAGCTAAGGAGGAGAAGCCGGCCCTCAAGGGCGCCTATGTGCAGGAATGCGCATTCATCGGTGCCGACAAGCTCGCCGAACTCGTCGCCGTCAAGAGCAAGAACGAGCTCATCGCCGACGTTATCGCTCTTCTCCAGAGCCCGATCAAGCAGGTGGTTTCCGCTCTCCAGAGCGCTCCCCAGACTGTCGCCGGCGTGGTGAAGACACTCGAAGAAAAATAATAATCAAAAACAATAACAATTTAAAAATTTACAATTATGGCAGACGTAAAAGCACTTGCAGAACAGTTGGTCAACCTTACTGTTAAAGACGTTCAGGAACTCGCAAAGGTCCTCAAGGAAGAATATGGCATCGAGCCCGCCGCAGCAGCCGTTGCAGTAGCAGGCCCCGCCGCAGCAGCAGCCGATGCAGCTCCCGCTGAGCAGACTGAATTCGACGTCATCCTCACCAACGCCGGTCAGGCGAAGCTCCAGGTCATCAAGGCCGTCAAGGACGCTCTCGGACTGGGTCTGAAGGAAGCAAAGGATCTCGTTGACGCCGCTCCGAAGCCCGTCAAGGAGAAGGTCTCCAAGGCAGAGGCCGACCAGCTCAAGGCTGCCCTCGAGGAAGCCGGAGCAGAGGTAGAGATTAAGTAAGTCTCGCCCTCTCCCCTGAAAAGGGGTCCCTGCCCAGGGGATAAAAACAGGTTTAGAGCCGGGGATAATAGGCTCTAAACCTTTTTCCGTAAAGAATTATCAACACATATAAAGGCAGAATGTCAAAAAAGACAAACGGCAAGCGCATAAACTTCGCTACCTCGAAGATACTCGAATATCCCGACCTTCTGGAGGTGCAACTGAAGAGTTTCAAGGACTTCTTCCAGCTCGAAACCTCCCCGGAAAACCGCAAGAACGAAGGTCTCTACAGGGTATTCCAGGAAGTCTTCCCGATCGAAGATACGCGCAACAGCTACAAGCTGGAGTTCATCGATTACTTTATCGATCCTCCGCAGTATTCGATAGAAGAGTGTCTTGAGAGGGGACTCACCTACAACGTTCCCCTGAAGGCAAAACTCCGCCTTTCGTGCACCGACCAGGATCATGAGGATTTCGACACCAGGGTACAGGACGTGTACCTGGGCAACATCCCCTACATGACTCCTGCCGGCACATTCGTGATCAACGGCTCGGAGCGCATCATAGTCTCCCAGCTGCACCGTTCCCCCGGCGTGTTCTTCGACCAGAGCATGCACGCCAACGGAACCAAGCTGTATTCGGCGAGGATCATTCCGTTCAAGGGATCGTGGATCGAGTTCGCGACAGACATCAACAATGTCATGTACGCCTACATCGACCGTAAGAAAAAGCTGCCCGTCACCACCCTCCTCAGGGCCATAGGATTCGATTCCGACAAGGACATCATCGACATCTTCGGCCTTGCCGACGAGGTTCCGGTGAACAAGAAGTCCCTCACGGCCAACAAGGGCCGCAAGCTCGCCGCCAAGGTTCTCAAGACCTGGGTGGAAGACTTCGAAGATGAGGATACCGGCGAAATCATCCCCATCGAGCGCACCCTTCCCATCGTTGAGAGGGATGCCGTGCTCGACGACGAGACCATAGCCGCAATACTCGACACCGACGTGAAGAGCGTCCTCGTTCAGAAGGACGAGGCCTCCACGGGCGAATACACCATCATCTTCAACACCCTGCAGAAAGATCCGACCAACACCGAGATCGAAGCGGTCAACTACATCTACAAGCAGCTCCGCAACAGCGAACCGCCCGATGAGAACACCGCCAGGGACGTCATCGACAAGCTCTTCTTCAGCGAGAAGCGCTATGACCTCGGAGAGGTCGGCCGCTTCCGCCTGAACCGCAAACTCAGCCTCTCTACGGATCCCGCCACCCGCGTACTTACCCAGGACGACATCGTCGAGATCATCAAGTACCTTGTCCGCCTCATCAACGGAAAGGCTTCTGTGGACGATATCGACCACCTGAGCAACAGGCGCGTGCGCACCGTGGGAGAGCAGCTAGCAAACCAGTTCAGCGTAGGTCTCGCCCGCATGGCACGAACCATCCGCGAGCGCATGAACATACGCGACAGCGAGCAGTTCAACCCCATCGACCTCATCAATGCCAAGACCCTCAGCAGCGTTATCAATTCCTTCTTCGGAACCAGCCAGCTGAGCCAGTTCATGGACCAGACCAACCCCCTTGCGGAAATCACCCACAAGAGGCGTCTGAGCGCCCTCGGCCCCGGAGGTCTGAGCCGCGAACGCGCAGGCTTCGAAGTCCGCGACGTGCACTACACCCACTACGGCCGCCTCTGCCCGATCGAGAGCCCTGAAGGCCCGAACATCGGTCTTATCAGCAGCCTCTGCGTGTATGCCCGCATCAACTCCCTCGGTTTCATCGAGACTCCCTACCGCGAGGTAAAGGACGGAAAGGTGGACCTGAGCAAGGACGGTACCCGCTACATGACCGCCGAGGAAGAGGAAAACAAGCTCGTGAGCCTCGCCAAGGTGGCGATGGACGAGAACGGAGTCATCAAGGACGACCGCATCCAGTGCCGCCTCGAGGCGGACTTCCCCGTGGTCGGAAAGGAAGAGGTGGACTACATGGACGTAGCCCCCAACCAGATGGCATCCGTCGCAGCATCGCTCATCCCGTTCCTCGAGCACGATGACGCCCACCGCGCACTCATGGGAGCGAACATGATGCGCCAGGCCATTCCGCTTCTCAAGCCCGAATCCCCCATCGTGGGTACCGGCCTCGAGGAGAGAGTCTGCCTGGACTCCCGCACCCAGTTCATCGCGGAACGCGACGGCGAAGTTACCTATGTGGATGCCAATGAGATCCGCATCAGGTACAACCGCACCGAGCAGGAGAAGTTCGTTTCGTTCTCCCCGGAGGAGACCATCTACCGCATGCCAATCTGGCGCCGTACCAACCAGAGCACCTGCATCTGCCTCACCCCGATAGTCCGCAAGGGCGACAAGGTGAAGAAGGGCCAGGTACTCACCGAAGGATACGCCAGCCAGAACGGTGAACTCGCCCTCGGGCGCAACCTCATGGTGGCCTTCATGCCCTGGAAGGGTTACAACTACGAAGACGCCATAGTGCTCAGCGAGGAGATGGTTAAGTGGGACATCATGACCAGCATACACGTGGACGAGTACCTCACCGAGGTGCGCGACACAAAGCGCGGCATGGAAGAACTCACTTCCGACATCCCGAACGTGAGCGAGGAGGCAACCCGCAACCTCGACAAGAACGGTATCGTAAGGATAGGCGCCCACATCGAGCCGGGCGACATCATGATAGGCAAGATCACGCCCAAGGGCGAAAGCGACCCGAGCCCTGAGGAGAAACTCCTCAAGGCCATCTTCGGCGACAACGCCGGCGATGTGAAGGACGCCTCCCTCAAGGCCAATCCGAGCCTCAGCGGCACCGTCATCAAGACCGCCCTCTACGCCAAGGCTGCCAAGCAGTCCGGACGCAGGAGCAAGAAGGCCGTTGACGACGTGAAGACAAGGGCTGAAATCCGCGAGGAGGAATCCGAGCGCAGGATAGCCAAGCTTCGCGCCGACTTCCTCGACCGTCTCGCCGCCCTCACCAAGGGCAAGAAGAGCGCAGGCGTGAGCGACCTCTACGGGGTTGAAGTGGTGGCCAAGGACCGCAAGTTCACGGCCGAGACGCTCCGCAACATCGACTACACCAACATCAACACCGGCAGGTGGACTACCGAGAAGGACGACACCAACGCCCAGATTTCCGAACTCATCAGCAACTTCTGCATAGCCCTCAAGGCTGAGAAGGCTGTCTGCAAGAGGGAGGTCGACCAGCTCAAGGTGGGTGACGAACTTCCCAACGGAGTCATGCAGCTCGCAAAGGTGTACATCGCCAAGAAGCGCAAGATCACCGTCGGCGACAAGATGGCAGGACGTCACGGAAACAAGGGTATCGTAGCGAAGATAGTCCGCCGCGAAGACATGCCGTTCCTTGACGACGGCACTCCCGTGGACATCGTGCTCAACCCGCTCGGCGTGCCTTCCCGTATGAACCTGGGCCAGATCTATGAGACTGTGCTCGGTTGGGCGGGAAGCAAGCTCGGACTCAAGTTCAGCACCCCGATCTTCGACGGCGCACCCATCGACGGCATTGCGGAATACACCGACAAGGCAGGCCTGCCGCGCTTCGGCAAGACGCGCCTGCGCGACGGCGGCACCGGCGACTGGTTCGACCAGAGCGCAACCGTCGGCGTCATCTATATGATCAAGCTCGACCATATGGTGGACGACAAGATGCACGCCCGTTCAATCGGCCCGTACTCCCTCATCACCCAGCAGCCTCTCGGCGGAAAGGCCCAGTTCGGCGGCCAGCGTTTCGGCGAGATGGAGGTCTGGGCTCTCGAAGCTTTCGGAGCGGCGAACGCCCTGCAGGAAATCCTTACCGTGAAGTCCGACGACGTCACCGGAAGGAGCAAGACCTACGAGGCTATCGTGAAGGGCGACCCGATGCCGCCCGCCGGCATTCCGGAATCCCTCAACGTACTGCTGCACGAGCTTCGCGGCCTGGGACTCAAGGTTACTCTCGAATAATTCAAGATCAGTGAGAACATGCCTACTTTCAATAACAAAGACAATAAGGTAAAGAGCAACTTCAGCGCTATCAGCATTTCGCTCGCGTCTCCCGAAGACATCATAGAAAGGAGCTGCGGAGAGGTGCTGAAGCCCGAAACCGTGAACTACCGCACCTACAAGCCCGAGAGGGACGGTCTCTTCTGCGAGAAGATCTTCGGCCCCACCAAGGACTATGAGTGCTACTGCGGCAAGTACAAGAGGATCCGCTACCGCGGAATCGTGTGCGACCGCTGCGGCGTCGAGGTCACGGAGAAGAAGGTGCGCCGCGAGCGCATGGGTCACATCACCCTCACCGTTCCGGTAGCTCACATCTGGTACTTCAAGAGTGCCCCCAACAAGATTTCCGCGCTTCTCGGACTTCCCGCAAAGAAGCTTGAAAGCGTCATCTACTACGAAAAGTTCATAGTGACCCAGAGCGGCCAGAGCGGTGTGGACAAGATGGAACTCCTCGCCGAGGACGAATATCTCGACATACTCGCCAGGTGCCCCGGAAACGAGAACCTTCCCGACAGCGATCCCAACAAGTTCATCGCCAAGATGGGCGCGGAGGGCATTTACGACCTCCTGAAGGAAATCGATGTCGAGAGCCTCGCCCGCGAGCTCCGCAACGCCATGGTCACCGAGACTTCCCAGCAGCGCAAGGCCGAGGTGCTGAAGCGCCTGCAGGTAGTGAAGTGGTTCCTCGAGAGCAAGGACGTCAACCGTCCGGAATGGATGGTGATTAAGGTCGTGCCGGTTATCCCGCCGGACCTCCGTCCCCTCGTTCCCCTCGACGGCGGCCGCTTCGCCACGAGCGACCTCAACGATCTCTACAGGCGCGTCATCATCCGCAACAACCGCCTCAAGAAGCTCATCGAGATAAAGGCCCCCGAGGTCATACTCCGCAACGAAAAGCGCATGCTCCAGGAAGCGGTGGACAGCCTCTTCGACAACAGCAAGAAGTCGAACGCGGTCAAGAGCGAAAGCAACCGTGCCCTCAAGAGTCTCTCCGACTCCCTCAAGGGCAAGCAGGGCCGCTTCCGCCAGAACCTCCTCGGTAAGCGTGTGGACTACTCCGCACGAAGCGTTATCGTGGTGGGTCCGGAACTCAAGATGCACGAGTGCGGTCTTCCGCAGGACATGGCGGCTGAGCTCTACAAGCCCTTCATCATCCGCAAGCTCATCGAGCGCGGCATAGTGAAGACCGTCAAGAGCGCAAAGAAGATCGTCGACCGCAAGGATCCGGTCATCTGGGACATACTCGAGAACGTGATCAAGGGTCATCCGGTGCTGCTCAACCGCGCACCTACCCTGCACCGCCTCGGTATCCAGGCTTTCCAGCCCAGGATGATATCCGGAAAGGCCATACAGCTGCATCCTCTGGCATGTACCGCCTTCAACGCCGACTTCGACGGCGACCAGATGGCAGTGCATCTCCCGCTGGGCAACGCCGCCATCATGGAGGCCCAGCTGCTCATGCTCGGAAGCCAGAACATCCTCAACCCCGCCAACGGCGCTCCTATCACCGTTCCTTCGCAGGACATGGTGCTCGGACTGTACTATATCACCAAAATCCGCCCGGGTGCCAAGGGCGAAGGCAAGACCTTCTACGGCCCCGAGGAAGTGATAATCGCCTATAACGAGAAGGTGATAGAGATGCATGCCGAGATAGGCGTGCGCCTCCCGGTGGACAAGCAGGATCCGGAGAAGGGCTTCGAAATCGTGAAGACCACCGCCGGCCGCATCATCGTGAACCAGTTCGTACCGGACGAAGTTCCCTACGTGAACGTGGTTCTCGGAAAGAAGGCCCTCCGCGGCATCATTACGAGCGTCATCAAGAACACCGGCGTCACCCGTACGGCCCAGTTCCTCGACGACATCAAGAACCTCGGTTACGACCAGGCCTTCCGCGCGGGCATATCCTTCAACCTCGGCGACGTTATTATCCCGAAGGAGAAGTACACCCTCATCGAGGACGGCTACAAGCAGGTGGCGGACATCAAGAACAATTTCGCGATGGGCTTCATCACCAACAACGAGCGCTACAACAAGGTTATCGACCTTTGGACAAGCATCGACAACAAGCTCACCGGAATCGTTACCAAGCACATTTCCGCCGACCAGCAGGGCTTCAATCCGGTATTCATGATGCTGGATTCGGGCGCCCGAGGCAGCACCCAGCAGATCAAGCAGCTCTGCGGCATGCGAGGCCTCATGGCCAAGCCCCAGAAGAGCGGCGCGAGCGAAACCGCAATCATCGAGAACCCCATCACCTCCAACCTTAAGGAGGGCATGACGGTGCTCGAGTACTTCATCAGCACCCACGGCGCCCGTAAGGGTCTTGCCGATACGGCCCTCAAGACCGCAGACGCAGGTTACCTTACCCGCCGCCTCGTGGACGTCAGCCACGACGTGATCATCACTGAGGAAGACTGCGGAACGCTCCGCGGACTCATCGCAACCGCCATCAAGGACAAGGACACCGTCGTGGAGAGCCTTGGAGAAAGGATACTCGGGCGCGTCACCGTGCACGACATCTTCGACCCGCTTACCGGCAAGCTCATCCTTGCAGCGGGCGAGGAGATCCGCGACGATGTGGCCGCTCTCATCGACACGCTCCCCATCGAGCAGGTGGAAATCCGTTCGGTGCTCACCTGCGAGAGCCGCAAGGGTGTCTGCGCCAAGTGCTACGGACGCAACCTCGCAACCTCGCGCATGGTCGAGAAGGGAGAGGTGGTCGGCGTGATCGCCGCACAGTCCATCGGTGAACCGGGTACCCAGCTGACCCTGCGTACCTTCCACGTCGGCGGTACCGCCGGCGGCGCCGTGGTGGACTCCAGCATCGAGAGCAAGTACGACGGCGTACTCCGTTTCGAAGATCTCCGCACCATCGAGCGCATAAACGAGGACGGTGAGAAGGAAACCGTGGTGGTAAGCCGCATGACCGAGCTCCGCATCGTTGACGAGCACACCGGTTATCCGTATTCGCAGTACGACATCCCCTACGGCTCCGTGCTTCACAAGAAAGACGGCGCGAAGGTGAAGAAGGGCGACCTCATCTGCGAATGGGATCCCTACAACGCCATCACCCTGGTCGAGACGGCCGGCCGCGTGGCATTCGAGAACCTCGTAGAAGGCGTGACCTTCCGCAAGGAATCCACCGACGAGTTCTCCATGTCCACCGACAAGGTCATCACCGAATCCAAGGACCGCACCAAGAACCCGACGATGCTCATCCTCGGAGAAGGCGGCGAGACCCTCAAGCAGTACAACCTGCCGGTGGGCGCCCACATCTCCGTCGAGGAAGGCACCGACGTGAAGGTCGGCGACGTCATCATCAAGATTCCGCGCGCAATCGGAAAGGCGAGCGATATCACCGGAGGTCTTCCGCGTGTTACCGAGCTCTTCGAGGCCCGCAATCCTTCAAATCCTGCCATACTCTCCGAAATCAACGGCGAGGTTATCATGGGCAGCGTGAAGAGGGGCAACCGCGAAATCACGGTGAAGAACAAGTCCGGCGTGGAGAAGCGCTACCTGATTCCCCTCACGAAGCAGATACTGGTTCAGGAGAACGACTACGTGAAGGCAGGCACGCCCATCTCCGACGGCGGCGTCGCTCCCGGCGACATCCTTTCGATACTCGGTCCCGTGAAGGCGCAGGAGTACATCGTGAACGAAGTTCAGGCGGTGTACCGTCTGCAGGGCGTGAAGATCAACGACAAGCATTTCGAGATAATCGTGCGCCAGATGATGCGCAAGGTGGAAATAACCGACCCGGGCGACACTCCGTTCCTCCCCGAGGAACTCGTGGACAAGTGGGCGTTCATGGACACCAACGACAGCGTCTGGGGCAAGTTCTACGTGCTCGCTCCCGGCGACAGCCAGAAGTACCAGCAGGGCGACATCATCAGCTCCCGTGAGCTCCAGGGCGAGAACTCCTCGCTCGAGCGTCAGGGCCTGAAGCCCCTGGGCGTCCGCCCGGCACAGCCGGCGACCGCCCGCCTGGTGCTGCAGGGCATCACCAGGGCCGCTCTCCGCACCGGCAGCTTCATCAGCGCCGCCTCCTTCCAGGAGACCACCAAGGTGCTCAGCGAAGCCGCCATACGCGGTCGCGTGGACCATCTCGAAGGCCTCAAGGAGAACGTCATCTGCGGGCACCTCATCCCCGCCGGCACAGGTCTGAACGACTACCAGGATATCGTGGTGGGACGTACTGACGAAATGGCCGCCGGTCTTGAGGACCTGTAGCGGACACGGGCCCTTCACAGGGCGCCGCTCCTTAAACGAAACGCCGCCGGAGTTGATGCTCCGGCGGTTTTTTGTATTTGAAAAACAGAATATGTTTGTTAAATTTGTGGGATATGAAAAGAATAGCACTGATACTGATAACCGCGCTGCTGGCCTTCTCCGCCGTTTCGTGCGACGGTCTGGGCATCAGTTTCCTCAGCGGATCCATCACAACTCCTGATCCCGAAGAAGAGGATGAGGATGAGAATCCCACCCAGGATCCTTCCGGGCAGCCGGTCACTCCGGATCCCAACACTTTCTGGAAGCCGGTACAGATCAACACCGACGGCCTGGTGCACGCAAGCTATACCGAGGATACCGACAATTTCGCCAATCCTGAAAGGGGTTTCTACAAGCACTGCGCGTTCAGCTCTGCTTCAGACAGCTATTCGGTGAGCAAACTGCAGGGGTACCGTACCGGTTCCGACCAGTGCTCAGTTGTGCTTTTCATATTCTGGATAGGAGACTTCGTAAACAAGGACATCTCCCAGAACTATCTTAACTGCATAAAGACGGCTTTCTCCAACGCCCGCAAGGCGGGAGTCAAGGCGGTGGTGCGCTTCGGCTATTTCAACGGGGATTTCGATACCGAAAATCCGCAGAACAACCCCACACCCTGGGACGCCACCAAAGAAAAGACCCTTCGTCACATAGAGCAACTCAAACCCATACTGAAGGATAATTCCGACGTGATAATATGCCTGCAGGCCGGGTTCTGCGGCTGGTGGGGAGAATGGTACTATACCGACCATTTCGGCTACCAGCCCGAGTCCGATTTGGACTATGAACCGCGCAGGGAGCTCATCGAGGCCCTTCTGGATGCGATGCCGGAGAACCGCCAGGTGGCAGTGCGCACGCCTACCTTCAAGCTGAAGATGCTCCGGCTCGGCTCAACGGACACCCTGAACTGCGCTACCGCGTACCAGAACACTCCTAAGGCCCGCATCTGCGGCCACAACGACTGCTTCGTTGCGGCCTCTGACGACTGGGGAACCTTCGAAGACGAATCGGAACGCAGCTTCTGGTGCGACGACAGCAAATACACTTTCATGGGCGGCGAGACCTGCGCAGTTTCCGATTATTCCGGCTGCTCCAACACCGTCGACCAGATGGAACGCCAGCACTACAGCTATCTCAACAGCGGTTACAACGAGAAGGTGATCAGTTCCTGGAACAAGGGAGGCTGCCTGAACGACGTGAAAAAGCGCCTTGGCTACCGCCTTGTACTTCGCGACTCCTGGATAAGCCCCGACATCAAGGCCGGCGAAAACGTGCGCCTCGTGCTGAGCATCAGCAACGTGGGCTTTGCGGCTCCCATCAACCCGCGCGGACTCGAAATCGTGCTGAAGAACGAAAGCTCAGGCAAAACCACCGTCACTCCCATAGCGAGCGAGAATCCCCGCTTCTGGCTTGCCGGCAAGACCCGTAAGTTCGAAGTCTCCTTCAAGGCCCCCTCGGAAGGCAGCTACAGCCTCTACCTGAACCTGCCCGACCCGGAAAGCAGTCTGCACGATAATCCGCTCTATTCCATACGTCTTGCCAACAAGAACACCTGGGATGCGGAAACCGGTTACAACTTCATAACCACCGTCAAGGTCAGCAAATGAGGATACGCACACTGATTGCATGCGCCATAAGCCTGGCGCTCGCGGCATGCACCGCGAAAGGGCCCGGTCCGCAGCATTACTGGGACGGCTACGACTTCGGTTCGCAGAAAGGGCTCGCGAATTTCGACGCGGCGCAGCAGCGCTTCGGCAACTGGATGGAACTGCTTGAAAAGACCGACACGGCCACAGCTGCGGCGTGCATAAGGGAGTTTCTCGACAGCGCGAAGGCCGACACGGTGTCGTACTACGTCTATTCCGACCTCTTCATGTCGGCCCTCTATCCCCTTGACTCCCCCTATCGCAACGTGGAACTGCTGAGGGTCTATCTCCGCAAGGCCATTGCCGACAGCATTGCGCTTGACTACCTTCGCTTCGACGAGGCTGAGCTGCTTCGCAAGAGCTACCTCAACCTCCCGGGAGGTCCTGCGGAAGACGGGGCCGTCGTTCTCGCTGACGGAACCACCGTTTCCGTGCTGGAATATGCCGCACGCGCCCCGAAAACCCTGCTTATGCTTGTGGGCAACGCCGGCTGCACTTCCTGCGCGTCGAAGATGAAGCAGGTCGAAAAAGAAGTTTCCGGCCGCATGCAACTGCTGGCCGTGGTGGAAAAGAGCACACGCGGAGAAGCCCGCTGGCTCAGAAGCGAGCTTGAGGGCAGCCGCTGGACGGTTGCCGTAGCCGGCGAATCCTTCCTTGAAAACTACGACTTCACGCTCGCCCCGGTGAGCTACATCATCGACAGGAAGGGAAAAGTGAAATCATTGAAACAATAACCATATGGACACACTCGAAATCATCAGGCAGTTCGCTCTCGAAGGCAATCCGACAGAGGTTAAGCCCCTGGGCAACGGACTCATCAACGACACTTTCAAGGTAAGTACCGACGGGGCAAAGTCGTATGTGCTCCAGAGAATCAACAACGCGATTTTCCGCGATGTGGACCTGCTCCAGCACAACATCGACGCCGTAACCCGCCATATACGCGCAAAGCTCGAGGCGGCTGGCGAATCCGACATCGACCGCAAGGTTCTCACCTTCGTGCCCCTCAAGGGCTCGGACAAGACCTACTGGACCGACGGCCAGACCTATTGGCGCGTGTCGGTGTTCATCCCCGACGCATTCACTTACGAAGCCGTTACCCCGGAGTATTCCTATTATGCCGGAAAGGCTTTCGGGCGCTTTGAGGCCATGCTCACCGACATCCCCGAGAAACTCGGTGAGACCATCCCCGACTTCCACAACATGGAGCTGCGCGCCCGCCAGCTGCACGAGGCCATTGAGGCCGATGCCGCCGGACGTCTTGCGAAGCCCGAAGTGAAGGCCCTGGTGGAAGAGGTGCTGAAGTACGAGGAAGAGATGACCCTGGCCGAGCGCCTGCACCGCGAGGGCAAGCTTCCCAAGCGCATCTGCCACTGCGACACCAAGGTGAACAATATGATGTTCGACGCGAACGGAAACGTGCTCTGCGTAATAGACCTCGACACCGTCATGCCTTCGTACGTATTCTCCGATTTCGGGGATTTCCTCCGCACCGCGGCCAACTTCACCGCCGAGGACGATCCTGACTCCCGCAAGGTGGGCTTCAACATGGAAATCTTCAAGGCCTTCAGCAAGGGTTACCTCGAGTCGGCTTCCTCCTTCCTTACTCCCGTGGAGAAGGAGAACCTGCCCTATGCGGCCTGCCTGTTCCCGTACATGCAGTGCGTGAGGTTCCTGGCCGACTACATAAACGGCGACACCTACTACAAGATCAAGTATCCCGAGCACAACTGGGACCGCACGGTCAACCAGTGGGAGCTCTTCAAGAGCGCAAAGGCACACGTACCCGAGATGAAGAAGGCCCTGGGGCTGTAGAACCCGCGGCGAAAAAAAGGGCGGCTCCCTGAGGGGCCGCCCTTTTTGCTGTCAGAGCCGTGCATTATTTCGACTTGATGTACTCGTCAATGGCAGCGGCGGCCTTGCGGCCGGCACCCATGGCGAGGATGACGGTCGCGGCGCCGGTCACGGCGTCGCCGCCGGCGAAGATGCCGGGGCGCGTGGTAGCGCCGGCTTCGTCGGCGACAAGGCCGCCGCGCTTGGTGCGCTCAAGACCGGGAGTGGTCTGGGCGATGAGCGGGTTGGGCGATGTGCCGAGCGACATGATGACCGTGTCGCACTCCACTACGAATTCGCTGCCGGGGATTTCCACCGGGCTGCGGCGTCCGCTTGCATCGGGCTCGCCGAGTTCCATGCGTATGCACTTCATGCCTGATACCCAGCCGTTCTCGTCGGAAAGGATTTCGACGGGATTGGTGAGGAGCTCGAAGTGTATGCCTTCCTCCTTGGCGTGATGGACTTCCTCCTTGCGGGCGGGAAGTTCAGCCTCGGAACGACGGTAGACTATGGTGGTTTCGGCGCCGAGCCTGAGTGCGGTGCGGGCCGCATCCATCGCAACGTTGCCGCCTCCGACCACGCAGCACTTCTTACCGGCGTGGATAGGAGTGAGGTAGTCCTCGCGGAAAGCCTTCATGAGGTTGTTGCGGGTGAGGAACTCGTTGGCGGAGAAAACGCCGTTGAGGTTCTCACCCGGGATGCCCATGAAGCGGGGCAGGCCCGCTCCGGTGCCCACGAACACGGCCTCGTAGCCTTCCTTGTCGAGAAGGTCCTCGATCATGGTGGTACGGCCTATGATGACGTCGGTCTCGATGGTCACGCCGAGGGCGGTAACCGCGTCAATCTCCTTCTGCAGGACCTTGTCCTTGGGAAGACGGAACTCCGGGATACCGTAGGCGAGCACGCCGCCGGCCTTGTGAAGGGCCTCGAAGACGTGCACCTTGTAACCCCACTTGGCAAGGTCGGACGCACAGGCGAGACCTGCGGGACCGCTGCCTATGACGGCTACCTTGTGGCCGTTGGAGGGAGCGACCTGGGCGGCGCTGCCGGACGCATGGTCGGCCACGAAACGTTCGAGCTTGCCGATAGCCACCGGCTCACCCTTGATGCCGAGTATGCACTTACCTTCGCACTGGGTCTCCTGCGGGCAGACGCGACCGCAGACTGCGGGCAGCGAGGAGTCCTTCGCGATGACGGCCGCGGCGGCGTCGACGTCGCCGACAAGCACCTGTGCTATGAAGTCGGGGATATTGATGTTCACCGGGCAGCCGGTAACGCAGAGAGGATTCTTGCAATGCAGGCACCTTGAAGCCTCAAGCATCGCCTCTTCCTTGTTGTAACCGTAAGAAACTTCCTCGAAGTTGCATGCGCGAACTTTGGGATCCTGCTCACGGACAGGGACTCTCGGGATTCTATTTGCCATAATTTTCCATCGCTGCCGTCTCTTCCGGCTTGTATTGACGTGATCTTCTCATTGCTTCGTCCCAGTCGATGAGGGCGCCGTCGAATTCGGGGCCGTCAACGCATGAGAACTTGGTTTTTCCATCCACGGATACGCGGCATGCACCGCACATTCCGGTACCGTCCACCATGAGGGAGTTCATGCTGACCACCACGGGGATACCCAGCTTCACACAGGTGAGGGTGGCGAACTTCATCATGATCATGGGGCCGATGGCCACGCACTTGGTGTACTTCTTCCCTTCGGCTGCGAGAGCCTCGAGCTTTGCGGTGCCGACACCCTTGAAGCCTACCGATCCGTCGTCGGTGCAGAGGTAGAGGTTGTCGCATGCACTGGCGAGCTTGTCGGTGTAGATGAGCAGGTCCTGCGTACGGGCGCCGATGATGACGTCCACGGGAACTCCGTGCTCATGCAGCCATTTGGCCTGGGGATACACCGGGGCGGTGCCGAGACCGCCGGCGATGAACACATAGTGCTGGGCCTTGAGCTCTTCCGGGCTCATCTCCACAAAGTCGGAGGGATTGCCCAGGGGGCCTACTACGTCCGCGTAGCAGTCGCCTGCCTTGAAGGCCTCGACCATACGGTGGCTGGATGCGCCGATAAGCTGGATGACTACGGTGACCGTGCCCTTTACGGGGTCGGAATCGCTGATGGTGAGAGGGATGCGCTCTCCCTTCTCCTCATCGCGGATGATGAGGAACTGCCCCGGAAGGGCAGCTTTCGCGACACGGGGCGCCTCCACCACTATTTCCGCAATGGTGGGGCAGAGCATCGTCTTTTCAAGAATCTTGAACATGATATCGGTTATAAGTTATGTCGTGATCCCGTTGGGATTCGAACCCAAGACCCACAGCTTAGAAGGCTGTTGCTCTGTCCAACTGAGCTACGGGACCTTAGAGGCTATTTTGAAATAGTTCCTCTCTTTCTCTTTGAGCCTTTCCGGCCATCTCCTTCCTCCTCTTCAGTCATGCAGCTACGGCTGCACTCCTTCTTCGGAGATCGAAGCTGTCTCGAAAATGCTCTGCAGATAAATTCGGGAACCATTTCAAAACAGCCTCTCGAGGCCGAGGCCTCTTTAAGCCTACAAAGATACTCATTTTTTCCGCAGGACAAGCATTCTGGCCGTGTAAGAAATGATACCCAGGACGAGTATAACGACCGCGTGGCCTTCGTGGTTGAGCATGGCGTAGAGCAGGCCCGTCTCTCCGGTCTGGCCGTAGAGGCTGGAAATGCAGTGCATTATGATATAATGGTAGGCTCCCATGCCTCCCGGTACGGGAATCACCGACGATACGTTTCCGAGCGCGCTGATGAAGAGGGCGTCGGCAAGGTCCCGGCCACCTAGCTCGGGAACGGCCTTGAGGCAGAACCAGCACATGAACATGTACATCACCCATATCATCGTGGTGTGGAAAAGGTAGGGCAGTTTCTTCTTCATGCGGCCGAAACTGCCGAGGCCCTGCAGCAGGCCGTCGATGAGCACTGCTATCTTTTCCAGGAACGGATGCTTCGAACGGAAATGGCGGCAGGCCCAGAGCAGCAGCACTCCCAGCGCCACCGCGCCGCCGAGTATCCACCACAGGGTTCCTCCGCCCAGCACGGGGCCGAAGATGTTTTCACTGATGAATCCTCCGAAAGTGTTCCAGCGCGCGATTAGCGCAACCACGAAGGTGAGGAGGATAAACAGGAAATCCCAGGCACGCTCCATTATCATGGTGCCGAGCACCGTCTGGAATGGAAGCTTTTTGCTGGTGATGATGCCCGCGCGTATGGGTTCGCAGGAGCCGGGAATGACAAGGCTGCCGAGGTTGCCTATATTGTTCGCATCCCAGCAGCGGCCGAGACGCATCTCCGGATCGAGGGGCTTGAGCAGCAGCTTCCAGCGCTGCGCCCTGAAAACGAGGGCGAGCACGGACGCGGCGAAGAATCCCAGCATCCACTCCCAGCGGGTTGTGCGGAGCCCCTCGGCGAAGCTTTTCCAGTCAATCTGCCTCGCCACCAGCCACACCAGGACGGCGGCCAGGGCGAAGGACAGGGAGTACTTCAGGATATTCCCGACGGTTTTGTTCATTGCAGGGCAAAGGTAGTGATATTCCGCCAATTTTTGATTACTTTTGTAAGTTATGAAGTCAATACTCGGAATAGGCAACGCGCTCACCGACGTGCTCGCAATCCTCCCCGACGGGGAGCTTCTGCGCAAGTATCACCTGCCCCTGGGCAGCATGCAGCACGTGGACAAGGAAACCGGCGACGAGATATGGGCTGCCCTGAAGGAAATAGGCGTACAGTATGTTCCAGGAGGGTCCGCGGCCAACACCATCACCTGCACGTCCATCTTCGGCATGCCTTCCGGCTTTATCGGCAAGATAGGGCCGGACGAACTCGGGCAGCTCTTCAAGAGCAGCATGGAGCAGTACGGCGTACGCACCACCATGCTCACAGGCACCAAGGGTTCCGGGCGCTGCATGGTGTTCATCACAGGGGCTAACGCCGAACGCACCTTCGCCAGCTACATGGGCGCCGCACTTGAAATGGGCCCGGACGACCTCAAACCCGAGTACTTCGAAGGTTACGACTACTTCCATATCGAAGGCTATCTCGTTCAGAACCAGGACCTCATCGCAAAGGCGGTGCAGATGGCGAAAGCGGCCGGCTGCATCATCTCCATAGACATGGCCAGCTACAACGTGGTGCAGAGCAACGACGCCTTCCTTCACAACCTTGTGGAGAAATACGTTGACATAGTCTTCGCCAACGAAACCGAGAGCAAGGCTTTCACAAAATGCGACGATCCCGTGGCTTCGCTTCGGGAGATCGCACGCATGTGCGACGTGGCCGTGGTGAAGGTAGGCAAGGACGGCAGCTGGGTGAAGGGCGGAGACGAGGAGCACTACATCCCCGCATGGCCGGCGAATCCCGTCGACGGCACCGGTGCGGGCGACACCTACGCCGCAGGCTTCCTCTACGCCCATTCCCTCGGCCTTCCGCTGAAGGCCTGCGGGGAGATAGGCAGCATCATTGCGGCACGTGTGGTGGAGGTAGTGGGAACCAAGATAGACATCCCACGCTGGAGGGAGGCGAAACTGGAAATCCGGGAACTCATAGACAAACTGAATGGCTAAACTCTGGTCCCGCATAAGTTCCGCAGTAGTGCTTCTCGACGCCGACGCCCCCGATTTCCAGGAGGCCGCCCTGGCCGTGGAGGAGTTCTTCCGGCTGCGCGGCATACCCATGCAGATGAAGGCGGTTCACCGGAGCAGCCTCGTGCTTGCCGGCCGCAGGGCGGAACTCTTCATCTCCCTTCTTCCCGGAAGGCATCTGCAGGCGGATCTGTGCGCACGCATCAGCCGGGCCGTTTTCAAAGCCGGACGCAGGCAGCTGCGCGGAGAAGTCTACGACCTCGTGGTCTCATCGCCCGAAGGGTCCGACTACGGACAGAAGGAAGTGTTCGCCAGAATGACGCAATTAATGGATCAAATATCGTAAATACAATATGCACGACCTCTATCTCACCAATACCCTCAGCCGCACCAGGCAGCTCTTCAAACCCATACACGAAGGCCATGTGGGCATGTACGTCTGCGGCCCCACCGTGTACGGCGACGCCCATCTGGGACACGCGCGCCCCGGGGTCACCTACGACGTGCTGTTCAAGTTGCTGAGGCATCTCGGCTACAAGGTTCGCTACGTGCGCAACATCACCGATGTGGGCCATCTGGAGCAGGATGCCGACGAAGGCGAAGACAAGATAGCGAAGAAGGCCCGCCTGGAGCAGCTGGAACCGATGGAGGTGGTGCAGAACTGCACTTTCCGCTATCACGAGGCCATGCGCAGGCTGAACGTGGCTCCTCCCTCCATAGAACCGAGGGCCACCGGGCACATAGTGGAGCAGATAGAGGCCGTCAAGAAGATACTCGCGGCAGGCTATGCCTACGAGAGCAACGGCAGCGTCTATTTCGACGTGGAGAAATACAATGCCGACCATCATTACGGAATCCTGAGCGGCCGCACCCTGGACGCCACTCTGGAGGGAACGCGCGCCCTTGACGGGCAGAGCGACAAGAAGGCCCCCTACGACTTCGCACTGTGGAAGAAGGCCGAGCCCGAACACATCATGCACTGGCCCTCCCCGTGGGGAGAAGGCTTCCCGGGCTGGCATCTCGAGTGCTCGGTGATGGGAGAGAAGTACCTCGGAAGGGAATTCGACATCCACGGAGGAGGCATGGACCTGATGTTCCCGCACCACGAGTGCGAGATTGCCCAGAACGTCGCCGAACGCGGCACCCAGGGAGTGCATTACTGGGTACACAACAACATGATAACCATAGGTGGCCAGAAGATGGGCAAGAGCCTGGGCAACTTCATCACCCTGCCGGAACTGTTCGCCGGAACCCACGACAAACTCGACCAGGCATACACGCCCATGACAGTGCGCTTCTTCATACTCCAGGCCCACTACCGCGGAACCCTGGACTTCAGCAATGAAGCCCTGCAGGCGTCCGAAAAGGGTTACAAGAGGGTGATGCAGGCCGCACGCGACCTCTATTCGATGGCGGGAGTCCAGCGCAAACCCATCCCCTATGGGGAACTGCCGACGGGCGTGGCCCCCGAGAGCTGCAACGCCTCGTCGGCCGAGGTCAAGGCCGTTTGGGAAGGCGTGTACGACGCGCTCTGCGACGACATGAACACCCCGGTGGCGATAGCCCAGATCTTCGAGGCGGTGCGCATCATCAACTCGGCCAAGGCCGGAACGGTCGCGCTGGCCAAGGAAGATATGGATACTCTGGTACAGCTTTTCGACGACATAGTGTTCGGAGTGCTGGGCCTTGTTGACGAAGACGAGGCCGGAGGCGCTTCCGGCGCCGTGGTGGACGGGCTTATGCAGATGGTGCTGGAAGAGCGCGCCAAAGCCCGCGAGGCGAAGGACTGGGCGCTGAGCGACCATATACGGGATTCTCTCAAGGCCCTCGGAATCGTGGTCAAGGACACCAAGGACGGTGCCGAATGGAGCATAGAATAAAGTACTCATGAAGTTCATCAGCTGGAATGTGAACGGCCTTCGCGCCGTAGCCGGAAAGGGTTTCGCCGACATCTTCACGGAACTCGATGCCGACTTCGTATGCCTTCAGGAGACCAAGCTTCAGGCCGGACAGATCGACCTTGAGTTCCTGGGATACACGTCCTGGTGGAACTACGCCGACAAAAAGGGTTACTCAGGAACGGTTATCTACACCCGTCACGAGCCCCTGTCGGTTTCTTACGGCATAGGCATCGACGAGCACGACCACGAAGGGCGCGTTGTCACCCTTGAGATGCCTGACTTCTATCTTGTAAACGTTTATACGCCTAATTCACAGGACGGACTGCGGCGCCTTGAATACCGCATGCGCTGGGAGGATGCCTTCCGGGAGTATCTCTGCGGGCTCGCCGCGAAAAAAGGAGTAATCGTGTGCGGCGACATGAACGTGGCCCATGAGGAAATAGACCTCAAGAACCCCGACACCAACCATTTCAACGCCGGATTCTCCGACGAGGAACGCGGAAAGATGACCGAGCTCCTTGGCGCCGGCTTCGTGGACAGCTGGCGCGCCCTGCATCCGGGCGAAGCCAAATACTCCTGGTGGAGTTACCGCATGGCCGCCCGCGAAAGGAACGTCGGGTGGCGCATCGATTACTTCCTCGTTTCGGAAGGCCTTTCCGGACGCATCGTCTCCGCCGACATCCACAACGAAATCTTCGGCTCCGACCACTGCCCGGTGGAGTTGGTACTGGATTAGGACGCTTTTCCCGTTATCTGATTGAGTCGTAGATTGGAGTGTAGAACTCCTTGAGGCGGCGGCTGTTGAATTCGGCCGCAGTTTTTACTGCCTTGTCGGTACTTGGAGGAAGGATGGTGTAGAGGAGCATGCCTCCGCCGAGGAAAGCGGTAACGTAGAGTCCCGAAAGGAAAGCGCCAACGCCGAGAGCAATGGTTGTGCCGCCGGCAAGGAAAGCCTTTCCTGCTCCTGTCCAGTCTCCCGCATAGGCGAGGCCGGCTCCCGGGATTACGCTCAGTATCATTGCAAGATCTTCGCTGCGGTGGCGTGGAGAACCGGACGGGGAATTGACGGAAGCCTCTTCCAGGAATCCCCGGAAATCATCCATCATCCCTGCCTCCCAGGTGTACATGAGTTTGCGGCGAAGCAGTTCTGCGCGCCTGTCGGCGTCCAGTCCGAAACGCGATATGCGGCATACCGTTTCGTAGGCGCGGCCGCTCTCGCCAGCCTCCGAAAGGAACTGCGCCCTGGCCAGCAGCAGCGAGTCGCGCGTAGCCTTGTCGTTCGCCTCCCAGGCCACCATTTCGCACAGCGCAGCGGAGAGTTCGGCGGGCAGCAGACTCTGCTGCCCGCCGTTTCCAGGCTCCGCACCTACTGCCGTCAGGCTAAAACTGGTGCAGAGGAATGCGAAGATCGAACAGAAGAGTAGCTTTCTGAGCATCCTGGTAGGTATTGGTGATTACCGAAACGGAGACTGCGCTTCCGTAAATGTTTCCTATATAGAAAAGTCCGAAGACAGAAGAGAGTGCTATGGTGCGCCAGTCGCGGCCGCCGAGCTTTATCCACGACTCCGCCGCCATGCCTCCGAGGGCGCCCACAACGAGGAAGGTCGAGATGCCGCTGCGCAGGTCGCCGGCATAGATTTTTCCCGAGCCGGGAATGACGGCAGACATTGCCGCGGCGAGAAAGGGGCTTCGGGCTTTGTATCCTGGCACTTCCGGGGTAGAGTTCCAGACATCGAGGAACGACTTCGCCTGCACGGAATAAGGGCTGCTTTCCGGAACGGCGGCGAACTGGGCAGCTGCGAGCGAAAAGTCGCGGACGTCGTAAGCCACCACGCCGCGCAGATACTGCAGGGTGTCGGACTGCTCGAAAAGTCCGTCGGCATAAAGCAGTGCCGCGGCATCCCGGTAGAGTTCCGAGCCAAGCGCGTATGAAAAGAAATCCAGTTTTTCGGATACGGAAAAGCGCTGGATATCCGGCACGGCAAAAGCCTTGATGTCGGCCGTAGGAGTAAAAAGGCGAAGGGTTTCCTGCCTGAGTTTGTAAATGCCGCCGGAACGCGCAAGCCGGCTCGAGTTCATGATCCTGTCCGCCCAGGAGAACGGCCCGTGCACCTCCGGCCACGCGGGAGAATCCGCGGATGGATAGTAGGGAGCAGGCTGGACTGGAGCCGTAACCAGCAGCAGGGCGGCGAGGAAGAGCGCGTTCACTTCAGGTTTTTTTTCGCGGCCTTGAGCCCTTCCTTCATGTCGACGCGCTTCGCATCTGACGGAACCCGGAAACCGAACATGTCGGCAGGCTCGTCAATCTCGAGGCCACGGTAGAGGTCCAGGCGCACGGTGGAATCGTTCTTCTCCAACAGATAGGATATTTCCGTCACCCTCATTGGGAAGGCGAAGCCCTTGACGGAAGTGTAGTCGGAGAGATAGGTTTTGGTGAGGATGCGACCTTTTTTGTCGAAGTAGGCGCAGTAAACCGGCAGGTAGTCGGAATCGAAGGCCACGTCTACCCGTGTGCACATGCCGCCGGACTTGCGGGGCTCATAACGGCGCACAGTGTAGTCGCCGTCTTTTGTGAAAGACTTGAGAACGAAGCCTTCCCGCGCCAGCCCCATGTCCTCGATTCCGCCTTCAGCGAAAAGCCAGAGAAGTTCGTCGGAAGGGTTGAACATCTGCTGGTCGAGGGTCGTTACCTCCTTGCTCGAAGGGTAGTAGACGTCGGTAAAGCCGTACGGGGTCGAGACGTAATAATATGTGCGGGCTCCGTTACGCCACTCTATGTTGAGATTGCCGCCCCTGGTGTACCATATGCCCTTGTCCGCAGCGCGCATCTTCCCCTTGTTGACGGTCTTGGTTTGCACGTCCACATGAAAGAGCCTCTGGGCTGCGACGGGGCGGGCGCCCGCGAATGCGAGAGCCAGGATTAAAAAGAAAAGGCGGGCGAAAACGCCCGCCCTGTAACTAAAACACTTCACAGACTACAGCCACATGATGAATGCGGGGTTGTCGAAGTAGCTGGCGCTTCCGTTGATGAGGTCGATGATCAGCATGATGCCGTCGATGAGAGGAATAATGCCGAAGATGCCGCCGATGGTGAGGAAGTACCAGAGGCAGTTGATGGGCTTGGAGCCGAGGATGAGCCTGTGGATGCCAAGACCGCCGAGGCCGATCCAGTCAACGACAAGGGCTACGATGTTGGTGATCTGAGGATCGCCGCTGAGGGCCGGGGTGGCGGGAGCTGCCGGAGTTACGGGAGCTTCCATGACCGCCTCGGTGAAGAGGGCGTCGACAGATGCATTGTCAACTGCATAGTTGGCTGCGTTTGCCACTGCAACGACTGCGAAGAGGGCAACGAGAACTGCAAAGATTTTCTTCATTTTATTAAAGGTTTTGGTTAAAAGTACTAAGCCAATACGCAAATATATTAAACTATTCCCGAAAATCCAAGAAATGCCATAGCCATTATGCTCACGGAGATGAGAGCTATGGGCAGGCCGCGGAAGGGTTTGGGTACGTCGCTCAGGGCCAGATGCTCGCGTATTCCGCTGAAGAGAATCATGGCCAGGCCGTATCCGAGCGAGGTCGCAAAGGCGTAAACCGTGGATTCCGCGAGGTTCAGCATGTGGGGCGCCGCGCTGCCGAAGGTGAACTCTTTGCTCACCACGGTAATGGCCACTCCGAGCACGGCGCAGTTGGTGGTGATGAGCGGGAGGAAGATGCCTAGCGCCTGGTAGAGCGAAGGCGAAACCTTCTTGAGCACGATTTCCACCATCTGCACAAGGGCGGCTATCACGAGGATGAAGGCTATGGTCTGCAGGAACTCCAGCCCGAAGGGCACCAGCAGGTAGCGGTTGAGCAACCAGGTGACTACGGTGGCAAGGGTAATCACGAAGCAAACCGCCATGCTCATGCCGGTGGAGGTGGAGAGCTTGCCGGACACGCCGAGGAAGGGGCAGATGCCGAGGAACTGCGCCAGTACGATATTGTTTACGAATATCGCCGAGATTATAATGAGCAGGTATTCCATGGCTTACTTCTTTGCTATTTTGTTGAACAGTACCATAAGATAGCCCAGCACCAGGAAGGCGCCGGGAGCCATCACGAAGGCCAGGATGCCGTCGCCTGGGATGAACTTCCAGCCGAACACGGAACCGCTGCCGAGAATCTCCCGGACTATGCCTATGACGGTGAGCGAAGCGGTGAAACCAAGGCCGATTCCTATTCCGTCGAGGGCGCTCTCCCAGCAGTTGTGCTTGCAGGCGAAGGCCTCAGCGCGGCCGAGGATGATGCAGTTCACCACAATCAGCGGGATGAAGAGTCCGAGGGTCTTGTAGGCCGCCGGAGTCCATGCCTGCATGACCAGCTGGAGTACCGTCACGAAGGTGGCTATCACCACTATGTAGACCGGAATGTGCACCTTGTCGGGCACGACCGGAGACAGGAGCGAAATCACTATATTGCTAAGCACCAGCACGAAGAGGGTCGCAAGGCCCATCTCCAGGCCGTTCATGGCCGAGGTGGTGGTGGCAAGCGTCGGGCACATGCCCAGCACCAGCACAAAGGTCGGGTTCTCCTTAAGGAAACCCTTGGTAATGAGAGACCAGTTCTTTCCTGCCATTGCTTAGTCCTCCTTATCGTTAACGGAAGCACCGGTGACCGCATCGCCTCCGTGGAGACGGACGACCAGCGCGGATGCCTGGGCCACTGCCTTCGCGTAGGCCCTGGAGGTGATGGTGGAAGCTGTTATGGCGTCCACGTCTCCCCCGTCCTTCCTGACTGAAAAATCCCCCTTGAAGCCCTTCCACTGGGCCATAAAGCCCTCGTCGGTGGTGCATTTGGCTCCGAGGCCCGGGGTTTCGCTGTGGGAAAGCACCTTTGTGTTCCATATGCTGCCGTCGGGCAGGACGCCCACCATAAGGGTAAGCGGACCGCCGAAACCGACGGCGCTGCTCCTGACCGCATACGCCACTACGGCGCTGTCGGCCACCGAGCAGTAGTACTCCATCCCTTCGGCCTCCCTGGCCTCAGAGATCTCTCCCCCTTCGGGAAGGACTTCCGCTATGGCCGCTTTGGCCTCCGCTGCCGCAGCCGCTTCGATGGGGCTCTTGGTTACCGCATAGACGCTGCCCAGCACCGCCCCGCATACGAGGCAGACCAGTGAAAGGCAGAGCGCCATTCCGGAAAGATTGCTTTTTGCCGCCATGTTACTTCCTCCCGTACTTTTTCTGGTGGAACGCCATGTTGAGCAGCGGAACCGCCATGTTCATCAGAAGAATAGCGAACGACATGCCCTCCGGATAGGAACCGAAGTAGCGTATCATCATGAGGATGAAGCCTATCCCTATTCCGTAAACCACGCCTCCCCAGGAGGTCATGGGCGAGGTGACATAGTCGGTGGCCATGAAGCAGGCGCCGAGTATCACGCCGCCGGTGAGAAGGTTGAAGAGCGCTCCGGTATAGAGTTCCGGATTCACTGCATGGAATACCGCGGATATCAGCGCAACGGTTCCGAAGATGCTCAGCGTTATCCAGGGCTTGATGACCCTGCGGCAGACAAGATACAGCCAGCCTGCCAGAAGGGCGAGTGCGGATATCTCTCCCGCCGAGCCGCCTATATTGGTAAAGAGGGTCTGGAGCGATACGAGGGCGTCGGCCCCTCCTGCACCGAGTATCTTGACCTGTTGAAGTAGCGTCGCTCCGGTGAAACCGTCGGGGACGGAAAGGAATCCCGCCGGTACGGGCCATGTGGTCATCTGCGCCGGGAAACTCACCAGCAGGAAGACGCGACCCGTGATTGCCGGGTTGAAGATGTTCTGGCCTATGCCTCCGAAACTCATCTTGGCGACGCCTATCGCGACGATTGCTCCGATGAGCACTATCCACCAGGGTGTGCCGGACGGGAGGTTCATGGCCAGCAGCATGCCTGTCACGACCGCCGAGAGGTCGCCTATGGTGGAGGGTTTCTTGAGAAGGAATTTCGTGATGGCCCACTCGAGCAGCACGCAGAAAGCTATGCTCTCGGCCATGACGAGTATTTCGCTCCAGCCGTAGAAGAGGAACGAGACTATCACCGCAGGGCACAGGGCCAGCACCACGTCGAGCATGAGGCGCTTCGTGGATACGGGCGAATGCCAGTGGGGATTGCCGGATACTATATAGGATTCTGCCATATTACTGCTGTTTTGGTGTTTCTGCGGCCTTCGCCGCTTCGGCGGCTGCCTTTGCAGCGGCGGCGCGGCCCCTCATGATTCCCATTACCTGAAGTTTTGCCTGGCGTACGTTGTCGAGCAGCGGGATTCCGGCAGGGCAGCTGAAGAGGCAGCAGCCGCATTCTATGCAGTCCTGCACCGCGTTCTTTTCGAGTTCGTCCGTGAGTCCGGCCTTATAGAGGCGGTTGAGCAGGAAAGGCTCGAGCCCCATGGGGCAGGCCTCGGAGCAGCGGCCGCAGCGTATGCATGCGGTCTTCGTCCAGCGACGGGTTGTGGGTTCGGAGAGATAAAGCAGCGCCGACGAGCCCTTGACCGTAGTGGCCTCAAGGTTGGCTACCGCACGGCCCATCATCGGGCCTCCGCTCACTATCTTGGCTGCTCCCTCCGGGATGCCGCCTGCATACTGCGCTATGTAGCTCAGCGGCATGCCTATGCGGAAAAGGTAGTTGTGCTGGGCCTCGACAGGCAGGCAGTCGCCCGTAACGGTAAGTATGTTGGTGAGCAGGGGTTTGTTCTTCTGCACGGCTTCGTACACTGCGAAGGCTGTCGTCACGTTCTGCACCACGGCGCCCACGCTTATCGGGAGCGCCCCGGAGCCCACTTCGCGACGCATCACCGCCTGTATGAGCTGTTTTTCTCCGCCCTGCGGGTATTTCTTGAGAAGCGGCTGTACCGTCATCCCGGCAAAACCGAGTTCGGCAAGGGCCTCCCGCATAATCTTTATCGCCTGGGGCTTGTTGTCTTCTATGCAGATGTAGCAGTGCGGCCCACCGAGTATCTTCTGCATTATGGCCGCGCCTACAAGAATCTGCTTCGGGCTTTCCAGCATGAGGCGGTAATCGCTGGTGAGGAAGGGCTCGCACTCGCTTCCGTTGATAAGGAGAGCTTCGGCGGCCGGGCTGCCCGGTGCGGGGTTGAGTTTGACGTGTGTGGGGAAGGTAGCGCCGCCGAGGCCGACGACTCCGCAGTTTTTGATGCGGTCGAGCATCATCTGACGGTCGTCGGGAATGGCGGTCACGAGATCGGGAGTCGTGTCGATTCCGGGGGCCCACTCGTCTCCCTCTACCTCTATTTCTATATGGGGAACGGGACGTCCGGCAAGATCCGCCCTCGGAGCTATGCTTTTGACGGTGCCCGTTGCGGGAGAATGCACGAATGCCGAGATGAAGCCTCCCGGTTCGGCAATCACCTGGCCGGTAAGTACCCTGTCGCCCACGGCCACGACCGGTTTCGCCGGTGCGCCGAGATGCTGGGCCATCGATACCCAGAGTGTTTTGGGAAGGGGAAGGACCTCGATCGGGCGGTCCTTCGCGAGCTTGCAGTCCTGGGGATGCACGCCGCCTATGCTGAAGGTCATCCTTTTCATTTCACGAGGGGCTTTGGAAAATTGACTCCGTGTATTGCTCCGGTGGGGCAGGCGGCCTCGCACTTGCGGCAGAGCTTGCACTTGGTGAAATCTATGTATGCCAGATTGTTCTCCAGCACTATGGCGTCATGCTCGCAGTTCTTAAGGCAGATGCCGCAGCCTATGCAGGCGGCAGAGCAGGCCTTGCGTGCCACGGGGCCGCGGTCCTGGTTGCGGCAGGCGACGTACTCGCGTATGCCGCGCGGGCCCTTGGCCCTGAGCTCGATAATAGCCCTGGGGCAGGCGGATACGCATGCGCCACAGGCCGTACACTTGCTTTCATCCACCACGGGAAGGCCTGTGGCGGGATCCATGGAAAGGGCGCCGAATTTGCATGCGGCAGCACAGTCTCCGCAGCCGAGGCAACCGAACGCGCAGCCGGTATCGCCGGCGTAGAGCCAGGCTTTGTGGCGGCAGCTCTCAGCTCCCTGGTAGATATTGGTGCGGGGCCTAGCCTCGCAGCTGCCGGCGCAACGCACGACGGCCACCATGGGGGCTTTTTTCTCCACCTGATGTCCGAGTATGCCTGCTACCTTCTCCATCACCGGCGCGCCGCCTACCGGGCACCAGTGCTTCGAGAGATCGGGAGCAGCGCAGGAGGTTACCGCAAAATCGTGGCACCCCGCATAGCCGCATCCGCCGCAGTTGGCTCCGGGCAGTTCAGCCTCGACCAAAGCGACCCTCGGGTCTTCCTCTACCTTGAACTTCCGAGCCACCAGGAACAGGAGCAGTGCCAACAGAAGCCCCAGGCCGAAGAGAATGACTACAGTCCAGATAAGGGTAGAACTCATTTCTTCTCCTTTATGTAAAATGTATATTCGTTCGAAAGACGGTCCCTGAAGAGAGCGAGGACCAGATAATAAAGCAGGGTGGCGCCTATGGCCGAGAGGCCCGCCACCCACTCACGCACTCCGAGGGCGACAAGGCCCAGGAGCACAGCCAGAAGCACCACGAGGGGCAGGGCGTAACAGAGCCAGACGGCCTTGAAGCCCATTCCGCGCTTCACGCACACGTCCACCTCCTGGCCCGGTTGCCAGTTCCCGGGAACGCTTGGAATCTGCAGGGTCTTCTCCTCTCCGGTCGAAGCGCCGCAGAAGCCCTGCGCATGGCAGGAGCCGCAGGCCGAAAGGGCGGTGAACTGTACCGTCGTGAACTCGGGCGTGACCTCGAGGATGCGTCCGGGATGTGAAATAATCTCTGCCATTACTGTTCGAAGTCGGGATTCATGGCCGACTGTATGGAAGCGGCGCGCCCGGCGAGGGTGTCGTCGACTTCCATAAAGCGCACCTGCTCGCTGCGGAACACCATGTCGATGTCCTTGGTTTCACCGTTACGGTGCTTCGCTATTATGATTTCGGTCTTTTCCCTGTCTTCCAGATTCTCCGAGAGGCCTACGTAGTCGGGCCTGTGGATGAAGATGACCATATCGGCGTCCTGCTCGATACTTCCGGACTCGCGGAGGTCGCTGAGCATGGGCTTGCCGCCGCTTCCCTGCCTCTGTACGGCATTACGCGAAAGCTGAGAGAGGGCGAGGATAGGAACGCCGAGTTCCTTGGCAGTGGCCTTGAGCGTACGGGAGATGTAGGCCACCTCCTGCTCGCGCAGACCACCCTTTCCCTGCTCGGGAGCCTGCATCAGCTGCAGGTAGTCCACCACTATCAGGCGGACGCCCTTGCTGAGCACCAGGTTCTTGGCCTTGGTGCGGAATTCCATGATGGGCAGGCTGGGCGTGTCGTCTATGTAGAGGGGAGCCCTCGCGAGGTCGCGGATACGGTACTCCAGCTGTTCCCATTCGTAGTCTTCAAGCTTGATGGAGCCCTTGATCTTGTCGCCGCTAAGGCCGGTCTCGCTCACTACCAGACGCTTGGCGAGCTGTGCGCAGCTCATTTCGAGCGAGAACACCGCCACGGGGATGTGATGGTCCACCGAAGCGTTGCGGGCTATGTTGAGCGCGAAGGCCGTCTTACCCACGGATGGGCGGGCGGCTATGATTACGAGGTCGGAGGGCTGCCAGCCTCCGGTTATGCGGTCGATCGAGGGATAACCGGAAGGCACTCCCACCAGGCCGGTGTTGGACTGCTGTTTCTCGATGTCGGACACCACGTCCTTGAGTATGCTGCCTATGTCCTGTACCTCGCGGCGGCTGATGTCGCGCGTCGCGTCGTAGATGAGGGATTCCGACTTGTCGATGAGGTCGTCCACGACCATGGAGTCGTCGAATGAGTCGTGCAGTATCTGGTACGACGCGGTTATGAGGTTGCGCTGTATGCTCTTCTGCTTGAGTATCTTGATGTAATACTCGAGGTTGGCAGCGCTGCCAACCCTTTCGGTGAACGCAGCCAGCACCGAGGCCCCTCCGACCGCTTCGAGGTTGTCCTTCTCGCGGAGTTTGGAGGATACGGTGACTATGTCCACCGGGATGTGGGTGCGGACAAGCTCCACCATGGCTTCGTAGACCATCCTGTGCCTGGGGTCGTAGAAACACTCGGGCTGAAGGTCAAGGAGGGCCTGGTCGACGCCGGAGGGTTCCAGCATCATCGCTCCGAGGACCGATTCCTCGACGTCCAGGGCCTGCGGGGGTTTGTTCCCCATTTCAAGTCCCAGGTTCTCGAGGTCGGGAGCGGAGTTCTTCCGGGGTGTGCGTTTGTCCGAAGGCATGGCTTATTCTGCTTTGCCGCCCACTATGATGCGTCCGCAGTGCTCGCAGATGACGAGCTTGCCGCCGGACGCGATGTCCACCAGCCTCTGCGGGGTGATGGTGTTGAAGCAGCCGCCGCAGGCGTTTCCGTTGTAGACGGGAACGACGGCGAGGTGGTTGCGGACGCTTGCGCGGATGCGCTCGTAGGCCGACATGGTGCGTTCGTCCAGCTTGGACGCGAAGCCCTCGCGGCGCTCGCGGAGTTTTTCCTCTTCGCCTGCGGTACCCTCGACGATGCGGCCGAGTTCCTCATTCTTGGCGGCGAGGTCCTGCTCGCGTATGGTGATGCGGTCGTTAAGCTCTTCGATGCCCTGCTTGTACTCCTCGATCTTCTCCTTGGCCTCGGTGATGTTCTTCTGGTCGATCTGGCGGAGAAGATTGGTGTTCTCGAGCTCCTTGCTGATGGAGTCGTACTCACGGCTGTTGGAGATATCCTCGAGCTGGCGGCTGTACTTGGCGATGTCGGCCTCGTGCTGCACGGCGTTGGCCTTGGCGGCCTCGATGATGACGTTCTTCTCGGCAATGGCCTCGCCCAGGCGTTCCACCTTGGCGCGGAGACGCACGAGTTCCTCCTCGAGTGCCTGCACCTCAACGGGCAGTTCACCGCGGAGCTGGACTATCTTCTCTATCTCGTTGTCGGCTTTCTGGAGGTTGTAGAGAACTCCCAGCTTTTCCTCAACTCCGAGGCTGGAATCTGCAAAATTCTTCTGCAGGGATACGAAAGTTTCCCTCTGGTCGATGGGGGTCTCCATTTTCCCCACGTTCTTCTTGGTTGTTGCCATAATATATCGTTCAGTTTTTTACCTATTCGTGCAAGGACGCAAAGTTATGAAAAAAATCCGGTTTTTCACAGCCCCTTTTTTATCTCTGAAAGGCGGTCACGGATTCCCTCGAGTATGCCTATCGCCTTAACCCTTCCGCTGACCTTCGCCCTGTCGGCCTGCAGACGCTGCCTGGCGCCTTCCAGGGAGAGGCCCTTGTCCTTCAGCAGGAAGCGCAGTTCCTTCAGGGTCTGGATATCGTCCGCAGTGTAGCGGCGGTCGCCTTTCTGCGTGCGCGAAGGCTTGATGAAGTCGGGGAAACTGTTGGTCCAGAAGCGTATTGCGGAGACGTTCTCGTCCAGCAGTGCGGCGGTTTCGCCTATAGTCCAGAGTAGCTTTTCCATAGCGTCAATCCATTGATTCTTTGGTGTATACAGACATGTAAAGCATGTTCGAATATTCTTCCGGGCTGACAGAGGCGAAGATGCAGTTCGCCGGATTCAGCGGCCTGCCTTCCAGCAGCACCTCGTAATGCAGGTGCGGGGCGAAGGCGTCTCCGCTCATGCCGGTGGTGCCTATCACCTGCCCCTTTCGCACCTTCTGGCCGTCCTTCACCTTCATTTCGGACAGATGGCAGAAGCGGGTGGTGTAGCCTCCCGGATGCGAGAGCACGACCACGTTCCCGTCTCCCTTGCTGCCCTGACGCACCTTCTCGACCATGCCGTCGGCCGGGGCGTATACGGGAGTCCCCCTCGGCACTATGAAATCGAGTCCGTTGTGCCTTACGTCCGCACCCAGTATGGGATTGCGGCGGGATCCGACCGAAGCCCCTATCTGCGGGTAGGAAATGTCCTTTACCGGAAGACTCATGGGCGGGATATCCCCTCCCTTTTCCGCGAGGGTGGAATAAATCTTTTCGAATGCATCCTCCACCATCGCAGCCTGACGGGTCAGCCTTGCCGTCTTGGCCGAAGTATAATCCACGATTCCGTTTTCGGACACGGTGTCCGCCCCAAAGAAGATGTCCATAGTGCCTATGGGATCCACGTTGGGAGCATCGTTGCGGAACACTATGCGGTAGATGCCGTCGTCCTTGGTTTCGAGGGCCCTTATGCTTTCGCCGAGCATGGCCTCCCTCTCCTGGAGGGCCGGCCAGAGCCTCTCGTATGCCCGTATCTCGCGGCTCAGCCTCTTTTCGGCATCGGTGCTGAGGAAGGCGGCCAGTATGAAATAGGCCACTATGAAAAGCGACAGCGAGACGAGCACCACCTTGAACACGCCGGCCAGCAGGCCCAGGAAATCGAATCCGGCCTTGCGGTAGCGCATCGTGCGGCTGTCGTACAGGTACTGGCGGAGTTTCATCGTGAGCCTCTGTCCTTTAGGAGTTCAAGTGAAGATTTCTTGCGCGGGAGGGCGTCCTTGCGGCGGCTCTCGACCATGGCCCTGTATTCATCGGCCGACATGTCGAGGTTCATGAACTGCCACGGGTTCACGGGAGTCCCGCGGTAAAGCACCTCGTAGTGGAGGTGCGGGCCGGTGCTCTTGCCGGTGGAACCCACGGCGCCTATCTCGTCACCGCGGCGCACGTGCGTACCCACCGCAACGCCTATCTTCGAAAGGTGGGCGTAGCGTGTACGGTAGCCGAAGCCGTGGTCGATTATTATCTCGTTGCCGTAGCCGGTGAACTTGAAGTCGGCCTTCACCACCACGCCGTCGCCGGTGGCGAACACGGGAGTTCCCGCCTGGGCGGCGAAGTCCTGCCCTTCATGGAAGCGGGTTCCTCCGTAAACCGGGTCGATGCGACGGCCGAACGGACTCGCAAGGTGGAACATCGACCTGTCGGGGATAATCGGCGGCACCCCCGGAATGTGCGAAACCATGTCGCCGGCGGTAAGGGAGACCCCGTGGACCTCGTCGAGCAGCATGCTCTGCATGTAGGAGCGCTTCACCAGGTTGTCCATGCGGCGCACGGTATGGCGCAGCTCCGGACCGGCACCCTCGGCCTCCAGGGCCTCATAGCGGCCCGTTCCTCCCAGCGTCGCGCTGCGGGCGTCGGCGGGAAGCGTACTCAGGCCGTAGATGGAACGGTAGACGCGGTCGTCGCGGTCTTCTATCCCTTCGAGCGAAGTCTCGTAAAGGTCGAGTTTGCGGTCCATGCGGTAGAGCTTCGACTGCCATTCCGCGGCCTCTCGCTTCAGCCTCATGGTCTTGGGCAGATCCAGGCCCAGTGCCGAGGTGTAAATCCAGAAATACAGCCAGCACAGACCGGCGGCGGCCACCACCGCCAGCACGATGCGGGCGGAGCGGTGCCAACGGGGTCCTTCGTGGACCTCGTACTGCAGCGTTATAGGATTGAAAACATAGTTCGGCACAGTTTGCAAAGATACGAAAATTACGTAATTTTGCAGGTTAAAAGAGAAAGCAGAGTTTTATCGTACAATGACATCTAAAGAAATACGCAGACAGTTCCTGGACTTCTTCGCGTCCAAGGGACACACCGTGGTTCCGTCCGCCCCGATGGTGGTGAAGAACGACCCCACGCTCATGTTCACCAATGCCGGCATGAACCAGTTCAAGGACATCTTCCTGGGCAACCGCACGGCGGAGATGAACAGGGCCGCCGACAGCCAGAAGTGCCTGAGGGTCAGCGGCAAGCACAACGACCTTGAGGTGGTGGGCCACGACGGCTACCACCACACCATGTTCGAGATGCTGGGAAACTGGAGCTTCGGAGACTACTTCAAGGAGGAAGCCATCGCATGGGCCTGGGAACTGCTCACGGAGGTATACAAGATTGATAAGGAAAAGCTCTACGTGACGGTGTTCGAAGGCTCCGCCGAAGACGGCACCGCCATGGACGAAGAGGCGAAGCAGGCCTGGCTCAAGTTCGTGCCCGAAAGCCACATCGTGCTGGGCAACAAGCACGACAACTTCTGGGAAATGGGCGACACGGGCCCGTGCGGCCCCTGCAGCGAGATCCACATCGACCTCCGCAGCGACGAAGAGCGCGCCAAAGTGCCCGGACGCGACCTGGTGAACGCCGACAATCCCCTCGTGATAGAGATATGGAACCTCGTGTTCATGCAGTTCGTCCGCAAGGCCGACGGCCACCTTGAGCCCCTCCCCAAGAAGAACATAGATACGGGCATGGGCTTCGAACGCCTCTGCATGGTACTCCAGGGCAAGACCTCCAACTACGACACCGACGTGTTCTCCGGGTGCATACACCGCATCGAGGAGCTCTCCGGGCATAAATACGGCGCTTCCGAAAAGGCCGACGTGGCCTTCCGCGTGATAGCCGACCACCTCCGCGCCATATCCTTCGCCATCGCCGACGGCCAGCTGCCCGGCAATGTCAAGGCGGGATACGTGATACGCCGCATCCTCCGCAGGGCCGTGCGCTACGGATACACCTTCCTCGGCTTCACCGAACCATTCCTCTGCCGGCTCGTGCCACAGCTCGTCTCCGACATGGGAGAGGCTTATCCCGAACTGGGAGCACAGCAGAAGCTGGTCGAGAACGTCATCCGCGAGGAGGAACTCGCCTTCCTGCGCACCCTCGACCGCGGCATCAAACTGCTCGACGACTACATGGAGCGCAACGCCGCCACAAAGGTCATTCCCGGAACGGACGCATTCGTGCTCTATGACACCTTCGGCTTCCCCATTGACCTCACTGGCCTGATTGCAGAAGAAAAGGGATACTCGGTAGACATGGACGGCTTCCAGGCGGAGCTCGAAAAGCAGAAGGCCCGCGCCCGCAACGCCACCGCCAACACCTTCGGCGACTGGACAGTCTGGCATGAAGGGGAGAACGTGGTCTTCACCGGCTATGACGAAACCGAGCACGCCGGCGCCCTGCTGCTGAAGAGCCGCACCGTGGTGGAGAAGCAGAAGGAGATGCTCCAGCTCGTCTTCGACGCCACTCCCTTCTACGGCGAGATGGGCGGCGAAGTGGGCGATACCGGCGTCATCGTGTCCGCCGGAGGAGAGGAAATACGCATACTCAACACCATAAAGGAAAACGACCTCACCATACACGTGGCCGAAAGGCTCCCGCAGGACTGCAGCGGCGCCTTCACCCTGAAGGTTGACGCAGCGCGGAGGCTGCGCATCGCGAACAACCACAGCTGCACCCATCTTCTTGACCAGGCCCTGAGGGAAATCCTCGGCACCCATGTCGAGCAGAAGGGCTCCTTCGTGTGCGACAAGTACTTCCGCTTCGACTTCTCCCACTTTGAGAAACTCTCTCCCGAGCAGCTTTCGGCTGTGGAACGCCGGGTGAACGAACTCATTCGCGGCAACTTCGCCCTCGTGGAGAAGCGCGATGCCACCATGGAAGAGGCGAAGGCCATGGGAGCCCTGGCCCTGTTCGGCGAGAAGTACGGCGACAGGGTGCGCGTGGTGAACTTCGGCCCCAGCACCGAACTCTGCGGCGGCTGCCACACTTCCGCCACCGGCAACATAGGTCTCTTCAAGATAGTCTCCGAAGCGGCGATTGCCGCTGGAGTGCGCCGCATCGAGGCGGTCACCGGAGAAGAGGCTGAGAATATGGTGAAGGGCCTGCAGGACACCCTCTCCGAACTCAGGGGCTTCTTCAACAATGCTCCCGACATCACCGCCGCCGTACGCAGGATGATGGACGAGAACGACGGCTACAAGAAGGAGATTGCCGCGGCGTTCAAGGAAAAGACCCTCCTGCTCAAGGAAAAACTCCTGTCCTCCTCCGAGGAAATAGGCGGCCGCCGCGTTGTGAAACTGGACGCCGCTCCCGACTTCGTGATGCTCCGCGAAGCCGCCACGATGCTGCAGAGGGAGGCTGAGAACCTCGTGATTGCCGCAGCCCTCGACATCGCCGGCAAGCCGCAACTCCTGCTCATGTACTCGCATGATCTCGTGGCCGCTGGCTGGAACGCCGGATCCGACCTCCGCGAAGCTGCGAAGTTCATCCAGGGCGGTGGCGGAGGACAACCGGGCCTCGCCATGGCCGGCGGCAAGAATGTTGCAGGTCTGCCGGAGGCTCTGAATGCCATGCTCTCCAAACTCGGATAAGCAGTGAAGAAACTCGACCAGTTCATACTCAAGGCTTTCATAGGACCGTTCGTAGCGATCCTCCTTGTGGTGATATTCATCCTGATGATGCAGTTCCTCTGGGTGTATATCGACGAACTGGTGGGCAAGGGCCTGGGGCTCAAGGTGATACTGGAGTTCATGCTGTGGGGCGGTTGCACCACCCTGCCGCTCTGCCTCCCGCTCGCCACCCTCCTGGCTTCGATGATGACGGTGGGCCAGATGGCCGAGAACAACGAGCTCATGGCCATCAAGGCGGCGGGCATATCGCTCGCCAGGGTGTTCCTCCCCCTGATGGCTTCGGCGATGGTAATTTCCGTCGCTGCTTTCTTCGTGAGCAACAACCTCGTACCCAAGGCCTACAACGAAATCTACACCCTTCGCGACGACATAGGCAAGACCAAGAACGAAATTAAGATTCCCGCAGGAACGTTCTACGACGGCATCGACGGATACATACTCCGGGTCGGCAGCCAGGACAAGGACACGCGCATGATGTACCATGTGATGGTGTACGACCATACTTCGGGAAAGGGCAACACCTCGCTCACCCTGGCCGATTCCGCCATGATGAAGATGAGCAAGCGCAAGGACTATCTCACCTTCACCCTCTACAGCGGGGCCAACTATTCCGAGAACAACGTCCGCAAATACCGCGACACCACATGGCAGCTGCAGCACATCGACTTCGACAGGCAGCAGCTCATCATCCCTCTGCAGAACTATTCCTTCGAGAAGAGCGACTCCAGCCGCTTCGGCGACCAGGCCAAGGCCATGAAGATAGGGCAGCTCGCCCCGGAAAGGGATTCCCTCCGCCGGGAGACGGTAAGGGCCTACGAGAGGCACTATGCGTCGATGAGGGTGGGAACCAATTTCTCCCTCCCGCGCCAGCTGGACACCGCATCGCGCGCCGGTGTGGACGAGAGGCGGGATTTCTCGGATCCGTCCTTCCTCAGATGGAAAGACAGGGAAAAGGAGATCCATGCGTACGAGAAGGCCAAAGGAAAGGCCGAGAGGCTTTCGTCCGACCTCAAATCCAAGGCGGGAGAAGTATACGACTATTACTACCGTCTGCGGCGCACCGACATTGAATATCTGAAGAAGTTCGCGCAGGCGCTCGCGTGCCTGCTCCTGTTCTTCATAGGCGCTCCGCTCGGCGCCCTCATACGCAAGGGCGGACTCGGGGCAAGCGCCATCGTATCGGCCCTGTTCTTCGTGCTCTACTGGGTGGTGGACATCTCCGGTACCAAACTGGCACGCGACGGAGCTGCCAGCGCCGGCGTGGGTGTGTTCATATCGGCATTCGTCCTGGCCCCCATCGGAGCCTTCCTCACTTACAAGTCCGTCAAGGACGCCACCCTCTTCGACAGCGACCGCATATCCACATGGTGGCGCAAGGTCAAGAGCCTTGTGGAACGCTTCTTCCGCCAGAAGCGCATAGTGTTCATGGGAACGCCCGAATTCGCCGTCGCCTCCCTCGACGCCCTGGTGAAGGCGCGCTACAAGGTGGTGGGAGTGGTCACCGTGGCCGACAAGCCCATGGGGCGCGGGCTGAAGGTGCAGGAAAGCGCTGTCAAGAAATACGCCGTCGAGCACGGAATCCCTGTGCTCCAGCCGCTCAAACTCAAGGATCCCGAATTCCTGGAGGCCCTCGCCGCCTGGAAGGCCGACCTTTTCGTGGTGGTGGCTTTCCGCATGCTGCCGGAAGAGGTCTGGGGCATGCCCAAGCTGGGCACTTTCAACCTTCACGCCGCCCTGCTGCCGCAATACCGCGGCGCCGCCCCCATCAACTGGGCCATCATAAACGGTGAGAAGATGACGGGCGTAACGACATTCATGCTCGACCACAATATCGACACCGGAGGCATCATCCTCCGTCACGAGTACCGCATGGCTCCCGACGAGACCGCAGGCTCGCTGCACGACGCTCTCATGGGCATCGGTGCCGAACTGGTGGTGGAGACCACCGAGGGCATCTTCCAGCATAACGTGGAGACCCGCGTGCAGCGATCGTTCATACAGGGAAGCGAGGAGCTCCATTCGGCTCCCAAGCTCACCAAGGAGAACACCCGCATCGACTGGAGCCGGCCCGCCGCCGGGATATACAATCTCGTGCGCGGCCTTTCGCCCTACCCTGCCGCATGGACCACGTTTGTCCGCGGTGACGAAGTAGTAGAATGCAAGGTATTCTTCGGAAGAGTCGTTGACAAAGTAGCAGAAGCTGTACCCCCAGGAACTATCGCTTCCGACGGGAAGACCTATCTGCGCGTGGCGACTGGCCACGGCTGGTTCGAGGTGACCGACCTGCAGCTGGCCGGCAAGAAACGCATGGCCGTGGCGGACTTCCTCCGCGGCTGGCGCGAGCCCGAAAGCTGGAAAGCCGTATAAGCATACAAACCAATAATTAATATATGCGTAAATACCTGATCATCCCGGCACTGCTGCTCGCCGCAGTCTGCTGTGCCCCGAAGGACAACGTCGAATCCAGGGTGGAAAGCGCCCTGGCGCAGATGACCCTCGACGAAAAGATTGCAATCATCCACGCCCAGAGCAAGTTCTCGTCTCCCGGCGTTCCCCGTCTGGGAATACCCGAACTCTGGTGTGACGACGGCCCCCACGGGGTCAGGCCCGAAACCCTCTGGGACAAATGGGCCGCGGCCGGCCATACCAACGACAGCTGCACCGCCTACCCGTCGCTCACCTGCCTTGCCGCATCGTGGGACCGCGACCTCGCCCGGCTCTACGGACGCAGCGTCGGCGAAGAGGCCCGCTACCGTGGGAAGAACGTCCTGCTCGGGCCCGGCGTCAACATCTGCCGTACGCCCCTTTGCGGACGCAACTTCGAATACATGGGAGAAGACCCGTATCTCGCCGGACAGCTCTCGGCCCGCTATATACAGGGCGTCCAGAGCAACAACGTGGCCGCCTGCGTGAAGCATTTTGCGCTCAACAACCAGGAGAACCATCGCCTGACTGCCAACGTCAACGTGGACGACCGCACCCTCTACGAGATTTACCTGCCCGCCTTCAAGGCTGCCGTGCAGGAAGGAGGAGCCTGGTCGGTGATGTCGGCCTACAACAAGTACGACCGCGTTTTCGCTTCGCACAACAGCAGGCTTCTCAAGGATATCCTGAAGGATGAATGGGGCTTTGACGGCGCGGTGATAAGCGACTGGGGTGCGGCCCACGACACCGACGGCTGCGCCAACGGAGGCCTCGACCTCGAATACGGCTCCTATACCGACGGTGAGGCCCGCACCGCGCCCGCCGCATACGACCAGTATTACATGGCACAGCCTTACAAGGCAAAGATACTCTCGGGAGAGCTTCCCGAAAGCGAACTGAACGACAAGGCCGCCCGTGCCCTGAGGCTCAATTTCCGCACCATGGCCGACGGTTACCACGGCTCTTTCCTCAGCCCTGAGCATACCGCCGACTGCCGCATGATAGGCGGAGAAGGCATAGTGCTGCTTCGCAACGAAGGGGTCCTTCCCCTTAAGAAGGATGCCGCTAAGATCGTGGTGCTCGGAGAGAATGCCATCAGGCCCATGGTGGTGGGAGGAAGTTCCTCATCACTCAAGGCCCAGCATGAGGTATCGCCCCTGCAGGGCATAAGGAACGCCTTCCCGGATGCGGAAGTCATCTATGAAAGGGCCTACTATTCCGGAGAACCTACTCCAGGCGACTACAACTACAGCCTTTACGACATCACCGAGACACGCCCGGCCGACAAGCTTCTTGCCGACGCGCTTACCGCCATTGAAGGCGCCGACTACGTAGTCTTCATAGGAGGCCTCAACAAGAACAAGGGCCAGGACTGCGAGGGTCGCGACCGTTCCTCATACGGATTGCCATACGGGCAGGACGAGGTAATCGCAGCCATTGCGGCAGTGCGTCCGGACATGGTGTACGTGAACATTTCCGGCAGCCCGGTGGCAATGCCATTCGCGGACAAGGTTGGTGCAATAGTCCAGGCCTGGTACCTCGGAAGCGAAACCGGCAACGCCCTGGCCGACGTGCTCACGGGCGACGTCAATCCTTCCGGCAAACTTCCCTTCACCTTCCCGGTGGCCCTGGAAGACGGGCCCGTCAAGACCGAAAGGCAGTACCCCGGCTACATGGACGAAGACGGAATATGGCAGGTCCACTACGACGAAGGCATCTATGTGGGTTACCGCTGGTACGACACCGAGGGCATCAAGCCCCTCTTCCCCTTCGGATACGGTCTCAGCTACACCAGTTTCGAATACGGCAAGGCCCGCCTGTCCTCGAAGAAGATGGGACAGCGCCTGACCGTCAAGGTGCCGGTAACCAACACCGGAAAGGTGGCGGGTGCCGAGGTTGTACAGCTCTACATACAGGATGTGGAGGCTTCGGTAGACCGCCCCGTCAAGGAACTGAAGGGTTTCGAGAAGGTCTGGCTGGAGCCGGGAGAGACGAAGACCGTCTCCATCTCCTTCGGCCGCGACGCCCTGAGTTTCTTCGATGCCCTGAACCACTGCTGGGTGGCGGAGCCCGGACAGTTCAAGGCCCTGGTGGGCGCATCGTCAGAGGACATACGCGCCGAACTGGAATTCTCCCTGTAGGGAAAGGCTAGACGAACAATCCGTCCTTCATCGTGAGGGCTCGGTCGCAAAGGCGGGCGAGCCCTTCGTCGTGGGTGACCAGCACTATGGTCTGGCCCAGGTCGCGGCGAAGGTCGAAAAAGAGGGAATGGATCTCTTCCTTGGTGGCCGAATCGAGGTTGCCGGTGGGCTCGTCGGCAAAGAGCACCGCCGGGTCGTTGACCAGCGCACGGGCTATGGCCACCCTCTGCTGCTCTCCTCCTGACAGCTCCGAAGGCTTATGGGAGAGGCGGCCTTCGAGCCCCACGCGGGCCAGAAGGTCCTTCGCCTTTTTGCGGGCCTCCGCGGCAGGGGTGCCGGCAATGAGGGCCGGAATCATAACGTTCTCTTCGGAAGTGAACTCCGGCAGCAGATGATGGAACTGGAAGACGAAGCCGATGCGGCGGCCACGGAAGGACGACAGGGCCTTGCCGCCGAGGGCCAGCACGTCGGTGCCGTCGATGAGCAGGGACCCGCTGTCGGGAGTGGAAAGGGTGCCGAGGATTTCAAGCAAGGTGGTCTTGCCGGCGCCGGAAGCCCCGGTGACGGCCACTACCTCTCCTTTTTCGGCGGAGAAATCCACACCCTTCAGCACCTGGAGGCTGCCGAAACTCTTGTTTATGCCTTTGGCTTCTATGATCATCCCTGCAAATTTAATAAAATTCCTTATCTTTGCAGTCCCTTCGGGGCGCCGTGAGGCTTCCACTCCGGTGTCCGGGAGGGTTTCCGGGGTGTGGCGCAGTTGGTAGCGCATGTGGTTTGGGACCACAGGGTCGCACGTTCGAGTCGTGTCACCCCGACGCAAAAAGGCCCGACGGTTTTCCGTCGGGCCTTTGTCATATCCTGCACTTTCTAGAGTTTTGGGTTGACCTTGCTCCATTCTTCCACCGGTGGGATAATGCCGAGGGAGATGATTTCGTCGCGCATCACGCAGAGGTGCATGTAGGAAGACTCGAGGGCGGTCATCTCGAAGGGAGTGCCGACCGGATCCGTAAAATGGACTCCGCTCGCATCGATCGTTGACGGCATGGCCATCATCACATTCTTGAACGGGCCTTCCTTCACGTAGCAGCCTGCGGGCCATGTGAACGGCTTGCCGCCCATTGCCGCCTCTATCATCTTTACCGCCTGGTAAGCCGGGCTCTGGAAGGAGCTGCGGCCGCGGAGCTTGATGATGTTGCTGCCGCCCTGAATCGTTTCGTGCTTGATCTCGTCCCACCTCTCGGCGCTGAGTCCGCACTCGGAAAGGGGCTTTCCGTCTATCTTTACCTGGCTGGCGAACACCGCCATGGCCTCGCCGTGCCCGCCGTAGGTGTGGGCTCCGGTGACCTTGCACTGCTGCACGCCGAACTCCTTCGCGAGCGCCTCCTGCAGACGGGTGCTGTCGAGGGCCGCCAGCGAGGTGAGCTGCTCCGGGCCGAGGCCCGAGTGGATGAGGGCGGTAAGCGCAGTGACGTCGGCCGGGTTGAAGATAACCACCACATGTTTGACGTCGGGGCAGTACTTGCGAATGTTGTCGCCGAACTCGGCGGCTATCTGGCAGTTGCCCTTGAGGAGGTCTTCCCTCGTCATGCCTTCCTTACGCGGGGCTCCTCCCGAAGAGAGGATGTACTTCGCTCCGGTGAAAGCCTCGGCCGGGTCGATGGTGGCGGTGATGTTCGCGCCTTCGAAGCCGCAGTGATCCATCTCGGCCAGCACGCCTTTGAGCCCTGGTTCGAAGATGTCGTAAAGGCAGACATTGGGGGTAAGGCCGAGCATGAGGGCGCTCTGGGCCATGTTGGAACCGATCATTCCGGCGGCGCCGACAATAACCAGTTTTTCGTCAGTCAAATATTTCATACTACTTCTGTTTGTTCCGATTGGTTCGGGAGTACAAATTTAGCAAATTATTGTGATTATTGGAAAAATCGTTATCTTTGCGGCGACATATGGCACTTTTACTTACAAAAGACCTCGACGACGACGGCCACTCTAGACTGGGTGTCTGGCACATCACCGAATCCGAGGCACAGTTGCGCGAAGCAACATCCATCCCCTCCGACGAACTGGAGGAAATCTCATTCATAAAAAGCGAATCGCTCCGCAAGCAGAAACTGGCGGTGCGCGCACTTCTGGACGCGATGTTCGAAGACAAGGTGTACCTGTCGCACCACGACAACGGCAAGCCCTACATCGAGAACAACGCAGTCAACATCAGCATAACCCATACAGACAGATACGTAGCCGTGATTCTTGACGACCGCGACGACGTTGGCATCGACTGCGAGAGCCTCGACCGCGACTTCTCGGCCGTGGAGAAGAAGGCCCTCAGCGAAGACGAAATCGACGACCTCGACGACGACCGCCGCAACGAGCAGCTCGCCATCTACTGGTGCGCCAAGGAAGCCGTCTACAAGAAGATCTCCCAGTACGGGGTGGACTTCGCCGAACAGATTGAAATCGATTCGTTCCGCCCCCGCGGCGAAGGCGAACTCGAGGCCACCTTCATCCACAAGGACGGCTATGAAGAGGAATTCGACCTCTGCTACATGACCTTCGACCGCCACGTCCTCGTGTGGACCGCCAGCGAAGACTGAAATTGTATTATCTGGGGTCGCCTCAAAGCAGCCCCCTTAACCAGCCCTCCGGATCACGGGGGGTTTTGTCGTCCCAGAGCTCGAAGTGGAGCTGGGTTTCGCCGCCTATGGTGTCCACGACACCGAGCACCTGGCCCGTCTTGACGGCATCGCCGGCCTTCACGGAGACCTTTGCCAACTTGCAGTAGAAGGTGAAATAGCCTCCGTGCTGCACCAGCACGCACTGGTTGTAGCCGGGCATCACTATCACCTGGCACACCTTGCCGTCGAACACGCTCTTGACCGCGGTTCCGGGGCTCAGGGCTATGCCTATTCCGTTGTTAAAAGGCATCTTGACGTTCTTGTAGACATGGTGCATGTGCTCGCCGAAGCTGTCCACCACGGGGCCTTCCGCCGGCCAGGGGAGTTTGCCCATATTGGCGGCGAATTCGGCGTCGAGCTTGGCGTCGGCCGGTTTGCGTTTGGCTCCTGACCCTCCGCGGGCCTTGTCCATCATGCGGCGTATCTCGGCATCGAGGGCTTTCTGCTCCCTGCGCTTGGACTCCAGCTGCTTCTCGTATTTGTTCCTGTCTCTCTTAAGCCTTGCGATAAGACCCTCCGACTCCCCTTCCTCCTTCTTGAGCTTGTCGAGTTCGCCGAGACGGGATTTGCGTACGGAAGCCGCCTCCGCCCTGAGACGCTCAGCCGCCTGCTTCTGCTCCTCGAGGCTCGCTTTCGCTTCCCTTATCTTCGACGCCTGCGTTCGCATCTGGCCGGAAAGGCTCTTCAGATAGCCGTAACGGCGTAGCCCCTGCCCCAGATCGTCCGACGCCAGCACATACATATACCAGACGCGCGAGTCGCGGCTGCGGTAGGCCGTCCGGACCAGACGGGAATAGCCTGCGGAAAGGGTGTCGAGCCGCGCCTGCAGCATCGCTATCGTATCTTCCTTTGCTGCTATCCGGGCGTCGAGCTCGTTTATCTGCTTCTGACTTTCAGCCACCAGCTGCTTTCGGGAGCTGATTTTGCGGCGGGTCAGCTTGAGTACCGACTCGGCATTGCTGCTCTGCTTACGGGCATCGGCGAGCTGTTTGTCAAGAATAGCTATCTCCTTGGCGAGCTTCGCCTTGCGGCTTTTCTGCGCGGCGGTCTGGGAGAACGCGGGCAACGAAAGCAGCGACAGCGCGAGGATTACGGAAAGGAGCCTGTTCATTGTTCTGCCTTCTTTTTGTCCGCGAGGGAACGGTAATACTGCGAGAGTTCGTTTTCGCCGAGCGCTTTCAGGACGGCCGAATAGTGCTCCAGGATTTCCAGATGGTCTTTCCCTCCGTAGACCATGGCCCTCTTGAAGTGTGGTTTGGCCTCTTCGTCGCGGCCAAGCTGGTGGAGTATCCAGCCGTAGGTATCCAGGAAGCTCGGATTGTCGGGCTCCTTGTCCAGGGCCGTTCGGCTCATCTTCTCGGCCTTTTTCAGCTTGCGGCCCGCCAGGCTGAGATAGTACGCATAATTGTTGAGCGTAGTGGCGTTGCCGGGCTCTATCTTCAGCACCTTGTCGTAGTACTTCATGGCCTTGCGGTCGTTGCCCATGGCATGCCAGCAGTCGCCGGCCGTAGTGAGCGCCGGAACCACCTCCGGATTGCGGTCACCGCCGAGCTTCACTATCGCCTCGCACTCGTCGAGCACCTCCTTCATGTTGCCTCCGTCCATGAGCAGGCTGAGCTTCAGGTATCGTATCTTGAGGTCTTTCGGATACGCCTTCATCAGACGGTCGAAATACACGCGGCCTTCGTCCTTACGGTCGGTAGACCAGTACCAGGAGCCGGCCAGGCGCAGCGCGCTGCTGTCTGCAGGATGGGTGCGCACGCATCCTTCCACAAGGGAATCCAGCTGAGCCCCCCAGCTTCGGTAGAAAGGATAGTTGATGTTCTGAAGGATCTGGGAGACGTAGCCGCATTTGGCGGACGGGGCGATGGCCGGATTGAGGGTGAAAGAGTGCACGTCGGCGAGGAAGCCGGGCACATTGCCCCTCATGCGGGCCACCTCCGCCCTTCCGAGCACCGCGGGGGCGTACTGCGGGTCGTAGGCCAGGGCCTTCTCGTAATAGTCGAGGGCCAGGGTGTCTTTGTATTCGGCCAGACAGCGGTCGCCCTTGAGAGTATAGGTATAGGCGTTGCCGTAACGGCCCGGCTGCTTCCCGAGCAGGTCCAGATAGACCTCCGCGCTCTGCGCCGCCTTTCCTTCCGCGGAATAGAGGGATGCAAGGGCGTCGCGGTACCAGAAGTTGGCGGTATCGAGGGCGCAGGCCAGCAGCAGGCACTCTTCGGCCTTGGCCGCTTTCCCGGCAGACCAGTACGCCATGCCAAGCCAGTATTTCACGGCGTCATCGGGCAGATAGTGCCTGTCCAGGTACTGGAGTATCTGCATGGCCTCCTGCGGGGAGGTTTCCATTTTGGAGACCGCATCCATGAGCAGGTTCTGCACCACCACCTCTTCCTTCGGGTTCTGGGCCTGAAGGACGGCCGCCGGCGCAAACAGCGCCAGGGCAAGGAGGATGAAGATGACGGTCCTGTTCATTCGGATAGGGGTTATGCAAATTTAGTGCTTTTTCCGTATCTTTGTGAGAGAAACCTGACGCGATGCAACTTTTTGGAAAGAATTTGCATCTTAATTCTCGGGAAAAGCCCGACGGCAACGGCTCCCAGGCAGACTGGTCCACACTGGTGGAAGGCTGCCGCAGAGGCGACCGGAGGTTCCAGAAGGCGCTTTACGATGCGCTGTCGGCCAAAATGTTCGCAGTATGCCTGCGGTACATGGATAACAGGGACGAAGCCGAAGACATCCTTCAGGACGGCTTCGTAACTCTCTACTCCAAGCTCGACAGCTACACCGGCGCCGGATCCTTCGAGGGTTGGGCCCGCAAGATCTTTGTCAACACGGCACTTATGAGCCTGCGAAAGAAGAACGTCCTGAAGCAAAGCGAAGACGTGCAGGAGGCCCGCTGGATAAGCAGCGAGGAGCCTACGCCCATCCAGAAGATCGGCTACCGGGAACTCAGCAAGATGATTTCCGAGCTGCCGCCTGGGTTCCGCACCGTCTTCAACATGTACATCATCGAGGGTTACTCCCACAAGGAGATAGCCGAAGCCCTCGGGGTGTCGGAAGCCACTTCGCGTTCTCAGTTGCAGCGCGCACGTGCCCTGTTGCAGGGAAAGATAAAAGAGAGATATTAAGATGCATAAAAACGATTATACGGAAGACTTTGACCTCTTCGTGAAGGGGTCGCTGCTGGATGCCGAGGAGACACCCTCTCCCCGCGTGTGGCAGGCTATCGAGTCCAGGCTGCCCGCCGTGACGGCGCCCGCAGCAGGGGGCTTCCGTTGGGGATGGTATGCAGTCGCGGCGGCAGCCGCAGTGGCGGCCATTCTTGCAATACCCGGCAATTCTGACCTTGAAAACATATCACGCACCGAACGTTCCGCACTGGCGCAGGCTTCTTCCATAGAGATCGCGGCCATTCCGGCTCCCAGGGAGATAAAACTTGCGGCCAGGCGCAGCTTCGCCCAGGCAGACGCCTCCGTTGCAGAGATTCCCTCCAAGGGCGGGAACGAAGCAGAGGCTGTCGCAGCCGGGTCTGAAGGCGGTAACGCCCCGCAGGGCAGTACTGATAACGGCAACGCAGGTGCAGGATCGGGCGCAGGCTCGGTATCGGGCTCCGGAAAGCCGGCCTTCTCCGGGAACGACCGCTCCGATCAGCCCGATCCGTTCGCCGCGATGGCGGCAGAGGACGCAAAGAAGGCGGCCTCGCGCAGGGTGCGCAGCTCCCTTTGGCTGGGCGGCAGCGCCGGCGGCAACGAGTCCTCCTCCGGAGGAGCGGCGTATGCGGCCAAATCCACCAACACCGTCTACATCGAGAACGAGATTACCGAAAACAGCGCCAGCAACTACGGTATTCCCGTCAGCCTCGGTGCGGGCGTGAAGCTTGGAGTCACCGAGCAGCTCTCCTGCAGCGTGGGCGTCGACTACTCCTATCTTACCCGCAGCTTTACCGGAACCTTCAGCCCTGTGGGCGACCCCCAGACCATCGGTGAAATCAACCATTCCATGCGCTATGTCGGTGTGCCGGTAGGCGTCTACTACAACCTTATCAGCCGCGGCAACGTGAAGTTCTATCTCATGGGAGTGGGTGAAGCGGAGTGGTGCATAGGCAACAGCTACAACATCCGCAGCGCAAACAAGGTGCTTGACGAAAAGGTTTCAGGCACCCAGTTCTCCGCAGGCGGCGGCTTCGGAGTGGACTTCGCGCTGAGCCCGCATCTGTCCTTATACGTGGATCCCACCGTACGCTACTACTTCGACGCCGGGCATCCGAACAGCATACGCAGCGAAAAGCCCCTCATGCTGAATTTCAGCGCCGGCCTCAGGTTCAACCTGTAAACGGCTGATTCTCAGGGGTCGAAAATTTTATTTTTCGGCCACCTGCAAAAAAGCGAACCGAAAGAAAAACTTTTTTCGCGTTTTACCCCCGGAATTACTCCCCGGGGGTTCTTTTTTTCTGCTTTCATTTGCCGAAAAAAGGACAATGGAAAAGTTGTTTCGGATTTTCGTTCTGTTGCTGCTCTGCACCTGTTGCGAGCGGCTCCAGCCTCCCTTCGGCGCAAGAGTACGGGGAGACAGGACTTCCATAACCGGCCCCTTCCGGCAAAGGGACAGTACCGGTTCAGGAGACGGGGTGTCCGGGGCCGACACTGTCGTTCGCATCTGCGCAGTCAGGGTGCCGGGCGATTACGACTGGGCTAAGGACAGCGCCTCGGGGCGATTCGAGGGAGAACTCATACTCTACCGGGGCGCCGATCCCGAACTCATCGTACCCGTCGGGCCGGAATCGGTAATCAGCCCCTCCCCCGGAACGCACCATATAATCGGCGGTCATCTGTACACCGAGCGCTGCTGCGACGGTCGCACCTATATTTGCAGGGATGGGAAGCTCCTTGTGCATTTCGACGGCAGCGCCATCCTGAAAGGGCTGCTGTGCGACTCTGACGGAGCCCTCATTTCGCTCTCCTGCAGCCCCGGCGACGGGAGCATCGTGCTCCGCAGGGATTCCGAAGTACTGCTGCCCATCAGTCACGGAAGTGTTATCGGAGGCTTCGGGGAAGGACGGAACGCCCTTTACGAAGACGACGGGCATATCTGCTTTGCATACACCGATTCGGGCAACCTGTTCTCGGTAAGGGATGCCGTGATCTCGGCCGTGATGGCTCCGGAGACGGACGGCAGGGCGGAGGATGTCCTCTGGCTGGGCGGCAGGCAGACGGTGCTGTGGAGAAAGAACGGCACGGAACACATCCTTTCCCGGAGCGGCTTCAGCAAAAGCATCTCGGGCGTGTCGGCTTCCCTCAGCCTGGTTCCGTTGGGAGAGGCCCTGTTCGTGCGCGGGGATGCCTCCTTCGGCATGGGGCTCAAGTCCGTTTATATCAATACGGAAACCCTGGAGTATTCCTATTTCAGGGTGCGTATCGGCTGGCCATATTCAATAGGAGGGAAACTGTATCTTGTCAGCGGAGCGGATCCGCTGGGCGTATTTGCACGCGGAGCAAAGAGCTACGAACCGCTGACCTGTTTTTCGGACCCTTCCCTGCTGGCCTTTTCCGGTGAATGCGCAGCCGTTCTCGGGAACGGACTTCTGATCGGCGCTTCAGCGCCCGGAGGGCCACCGCTACTGCTGCACGGAGGAAGAGCCGCCGGAGAGTTCCCCTTCAACGGCTATGTGACGGCAGTGGACGTGGAGATTATTCCTCCCAGCTGATGACGCGGCTTTCGTCGGGGAGGACCTTGATGCTGACGTGCAGGGTTTCCTCGGGAAGGATTTCCTCCACGTTTTCCGGCCACTCCATAAGGCAGAGGCAACCCGAGTCCACGTAATCGTAAAAACCTATGTCGAGGGCCTCCGCGGTCTTTTCTATTCGGTAAAAATCGAAATGGAATATGCTCTGCCCGTCCGAAGCGCGATACTCGTTCACCAGGGCGAAGGTTGGGGAACTCACCGCGTCGTCGCGCACGCCAAGTGACTTGCAGAGCGCCGTGATGAAGGTGGTCTTGCCCGCACCCATGGGAGCATGGAAGGCTACCAGCCGTCTCCCGCCGAGTTCCTTCAGGAACTGCGCGGCCGCGGAATCGATTTCCCCGAGATTGCTGATTGTAATGGTGTGTAACACGAATGCAAAAATAATAAAAACATGCTGATAAACATTAATGCAGCCAAGTGTGTAGGAATAGACGCCGTACCGGTGACAGTCGAGGTGGACATCGCCCGCGGCATAGGCATACACCTCTGCGGACTGGCCGACGTGGCCGTAAAGGAAAGCCTCCTCAGGGTGGTGACAGCCCTGCAGGCCCTGGGATTCCACGTTCCGGGAATGAAGATAGTGATCAATCTGGCACCCGCCGATCTCCACAAGAAGGGCTCCGGCTACGATCTTCCAATAGCTCTCGGCATCATTGCAGCCTCAGGGCAGGCGGAGATGCCGGCGCTGGGGGAATACCTCATTATGGGAGAACTCGGGCTCGACGGTTCAGTGCGCGGAATCGCAGGAGCGCTGCCGTTTGCGGAACTTGCCGTCAGGCAGGGTTTCCGCGGATGCATATTGCCGGAGACTTCGGCCCTCGAGACGGTGGAATTGGACGATGCCGAAGTATACGGGGTGAGAAGCCTTGGAGATGCGCTCAGGGTGCTGTCCGGGAACGGCGCGGAAGATCTGCTGATTAAGAACAGCAGGGTGTACAGGGAAGCTCTTGAGAACTCCGCTGCCGGCACAGGGAGGCCGGGATACATGGATTTCGCGGATATAATCGGACAGGACGGTGCCAAGCGCGGGGCCGAGATAGCCGTCGCAGGCGGGCACAACCTCATACTCATCGGCCCACCGGGCAGCGGGAAAAGTTCCCTTGCCAGGGCCCTTTCCGGGATACTTCCGCCGATGAGTCACGAAGAGAGCCTGCTTACAAGCAAGATCTACTCAATAGCCGGCAAGGCCTACGGCGGGATAGGGCTTATGCACGCGAGGCCTTTCCGGGCACCGCACTACAGCGCGTCGGTGGCTGCGATAGTGGGCGGGGGCAACGGCGACAACATCCTTCCCGGAGAAGTGTCGCTGGCGAACGGCGGAGTGCTCTTCCTCGACGAACTCGGGCAAATGCCGAAATCTCTGATAGAGGCGCTCCGCGGGCCGATAGAGGACAGGGTTGTAAGCATATCGCGGCTGAGGACGAAGATTAGCTACCCGGCATCGTTCATGCTGGCTGCCGCGACCAATCCCTGCCCCTGCGGCTATTATGGCGAAGGAGACCGCTGCACCTGCACGGTCGGACAGAGGGCCGGATACCTGGCGAGGCTCTCGGGGCCCATCATGGACCGTATAGACATACATCTCTGGATGCATCCGGTGGCTCCGGGTAAACTGGTGAACAGGGTGAAGGGGGAAGGCAGCGCGGCCGTAGCGGCAAGGGTGCTGAAGGCCCGGGCGCTCCAGACCGAACGCTTCCGGGACGAGGGCATTTCGGTGAATGCCGAGATGGGCAGCCGCCAGCTCGAACGGTTCTGCCCGCTGTCGGAGGCCTGCAAGGAAATGCTCGAGAGGCTTATCGACCGCATGGGGCTGTCCGCACGCGCGTTTTCACGCATCATCAAGGTGGCGCGCACCATTGCGGATCTGGCAGGCGAAAGGGACATTTCGCCTCAACACATTGCCGAAGCTGCCGGTTACAGGTTCCTGGACAGGAGGTATTTGGGATAGCGAAATTATCTAATGATTTTCAAATATTATTTTCGTTAATTAATATATTTATTATATATTTGCGATGAAATGGAGCGAACTACGACGGATTGCAGAAGAAAAAGGATGGTATCTCGTGAGAAGAGGAAGGCATGACTCACAAGAAGTTAGAGAGGGCCTTTATTATAAACTCAAGAAATTGATAGGATTTTGACATGAAAACAACTGCCCTGATCGAACTTGGAAAAGATGGAACTTTTGGCATATTTACGCCAGATCTCGAACATCATGTTATCATCGGTGATGGTAATACTGTGGAAGAAGCAAAAGAAGATTTTCAAATAGGTGTGGAGGAGATGCTTGCTTCTTACACCGAGAATGGGGAAGAAATACCCGAAGAACTCCAGCATCTGGAATTCGAATACAAGTACGACCTGCCGTCATTTTTTAAATACTGCCCAATGATAAATGCAAGCGGATTCGCCAGATATATAGGAATGAATCCGACCTTATTATTGCAGTACAAACTCGGGAGGGCATATATTTCCGAAAAACAGCTTCAACGGATTGAGGACGGGATTCACCGTTTGGGGAATATGCTTATCGAGGCAAAATTTACTGTGTAGTTTTAAATATTTTACTATATTTGCAGTCCAAAATCGAACGAGGGTTTAGCTCAGTTGGTTTAGAGCGCTTGCTTGACAGGCAAGAGGTCACTGGTTCAAATCCAGTAATCCTCACAAAAAAGAGTCGCCGGATGGCGACTTTTTTTGTTCGGATCGCAGCTTCGCTGCAATTATTTATCCCTAGGGGCTCCGCCCCTATCGTACCCCGCCGCCTCTACGTCCCTCGCGTCTTTGCTCCCGCAAAGACCGGGACCGGCGGTTCGCCTGACGGCTCAGCGACTCGCTTGTCGGGGGAGACGTCATTGCTGCTTTGCCAGTCAAAGCAGCAAAGCAGACAGGTGATAACCCGCGAATGCCACGATCCACGCAACGGCTATAGTGTAGGCGCAGATTCCGGCGGCCCAGCTCCATTTGCCGGTTTCGTTCTTTATCGCGACGAAGGTGGCAATGCAGGGGAAGTAGAGCAATACGAATATCATGAAGGCCACCGCAGCGGGAAGCGACACGTTGCGCAACAGGGCCGACTGCAGGGCAGTATCTTCCGAAAGGGTGTCGGTGTCGACCTCCGCGGCCTCGTCTCCCGCATACATCACTCCCAGCGAACTCACCACCAGTTCTTTGGCAACGACTCCGGAAATCAGGCCTATGTCCATCTTCCAGCTGAAGCCAAGCGGGTCAAGGGCCGGAGCCACAGTCTTCCCCACACGCCCGAGCAGCGAGTGCTCCTGCTGGTATTCGGCGCCGCGTGACATGTCGTGCGGGAAATAACCGAGGCCCCAGATTATCATGGAACCGATAAGGATGGTCGTCGCCATCTTCTGCAGATACTGCTTTCCTTTCTCCCATGTGTGACGGCCTATGGCCTTGGCGGTCGGGATGCGGTAAGGGGGCAGTTCCATCACAAACGGAAGGTCGTCGTCCTTCACAAGGCGCTTCATGACCAGGGCGCTGAGAATCGCCAGCAGCACGCCCAGCAGATAGATGCACATAAGAGCCAGGGCAGAATGGGCCGGGAAGAAGGCCCCGACGAAGAGCACGAAGATAGGCAGGCGGCCGGCGCAGCTCATGAAGGGCACCAGGGCGATAGTGATCAGGCGGCTCTTGCGGCTCTCGATGGTGCGCGTAGCCATAATGGCGGGCACGTTGCAGCCGAAGCCCATAACCATGGGGATGAAGCTTTTGCCGTGCAGCCCGAGATGGTGCATCAGCTTGTCCACGATAAAGGCGGTGCGGGCCATGTAGCCGCTGTCTTCCAGTATGCTGATGAAAAAGTACAGTATGAGGATGTTCGGGAGGAACACCAGAACACTGCCCACTCCGGCTATGATTCCGTCGACAAGCAGGTCGCGCAGCCAGCCGCCGGGGAGCAGGGAGCCTATCTTTCCCCCTATCCACGCCACGGCGGCGTCTATCCAGTCCATAGGATACTGCCCGACGGTGAAAGTGCACCAGAATATGAGGTACAGCACCAGCAGGAAGATGGGGAAGGCCAGCCATTTGTTGGTAACCACGGCGTCGATGCGGTCGGTGACGGTGCGACGCGGAGTCTTCTCCACGTGGGGGGTGAAAGTCTCCTTGAGCGCGCCCTGCACGAAGGCGTACTTGGCATCCACTATGGCCGACTCCAGATTGGCACCCAAAAGCGGCCTTATGCGTTCTTCCTCTTCCATCCTCGCTTCACGCACCTCTTCCGCATTGGGATAGCCGGCGATGATGCGCTCGACCTCGGAATCGTATTCGAGGAACTTGATGGCCAGATAGCGGGTGGAGTAGTGAGCCCCGATGGTGAGGTTTTCCTGCATGTGCTGCTGCAGATGCTTGATGCTCTTCTCCAGTTCGGAGCCGTGGTTGATGTGGATGTGGCGCGCGAGGCTGTCGGGATGACCGCCTTCGTATACCGAAATCACCGTATCGAAAAGCTCGGGTATGCCCTGTCCGTCCCGGCTTACAGTAGGACAGCAGGGCATTCCGAGCAGGGTTCCAAGCTGGCGCACGTCGAGTTCATCCCCCTTCGCGCGCAGCTCGTCGTACATATTCAGGGCCATCACCACGCGGAGGTCCATGTCGATGAGCTGGGTGGTCAGATAAAGGTTGCGCTCGAGGTTCGATGCGTCGACCACGTTGACCACCACGTCCGGCAGGGCTTCAAGAAGATTTTTGCGCACGTACAGTTCTTCCGGACTGTAGGCGCTCAGGGAATAGGTGCCTGGGAGATCTACCAGCACGAAGTCGTATCCCTTGTAGCTGAAGCGCCCTTCCTTTGCGTCCACGGTGACTCCGCTGTAATTGCCCACATGCTCGTGGGCGCCGGACGCGATGTTGAAAAGGCTGGTTTTGCCGCAGTTCGGGTTGCCTACCAGCGCCACCCTTATCACGTGATGCCGCCTTTCGGCCAGTTCGGCCATTACGGCGTCGAGTTTCTCCTCATCGGCGCAGTCCTCGGGTATTATGGCGCTGAGGTCCTCGCCGGAGGAGACGCTGAGCCGGGCCTCCTCTTCGGAGATGACGTCTATCTTCTCGGCCTCCTCCCTGCGGAGGGAAATCTTGTAGCCGAGTATTTCATATTCCACAGGGTCCCTCAGGGGGGCGTTGAGGATTACCTTCACCTTCTTCCCCTGTATGAAACCCATCTCTATGAGTCTCTTGCGGAAGCCGCCGTGACCGTTTACCTTTACTACGACCGCTTTCTCTCCCGTCTTTACCTCTGAAAGATTCATTCGTGTGCTTATTGTCGGGCGCAAAGATAGTGCATACGCGCGCACGAATCAATCATTAATTGTAGGTATTCCGGGGCGTTTTGCAAGGTCCGAATTTTGCAGTATCTTTGTTAACCTATAAACTTGAACAAAATGGCAAATATTGAACAGGCAACACGCATACAGACATCGGTACTCAGTGCAGCCGAGAAAAAAGCACTCGTCTGGCTGGCCGGCAAGCAGCCCAAATGGGTCACATCCGATTTCATGACCGGCCTTGGCATGGCCGGGAGCGTGCTAATATTTGCCGGCTTCGTGCTCAGCAACCTCGGAATGCAGTGGCTCTGGGTCGCAATAGCCGGTCTGATACTCAATTGGTACGGAGACTCCCTCGACGGCACCCTCGCAAGGGTACGTCACGCCCAGAGGCCCGTATACGGATATTTCCTCGACCACACCATGGACATAGCCAACGAACTGCTGATGTTCATCGGGGTAGGCCTTTCACCGCTGGTACACATTCATGTCGCCCTCATGGCCCTGGTGTTCTATCTCATCCTCACCGTGATGCAGAACATCAACGCCCATCTGCGCCAGGAATTCAACCTCACATACGCCAAACTGGGCCCTACCGAACTCAGGCTCTTCGTAATCCTCATCTGCCTGCTGTTTATCTTCGTAAAGCCCATCTCCGAATACAGGCAAACCATCCATGTCCTCGGGAACGTGTACACAGCCACTATTTTTGACTACGTGGCGGTGTTCGTGGTAGTGGCACTGGCAGCGATCAGCCTTGGTTATTTCATCAAGGATCTCAAGTACTACGCGAAAATAGATCCTCCGAAATACAAACCCGAATAATGGCCCTCCTGGAGCTTTCCGAACTCGAATCCCTGAGCCCCCTGTTCAGAGGGGAGAAGGGGCACGCCCGCGCCCGCAGGCTGCTCCGTCTGTTCGAGGTGGACAAAGTTGAGGAGAGCTATGCCGCAATCGAACAGTATCACGGCCCCGAAGCGGCCGCCAAATGGCTGGAGAACCAGGACGTCCACTATAGTATTACCGGATACGAGAAGCTTCTGGCTCTTAAAGACGGTCCGTTCATTACCGTCAGCAATCACACCATAGGCACTGTCGACGGCATTACTCTAATTGCCATTCTTGGGCAGTTACGGCCCGACTACAAGATGCTGGTGAACAAGATACTTGAGAGACTGAAGGTTCTTGAAGACAATTTCATACACGTCACTCCCACTGGCGAAGAACGCACCTCTCCCACTTCGGTAAGCATTGGCGGAATTCGTGCGGCAATGGAGCACGTGCGGGACGGGCATCCCCTGGGGCTCTTCCCCGCCGGGGCCGTTTCCGACCTGAACCTTGGCCCTCGGCCCCTGATTCACATGCCCGACGGCAGCACGTACCGCGAACCGCGCATACGCGACCGCGAGTGGCCCATGGCCATGATTAAGTTCATCCGGAAAGCCGGAGTGCCGGTGGTGCCGATACGGATTTTCGACGGCAACTCCCGCTTCTTCTACCAGCTCGGACTCATCAGCTGGAAAGTGCGCCTTCTGAGGCAGCCGCACGAGGTGGTGAACAAGAGCGGCAAGACGCTACGCTTTGCGGTAGGCGACATCATCACCCCTGAGCAAATCTCCGCCTGCCCGTCCCTTGAAGAACTGCGAACTCTGCTTCGAGGATCAGTGTATTCCCTTCCGGAGCCTGAAAAGGAATAAAAAACGGGTGACCTTGAAGGCCACCCGTTTTTATTGATGTCTGAATTTACTTACCGAGCTTTTCCGCTACCTTGTCGATTGCGTCCTTGACGGTTGCGATGCCGCTGGTTTCCTCATCGGGAATCTTGACACCGAACACCTTCTCGAATTCCATGAGGAGCTCGACGGTGTCGAGGGAATCTGCGCCAAGGTCGTTGGTGAAGTTGGCGCTTTCGGTAACTTCAGAGGACTCCACGCCGAGTTTGTCGACGATGATGGCCTTCACTTTGCTTACGATCTCTTCGTATTCCATAAGATTTTTATTTAGATATTAGTACTCTCTTTTTTATGTAACTAAGTTGCAAATTAAATAAAAATATTCGATTTATGCAAGGGCCTCCTCTTCCGCGCTGAGCTTCAGCCAGATACGGATGGCGTTGAGGCCGTTAAGAAGGTAGAAGCCGTATTTGATGAGCTGGACCACCGTGTATTCGGAACCTTCGCCGGAACTGAGGACTATTATCCAGAGTATTATGGATGTGACGTTCACCAGCGTCCAGAGGTACCACTGGTCCATGTACGCCTTGGTCATGAGCACCAGCGCGACTATGTTGGCAGTGGTGACGGCGCTGTCGAAGGCCATCTTCGCCCATGCTACATTGCCCTGATAACGGGCTATCAGCCAGGCGATTGCCAGCACAGCCCCGTACACCATCACGAAGAGCGCCGCCACGTTCAGCCAGCCTTTTGCGCTCAGCCGGCGGGCCTTTACCGCCTTCTTTGCGGTAGCTCCGCGCTTGCGCCAGCCGTAGAAGCCTATGAATTCCATGGGCAGGAAGTAGAACAGGTGCAGCCCGAGCGTCATCGGAACGTTCTGGTCCAGAAGGGTATACGAATAGATGAGCACGTCCACCAGCCCGAACACGAAGGTGAGGAGGTTGCCGTTGGCCGAGAGCACCACGCTGATCACTCCCATCAGCGCCCCCACGGAAGAGAGTATCGTAAGGGCGACTCGGGCGTCGGGTTTCTGAAGGTTAAGCACGCAGGCCAGCGTGACGCATACTATCATGCCAACCAGCAGGAAGGCGTTGAATATGCTGTTGAATGTCTTTTCTTTCATCTTATTGGGTATTTGCCTCCGAAGCGAGCGCAGTACGTATGCGTTCCGAGAGCTTCGGGCCGACAAAGTTAATCAATTCCTGCGGATTCGCAGCGGCTATGCGGGCAACGCTGCCGAAGTGCAGAAGCAGGCGCTCGGCCGTCTTCGGCCCCACGCCGGGGATGTCGTCGAGGGCGGAATGCACGGCGGCCTTGCTGCGGAGGCTGCGGTGGAAGGTGATGCCGAAGCGGTGGGCCTCGTCGCGTATCTGCTGGAGGAGCTTGAGCGCCTGCGAGTTCCGGTCGAGGAAGAGGGGATAGGGGTCGCCCACACGGATTACCTCCTCAAGCCTTTTGGCCAGGCCCACGACGGTCAGGCGGTCCTGGATCCCCAGCTCGCAGAGGGCCTGCCATGCGAATTCAAGCTGACCCTTGCCGCCGTCGATCACCACCAGTTGAGGAAGGTCGTCGGGGGCCTCGGCGAGCATGCGGCTGTAGCGGCGGTTCACCACCTCTTTCATGGAAGCGTAGTCGTTGGCGCCCACTACGGTCTTTATCTTGAATTTTCGGTAATCTTTCTTCGAAGGCACTCCCCCGCGGAACACTACGCATGAAGCCACCGGATTGGTGCCCTGGATATTGGAGTTGTCGAAGCACTCCATGTGCTCGGGCAGGACGGGCATGGCCAGCGCCGTACGGAGTTCCTCCAGCACGCTCCGGCGGAAGGCGTCCGGGTCGGAGTGTTCGCGCTGGCGCAGCGTTCCGAGCCGGTATTCCCAGGCGTTCTTGGCGCTCAGTCCCAGAAGAGACAGCTTGTCGCCGCGTTCCGGAACGGTGAACTTCACTCCCGGAATCTCCACGTCCGGCAGGAACGGCACGATGATTTCGCGGCTGAGGGCGCCGAACTTGCTTTCTATTTCCGCGATGAAGGCGCTCAGCACCGATTCGCGGCTCTCCTCGATGCGCGCTTTGAATCCGAGGTTCAGGCTCTGCACCACGGCGCCACCCCGTATTCGAAGGAAGTTCCCCCACGATTCCGGTGGGGGACTTCCCCCCGGAATCCGGATGTCTTCTTCGGATACCAGCGAGAAGACATCGGCCTCGAGCTCGCGGGCGGCGGAGATGATGCTGCGGGAATAATGGCCGCGAAGCCGCTCCGCCCTCTCCTTGCAGAGCTGCGCCGTCTCGAAATCGAGTTCTGCCGAAGCCTCTTTCATGCGCACCTCCAACGCCCTGATAACCTCTCCAACATTACCTTTCAGCAGTGAGACGATAGCCGAAATCCAGCTTCCGTACTCCTCGGTTCCCACCTTGCCGACGCAACAGCCGCGGCACTTCCCTATCTGCATGTCAAGGCAGGGGCGTATCTTCCCGCGAAGCACGGTGTCCGCATCGATTTTGTGCCGGCAGCTCCGCAGTGGCCAGGTTTCGTAGAACAGGTCCAGCAGGGCCCTTGCGTGGAGCACGCTGCTGTAGGGGCCGAAATACTGCGAGCCGTCTTTCTCCACCCGACGGGTGAGGAACACCCTCGGATAGGGCTCGGAGGTGACGCATATCCACGGGTAGGTCTTGCTGTCCTTGAGAAGTATGTTGTAGTGGGGCTTGTACTGCTTGATGAGGTTGTTTTCAAGCAGCAGGGCGTCGGCCTCGGAATCCACCACGCTGTACTGCATGTCGGCGATCTTGCTCACCAGGATGCGGGTCTTGGTGTTGAGCCTCTCCGGCGCCACGAAATACTGGGCCACCCTCTTGCGAAGGTCCTTGGCCTTGCCTACATAAATGACCGTTCCCTCGGAGTCGTAATAGCGGTAGACCCCGGGGGAATGCGGCAGAAGTTTTATTTTATCCCTAATTTCCAATGTAACGGCCTATGGCGGGGTCCATATTGTCTCCGCGGAGGCTCTCCCCCCTCTGGAGTATGGTGCCGTCGGGGCCGAAGAGGATGAGGTGCGGAATGCCCTGGATGCCGTAGATGTCGGTGGGGATGCGCTGGGCGTTCACGATCTGCGGCCAGGGGAGCTTCTCTTCGGCAAGGGCGCGGGCGGTATCCTCGGGCTTGTCCCACACGGCAATGCTGAGCACGTCGAAGTTATCGCCGTGATACTTGGCATAAGCGGCCTTTATGTTGGGGATTTCCCTGCGGCAGGGTCCGCACCAGCTGGCCCAGAAGTCGGCCAGGATGTACTTGCCCTTGCCCACGTAGTCGGAGAGCTTCTTCACGCTACCGTCGGGCTGCTCCACCTCGAAATCGGTGAACATGCTGCCTTCGCCGGTGCTGAGAGCCGATTCGAGGGCGGCCTTCATCTTCGCCACTCCGGGATTCTCCTGGATTTCAGGACTCACGGAAGATATTATCTCCATAAGTTCGGCGGCGTCGATCTGGCCGCGCAGGGACGTGACTCCGAGGAGTCCCAGCACGTTGTCGGGATTGTCCTTTACGATTTCCTTGAGCTTGGCCACATACTTCTCGAACTCGGCGTCCTGGTCCTCGGCGTTGGGATAGTTCTCGAAAAACCAGGCCATCCATTCGTCCACTGCGGCAAGGCGTGCGGTCACGCTCTTTTTCGAAGAGGACCTGATGGCCAGTTCGGAAGCCTCGTCCTCCGGCCACACCAGCGTAAGGGTGGTTCCGTCGGGAACGAAACGGGCTTCGTGGCCGCCTGCGCTCACGCTACCTATGACCATTTTGTTAACGGGAAGGCTGAGCGAGAAGGCGCCGTCGGAGACAGTCACCACGGTGTCGAACTGTATGTCGGGAATGGCGACCGCCACCTTGTCGGAGGCCTCTGCGGGAACGCTGCCCTTCAGGATGGTCGCTGTCGGTTTTGACGAGCACGCCACCGCTGCGATGGCCAGTACTGCAAGGAAAATCTTCTTCATGTATTGCAAATCTTATTTCAGTCTCAGGAACACCTCGATGGCCTGGTATTCGGCCATGCCGAGCATGTCGTAATGCTTTGCCGTGGTGCTGGTGCGGTCTTCGGCCCTCTGCCAGAACTCGCGCGGATCCTCTCCCGGGAAGGGAACTATATCCTTCTGCGAGAGGTGGCGGTAGATGGCGTGACGCTTTTCCACTACTTCGTCGGGGCTGAGCGGAACGGCCATGTCCACACGGGCGAGCTCCCACTCCATCCAGGCGCCTCGATAGAGCCAGATGGTGCAGCCGGCAGTCCACTTCGCGCCCTCCTCATCCAGCTGACGGAATGCCTCGAGCGCGGCTTCAGTGCACACGCGGTGGGTTCCGTGCGGGTCGGCAAGGTCGCCGGCCATGTAAATCTGGTCGGGCCGGAGTTTGGTAAGGAGTTCCTTGATTATGTCGATATCCACCTGGCTGCAGGGGTTCTTGGTGACTCCGCCGCTCTCGTAGAACGGGAGGTTGAGGAAGTGGATGTGGTCGTCGTCCATGCCGAAGGAATGGTCGGCCCCGCGGGCCTCGCTGCGGCGTATTGCGGCCTTTATGTCGAGCAGCATGCGCGATTCCGGTTCGCCGGGAACTTTGCTGTCGATAACCGCCTGCACTTCGGCGCGGCGGTCGCCGTAACCCAGCTGGTAGGCGGCGTCGATGTGCTGCATCACCACGCTGTCGTGAACGGCCACGTCGCCCGAGGTCTCATAGGCCACGTGCACGTTGTGACCCTGGTGCTGGAGCCGGATGAGAGTTCCGCCCATGGAGATGACGTCGTCGTCGGGATGCGGGCTGAACACGAGCACGGTCTTGGGAAAGGGCTTGGAGGCCACGGGACGGGTGCTGTCGTCGGCGCCCGGCTTGCCTCCCGGCCATCCGGTGATGGTGTGCTGAAGGTCGTTGAAGACCTCGATGTTCACCTTGTCGTAGCTGCCCACGGCGTCCACGAGTTCCTCGAGGGAGTTCTGCAGATAGTCTTTGTGGGTGAGCTTGAGTATGGGTTTGTTAACCTGCTGGCAGAGCCAGATGACGGCTTTGCGGCGGAACTTGGGAGTCCATTCGCAGGGGCCTATCAGCCACGGAGCTATCACGCGGGTGAGGTTGCTGCCCGCCATCTCGTCGACATACATCTTCACGTGCGGATGGTGCTGGAAGCAGCTGGCGGGCACGTCGGGAGTAACCTCTCCCTCAACTATCTTCTGAACCACCTCGGCCTTGTTCTCGCCCCAGGCCATGAGCACGACCTTCTTTGCGGAAAGCATGGTCTTGAGGCCCATGGTTATGGCTTCCTTCGGGGTGGCCAGCGGGTCGTGGTTGAAGTTGCGGGCCTGGCGCTTGCGGCTTGCGTAGGAAAGCAGCACGGTGCGGGTGCGGCTCTGTTCCGAGGAGCCGGACTCGTTGAAGCCCACCTGCCCCTGTTCGCCTATGCCGATGATGAGCATGTCGAGCCCCATGGCCTTCGCGTCGAACTCGCGGCAGTACTCGCCTATCTTCTCGTGCGGCACGGAGCCGTCGGGGACGTGCACGTTCTCGGGGAGCACGTCGATATTGTCCAGCAGCTCCTGGTGCAGTTTGTAGTTGCGGCTCTGGCGGTCCTTGGGAGTACTGGGGTAGTACTCGTCGATCGAGAAGATCTCAACCTGGCGGAAACTCACCTTGCCCTCGCGATGGAGCCTTGAGAGCACCTTGTAGAGCGAGACCGGAGTCGAGCCGGTGGTGAGGCCCAGGCGGTAAAGCTTTCCCGGATTGGCCTTTGCGAAGGCTTCGATTTCCGCAATCAGTTCCTTTGCAAGAGCGCGGCTGCCCTCGGTCGAGTCGGCATAAACGTCGGTGTATATCTTGTCGTAACCGTGAAGTATGTCTTCCGGAAGGTTTTTTCTGATGAGGCCCCCGTCCTCGGGAACAGTGAAGTGTTTCATTATGCTACAGTAAATGGAATCCTACGGTAAGGCCGGCCATGACTATGGAGACCATGCTCATGAGTTTGATGAGTATGTTCAGCGACGGGCCGCTGGTGTCCTTGAAGGGATCGCCCACGGTATCGCCCACGACGGTTGCGTGATGGCATTCGGAATTCTTGCCTCCGAAATGCCCTTCCTCCACGAACTTCTTCGCATTGTCCCAGGCGCCGCCGGAATTGGACATGAACACGGCAAGCACGAAGCCAGCGCCCAGGCCGCCTATGAGCAGTCCGAGAACGCCGGCCACGCCAAGGACTATGCCCACCACAACGGGAACCGCAATCGCCAGCAGGGCCGGGCCGAGCATCTCGTGCTGGGCCGCCCTGGTGGAGATTTCAACGCAGCGCTTGTAGTCGGGAGTGCCTTCGCCGGTGAGTATGCCCTTGATTTCGCGGAACTGACGGCGTACTTCCACCACCATCTTGGAGGCGGCGCGTCCCACCGCGTTCATGGTGAGTCCACAGAAGAGGAAGGCCATCATGGCTCCGATGAACACGCCAGCGAGAACCGTCGGGTTCATGAGCGAAACGTGGTAGTTGTTCAGGATGTCGAGTATGCTGGCGTCGGCGGCGGCTATCATGTCGCCCGCCACGGAGACTATCTTCTCGCCGGTACGCTCGAGAGCGATCTTGATTTCTTCGATATAGGACGCGAGGAGCGCAAGGGCCGTGAGGGCCGCACTGCCTATGGCGAAACCCTTTCCGGTAGCCGCGGTAGTGTTGCCGAGGGCGTCGAGCACGTCGGTGCGCTCGCGCACTTCGGGATCCAGCTCGCTCATCTGGGCGTTGCCGCCGGCGTTGTCGGCAATGGGACCGTAAGCGTCGGTGGCGAGGGTGATGCCGAGGGTGCTGAGCATGCCCACGGCCGCAATCGCCACACCATAGAGGCCCTTGGAGAGGGAGGCCGCGGTCATCATGCTCTGCACATCGAAGCCTATGGCGAATAGATATGCCAGAACGATGGCGCAGACTATGGCTATCACGGGAATGGCGGTGGACACCATGCCGAGTCCGACTCCTCCGATGATGACGGTAGCCGGGCCCGTCTTGGAAGCCTCTGCAAGCTTCTGGGTCGGTTTATACGAGTGCGAAGTGTAGTATTCGGTCGCCTTTCCTATCACGACGCCGGCGATAAGGCCCGCCACGACGGAGCAGGAGAAGTGCCACCAGTCGCTGCTGCCGGTGCCGAACACCAGTGCCAGGATGCCGAAGGTGGCGACGCCGCTCAGGATGGCTGCCATGTTGGTGCCGAAGCTCATGCTCTTGAGGAGCTGCCCCATGCCGGCGCCTTCCTTGGTTCGGACGGTATAGATGCTGAGCACCGAAAGAACCACGCCGACGGCCGCTATGAGCATCGGGGCGAGTATGGCGCGCGTCTGCATCTCCGGACCGAGGGCGTAGAAGGCCGAGGCTCCGAGGGCCATGGTGCTGAGTATGCTGCCACAGTAGCTCTCGTAGAGGTCGGCGCCCATGCCGGCCACGTCGCCTACGTTGTCACCCACGTTGTCGGCTATGGTGGCGGGGTTGCGCGGATCATCCTCGGGGAGGTCGGATTCGACCTTTCCAACTATGTCCGCTCCCACATCGGCGGCCTTGGTGTAGATACCGCCGCCCACGCGGGCGAAGAGGGCCTGGGTGGAGGCGCCCATTCCGAAGGTGAGCATGGTGGTGGTGATGACCACGAGCTTCTGCGCCTCGGAAGCCTCAACTATGCAGGCGTTGAGCACCAGGTACCAGAGGGCTATGTCGAGCAGGCCGAGGCCCACGACGGTGAGTCCCATCACGGCGCCGCTGCGGAACGCTATCTTGAGGCCAGCGTTGAGCGAACGCCTTGCGGCGTTGGCGGTACGGCCCGAAGCGAAGGTGGCGGTGCGCATGCCTATGTAGCCCGCCAGGCCGGAGAAGAAACCGCCGGTGAGGAAGGCGAAGGGCACCCAGGGATTCTGTACGCCGAAGCCGTACGCCAGAATGGCGAAGAACACGGCCAGCACGGCGAACACTATCACTACTACCTTGTACTGCTGTTTGAGATACGCCATCGCGCCCTCGCGGACGTAACGGGCAATCTGTTTCATGGTAGGAGTTCCCTCGTCTTCGCGGCGCATCTGCCGGTAAAAAATGAAAGCGAAGGCCAGTGCTATGACCGACGCTACGGGAACTGCATAGAATAAAGCGTTCATAAAAATATGTGGTTTATTAACAGTCTTGAATTACAAATATATGAAAAACCCCGCAAAGTTGTACAACTCTGCGGGGCTCTTCGCCTGCGGGACCGGTATTATTCGGCTGCAGGTTCTTCGGCCTTGGGTTCCTCTGCGGGAGCCTCTGCCGCGGGTGCCTCCTCGGCGGGAGCTTCGGCTGCAGGAGCCTCGGCAGCCTTCTTGGAACGGCTGCGGCGGGTGGTCTTCTTCTCTTCTTTCTTGCCGGAAGCGAGGGCTGCCTCGTTGAAGTCCACGAACTCTATGAGGGCCATTTCGGCGGCGTCACCCTGACGGAAACCGGTGTGCAGGATACGGAGGTATCCGCCCGGACGGTCTGCGATCTTGGGGGCGATCACGCGGAACAGTTCGCTCACTGCGTTCTTGTCCTTGAGGTAACTGAAGACGACACGGCGGTTGTGGGTGGTGTCCTCCTTGCTCTTGGTCACAAGGGGTTCGAGGTAAGGCTTGAGGGCCTTTGCCTTAGCAACGGTCGTGCTGATGCGCTTCTTGAGGATGAGCGAAGAAGCCAGGTTGGCGAGCAGGGCCTTGCGGTGTCCGCTCTGACGGCCGAGATGATTAACTGCTTTATTGTGTCTCATCTTAGATTATGTTCTTGTTCTTGGGTTCGATATTGTACTTGCTTACATCCATTCCGAACGAGAGCTTCATCTTCTCGACGAGGACGTCGATTTCGTTGAGGCTCTTGCGGCCGAAGTTGCGGAACTTAATGAGCTCGCTGCGGCTGTAGCTCACCAGGTCGGCGAAGGTGTCGATGTCGGCGGCCTTGAGGCAGTTGTACGCACGGACGCTGAGGCCCATGTCGCTGAGCTTGGTGAGGAGGACGTGCCTCATGCGGAGGCTCTCCTCGTCGAGTTCCTTGGTTTCGGGCTCGGAAGCGCTTTCGAGGGAGATCTTGTCGCCGTCGGTGAAGAGCTTCAGATGGTAGATGAGGATGCTTGCGGCCTCCTGGAGGGCGGCGCTGGGTGCGATGGAGCCGTCGGTGACTATTTCGAGCGTGAGCTTTTCATAGTCGGTCTTCTGCTCCACGCGCCAGTTCTCCACGGTCCAGTTGACGTTGCGGATGGGAGTGTAGATGGCGTCTACCGGGATGGTGCCGATGGGAGTAGCGGCATCGCGCGACTCTTCGGCCGGCACGAATCCGCGGCCCTTGGTGATGAGGATGTTGATCTCAAGCTTGACCGAGGGCTCCATCGAGCAGATGTGCTGCTCGGGGTTCAACACCTTGAAGGAAGACAATCCTTTGGAGATGTCCTCCGCGGTGAACTCCTGCTTGCCGCTGATGGTGATGTTCACCTCCTCCGAATCCACGCTCTCGACCATCCTCTTGAAACGGACCTGCTTGAGGCCAAGGATGATTTCCTGCATGCCTTCGATGACTCCGGGGATGGTGGCGAACTCGTTGTCGACACCGCTCACGCGGATCTGGGAGATGGCAAAACCCTCGAGAGACGCAAGGAGGATGCGGCGGAGTGCGTTGCCAATGGTCTGGCCGTAGCCGGGTTCAAGAGGCCTGAACTCGAAACGGCCCACCGTATTGGTGCCTTCGAGCATTATAACCTTGTCGGGTTTCTGAAATGCTAAGATTGCCATAATTTCCGGTATTAAACGTTATTTGGAGTAGAGGTCGACGATGTGCTGCTCGTTGATGTTCTCGGGGACATCGGCCCTTGCGGGGATGTTGAGGAACTTTCCGGTGAGCGTGGCTGCATCGAACTCAAGCCAGGAATACTTGGTGGCGGAGGCTACGGAAGCCTGGACTACCTCCAGACTGCGGGAGCGCTCGCGGACGGCGACGACATCGCCGGGCATGACCCTCGTGGAGGGGATGCTGCACACCTTGCCGTTGAGAGTGATGTGGTGATGGTTCACGAGCTGGCGCGCCGCTGCCCTGGTGGGAGCTATGCCGAGACGGTAAACCACGTTGTCGAGACGGCTTTCGAGAAGGAGGACGAGGTTCTCACCCTTCTGGCCCGGCATGCGGGAAGCCTTCTCGTAAGTGTTGTGGAACTGGCGCTCCAGAACTCCGTACATGTACTTCACTTTCTGCTTCTCTGCGAGCTGGATGCCATATTCCTTGGCCTTCTTGCGCTTGGAAGCGAGACCGTGCTGTCCCGGAGGATAGTTGCGCTTTTCGAAATTCTTGTCTGCCCCGTAAATGGGTTCGCCGAACTTGCGGGCGATCTTGGTGGTCGGACCTGTATATCTTGCCATGGTAACTGTGCTTTAAAAGTTAAACTTTACGACGGCCTTTGGGTCTGCAACCGTTGTGGGGCATCGGGGTGACGTCGACGATCTCGGACACGGTGATGCCTGCGTTGTTGATGGTGCGGATGGCGCTTTCACGGCCTGCACCGGGACCCTTCACATACACCTTGACCCTGCGGAGGCCTGCGTCGTAAGCGATCTTGCTCGCGTCTTCGGCTGCCATCTGGGCGGCGTACGGGGTGTTCTTCTTGGAACCCCTGAAACCGCACTTACCGGCGGAGCTCCAGCTGATGACCTGGCCCTGACCGTTGGTAAGGGTCACGATCACGTTGTTGAAGGTGGAGGTGATATGGGCTTCGCCGTAGGCCTCTACCTTTACAACCCTCTTGGATGTTGTAGTTTTCTTTGCCATAATTTTCAGGGATTACTTGGTTGCTTTCTTCTTGTTGGCAACGGTCTTCTTCTTGCCCTTGCGGGTGCGGGCATTGTTCTTGGTGCTCTGGCCGCGTACGGGAAGCCCTGCGCGGTGGCGGATTCCGCGGTAGCATCCGATGTCCATCAGTCGCTTGATGTTCATCTGGACGGTGGTGCGGAGCTCACCTTCGATGCGAAGTTCGGCTACCTCGGCACGGATTGCCGCGGTCTGGGCGTCGTCCCATTCGCCGCACTTGATGGAGCTGTCGATGCCGCACTTGGCGAGTATCTTCTGCGCTGTGCTGCGGCCGATACCGAAGATGTAGGTCAGGCCCACGTCTCCTCTTTTGTTGTTGGGTAAATCAACACCGGCTATTCTTGCCATAATTTATACTGTAATTAATTGTTATACAATTTATTAACCCTGGCGCATCTTGAACTTGGGGTTCTTCTTGCAGATAACATAGAGACGGCCTTTGCGCCTCACTATCTTGCAATCGTCGCTGCGCTTCTTGATGGATGTCTTTACTTTCATATCGCTGATTTTTTATTTGTATCTGAAAGATATCCTTCCCTTGGTCAGATCGTAAGGAGAGATTTCAACCTTAACCCTGTCGCCCAGAAGGATGTGGATAAAGTGCATGCGCATCTTCCCTGAAATGTTGCAGAGAAGCACGTGACCGTTCTCAAGCTCGACCTTGAACATCGCGTTTGGAAGGGTCTCTATGACCTTCCCATCTTGTTCTATTGCTACTTGTTTTGACATTGAAATAAGTACTTAAAATCTGATTTTGGGATCGTTTTCGATGAAGTCGAAAGTGGAGAGTTGCTCCGCACGGCCTTTGCGGACAACAACCGTAAGTTCGTAATGTGCAGTGAGGCTGCGGTCTGCGCTGTGAACGCTCCAGCCGTTGCGGTCCAGGTACACACTCCTGCCGCCGGCCAGGACCATGGGCTCAATGCATATCGTCATGCCTTCCACCAGCTTGGGGCCGTGGCCAGGGCGCCCGTAATTGGGCACTCCCGGATCCTCGTGCATTCCCTTGCCGATACCGTGACCCTCGAGATCGCGGACCACGGAATAGCCGGCCGATTCGACGTACGATTGCACCGCGTGTCCGATGTCGCCCGTGCGATTGCCCGCCACGGCGGCTGCAATCCCCCTGTACAGCGACGCCTTGGTGACGTCGAGCAGGCGCCTCGTTTCCGCGCTTATCTCCCCAACCGGGAAGGTATAGGCGGAATCTCCGCTCCAGCCCTTGTACAGAGTGGTGATGTCGGCGGTGACGATGTCTCCCTCCTTGAGAGGAGTGTCGTTCGGAATTCCGTGCACGACCACATCGTTCACCGACATGCAGCTTGCCGCGGGGAAGCCTTCGAAGCCGAGGGAACTCGGGATGGCGCCGTTGTCGCGGATGAAGGCCTCGGCTATCCGGTTCAACTCTGCAGTCGTAACACCGGGAGCCACGGCCCTGCCAACCTCGGCAAGGGTGCGCGACACGAGAATGCCATTCTCGCGCATCAACTCGATTTCCTCTTCTGTCTTAGGCCTGACCATCACTTTCGGACTCAATCGAAAATCTTTCTACATGCCCGAGCGGCCGCTGAGACGACCGGTCTTCATGAGACCGTCGTAGTGACGCATGAGCAGGTAGCTCTCTATCTGCTGAAGCGTATCCAGGACAACGCCCACAAGGATCAGCAGCGAAGTGCCGCCGAAGAAGCTTGCGAACTGGTTGTTGACTCCCAGAAGAATCGCGAAAGCAGGCAGAATGGATATGAAGCCGAGGAAGATGGAACCGGGGAGGGTGACCTTGCTCATGATGGAGTCAAGGTATTCCACGGTCTTCTTTCCGGGCTTCACACCGGGAATGAACCCACCATTGCGCTTCATGTCCTCCGCCATCTGCGCGGGATTGACCGTAACCGCAGTATAGAAGTAGGTGAAGATGATGATGAGTATGAAGAATATGAAGTTATACCAGAAACCGGTATAATTGCCAAGCGTAGCGGCGAGACCGCGTGTTGCATCCCAGCGGGAGAACAGTATCGGGAACAGCATCAGGGCCTGGGCGAAGATGATGGGCATCACGCCCGCAGCATTGATCTTGAGGGGGATGTACTGGCGAACTCCACCGTACTGGCGGTTGCCGATAACCCTCTTTGCATACTGCACGGGGACCCTGCGGACTGCCTGTACGAGCGCGACAGCCGCGACTACGACGAAGAACCAGATGAGCAGCTCTACGACGAAGAAGAGGGCGCCGCCGTTGGTGGTGCTGAACTTCTCGCCGAACTCGGCCACGATTGCATAGGGCAGACGGGCGACTATACCTATCATAATGATGAGGGATATGCCGTTTCCTATGCCGCGGTCGGTTATGCGCTCACCGAGCCACATGATGAACATCGAGCCTGCCATCAGGATGACGGTGGCCACGATATTGTACATGAAGTTGCTCCAACCCAGGTTGTTCACCGCGGTGAAAGCCGCAGCGGGGATCTGGGCGTGAAGGGAGGCGATGTAAGCGGGGCCCTGGATGCAGATGATGAGGATGGTAAGATACCTCGTGATCTGGTTCATCTTCTGGCGGCCGCTTTCGCCTTCGGTCTGGAGCTTGCGGAAGTAAGGTACGAACACTCCGAGGAGCTGTACCACGATGGATGCCGAGATGTACGGCATCACACCGAGCGCGAAGATGGAAGCGTTGCCCATGGCACCTCCGGAGAACATGTTCAGAAGGCCTACAAGACCCTCGGAAGCGGAGCTCTGGAGCTTTGCCAGCATCGTAGCATCGATGCCCGGGAGCACTACGAAGCACCCCAGGCGATAGATGATGATGAGCAGCAGGGTATAACCCAGGCGCTTGCGCAGCTCTTCAATCTTGAAGATGTTTTGGATAGTCTCGAAAAACCTCTTCATGGCTTTTACTTGTTGACTACGGCCTTTCCACCGGCAGCCTCGATCTTTTCGACGGCGGTCTTGGAGAAGGCGTCCGCAATTACAGTTATTGCCGCGGTGATTTCGCCGTTTGCGAGGACCTTCACGAGGTCGGTCTTGGCGGCGAAGCCGGCGGACTTCATAAGGGCAACGTCAACCTCCTTCACCTTGGCTGCATCTGCGATGGCCTGGATTGCGGAGAGGCTGACTGCCTGATATTCGACGCGGGTGGGGTTCTTGAAGCCGAACTTGGGAAGACGGCGCTGAAGGGGCATCTGTCCGCCTTCGAAGCCGATCTTGTGTTCGTAACCGGAACGGGCCTTGGCGCCCTTGGTTCCGCGGGTGGCGGTGCCGCCCTTGCCGGAGCCCTGGCCGCGGCCTACGCGCTTGGTGTTCTTGGTCGCACCTGCTGCGGGTTTGAGATTTTCAAGTTTCATTTCTTTCCCTCCTTTAGTCGATTACTTCGTATTTGACGAGATGGGCAACCTTGGCGAGCTGGCCGCGGGTGATGGGAGTATCCTCCACCTCTACGGTCTGATGCATGCGGCGGATGCCGAGATTGAGAAGATTGGCCTTCTGACGCTGGGTCTCGCCGTTCTTGCTCACTATCTGAGTGATTCTGAGTTTTGCCATGATGTTTCCTCCTATCCGTTGAAAACCTTAGACATCGGGATGCCGCGAAGACCTGCTACAGTGTAGGCGTCACGCATTTCGGTGAGGGCCTGCACAGTGGCCTTTACGAGGTTGTGGGGGTTGCTGGAACCCTTGCTCTTCGCAAGCACGTTCTGGATGCCGGCGCTCTCGAACACGGCGCGCATTGCACCGCCGGCCTTGACACCGGTACCGGGAGCTGCAGGCTTCATGAACACCTTCGCGCCGCCGTAGGAAACTTCCTGCTCGTGCGGGATGGTGGAGTTGATGACGGGAACCTTGACCAGATTCTTCTTCGCGTCCTCAGTGCCCTTGGCGATGGCTGCGGTGACCTCATTGGCCTTGCCCAGTCCATAACCCACGACACCGTTCTGGTCTCCTACGACCACGATGGCGGCGAAGCGGAAGTGGCGACCGCCCTTGGTAACCTTGGTTACCCTCTGGATGGCGACCAGTCTGTCTTTCAGTTCGAGATCAGACGTTTTGACTCTTTTTACGTTTGTATTTGCCATAGTCTTTTCCTTTTAGAAGATGAGACCGCCTTCGCGGGCGGCGTCTGCCAGACTCTTGACCCTGCCGTGGAAGAGATAACCTCCGCGGTCGAAGGAAATGGTGGTGATGCCTGCCTTGAGGGCGCGCTCGGCGATGGCCTTGCCGACTATTGCGGCAGCCTCGATGCCGGATTTGCCCTTGCACTGCGCTGAGAGCTCCTTGTCATTGGAAGAAGCGGCTGCGAGGGTCTTTCCCGCCTCGTCGTCGATCACCTGGACGTAAATCTGCTTGTTGCTGCGGAATACGACCATGCGGGGACGCTCGGGAGTACCGCTCACGTGCTTGCGGATACGGAAGTGTATCCTCTGCCTTCTTGCTATTCTGCTTAATGCCATAATTCTTTCCTCCTATACATTATTTGGCCGCGGCGGTCTTACCGGCCTTGCGGCGGAGCTGTTCGCCTACGAACTTGATACCCTTGCCCTTGTACGGTTCGGGCTTGCGGAACGAGCGGATCTTAGCGGCGACCTGCCCTACAAGCTGCTTGTCGCAGCTCTTGAGAACGAGCTTCGGGGTTTCACCCTTCTTGATCTCGGGCACCTCAGCCTTAACCTCCGCGGGAAGCATGAGCTGGATGTCGTGAGAATAACCGAGGGTGAAGGTAAGAAGCTGACCTTCGACGGATACGCGGTATCCGACGCCGACCAGTTCCTGCCTGATGGTGAACTGCTCGCTTACGCCGACCACCATGTTGTGCACGAGTGCGCGGTAGAGACCATGCATCGAGCGGTGACGCGGAGCGTCGGTGGGACGGGTGAAAGTGATGGTGTTGCCCTCAATCTTGACGGTGATGTCCGGATCAACCTTCTGCGACATCTCGCCATGAGGTCCTTTAACCTTCACAACGTTGCCCGCGAGGAGCTCTGCGCTCACGCCGGCCGGAAGGTTTACAGGTAATTTACCAATTCGTGACATTGTATTGTTCTGTTAATGATTAATATACGTAGAACATTACCTCGCCGCCGACGCC
>JAILNI010000061.1 GCA_024691765.1 Bacteroidales bacterium | reverse complement strand
GCGCCGGCAGCGCTGTTGCCGCTCTGGGCCACCTTGGTGATGGCGTTCGCCTCGGCATGCAGCACGTAGGGCTTGGTGACTCCGTTCTCGTCTTCACAGATATTCTCGAAGCCGGACGGGGTGCCGTTGTAGCCGTCGCTTATGATCATGTTGTCCTTGACCAGCAGGGCGCCTACCTGACGGCGTTTGCAGTATGAATTGGATGCCCATACCTTGGCCATCCTCAGATAATTCGCGTCGAACTTGTTCATTGTCAGGAATCCTTTTTATTTGTTCCTTTGGTAGAGATAGCGTTTGATGCTGCGCTTGGGGGTGCGCTCGAAGTCTTCCGGCATGAACTCTACGCTGCGTATCTGGGCGTATGCCGGAAGCTGTTTGTTGATTTCGGGGATCTGGGCCTGCAGGCGGGCGATCAGTTCTTCCTTGCCGAGGCCGTCGTTCGCTCCGAGGGGATAGTCGGGATAGATGAGGGCGGTAAGCCCGCCGGAATCTTCAATCACCAGTGAATCAACCACATAAGTGACGTTATTGATCACCGCCTCGAGCTCTTCCGGATAGATGTTCTGCCCGCTGGGGCCAAGAATCATGCACTTGATGCGGCCGCGCAGGTACACATAGCCGTACTTGTCCATCACGCCCATGTCGCCGGTGCGGAACCAGCCGTCTTCCGTGAAGCTCTTCGCGGTTTCTTCCTCGTTGCGGTAATAGCCGAGGAATACGTTCATGCCGCGCACCTGGATTTCGCCGGGCACCTTGCGCGGGTCGGTGCTGTCCACACGAATCTCGCAGCCGGGTATGGCTTTTCCGCACGAGCCCTTGGGCAGGCGGCTCCACTTTTCGTAGGTGAGAAGCGGGGCGCATTCGGTCATGCCGTAGCCCGTCGTGTAGGGGAAGTGTATGCTGTGAAGGAATCCCTCCACCTCGGGGTTGAACGCCGCTCCGCCCAGGATAACCTCCTCGAACTCACCGCCGAAGGCCTTGATGAGCCCGCTCTTGATGCGGTACTTGATGGCCTGCCCGACAAAGGGTATGTAGAGGAAGGTCTGGTTGCGGTCGATGATGGGCTTGAGCTGCATCTTGTACACCTTTTCGATGATGAGCGGCACGGCTATGATTGTCGCCGGGTGCACGTCCTGGAAGGCCTTGAGGATAATCTTCGGGCTGGGAATGCGCGTGAGGAAATGGGTGTGCGCGCCGATTGTCATCTCGAAAAGCAGCTCGAACATGAGGCCGTACATGTGCGCCGAGGGGAGCATGGCCACCATGTTGGAGGTGTTGTCCATCTGCGGCTCGGCTATGAACTTTGCAGCGTAGATATTGGCGTAGAGGGCCCTGTAGGGAATCATCACGCCCTTGCTGAAGCCGGAGGTGCCGGAGGTGTAGTTGATAAGAGCCAGCTCCTCTGCGGAATCCTCGTAGTAATCCAGATCCGACGGCAGCAGGCGTCCGGGGTGCTTTTTAAGGAAGGCCCGGAAGATGCTGTCGCGAATCTGCTGCATGGTCTCGCTGTTGGAATAGATGTATTTGAGGTCTCCGAGGCCGACTATCACCGAGAGGCCGGGCATCTCGTCTTCGGAAAGGTTCTCCCACACCGCGCTGTCCACGAAGAGGACTTTCGCGCCGCTGTGGTTCACCAGATAGTGTATGTTTCCCGCCTTGAACTCATGGAGGATGGGAACGGCCACCGCCCCGTAGGTCATGGTTGCCAGAAGCGCAACCGCCCAGTTGGCCTGGTTGCGGCCGCAGATGGCCACCTTGTCGCCCTTGCGGAGACCGCAGCGCTCGAAGCCCATGTGCAGGAGCTCGATCTTCGTGGCGAGTTCGGCGTAGGTGAAGGTGTCTCCCTGGTAATTGGAGAGCGCCGGACGGTCCCAGTTCTCGCGGAAACTCTTTTCGAAGAGCTTGTTTACGGATTCAAACTTAAGTTCAGGATTCATTTGCTGTATGTTAGGGACGTGCCGCGGTCGGTGCAGACGAGCTGCATCCCCGGACGGCTGATTGAATACTTTATGTGTTTTTCGGGCTTCGCCCCGATGCGTTCGGCTTCAAGGAAGGCGGACACGTCTTCCGGAAGGCCTATGATGAGCCATTTTCCGAGGGTCGAGCAGACGCTGCCTTCGGGTTCCGAGAAGGGCGAGCCGAACATCTGGCCCGCATAACCGGGATAGCTGTCCGGAGCCGCTTCCTTGCGGGCCGGGGTCTTTCCGCACCTGATGGCTGTTACGCCGCGGCCTTCCCAATGCACCGAGGCCACTTCCTTCGGACGTATGCTGCGGAACCAGTCGCGGGGGCTCTTCCCGTATTCGGTCTCCATCTCCGTGCAAATCCAGTCGTGCCTTTTGAGGATGGAATTCGCATCCATCCAGAGGCGGCGGGCCTCGTAGAAGGCGCTCCAGTCGGCAAGTGGCAGATCCACCACCCAGTCGGCGGAGGCCGGGAGTATCTTCCCGAGACGCGACTCCCCTCCCTTAACGGATTGGAAGACAGACAGATAATAGGATGCCGAAGCGGGATGGGAGAACTCCACACCTATGTCTTCGGCGCGGCTTGAATCGAAGTCGAGGACCGTCCATTCGCTAGCTCCGGAAACGAAGCGGACGAGGTCCCTTCGGGAGAAGCCGGCGTCGGCGAGGAAATCGCGGGGCAGCAGGTGCCCGGCGGCGGAATTGCGAAGGATAATGCTCCCCTCGCCGCCCTTCGACAGGGCCAGGGCCTCGGGAAATCCCTTCGCGTCAAGGACAGACGTGCCCGCAGCGATATGGATGAGCGCCTCCGAGACGGCGGCGGTTGACGGGGTGAGCAGGAGAGCGACGCTTCGGCGGGCCGTGTCGGTGACGTAAGCCGCCTGGATCTTGAGCGCCTCAGCCTGCGAGAGTATGCTTTTTACCGTTTCGGAAGTATCGGTGCGGTAACGGCCGGCGTCCAGTGCCAGGAGCGGCACAAGACGGGAACTGTAGTCGTAGGAAAGCACCATTTCGGCGCTTTCGAGGTGGCCCAAATCAATCTGGCGGAAGACGCTGGTGGAGTCGAGAAGCAGTTTCAGGGCCTTTCCGGCATGGCGGAAATGCATCACCTCGACGCTGCGCGACGGCACCGTACGCAGAAGCTCCGGAACCTCCCTGCGGGGTCCTGAACAGGCTGCGAGAGCAAGTGCAAGCGCCAGTATTGCCGTCGTTCTTCTCATATTGCCGAATTACAAATATAAGAATTATTTGGTATAAGCGCCCGTTTAACATTTCGTATATTTGTACGTCTATTGATTGCGATGACGCAGACAGAATTCCGTACCACCTGGCTCCCGCTGAGCGACGCCCTCTACAGGGTGGCGTTTTATATGCTCGAAGACGAAGCGGATGCGAAGGATGCCGTGCAGGACCTGTATGTGAAATTGCTGGCGAAATCCCCGGAAGGGGTGCAGAACCCGCGGGCTTACGCCATAACCATGCTGAGGAACATGTGCATCGACCGCATACGCATTGCGCAGAAGTTCTTCAGCCTGCAGTGCGCCGAGGACGCCCCGGGGCTCGATTTCATGGAGCGCGAACCCGACGTGCTGGCAACCAAGGAAAAGCTGCGTCGGGTACTGGCCATCATCGAGGGTCTTCCGGACAAGCAGCGCGAAGTGGTCAGGCAGCGCATCTTCGAGGAGCGTGAATACTCCGAGATCGCACGGAACACCGGCCTGACGGAAGGGGATTTGAGGGTGCTCCTAAGTATTGCAAGAAAAAGGATCAGAAAGGAATATGAAAGATATCAATGAATTACAGCGGCTTGCGCCGGAAGATCTGGAGCGTATAGCTTCGGATTCCTCGGTGAAGGTGCCGGCGGAGCTTAAGGCCTCGCTCGAAGCGCTCGCAGGAGCGTCGGAACTGCTGGACGAAAGGCCCGCGGCCGCCGGAGTCATTTCCGGCCTCGCCGAGAAAAGGCTCGGCCGGCAAAGCTCCGGTCGGCGTTCACAAGGCCTACGCACTACTTGGTACTGGGCCGTGCCGGCAGTAGCGGCGGCGCTGGTAGCGGCCGTTCTCGTCTTCCGGAGTGCTCCGAAGGAGCCGGAGGATACCTTCAGCGATCCTTATCTCGCATACGCCGAAGTACAGAAGGCATTCGGCCAAATCTCCCGCAAGGGTGAGGAGGCGGCCTCCATCGCCGGCAGCGCCGTCCCGGTATTCGAAAAGACGGAAGAACTCATAAACAGGATAATGAAATGAAAAAGATAATCATAGCGGCCGTACTTATTCTTTCGGCCATCAGCCTCCAGGCCCAGAGCGCCAGGAATCTTTACCGCAAATACGGAGACGAAAAGGGCGTTACCGCCGTTTACATCTCCCCCGCCATGTTCCGCCTCATCGGCCATCTGCCCGATGTGGATTTGGAAGACGAAGACATCAATCTCAAGCCCATTCTTAAGAGCATCACCGGCATGTATATCCTTAACTGCGAGAATACCGTGGTGGCGGACAAACTGCTCAATGATGTTGAAAAAATGCTTGATTCCGGGCAGTACGAACTGCTCCTGGAAGCCCGCGAGGAAGGGGAACTTACCCGCATGTTCACCTCGGGGAACGAAAAGACAGTGAGTTGTTTCATCCTGCTCAATATCGAGGACGATGAAGTGAACTTCATCTCCTTCGAAGGAAACATTCCACGAGAAGACCTCGAAAACGCCATCGCTAAAGGCGCCGCCGATTAAAGGGCTGGCGCGCAAGTAGCTAATTTTCAATATTTTAAGCGAAATGCTACCCCCTAAAACCGGGGGTAGCATTTTACATAATCAGCTGTTTTTCAATAAATTAGCCGCCAGCCTCTTTTTTCTTCGAAAAAACTATTGTTTTTTTTGTATTTTTGCGCCCGAAAAGTTAGAAGTATGGATATCCGCAACATAGCCCTCATTGCGCACGTCGACCACGGTAAAACCACCATGGTCGACCGCATGATTTACCAGGCCAATCTTGTCCGCCAGCCGGAGAACCTCGGGCAGCTCATCCTCGACAGCAACGACCTTGAGCGCGAAAGGGGCATCACCATCCTGGCCAAGAACGTTTCCGTCAGTTACAAGGGCGTAAAAATCAACATCATAGACACTCCGGGCCACAGCGATTTCGGCGGCGAGGTGGAGCGTGTGCTCAACATGGCCGACGGCGTGCTGCTGCTCGTGGACGCTTTCGAGGGCTGCATGCCCCAGACGAGGTTCGTGCTTCAGAAAGCGCTCAGCATGGGCAAGAAGCCCATCGTGGTAATCAACAAGGTGGACAAGCCGGGCTGCCGCCCCGAAGAGGTTCAGGAAGAGGTTTTCGACCTCATGTTCAACCTTGGAGCCACCGAAGAGCAGCTCGATTTCCAGACCGTGTTCGGCAGCGCCAAGCAGGGCTGGATGGGCCCCGACTGGAAGAATCCCACCGGCGACATCACCTTCCTTCTGGATACCATACTCAAGGAAATACCGGCGCCGGCAGTCGTTGAAGGCACCCCGCAGATGCTCATATCCTCGCTTGAGTACTCCCCCTATGTCGGCCGCATCGCCGTCGGCAAAATCACCAGGGGAACCCTTAAGAGCGGGCAGCAGGTGACGCTCTGCAAACGCTACGACATCTTCCAGAAGAGCAAGATCAAGCAACTCATGGACTTCGAAGGCCTCGGCAAGCGCGAGGTGGACGAAGTGCAGTGCGGCGACATCTGCGCAGTGGTGGGCATAGACGGATTCGAGATAGGCGACACCATCGCCGACCCGGAGAACCCGGAGGCACTGCCGCCCATCAGCGTGGACGAGCCTACCATGAGCATGCTATTCACCATCAACAACTCCCCCTTCTTCGGAAAGGACGGCAAGTTCGTGACCTCACGCCACATTAAGGAACGTCTCGACCGCGAGCTCGAAAAGAACCTCGCGCTGAGGGTGAAACCCGGCATCAACGCCGACTCGTTCGTGGTGTACGGCCGCGGCGTGCTGCACCTGAGCGTGCTCATCGAGACCATGCGCCGCGAGGGCTTCGAACTGCAGGTGGGCCAGCCGAAGGTGCTCGACAAGACCATAGACGGCAAACGCTGCGAACCCATCGAGGAGCTCTCGATCGAGGTTCCGGAGCAGTTCGTGGGCGCAGCCATCGAGCTCAGCACCCGCCGCAAGGCCGCTCTCATCCACATGGAGCCCCGCGGCGACAGGACCCTGCTCGAATTCGAGATTCCCACGCGCGGACTCATGGGCCTAAGGAGCAATCTTCTCACCGCATCGCAGGGTGAGGCCGTCATCGCGCACCGCTTCAAGGAGTACCAGCCCTACAAGGGCGACATCGAAGGACGCAACAACGGCGCCCTCGTCTCCCTTGAAACCGGCGACTCCAGCGCCTATTCTATGAACAAACTTCTCGACCGCGGACGCTTCTTCATCGACCCCGGAGAGGAAATCTACGGCGGCCAGGTGGTGGGCGAACACACCCGCGAGAGGGACCTCAACATCAACATCTGCAAGACCAAAAAGCTCACCAACGTACGCGCGGCGGGCTCCGACGAAAAGATCATCCTTCCGCCGCCGGTGCGCTTCAGCCTCGAGGAAATGCTCGAATACATACGCGAAGACGAGATGGTGGAGATTACCCCTCACCACCTCCGCATGCGCAAGATACTGCTGGATCCGCTGCAGCGTAAACGCAACAGCGACAACGAATAACTCGCTGCGGATTTTTCCCGCGGACCCATTGTTTAATTAGAGAAAATTTTGCTAACTTTGCAGCCCTTTGTAGTAGAACTACGGAATCTCCGCACCGGAACTTCTGAATTCACATGGGAGGCCGGGCGCGAGTTCTTTGAAAATTACGGCGATTCAGGCATACTGGACGCGGGCATTACCGTTGCAGCGACGGTGAGCAACCACGGACTCACCATCGACGTCAAGGCCAAAATAGACGGAAGCGTGACGGTGCCCTGCGACAGGTGCCTGGAGAACCTCGCCATAGCGGTGGACACTTCGTTCGAGGAAAGCTACACTCCCGAGTCCAGCATTCTGGACATAAGCCAGGAAGTGTACGATTACGTGCTCACATCCCTCCCGATGGTCCGGGTCCACCCCGAAGGCGAATGCAACGGCGAAACTACAAAGTATTTGGAAGAACAATAAATATTAAAAGTATAGAACAATGGCACATCCGAAACACAAATTCTCTCACCAGAGAACCGCAAAGAGGCGTACGCACGACTTCGCTCCCGTACCCACCCTTGCAACATGCCCGAACTGCGGTGCAACCGTAATGTCTCATCGCATCTGCCCTGAGTGCGGTTACTACCACGGACGTCAGATTATCGTCAAGAGCGCCGAGTAATCAGCGCCCTGCGCGATCCCGGCGCAGATACCGGGAGATGGCCCTATAGTTCAATGGATAGAACGGAGGTTTCCTAAACCTTAAATCCAGGTTCGATTCCTGGTGGGGCTACGCAGAATCCCCGTAAGTTACGTTAAATCACGGACTTATGGGGATTTTTTGTATTTGCCTCTACGGACTACATGGCAGACAGGTATGCCATATACTTGTGGACTAGGTCGGAGGAAGACAAACTGCCAGATTCAAACTGTTTATAATCCAGGTCGGATATCCGTTCCCGAACCTCGGAGCCATCGTAGACGGCGACTAGATAATGGCCCCTTTCTCCTGGTTCAATTCGGATATCCCGGAAATGCTCCAGGAATTCATCGGCCTTCACATAATTGATGGCATATTCCACCTTCCTCGTTTTGCCGGGATAGGCAGACAGGACGCCCTTTTTGACGAGGTCGGCAATATCCCTTAAGGCGGTATCAAGGGAGATGGCCCCCAGCCGGGACCAGTTCTGCGCGGTGAGCTTTGCTTCGTTACCGTCCAGGTAGATGTTTAACACTTTCTTTTGCCTCGGGGAGAGTTCTACTTCGGAGAATTCGCGCCAAAAAATCGATTTGTTCAGGATTCCGCTCAGCGTTTCCAGGGAATCGTCTACTGCCCTCCCAAGGCAGGCGACATACCATTCCAGCCAGGGGGTTATATTCCCGTCATAGGAGAAGCGCTGCGTTTTCTCCAGGATGGTATAATAGTCTTTCTTTTCCTTCTCTATTTCCCGGGACATGCTGAAGAAACGTCCGTTTCCTCCACCGATTGCAGCCAGAGCCATATCTGCAATGGCCCGCCCGATGCGACCATTGCCATCATCAAAAGGATGTATGCTTACGAAGATAAGATGGGCGATGGCAGACTTGATGATGTTGGAAATTTCGGTCTCGCTGTTGAACCAGTACATGAATTCTTCCATATAGTCGTTCACATCAGAAGCCGGAGGAGCCATAAAATGGACCTTTTCGTGCCCCATAGAACCGGATATCACTTGAACGTCTCCTTGCCGATAGTTCCCCACGGTAATCGGATAAGATCCGCTCTTCCCGGTGGGGAACAGGGCGCAGTGCCACCCAAAGAGGCGTTCCCGGTCCAGGGGGACGTTGCAGTTGCGCGTTGCGTCCAGCATCATGTCCACTACACCCTCCATAAAATGGGTGGAATTGCCGGTGGTCTGGATATTGGTAACGCCCAGGCGCCGGACGATGGAGGAGCGTACATCGTCTGTATTGAGGCTGATTCCTTCAATGCGGAATGAAGACACGATATCTTGGGTGAGAATCTCTACAGAAGCGCCGGACCGGTCATCTTCTGTAAGGGATGCAATCCGTCCATGCAGAAAACCTATGTTGGCACTGACCTTTTCGGCGAGTACTGAAATCTTGTCTCTGTCCCAATTGAAATGCATCCAATCGTATCTTTCGTATATCCACATAGTCGATTCGTCGTTTAATTCGCAACAAATATAGATATTTGCGAATAAATAACAAAATTAATTCGCAATATGTGCGAATAATTAGCCGCAACCCGGCCGTGTCAGGGATGTTCAAGTTAAGGTTATTATTTAAAACTCAATTATTCAAAATTGAATAATCTAAAATTAAATAATTAGGTTTTTGTCCCCCCAAATGGAATTCTCGTGCTTTTCCTATGTATTTATTTCCTCTTCATTAGCAGGTTCAAATAGTGTAAATGTGGATTACAAGGGTCTGGAATCCATCTCTTAAGTTCCCAGATCTTCTCCAGGTCTTCCAGGAAAAGGTTCGATATTATGTCATTTGGGGCTACGAAAGCACCGGCGAAATGCCGGTGTTTTTTTATTTTTGGCATAATATTTATTTATTACCTTTGTAAAAAGTTTTCTACTATGAATCAGATTTACTTTGAAGCAAAGGGAGAGGCGCTGTTGGAGAGGATTGGAATGACCAAGGCGGAGTTCGCCAGGCGTATGGGCATCCGGAAACAGAATGTAAAGGCGCTGTTCAAATCCAAGAACCTTGAGACGATCTATAAGGCGGCTGGCGTGATGGACGTGCCGTTTGAAATGCTCATCGGTTACATAGAAGAGCCTGACTTGACTGAGATTCCTCTTGTTCCGTTTGAAGAGGAGGAAGGTATGT
>JAILNI010000054.1 GCA_024691765.1 Bacteroidales bacterium | reverse complement strand
GTCGGCGATTGCTCGATAAGTTTTTTCCTCAATAAGCTTTGAATGGCTCTGGAGACACACTCCCGCCTACAACCGAGGTATTGTGCAATGCTTTTCTCACTACAGTACATACCGCAATCATTTGAAGTGAAGCCTTCTATGCGTGAATAGATAAGAGCTTCGTAACCCTTGAGCCGAAGTCCGCTCCCAAGCGCATGGCTGGGGACGAAGATGCCATCTATATTAAGCATCAGCGTTTTATCATGAGGCCCTGGATTTCACTCTTGCGGTACATGATCTTCCGCCCGAAGCGCTCCGGAATCAGATATCCTTCCTTTTCCCAGCGCCATAGCGTGGCGTCACTTACTCCGCCTAGCAGTATTTTCGCTTCCTTCTTGGAAATCAGCTCATCTTGTTCTTTTTGGGCGAGCATCTCCAAGGTGTTCGTCTGGACTTTTTCGCAGATGGCATCGGCAAAGCGCAGCAGGTCCTCTGCCTTTACTTGTACAATCACATTGGCGTGCCCCTCACCGATAATGTTCATAAACGTATCCATATTTCCGATAAATATTAAAACCGCCATCCCTTGTGGAATGACGGTTGCAAAACTAAATCAGATAAAAATGCGTTTCGTGCGTTTTGTTCGCGAACGCACTCTAAACGAACTCTTTCAGTTCCTTCGAAATTTCTTCAATTTCATCCTGGCATTCGTCGTCGTTGGAGCGTATCCTCTCATTGACTTGTTTTATGGCGGTTTGCCAGTTCCTCACGGCGGTTGTCCGTAAATCCGGATAGCGGCTCGTTAGATAGTCATAAAATAGATTGATATTGTCTTTAATCTGATAAGTGTTCAGAAGCGCCAGGTACAGGCAACCAATCTGCCAGCGCTCGCGATGAGACCTTAGATACGTGACGGTGAACTCTTCAACGGACTCAGAGCGCTCTCTGGCAAATGGAGTCTTGACATTTTTAGTAATGGGATCCCCGTTACTATCGCCATTGACTCGTTTGGAATTCACCGAGTAGAGGAGTACCTTGAAGGAAATACTGCACCCAATCCAAACGAGGAAAAATTTGAGGACATCCTTAATCAATTTGAACGCTGCAGACGCGGCGCTCCCCGACGCAATCATCTTTTCGGAGAAAGAATAAAGGCAAAAGCCTATAAGTGCAACGAAGAAGATGATTATAACAAATGCCCTGACAGGGTTGCGATATCGGATATCTATACTTCCCAGATCGAAGGGGATCAGTACATCAACTGGCTTTTCAATATACATATCTGAAAATGCTATTGTTATCGAGTGCAAATTTACAAAATATACTCCATCTAAAGAGAGACTGGAAAGATATTCTTTCGGGCATATTTCGGGCAAATGAGATATAAGAAAAGAGCTAAAACTCTGATTTTCAGAATTTTAGCTCTTTTCAGAAGTGACTCCTACAGGACTCAAACCTGTAACCTTCTGATCCGTAGTCAGATGCTCTATTCAATTGAGCTAAGGAGCCGTTCGGCGCTGCTGCGCCTTATTCTGCCTTCTTGGTGGCTACGCCCTTTTCCTTGATGCGGGCCTTCTTACCGGCGAGGTCGCGGAGGTAGAAGATGCGCGCGCGGCGGACTTTACCGACCTTGTTGACAGTGATGCTGTCGATAGCGGGGGACTGGAAGGGGAAAATCCTCTCAACTCCGATGCCGCTCGAGACCTTGCGGACCGTGAAAGTGCGGGTGAGCGGGGTGGCGCCACTGATCTGGATGACCACACCGCGGAAATCCTGCAGACGGTACTTGTCACCTTCCTTGATTTTGCAGGAAACGGTGATGGTGTCTCCAGCCTTGAACTGGGGATAATTCGCAACGTTCTCGTTTACGAAAGACTGTTCTGCTACTTTAAGTAAATCCATTTTTTCTAAAAAATCTTTGCTCCTCGCAGCGTCATTCAACCGTTGAAAGAGAGGCTGCTTTCTTTTTGGGGCTGCAAAGTTAGAAATTATTTTTTAGTATGCAAGCACAATTTTAAAAATACTGGCTTTCTTTTTCAAAGAGTTCGCGGTCATCGCGGGTGGGGTCGGGTTTCACCGCCTCGGACTGCGCCAGTTTCTCAATAGCTTCCTTGTCGGAGCCACGCAGTTTGCGCGGAATCCAGACCAGAACCTTAACGTAGAGGTCTCCCCTGCCGTAGCCGTTCACCGAAGGCAGTCCCTGGCCGCGCATCCTCACGACGGTGCCGGACTGGGTGCCGGGATCCACCTTGAGTTTCTGGGTGCTGCCTATAGCAGGGATGTCGATGGTGGTTCCGAGCATGGCGTCGGTAACCGAAATCACCCTGGTATAGAAGAGATTCGCGCCGTCGCGCTTGAGCTGGGGATGCTGCTGGATGCTGACCACCAGCAGGAGGTCGCCGTTGACGCCTCCGCGCGGAGCGCTGTTGCCTTCTCCGCGAACCGTTATCTGCATGCCGTCTTCAACGCCTGCAGGAATCTTCACTCTCACGGTTTCACGCCTGCGTTCCATTCCGGAACCACCGCAGCGCTTGCAGGGATTGGAGACGCTCTTGCCTTCGCCTCCGCACTGCGGACAGGCTTCGTATGTGACCGTACGGCCAAACAGGGAACTCACCACCCTCTGCACCTGGCCGCTGCCGTGGCAGGTAGGACAGGTCTTGATGTCGCTTTCGTTCTGGGCCCCGCGTCCGTTGCAGTCCGGACAGGGCCTGTTGCGCTCTATGCTGACCTCCTTGGTGCATCCGGACGCCACATCTTCCAGTGTGAGGGTGACGCGGGTACGGATATCCCGGCCCCGGAGCGTGCGCGGCCCCTGGGAGCGTCCGCCTCCTCCGAAGAAGGATTCGAAGCCCGAGAAACCGCCTCCACCGAAGCTGAAATTGCCTCCGAAGAGGTTGTTGAGTATGTCGTTGAGATTGCCGAAACCCTGGCTCCAGTCGGGGCCTGCGCCTGAATCCACGCCGGCGAAGCCGAACTGGTCGTACTTGGCCCTCTTCTGGGGGTCGCTCAGCACTGAATAGGCCTCGGAGGCTTCCTTGAACTTCTCTTCCGCAGTCTTCTTCTCGGCATCGGTGCCGGAAACCCAGCGGTCGGGATGCCATTTGAGGGCAGCCTTGCGGTAAGCCTGCTTGATATCGTCTTCCGATGCACCCTTCTGGATGCCCAGGACCTCGTAGTAATCGCGCTTTTCTGTCATGATGCTATGCTCCTACGACAACCTTTGCATAACGGAGGACCTTACCCGAAAGGAGATACCCCGTCTGTACCACATCCAGAACCGTTCCCTTCTGCTCCGGAGCGGGCGACGGAATCTGGGCTACGGCCTCATGGAAGTCGATGTCGAAAGTCTTGCCTTTGGCGTCTATCACCTCAAGCCCCTTTGTCTTGAGATACGCCATGAGTTTGTTGTATATGAGTGCCGTACCTTCCTGCGCCGCCTTGTCGGACGAGCCTTCAAGCACCTGCATCGCCCTTTCACAGTCGTCCAGGACGGGAAGCAGGCCCTTTATGGTATCGGCCGAAGCTGTCGCTACCATCGCGAGACGCTCCTCCGCACTGCGGCGGCGGAAGGTCTCGAACTCGGCCATAAGCCTCAGATAATCATTGTGTTCGGCGGCCAGCTTTTCACTGAGTTCGGCCACCTTTTTCCCGAGGTCCTCCTTCGGAGCCGCTTTAGCCGCCTTGGGAGCCTCTTTCTTCTTTGTATCTTTCTCTGCCATCTTTCAGATGTTTATTCTCGGGATTGATAGATAACAAATCCTCTGCCACCGGGGCAGCGCTGACAAAAAGTCAGAAACTAACGCAGAAGTGCCTCTGCGTTGGCCACGGCTTCGGGAGTAATGGTTGAAGCACTCAGCAGACGGGCTATCTCCATCACACGCTCCCGGCCTTCCACCCTGCGGATTCCGGTAATGCCAGCGGTCTTTTCCACGACGAAGTGGGCGTCGCCCTTGGCCGCAACCTGGGGCAGATGGGTTATGGCCAGCAACTGCATGTGCGCCCCCATCTCGCAGATCATACGGCCCATGGCGTCGGCGGCGCTGCCGGAGACTCCGGTATCGATTTCGTCGAATATCATGGTGGGCATGCCGGCGAAGCGGGCCATTTCGGCCTTCAGGCTCAGCATGATGCGGGACATCTCTCCCCCGGACGCGCATTTAGCCACGTCCTGCAGGCGCTTTCCGTCAGCGGAGAATGAGAACATTACTCCCTCGCGACCGGAAGGCCCCTCCTCACACGAAACCAGCTGCACTTCGAATGCGGCCCTGTCGAGTTCGAGAAAACGGAGTCTGCCGAGTATCGCAGCCCCGAAATCCGGAGCCGCCTTGCCGCGGGCGGAGCTGAGCCTTCCGGCGATATCGGCGTACGACTTTTTCGCAGCCGCTATTTCGCCGTCCAGGGAGGCGAGCTCGTCTTCGAGCGCTGAAGAATCGAAAAGCTTTGCGGAATACTCTTCCCTGAGAGCGATGAGTTCGTCCACGGTGCGGCAGCCGTAACTGCGAAGCAACTCGTAAAGGAGCCCCATGCGGTCTTCCACCGCTTGCAGGCGGTCGCCCGACACATCCACCTTTTCGGCAGCAGCCTCAAGCGATTCGCGAATGTCGTCAAGTTCTATGCGGGCCGACTCGATGCGGGAGCCAAGTTCTTCGGCATCAGGCATATAAGCAGCCAGCTTGCCAAGCAGACGGCCCGCATCCCGGAGCGAAGAGCTCACGCTGGTCTCTCCCCCGAACGCCTCCAGAGCGCCTTCGAGCGAAGAACGGATCTCCTCCGCATGGGAGAGCTGCTTATGCTCGGCCTCCAGCGTCTCCATCTCCCCGGAAACCAGTCTGGCCGAAGCCAGCCTGTCGTAACGCGCCTGGTTATAATCTCGGTCTTCCTGGAGCCGTGCGAGCCTGGCGGATATCTCTGCCCTGCGCGCATTCAGCCCCTGGAGTTTCTTCCATGCGGCGGAACAATCTGACGCCAAAGCAGCGGCGCCGGCGAAATGGTCGAGCACCGAGAGCTGCCAGCGCTTGTCCGACAACAGGAGGTTATTGTGCTGGGAGTGGATGTCGATGAGCTTTTCCGCGCATTTTGCGAGCACTCCCACCGTTACCGGCGAATCATTCACGAAACAGCGTGAACGGCCTGAAACGCTGAGCACCCTGCGGATTATTAGAAGCCCGTCTCCGGGGCATTCGACCTCGTTCTCCTCAAGCATGGGGATAAGGGAATCGTCCGGCATGGAGAACTCCCCTTCCACAACGCAGCTGTCCTTCCCGGAGGCAATCAGCGACGCATCGCCCTTGGCCCCGGAAAGCAGCCCCAGCGCGCCCAGCAGTATGCTCTTGCCAGCGCCGGTCTGCCCCGTAATAATGCTCAGACTCCCCGGAAACTCGACGTCCAGAGAGTCTATGAGCACGTAATTCTCTATGTGGAGGGAGCGGAGCACTTACTTTACTATGTCGTCGCTGCTTGCGACCTTGTAGTAGAGTTCGCCGTCCTGGAATTCCGCTATTGCCTGGAGGTCCGGCTTCGGCTGACGCTCGTAGTACTTGCTGATTTCAATCTGCTCCTTGTTCTCGAACACCTCGTCCTTGGTATCGCGTTCGCCGCGGAAATCCTCGAGCTTCTTGCTGAGTTCCTTTTTCTCGGCCAAGGCTATCTGGTTGGCCCTCTTCGAGAGGATGACGACGGTTTCGTAAATGTTTCCTGTGGGTTCCGCGAGGTCCCTGATGTCGCGGGTGACCGTATTGGTCGGTACTTTCTTAATATCCATAGTACTTATTCTACCCTTCGCCGGAAGCGAAAAGTTTCATTAATTTTTTCTCACCTTTTCGTGCAGGCGGTCAAGCTCTTCGCGGTACTTGCTTTCGGGATACTCCCCTATGAAGTTGAAATAGTCGTCTTCGAATACGAGGAAGCGTTCCTTCTGCTTCGCAGGCACCGAGAGGTCGGCATACTTGTACGAGGACATGGCTGTATAATAAAGGATGTCCTCGCGGAACTGGTTGTCGGCATCGTCCTTGAGGACATTGCGCAGGGCCACGCGGGCGGCCTTATAGTCCTCCATGGTGTAGTAGATCTTCGCGTTCTCGAAGGCCTTCTTGTCCAGGCGCCACTCGAGATCTTCCAGCATGCGGAGGCAGGCGGCTGAATGGACGGAGCCGGGATGTGCTCCGCGGTACTCGTGGATGGCCGCCACGGCCGTGTAAGTGGGCATCTGGTCGAGTTCCCAGCGGTAGGTCGCCTTGTAGAGACAGTCGACTCGCAGGAATTCCGCGCTCTCGGAGAACGGGCTGCGCGGGAACTTGTCGATGAAGGTCTTGAAATTGGTCTCCGCGGTTAGGTAATCGCTCGCGCGGTAGTTGCTGAGGGCCCAGTAATAGAGCACCGTGTCTTCCCTTGCAGTGCCGTTGGTGAGCACAGACATGTTCTCGAAGAGTTCGGCCGACTTGGTGTACTTGCCTGCATTGAAGCACTTGAACGCCAGGTCGTACTTGGCATCCACGTCGTTGCCTTCCTTGATGAGTTCATACTGCGACTTGCAGGCGGCAAGCGCCAGGAAAGCAAGCAGATAAAGGAATATGCGGTTTTTCATCGCTTCAGGAATTTTTCTGCATCAAGGGCTGCGCGGCATCCGGATGCGGCGGCGTTTACCGCCTGGCGGTAGCGCGGATCCTGCACGTCGCCCGCCGCGAAGACGCCTTCGACATTGGTCGCTGCCGTGCGGCCGTCGGTTATTATGTACCCTTCGGGGTCGGTAGCGACCCACTCTTTGAAGAGGTCGGAGTTGGGATGATGGCCTATTGCGAGGAAGAATCCGTCGACGGCAATGTCGAACTCGCTGCCATCCTTGCGGAGAAGCCGGACTCCCGTGACGCCGTTTTCGTCTCCCAGAACCTCTTTCGTGTTGCAGTTCCAGAGGACTTCGATCTTCGGATTCTCAAGCACCCTCTTCGCCGAAGCTTCGGAGGCACGGAGGACGTCGCGGCGGACTATCATGTAGACCTTGCTGCAGAGGCCGGCCAGGTAGGATGCCTCCTCGCAGGCGGTGTCTCCTCCGCCCACGACAGCCGTCACCTTCTTGCGGTAGAAGAAGCCGTCGCAGGTGGCGCAGGCGCTGACTCCCCTGCCGCGGAACTCACGCTCCGAGGGCAGGCCGAGGTACTTCGCTGCAGCGCCGGTAGCAATGATGAGGGCATCCGCCGAAATCTCCGCTCCGCCGTCCGTGGTGATGCGGAAGGGGCGCGAGGCCAGGTCGGCCTTCACGGCGATGGCGGTGCGTATGTCGGCGCCGAGGCCTTTCGCCTGGTCGCGCATGGCCGTCATGAGGGTGAACGCATCTACTCCTCCGGGAAAACCGGGGAAATTCTCGACCATAGTGGTTGTGGTGAGCTGGCCGCCCGGCTGCGGGCCTTCCAGCAGCACGGGATTCAGGCCTGCCCTGCATGCATAAATGGCCGCAGTGTAACCGGCGGGGCCTCCGCCCAGGATAAGCAGTCTGACTTCTTCCATAGAGTTGCAAAGATAAGTATTTTTGCTGATATTTGCAGGGATGAAAAGGGCAAAGACCATACCAGACGAAGAGCGTCTGCGCGCGATGCTGCGGAGCCGCGGGATGCGGGCCACTGAAACCCGCATGGCGGTCCACAGGGCGATGATGGCCCTGGAGCATGCATGCGCGGAGCAGGTGGTGGAATGGCTGGAGGCCAACCACGACGCCGCCGCGTCCGTCTCGTCGGTATACAATGTCCTTCAGCAGATGGCCGTCGCCGGCATCTACGCCTACAGGATGAGTGCGGACAGCAAGCGCTACTTCGACGTCTGCAGCCACTCGCACGCCCATCTCTACGACCGCAAGAACGGCATCTACCGCAACCTCCCTGACGGCCCCGTGCGCGAGGCCATCAACGCTTCCCTGAAGAAACACCGCATCCACGGATACACAATCGAAGACGTGGACGTGCTGGTGGTCTGCCACAGGAGGGGTTCTTCCAGATAATTCAATAAAAGCCATAAGCATGAAAGTCATCAACCTCGGCGAAAGCAATTCCGTGCTCAACTCATTCGTGGCACAGATGCGCGACAAGAAAATTCAGAAGAACAGCCTCCTCTTCCGCACCAACCTGCACCGGACGGGAGAAATCTTCGCCTATGAAATATCGAAGACGCTCAAGTATGCGCCGAAGGACGTGGTGACTCCGCTGGCCACCGCACACATGCAGATACTCGACAGCAAGGTCGTGGTGGCCACGATACTGCGAGCCGGACTGCCGCTTCACGACGGCATACTCTCCTTCTTCGACGGGGCCGAGAACGCCTTCCTGGCGGCAAAACGCATCTACGACCGGAGCGACAAGTTCCTCGTGAACACCGAGTACTGCACCACCCCGAACCTCGAGGGCAAGGTGCTCATCCTCGCCGACACCATGATGGCAACAGGTTCGTCCTTCCTGCTGGCTTATGAAAGGCTGGTATCCGAAGGGGGAAAACCCGAACACACGCATCTGGTGTGCCCGATTTCATGCGTGGAAGCGGTGGACAGCCTGAAGAAACGCATGCCGGCGAGCGTAACGCTCTGGACGGCGGCCATAGACGAGGAACTCACGGGCCATGCGTATGTGGTTCCCGGACTGGGAGATGCGGGCGACCTCGCCTACGGAGCAAAACTATAACTCCTTGCGCCAGCGCGCCAGCGGGATGCCCAGCTGGCCGCGGTACTTGGCAATGGTGCGGCGGGCGACCTTGTAGCCCCTGCGTTCCATTTCGGAAACAAGCTGCTCGTCGGTGAGCGGCTTTTTCTTATCCTCGGCGTCCACGCACTCCTGCAGGGCTTTCTTCAGCTCGCGGGTGGACACTTCGTCGCCATCCTTGTTCTCCATGCCCTCCGAAAAGAAATACTTGAGCGGGAAGATGCCGAAATGGGTTTCGATATACTTGCTGTTGACCACGCGGCTTATGGTGCTGATGTCGAAGCCCGTCTTTTCGGCTATGTCCTTCAGGACCATGGGCCTGAGGTGGGATTCCTCGCCGTCGAGGAAGTAGTCGTGCTGGTAATCCAGGATGGCCTGCATCGTCTTCTGGAGGGTATTCTGCCTCTGTCGGAGTGCCTCCACGAACCATTTGGCCGAATCGTATTTCTGCCTCACGAAAGACGCGGCCTCCTTTTCGGATTTGCTCGCCGCTCCCTTGCCGCCTGCCAGCAGGTCGGCGTACTGGCGGCCCAGCCTCACTTCAGGAATGCGGAAACGGGGCATTTCGAAGGAGAGTTCGCCGTCTTCTTCGGTAAGTACGAAATCGGGAACTATCTGCTGCGCCTGGTCGGAATAGGAATCGTCCAGCTGGCCACCCGGGGCCGGATTGAGCCTGGTGATGCGCGCCATGGCGGACTTCAGGGACTGCTCGTCCAAGCCGAGACGCGACATTATCTTCTGGAAATGCTTGTTGGAGAACTCTTCGAACTGCTCCTCGAGTATGCGCTCCGCCGCCACGGTATCGGGAGTCTGTTCGGCCGCCCAGAGCTGAAGGAGAAGGCATTCGCGGAGGTCTCTGGCCCCCACGCCGGCAGGTTCGAACTCCTGGATGATTTTAAGCACCTTCTCCACCTCCGACTCGGTCACTTCAAGGCCGGCGCGGAAGGCCATGTCGTCCACCAGAGACTCGATGTCGCGGCGAAGATAGCCGTCGTCGTCGAGGCTGCCGATGATGAACTCCCCTATCTGAAGTTCGCGGGCGCTGAGGTCGCGGTAGCCAAGCTGTTCGCGAAGGCTTTGAGTAAAACTCTCACGGACCGAAAAGGTATTGTATTCGGGGCGCGGGTCCTTGCCCCAGTTGTTCACTTTGAAACGGTACGCCGGGATATCTCCGTCGTCGTCCTTCATGGCGTCGATGGAAACGTCGCGGGGCTGCTCGTCCTCGTTCTTGGCACTTTCCGGGTCGGGGTCGTCGTCGAGTACGGGGTTCTCGTCCAGCTCGGCGCGTATGCGCTGCTCAAGTTCCTGGACCGGCAGCTCGATGAGCTTTATGGTCTGGATCTGCAGCGGAGAAAGGCGCTGGGTCTGTTTGAGTTCGAGCCCCTGTTTCTGCATCTTAGTTCTGTATCGGGCGCAGTATCTTGAGGGTGTCCACCTTGTAAGCGGACGTGTTGCCGAGCGACGGGTAGCGGAAACGCTCACGTACGATGAAGGCCGTCGGGAAGTCCCTGCGTATGGTCTTGAGGGCTGCCAGTGCCTCGGACTTGTTGCGGTAGTCGCCCACTGTTACCTTGAAATACGGGCTCACGAAACTGCGGTAGGCCGATACGCCCGGATTCTTGACCTTGAAGCGGTAGAGCGCCGCCTCGCTGGCTCCGCGTGCGGTCTGGCTGTTGTCGAAGAATATCCTTATGCGGTAGCCGCTCACCATCTGGGATGAAGACTTGCGCGATTTCTGCTCGACCGCGCTCTTCACCGCCCCGCTCTGGTGCACGGCTACGTTTTCCGGCATTACGCTGAAGATGTTCTGCCCGGCCAGGGTGGAGTCCATGTCGGAAAGGCGCGTGAACACCAGGGAATCCACATATTCGTAACCTGCCGGCGCGGTCTGGGCCCTCAGGGTCGCTGCCGCCAGCAGCAATACTATTATAGTTATTATCCTTTTCATTGACTTGCCTTGTTTAGCAGTGATGCAAGAGGTATGCCTGTATATTCGAGGGTCTTTCCGACTCCCGCAACCATAGCCTTGGCGGAAAGGTCCACCACATAGAGTTCCGCGTTGAAGCTGCGTGCCAGCAGGGCCAGTTGCAGCAGGGTGACGCTCGAGTCGATCTGCGCCGTCACAGGAACCCTGTAGACCTTGGAACTGCGACCGGCCACTGCGACGTTCTCCCCGGAAAGGTGGATGATTGCCAGGCTGTCGCGGCGCACGTCCGCCTTGAGATTCATGATATTGAACGACGGGGCCGGATTCTCGATTCCGAGCTGCACCACCGCGTCGTAAGTCTTCATGCCGCGGGGTTTCACGCTCTCCAGTTCCACCGACGTTATCTTCACCTGCTTGAACTTGTTCACGCAGCCCGTCAAACTCAACAGGGCCGCGGCAAGCAGTATTATGGCGATGTTTCTTTTCATTTCGTCTAATCTGCAAATATACTAATAATTCCTATCTTTGCGAGGAATTTCCGAGCCATTAAGAGCCATGAAGAAGGTATACATAGAGACTTACGGCTGCCAGATGAACGTGGCGGACACCGAGGTGGTGTTCTCCATTCTCGCCGATGCCGGATATGCCCGAACGGAAGAGATTGCCGATGCGGACGTAATCATGGCCAACACCTGTTCCATACGCGACAACGCGGAGCAGCGCATCTGGGGCCGTATCGAGCATTTCCGCAGTTTCCGCAAGAAACGTCCGGGGCTCGTGGTCGGCATACTCGGCTGCATGGCCGAAAGGCTGAAAGACGCCCTGCTTGACAGCGGCAAGGTGGATCTTGTCGCGGGGCCGGACGCTTACAGAAGTCTCCCTGCGCTGCTCTCCGCCGTTTCGGAAGGACATCCGCAGATCAACGTGGAACTCTCACGCGAAGAGACCTACGGCGACATCAAACCAGTCCGTCTCGACCGCGGCGGCGTTTCCGCCTTCATCTCCATAATGCGCGGCTGCAACAACGTCTGCTCGTACTGCGTGGTGCCCTACACCCGCGGGGCGGAAAGGAGCCGCGACTGGAAAAGCATAGTCCGCGAAGCCTGCGACTGCTTCGCCGCCGGCTACCGCGAAGTGACTCTCCTTGGGCAGAATGTAGACTCGTATCTATTTGAAGATGTGGACTTTGCCGACCTGCTCGAGAAGGTGGCGGAAGTGTCTCCCCTGCTGCGCGTCCGCTTCTCCACTTCGCACCCCAAGGACATCTCCGACAAACTGATAGACACCATGGCCCGGCACTCCAACATCTGCCGCCACATACATCTGCCCGTGCAGAGCGGAAACGACCGCATACTCGAGAAGATGCGCCGCCGCTACAACCGCGAGTGGTATCTGGAAAGAGTCCGGCGTATTCGTTCCGTCATGCCCGACTGCGGCATCACCACCGACGCGATCGTGGGCTTCTGCTCGGAAACCGAGGATGAGTTCCGCGACACCCTTTCGATTTTCGAAGAGGTTGGCTACGACGCCGCGTTCATGTTCTTCTACTCGGAGAGGCCCGGGACCCTTGCAGCCCGCAATTATCCCGACGATGTGCCGCAGGAAGTCAAGACGCGCAGGCTCGAGGAACTGATTTCCCTGCAGAACAGGCTTTCCCTGGAGAGCAACCGCCGCGACATCGGCCGCGAGTACGAAGTGCTGGTGGAAGGCCCGTCGAAGAAGGGTGGCCTGCGCGGGGGGGACGGCGACCAGCGCGAGGGCGACCTACGTGGGGGAACCGTGCAACTCTGCGGCCGCACCAGTTCCAACAAAATGTGTGTGTGGGAAGATTCCGCGGAAGGCCCCGGCGCCCAGGGTTCCGGCGCTCACCGCCCCGGCGACTACGTTCGCGTGCGGGTCACCGACTGCACCCAGGCCACGCTGATCTGCGAATTGGCTTGAGCCGGGTCGAGTGTTCCTAACGTCCCGAATTCCGGGACGTCTGGCGCATTTGATGGGGAGATTGTATTCAATAAAGACCATTTCCGATGTTAGTTGGTAAATATTTGGACCGCTAACATCAAAAAAGGCTCAAAATGCTGTTAGTCTGCTATTTTTTCGCAGACTAACTACACTTGGCAGCAAATCTCTATTCCACGAACGCCACGATTTCGCCTTTCTTCACGTTCTTTCCCTGTTTGGCGGTGACTGCAACGAAGCGGCCGTCAATGGCGGGGAGAATCTCTTCCATACCGTATTTGGTCTGAACGTAGCCGCAGGGCTCGCCGGCTTTGACTGCGGTTCCGGCGACTGGAGCGGAGGAGACGTCGTCCACATCCACCTGCCAGAGCATCTGACCCTTGGCGGGAGCCTGCACAGGCACGGCGTGGGTGTATTTGGCGGTGTATTCTTCCACGGAGAACTCCGGCATCTCAACCACCGGGCGCTTCACAACGATTGGCGCTCCGGCCTTGGCGCGGAACTCTTCCAGTTCGGTATTGAAACGCTCCTTCGCGATACCGCTCTTATAGTCACGGTACTGGCGCTCGTGCATGGCGAGTTCGAACAGTTCTTCGTCGTCCTGTCCGCAGTCCCAGCCTTCTTCCTTCATCATTGCGCGGAACTTTGGCAGTTCGTCCGGGTACATGTCCTGCGGATTGCCGTCGTAGAATTCGAAGCCCTTTTCCTTCGCGAGTTCGACGATTTCCGGAGCAAGCGGGCCGGGGAGCTTCCCGCAGCGGCCAAGTATCATGCCCCAGGTGTCCTTGTCGATGGTAGACCAGCGCGGCTGCCCCTTGAGGGTGCTGAGCAGGTTCATGAGGGCCGTATTCTTGACATACTGGCTGAACGGGGTGACGAGCGGCGGATATCCGAGTTTGGGCCAGATGTACTGAACTTCCTCGAAAAGCTTCACGGACAGGGCGTCGAGCGACATTTCCGGCCTGCCTGCAGCCCTTTCAGCGGCGTTGATTGCCCCAAGGAAGGGTTTGAGGTCGGCCATCATGCTGCCCATCATTCCTCCGGGAAGGCCGCAGCCCACCAGCAGCGAGGTCATCACCTTGTTGGCCGGGTTGATCCAGTATCCGAGGAAGTCGTCGATGAACTCCTGGGTGAGGCGCCGGACTTCCATATAGGCATCCATATTGAGGTCCTTGACGAGGAACCCGTCGGACTTGAGCATCTCGCGTATGGTGATTACGTCCGGGTGAACCTTGCCCCAGCTAAGGGGCTCCACCGCCACGTCGAGATAGTCGGCACCTGCACGTGCCACCTCCAGCATGCTTGCAGGAGAGAAACCGGGGCCACTGTGGCCATGATACTGGACCTTGATATGGGGATACTTCTTCTTGATGCCTGCCACCAGCTCGCCCAGCATGTTGGGGCGGCCGACGCCGGCCATGTCCTTGAGGCAGATCTCATCGGCTCCGTACTCCACCAGCTTGTCCACGATGTCCATATAGTAGGCAACGGTGTGGACCGGGGAGTAGGTAATGGAAAGCGCTGCCTGCGAAATCATTCCGGCCTTCTTTGCATACTCCACGCTGAGGCGGAGGTTGCGGTGGTCATTCAGGCCGCAGAAACTGCGCGCGATGTCGGTGCCCTGGGCCTTCTTGACCTTGAACATCAGTTCGCGCACGTCCGCGGGAACAGGGTTCATGCGCAGGGCGTTGAGGGCGCGCTCAAGCATGTGGGTCTGGATGCCGGCTTTGTGGAAGGGAGCCGTCCAGCGACGTACCGAGATGTTTGGATTCTCTCCATAGAGGAGGTTCACCTGCTCGAAAGCTCCGCCATTGGTCTCAACACGGTCGAAACAACCCATGTCGATGATTGCCGGAGCCACTTTTTCCAACTGGTCCACCCTGGGCTGATACTTGCCCGAAGACTGCCACATATCCCTGTAGACGAGGGAGAATTTGATTTCTTTTGCCATAGTCGCGAGTTGTTCCCGTACCTTCCGGCACCCATGCGGGCACCGACCGGGAATCTTTCCTACAAATATAGCAAAATAATACTTGCGCGGTTAAATTATTTTCGTACCTTTGCAGTCCCAATACGGTGCAATTAGCTCAGTTGGTAGAGTCCTGGATTGTGGTTCCAGTTGTCGTGGGTTCGAGCCCCACATTGCACCCATCAAATGCGCCAGACGTCCCGGAATTCGGGACGTCTGGTACGTTTTTGGCCGTTTTTGTGCTTAACGTCCTAAAATCCGGGACGTTAGGAACACCCGGCTCCGGCTTACCCCACGAAATGGGCTAAAGGTCCCGGAGATACTTGCTCTCGTAACGGGTTCCGTTGAGCTGGAGCCGCGCCACGTCCAGGAGCTCGTCGTTCTTGTAAACCATCATGCTGAGAATCCCGTGGCAATAGCCCCATGTGCCCATGCTGCGGCCATAGGTGTATTCGAGAACGGAGCCTGTGGGAGTGATCAGTTCCGCCCGGTAACCGTTGTCTTCCGTGCGGATGCACTTCTTTATCGTTACCTGCCACCAGTAATGGCCTTCAGCCGGACGGGACGTGGTGTCCTTGAGCATGCGGACGTCCATGTCGTATTCCGTATCGAATTCGGAGCCGCCGGGGAAGGCGTACTTGCCAGTGCGCTTAAGGTTCCAGGTGCTGTCCGCTGCCGCACGTGTGATGACGAGTCCGGGAAGGACGCTGCCTTTCTTCGATACCGTCCATTTGCAGTCGGTATCCCAGATTGAGCCGCTGGTCTCGAAACGGGTGCTGGTAGTGGAATGAATGCTGTCGACGAAGAGGGCGGTTTCCATCTGACCGAGATTGTCCACCACGAGGTTGTCCGCCACGCAGAACATGTACTCCATGCCGGCGTTTTCACCGTAGATGTATGTTCCCGACCATTCGTCGTCGAGGAAACTCATGTCGCAGGAGGCCAGAAGAAGTGCCCCAAGCAGTATATATGCCAACTTTTTCATTTTCACAACAGTTTAAAAAGCATAACCCACGCCCAAACGGTAACCAATGAGACGGGTTCCGAACATGCCTTCCCCGAAGACGTAGAGTCCGAAGCCGTCCAGGAGCTTGAAACGGACCCCTAGAGGAAGGATATCCCAGGTGGCGCCGAATTTCCGCTCCGGTTTCCCTTCTTCGGTGATCCAGCAAAGCTCCGCTCCTATCCCCGCTCCCGAATAGAGTTTGAAACGTTCCTTATTGGCCCAGTACACTCTGAACCCCGGCACGAGGCAAAGTTGCCTCGCATAGCTGAATCCCATGCTTTCCCGGGTCACGCCGTCGAGTTTCTCCGCCTTGAGGGAAGAATAGCTCAGCGAGAGCGAGATGCCTATGCGGCGACTTAGAATCCAGTCTCCGTCCAGGGAGACAACAGGATAGTATATGGGATTGGACCATGTGGGCTCGTATACTCCCGAAAGAGTGTAGGGATTGGAATTGTCCTGAAACAGGCCCCTGGCATCGAGGCCGGTGACGCCCCCCAGCGAGAGGCTGACGCTTCTGTTGAAAGCATTTTCCTGCGCGGCCGCGCCGAGTGCGAAACCAGCCAGCAGGACAAGTGAGAATGCAAGTTTCTTCATACCTTAAAAGATGATGCGCGAAACATCAGATTTGCTGCAAAGATACTCATATTTGGATTCAAATGATTATCTTTGTATCCGCATTGTAACACAAATCTTAACCAATGGATATATTTGTCCAAAACGAAACTTCGAGGCTGCGCGCGGTCATACTCGGCCGTCCGGAATCCAACGGCCCGACCCCCACTCTCGAACAGACCTACGACAGCAAATCATACGAATCCGTAAAGAACGGCGTTTACCCCACTCAGGAGTCCATCACCTCCGAGATGAACGCCTTCGAGAAGATACTCCGCAAATACGACGTGGACGTGCTGCGCCCCAGGCTCGTTCCGGGCTGCAACCAGATCTTCTCGCGTGACGTAGGATTCGTAATCGACGACAAGATAGTGGTTTCCAACGTCATACCCGACCGTCAGGACGAAATCGACGCCTACGAGCCCATCTACAGCCACATCCACTACAAGCAGATCTACAACCTTCCCGAATCGGTGCACGTGGAGGGCGGCGACGTCATACTCTACAAAGACAACATCTTCCTGGGCCAGTACGCATTCGCGGACTATCCGCAGATAAAGACCGCCCGCACGAACACCCTCGCGGTGGACTATCTGAAAATGATTTTCCCGGACAAGAAGATCGTTCCGCTGAACCTCCGCAAGAACGACACCGACCCGCGCGACGGCATACTCCATCTGGACTGCACCTTCATGCCGGTAGGACGTGACAAGGCGATAATCTACAAGCCCGGCTTCATGAACCCCCGCGACGCCGACCATCTGGTCAACCTGTTCGGAGAGGAGAACGTCTTCGAACTCACCCAGGAAGAGATGTACTGGATGAACTCCAACATCTTCAGCATCTCCCCCACCGTCGTGGTGGTGGAAGAACACTTCACGCGGCTCAAGGCGTGGCTCGAGAGCTGGGGCGCAACGGTGGAGACCGTTCCCTACCGCGAAATCAGCAAAATGGGCGGCCTTCTCCGCTGCTCCACCCTTCCCCTTAGAAGAGACAAGGAATGAAACGCAGACTTGCAATGATAGCCTTCGGCGGCAACGCGCTCCTGCGCAGCGGCCAGAAAGGCACGTACTCCGAACAGCTTGCAAACGTGGAGGATACCTGCAAGCAGCTCTGGCCCCTCATAGAGCAGGGGTGGCACATAGTAATCGGACACGGCAACGGGCCACAGGTGGGCAACGGCCTTCTCAGGCACGACGCCGGGGAGAAGCTTTGCGGCCTTCCCGCGATGCCGATGGACTTCTGCGGAAGCGAAACCCAGGGCAGCATAGCGTACATGATAGAGACAGGTATGGAGAGAGTGCTTCGCCGCCACGGCTGCGACCGTCACGTCGTTTCCCTCGTCACCCGCGTGGAAGTGGGTGCCGACGACCCGAAATTCAGCAATCCCACCAAACCGGTAGGCCCCTATTACAGCAAGGAAGAGGCTGACAGGCTCGCCTCCGAAAGCGGAGCGTCTTTCCGCGAAGACCCCAAGGGCAACGGCTGGCGCAAGGTGGTGGCCTCCCCCGTTCCTCTGAAAATCAACAACATAGATATAGTGACCGAACTGGCGGCCAAGGGGCATATCGTAGTGACTGTAGGAGGTGGCGGCATTCCCGTAATCGACACCCCCGAGGGCCACAAAGGCGTGGAGGCAGTAATCGACAAGGACCTCGCGAGCGCACTCTGCGCAAACCAGATCGGTGCGGACGCCTTCTATATCCTCACCGACGTCCCCAAGGTGTACATAAACTTCCGCCAGCCCGACCAGAAGGCCCTCGACACCATCACCGTCGCCCAGGCCAGGGAGTATCTCGCCCAGGGGCAGTTCACCGAAGGCTCAATGGCCCCCAAGGTTCGCGCCGGAATACTCTTCGTAGAGAACGGCGGCACCGAATGCATCATCACGGAAGCGGGACGTCTCGGCGACCCCGCCTGTGGAACAAGAATCATCAAATAACAGCAATATGGCATACAATCTCCGCAACCGCAGCTTCCTCAAGCTGCTCGACTTCTCCCCCAAGGAAATCCGTTTCCTGCTCGACCTCGCGAAAGACCTCAAGAAGGCCAAATACGCCGGCATCGAGCAGCCCAGGCTTACCGGGAAGAACATAGCCCTCATCTTCGAGAAGACCTCCACCCGCACCCGCTGCGCATTCGAGGTGGCAGCCCACGACCAGGGCGCGCACGTCACCTATCTCGGCCCCAGCGGCTCGCAGATAGGTATCAAGGAGAGCATGAAGGACACGGCCCGCGTGCTGGGACGCATGTTCGACGGCATAGAGTACCGCGGCTTCGCCCAGGCTACGGTCGAGGATCTCGCAAAGTATTCCGGAGTGCCCGTTTGGAACGGCCTCACCAACGAATTCCATCCCACCCAGATCCTGGCCGACTTCCTCACCATGGAAGAACACGTGGACAAGCCCCTCAACCAGGTGAGCTACGCCTACGTGGGCGACGCGCGCTTTAACATGGGCAACTCCCTGCTGGTTGGCGGCGTGAAGATGGGAATGGACGTCCGCATCGTGGCCCCGAAGGCCCTCTGGCCCTCAAAGGAACTCATGGACGAGTGCCGCGCAATCGCTGCTGAAACCGGAGCCCGCATGACAGTCACCGAAGACGTGGCGGCCGGCGTGAAGGGGTGCGATTTCATCTACACCGACATCTGGGTATCCATGGGAGAACCCGACGAGGTGTGGAAGGAACGCATCGCCATGCTGAAGCCCTACCAGGTGAACGCCGCCCTCATGGAAAAGACCGGCAACCCGAAGTGCAAGTTCATGCACTGCCTGCCCTCGTACCACAACCGCGAAACGAAGGCCGGAGAAGAGGTCTTCCAGAAGTTCGGAATGGACGGGGTGGAAGTTACCGAAGAGGTGTTCGAAGGCCCGAACAGCATAGTCTTCGACGAGGCCGAAAACCGCATGCACACCATCAAGGCTGTGATGGTGGCCACCCTCGGGCAGTAGCTATCCCCTGCTGAGACGCTTCATGGTGTCGTCGGCCTTTATCTTGTCGATAATGGCGCAGACCAGCTGGAAGGCGCGCCCTTCCCTGGTATAGACGGCGGGAGCTGTGAAGTTCACACGACCCTGGCGGCGGAGTTTTTCCGCCGCTGCTTTTTTCTTGTGGTTCGCGGGATCGTAAACGGCTATGGGATTGCCGCCGAACATGCCCACTATCTTCATGCAGGGCACATCGGTGTCGCCGTCGCCGAAATAAATCATGTTGGGATAAGGGATGCGCTTCTTGTCGTCGGCGATGGAGGCGTTTACCATCTTGGTATCGTGGGCGCTGAAGATGCCCTTGTTTATCTTGAAGATGAACTGGGTCTTGGCGGTGTAGTCCACAGCTATGCCGGGCCATACCGCCTCGCCGGCCTCGTCGTAGATGAAGGTGCCGGCGTACACGTGCTTGAACTCATGCGCAATCGGCGAGCCTTCGATGATTTCCTTGAGGCCGGAGGAGTTGATATAGTGCTCCACCTTCACCCCTTTGGAGGCGCCGTATTCGTTGACCATCCCGAACCATTCGCGCACTCCCGGGAAGAGCTCTATGTCGCGGCCGAAACTGCGGAAGTTCTCGCGGCGCAGCGGAATGCCGGCGGCACGGGCCTCGTCGAACATGAGTTTCATGTAGGCAAGCACGTTGGAAGCGTCGTCCTTCACTGCTATTCCGTCGCTCATTGCCCAGAATTCCTCCTTGGTCTTGCCTACGGCCTGGATGAAGCCGAACTCCTGCATGTTGCCGGGAGACAGGGTCCCGTCGAAGTCGTAGATGAGTGCTACTATGGGTTTCTTGGTCATAAATTTCGCCCCTTTATATCTGATTTCGCCACAAAGGTACTTAAAATTCACCACATTCCTCCAAAAAGGCTTTGTCCACGCCCTTGTGTTGACTACTTTTGCGGCGCAAACCTGAAAAACCAAAGCGAACAATATGAAACATCCCGATTTCAAACCGGTTCCGCGCAAGCAGCCGGATCCGCATTACCTCGGTAAATTCGAGAAGGTAGTCAAGCAATACTGGAACGACGCCGCCATCTGCAATTACGGCGGCAAGGAATACAGCTACGGCGAAGTGGCCGCCATAATCGAGAAGACGCACATGATTCTCGAGGCCTCCGGCGTGAAGAAGGGCGACAAGGTGACCCTCTGCGCACGCAACACCGCCGAGTGGGCAATATCCTTCCTCGCAATCAACACCTACGAAGCCGTCGTGGTTCCGCTCCTCGCCGACTTCCTTCCCGAGAGCATCAACCACCTCGTGGACCACTCCGACAGCGTCGCCCTCTTCAGCGACGATGACATCTGGCCCAAGCTCGACATCGCTCAGATGCCCAAGGTCAAGACCGTCGTCAACATCAACAACTTCTCGCTTTTCCACGCAGACAGCAAGGTTGAGAAAGCATACCAGAACTTAGACCAAGACTTCGCTGCAAAGTATCCCAAGGGCTTCGGCCCCGCCGACGTGCACTATCCAGTCGACAACGCCAAGGATCTTGCAGTCATCAACTACACCTCCGGAACCACCAGCGCTCCGAAGGGCGTGATGCTCCGCTACGAATGCTTCTCCGCAACCATCGACTACGGCCACAGGTACCTGCCTAACTTCCACGGCGACAAGATCGTGAGCATGCTTCCCATGGGACACATCTACGGACTCACCTATGAGTTCCTCTATCCCCTCTGCGGCGGCGTGTGCGTGTACTACCTCGGCAAGACCCCGAGCCCGTCGCTGCTTCTCAAGGCCATGAAGGACGTGAAGCCGTACATCGTAATCACCGTTCCCCTCGTCATGGAGAAGGTGTTCAAGAGCGGCGTCGCCCCGGCCCTCAAGAAACTCGGCATACTCACCAAGCTCCCCATACTCAGCGGCGTCATCTACAGGGCCGCCGGCAAGAAGCTCATGGAAGCTTTCGGTGGCAACATACGCTACTTCATCATGGGCGGCGCAGCCCTCAACCCGAAGGTCGAGACCGCATTCAAGAAGATGGAACTCCCCTACACCGTCGGTTACGGCATGACCGAGGCCGCTCCCCTGCTTGCTTTCCGCTGCTGGTGGGAGTACGCCCCCGGTTCCTGCGGACAGGCGGTCGACTGCGCCGAGGTGCGCATCGACTCCGAAGACCCGCACGGCATCGCCGGCGAAATCCTTGCGAAGGGCACCAACATCTGCAGCGGCTACTACAAGTATCCCGAGGCGGACAGCGCCGTGTTCACCGCAGACGGTTACCTTCACACCGGTGACCTCGGCACCATCGACAAGGACGGCAACATCTTCATCCGCGGCCGCAGCAAGACCATGTTCCTCTCGGCGAACGGACAGAACATCTATCCCGAAGAGCTCGAAGCTGTCATCAACAGCAGGCCTTATGTAAGCGAAAGCGTGGTCGTGGACCGCGGCGGCAAGCTCGTGGCCCTCGTCTTCCTGGACCAGAAGGCCATCGACGACGCCAAGCTCACTCCCGAGACCGTGTCCGACATTCCCGAAGACATACGTCGCGCCGCCAACAAGCAGCTCCCGATGTACAGCCAGATTGCGAAGGTTGAACTCGTCACCGTTCCCTTCGAGAAAACCCCGAAGATGAGTATCAAGAGGTTCCTGTACAGCTAATGGCTGGCAGGGCATAAATGAAAAAAGCTGACCCACGCGGTCAGCATTTTTTTGCGCGGCGGAGCAGCCTGCCGGGGGCGGCTGCTTCGCAACTACTTTAACAGCGATTCGCTGCGGGCGATGAAGTCTGCCAGGGCTTTGCCCTTGAGCATGCCGTTCGCGAGCAGGGCCAGGTCGATAACCTGATGCAGGAGTTTCTGCTTGCCGGCGGTCGAATGTGTGACGGCGGCAGTGGGCTTGCCTTCGGCGTCGGTTCCGGCCGGGGTGTCCTCAACGGTTTTGCGGGACTCCCAGATCTTGGCGACGAGCGGGTTCTCCATGTTCACCTTTATATTATACGAGGCGGGCATCTCGCCGTAGAAGTTCATTCCTCCGCCAAGGGCCGACATCTCGCGGTAACGGCGCATGAACTCGTTCTGGGTAATCAGCACCGCGGGAGCCGTCTCTCCGAGGTTCTCGGGTTCCACCCACCATTCACTTCCGGAAGGCAGAGCTTCCTTGAAGATATCCTGAAGGGCTTTTTTGTCGTCGTCGGACATCTCGGGCTTCACCTTGTCGGCCTTGGGGATGAGGTTGTCCACGGCGTCGGAGTCCACGCGGGCGAAGTGGGCGTCCTTCAGCTTGCCCTCCAGCAGGTTGGCGAAATGGGAGTCGAGTTCGCAGTCGAGAAGCAGCACGTCGTATCCGGCGTTTTTCGCTGCTTCTATCTGGCTGTACTGCTCCTCCATGTTGCTCGCATAAAGGTAAACGACCTTCTTGTCCTTGTCGGTCTGGGCCGGCTCGATGGCCTTGCGGTAATCTTCGAAACTGAAATACTTGCCGTCGGTGTTCTTGAGGAGGGCGAAGTCCATCGCGCGCTCGCAGAACTTCTCGTCGCTGAGCATCCCGTATTCGATGAAGAGCTTGATGTTATCCCACTTGGCCTCGAAATCGGAACGCTTCTCCTTGAAGATTTCCTCCAGGCGGTCGGCCACCTTCTTTGTGATGTAAGTACTTATCTTCTTGACGTTTGTATCGCTCTGCAGATAGCTTCTCGACACGTTCAGCGGGATGTCTGGGGAATCTATCACGCCGTGCAGCAGGGTGAGGAAGTCGGGCACTATGTTGTCCACGTGGTCGGTGACGAACATCTGGTTGCAGTAGAGTTGTATCTTGTTGCGGTCGATGGCCATGCGCTCCTTGATCTTCGGGAAATAGAGTATTCCCGTAAGGTTGAATGGATAGTCCACGTTCAGGTGTATCCAGAACATGGGATCCTCATCCATCGGGTAGAGGGCATGGTAGAACTTCAGGTAATCCTCGTCTTTCAGCTCCGACGGGGCCTTCGCCCAGAGGGGTTCGACAGAATTGATGACGTTGTCTTCGGCAGTCTCCACCTCTTTGCCATCCTTCCACTCGGTCTTTTTGCCGAAGACCACCGGGAAGGGCATGAACTTGCAGTACTTGCCCAGCAGGCCGGCGATGCGCCCCTTTTCAGCGTATTCATTGTCTTCGTCGTCAATGAAGAGGGTGACGACGGTGCCGCGGTCGGCCTTCTTTCCCTCCTTCATGCTGAATTCGGGATTGCCTTCACAGCTCCATTCGACCGCCTTGGCGCCATCCTGCCAGCTGAGGGATTCGATGGTGACCTTCTTTGCCACCATGAAGGCTGAGTAGAAGCCGAGGCCGAAGTGGCCGATGATGTTCTGGTCCTTGTATTTTTCGAGGAACTCCCCTGCCGAGGAGAACGCTATCTGGTTGATGTAGCGGTCGACTTCTTCGGCCGTCATGCCGACGCCGCGGTCGATGATGCTGAGCGTCTTCTTCTTTTCGTCCAGGACTACCTCGACCTTGAGGTCTCCAAGCTCGCCCTTGAACTCGCCGTTCGAGGCAAGCACCTGCAGCTTTTTGGTCGCATCGACCGCGTTCGCCACAAGCTCACGGAGGAATATTTCTTTGTCGGAATAAAGGAATTGCTTGATTACGGGGAAGATATTTTCTGTGGTTACCCCAATTTTTCCTGTTGACATATAGTGTTTGTTTTAGTTTCCGGTTCAGTGTTGAGTCAAACCCCGTGCCCGTGACATTTTGTCAAAAAAATGCGTATATTTGGAGATATGAAACGTATTATCCTTATCATCGCGGGCATTCTGGCACTCAGCGCCTGCGCACCGCAGCAAAAAGACTTCTATACCATCAAAGCCGGCGACATCGAGGCTGTCATCACCCCGTACGGCGGCCGCATCGTCTCCCTCTTCGTTCCAGACAGGGACGGCGTCAAACGCGACATCGTGCTCGGTTTCGACAAGCTGGAGGACTATTATCCGGAGAACAACCAGACCGACTTCGGCGCTGCCATAGGACGCTATGCCAACCGCATCGACCACGGACATCTCGAGATCGACGGCGTCAACTACCAGCTGCCTCAGAACAATTACGGCCACTGCCTTCACGGAGGCCCGGAAGGCTGGCAGTATAAATTGTACAAGGTGGTGAAAGCCGACAAGAGCTCCCTTAAGCTCCTAATGGACTCCCCCGACGGCGACGCAAACTTCCCGGGCCACGTGAAAGCATTCGTGACCTACACACTCACTCCCGACAACTGCGTCGACATCCAGTATGAAGCCGTCACCGACGCCCCCACCGTCATCAACATGACCAACCACGCCTATTTCAACCTCCACGGCGATGGGAACAAGGACATTCTCGACTGCGAACTCTACCTGAACGCATCTAACTATACCCCGGTGGACGACACATTCATGACCACCGGAGAAATCGCCCCTGTGGACGACACGCCTTTCGATTTCCGCACCCCGAAGCCCGTCGGGCAGGACATCGACGCCGACAACGAACAGATTGCCAACGGCCACGGTTACGACCACAACTGGGTGCTCGACACCGACAGGGACATCAGCAGGCTTGCTGCGGCCCTCTACTGCGAGCAGACCGGCATTGAGCTCAGGGTCTACACCGACGAGCCGGGAATACAGGTGTACGCCGGCAATTTCCTGGACGGCACCGTGACAGGCAAGGGAGGCGTCGTTTACAACAGGCGCACGGCCATCTGCCTCGAAACCCAGAAGTATCCCGACACTCCCAACAAGCCTGAGTGGCCTTCGGCGGAGCTTCGTCCCGGGGATAAGTATCAGAGCCATACGGTTTTCGCTTTCGGCGTAAAATAGCTGTTGAAAACTTTGTTAAAAAAGTGGGCGGCCGGTCTTGACGGTCGCCCTTTTTTTGCCTAACTTTGTGCTTCGAAAGTTAGTTATGAGTAGTTATCAGGATCGTATCGTTAGTGAAGGCCTGACCTTCGACGATGTACTACTGGTCCCCTCATGGTCAGAAGTACTTCCAAGGGAAGTCTCCCTCAAAACCCGATTTAGCAGACACATACAACTCGATATCCCTATAGCCTCTGCGGCAATGGATACAGTTACGGAAGCCCCTATGGCCCTAGCTCTCGCAAGAGAAGGCGGCATAGGGGTTATTCATAAGAATATGCCGGCGGAAGCGCAGGCGGCTGCAGTGAAGGAAGTCCACGAAAAGGGATTCAAGGTGGCCGCAGCCCTCGGCATCACCGCCGATGTGGTCGAGCGTGCCGAAGCGCTTGCCGCAGCCGGAGCCGACGCTTTCGTGCTGGATTCCGCCCACGGACACAGCAAGGGTGTGGTGAAGGCCCTGCAGAAGCTGAAAAAGGCAGGGCTGAAGCCCGACGTGGTGGTGGGCAACGTCGCTACCGCCGAGGCCGTGCGCTGCCTGATAGACGCGGGAGCCGATGCAGTGAAAGTGGGCATAGGCCCTGGGAGCATCTGCACCACCAGAGTGGTCGCAGGCGTGGGCGTGCCCCAGCTCAGCGCCATACTCGAATGCGCGGAAGCCGCATACGGGAGCGACGTGCCGATAATAGGAGACGGCGGACTGCGCTACAGCGGCGACGTAGTGAAGGCCCTTGCGGCAGGAGCCGACTGCGTGATGTGCGGCAGCCTCTTCGCAGGCACCACCGAAGCCCCCGGAGAGATATTCGAGGATTTCAAGAACGGAAAGAAGTTCAAGATTTACCGCGGAATGGGCAGCATCGACGCCATGGAGGCAGGTTCCAAGGACCGCTACTTCCAGACCGGAGCCATGAAGCTCGTTCCCGAAGGGATAGTGGGCCGCGTCCCCTTCAAGGGAGACGTTGGCGATGTTATCTACCAGCTGGTGGGCGGACTCCGCAGCGGCATGGGATACTGCGGGGCGAAGGACCTGCAGGCCCTCCGCACTGCAAAGTTCATCCGCATCACTTCCAACGGTGTGATTGAGAATCACCCGCACGACCTTACGATAGCCAAACCTGCACCTAATTACAATAAGTAGCATGCAAACAGACGTACGCCCCGAGGCGATGAAAAGGATAGTCAACGAAAGCCTCGCCAAACAGTTCATCGACGACCAGGTAAAGGCTCTTCGGAGACAGGTCGGAGACAGCAAAGTACTCCTGGCCCTCTCGGGCGGAGTCGATTCTTCCGTAACCGCAGCCCTTCTCATCAAGGCTATCGGAAAGAACCTTGTATGCGTTCACGTCAACCACGGGCTGCTCCGCAAGGGCGAGCCGGAACAGGTGATAAAGGTTTTCCGCGACCAGATGGGGGCGGAACTCATCTATGTGGACGCAGTCGACCGCTTCCTGGACAAGCTGGCAGGAATCACGGATCCGGAGCGGAAGCGCCACATAATAGGTAAGGAATTCATCGACGTGTTCGCCGAAGAGGCGGCCAAACTCGACGGTATAAAGTTCCTCGCCCAGGGAACCATCTATCCCGACATCCTCGAGAGCAAGGACGGGATCAAGGCACACCACAACGTGGGCGGACTTCCGCCGGAGCTCGACTTCGAACTGGTGGAGCCGGTGAAACTGCTCTACAAGGACGAGGTCCGCGTGGTGGGAAAAGCCCTCGGCCTCCCCGACGGCATGGTCTTCCGCCAGCCCTTCCCCGGTCCGGGACTGGGCGTGAGGTGTACGGGGGCCATCACCCGCGACAGGCTCGAAGCCGTGCGCGAGGCCGATGCCATCCTTCGTGAAGAATTCGCCAAAAACGGCCTTGCGGACAAGGTCTGGCAGTATTTCACCATAGTGCCCGACTACAAATCCACCGGAATCAAAGACGGCAAACGCACCTACGAATGGCCGGTGATAATACGTGCCGTCAACACCCGAGACGCCGTTACCGCCACCGTTCCGGAAATACCCTTCTCCCTGCTTCAGCACCTCACGGCAAGGATTACCGCCGAGGTGAAGGGAGTGAACAGGGTTCTTTTCGACCTCTCCCCGAAGCCTGTCGCAACCATCGAATGGGAATAATCACAAGTAAAACGATATGAAACAACAAGACGCAATCTATGATGTCCGGTCTCTGGGGACCGGAAGGACCATCACCCTCGGCCTGCAGCACATGTTCGCCATGTTCGGGGCCACCGTGCTGGTTCCGGTCATCACCGGCCTGAGCATGAGCGCCACCCTGCTGTTCGCAGGTCTTGGCACCCTCATCTTCCATCTCTGCACCAAGCTCAAGGTGCCCGCCTTCCTCGGCAGCTCCTTCGCTTTCCTCGGCGGTTACGCCACTGTCGTCCAGATGGGCATGGCCGGCGGCCTCACCCAGGCCCAGGCTCTCCCCTACGCCTGCATCGGCGTCTTCTGCGCAGGCCTCATGTATTTCGTGCTGGCCGCCCTCTTCGCCGCTTTCGGGCCCAAAAAGGTGATGCGCTTCTTCCCGCCCATTGTCACCGGCCCCATCATCATAGCCATCGGCCTCATACTCGCCGGCTCCGCCATCAACAACTGCAACCAGAACTGGTGGATCGCCCTGCTTGCCATCGTAATCATCATCGTCTGCAACATCTGGGGCAAGCGGATGATAAAGATCATCCCCATCCTGCTCGGCGTGCTGGGGAGCTACATCGTGGCCGCCTGTTTCGGCCTCTGCGACTTCACCGCCGTCAAGGAAGCCGCCTGGGTGGGCATGCCTGTCAAGTGGGACAACACGGCCTTTGCAGTGTTCGTAAATCCCAACTGGGGTCTCGTAGTCGCCGCAATCATCGCCATACTGCCGATATCGCTCGCGACCATGATGGAGCATATCGGCGACATGTGCGCGATCTCCTCCACCACCGGCATCAACTACCTCGAGGATCCCGGCCTGCACCGCACCCTCATGGGCGACGGTCTCGCAACCGCCCTGGCCTCCCTCTTCGGCGCCCCGGCCAACACCACCTACGGCGAGAACACCGGCGTGCTCAACCTCACCAAGGTCTACGACCCCAAGGTAATCCGCATTGCGGCCCTGTTCGCAATCGTACTGAGCTTCTGCCCGAAGTTCTCCGCCATCATCGCCTGCATGCCCGCAGCCACGATAGGCGGCGTGTCTCTGGTGCTCTACGGAATGATCTCCGCGGTGGGCGTGAGGAACGTGGTCGAGAACAAGGTGGACTTCAAGTCATCCCGCAACGTCATCGTGATGGCTCTCATCCTGGTGCTCGCAATAGGCATTTCCTACAGTCAGGCAGGCTGCCTCGACCTCGGGTTCACCAAACTCTCCGGACTTGCCGTTGCCGCCCTCGTGGGCATCATCCTCAACGCCATACTTCCCGGAAAGGACTATGAGTTCGGCTCCAACGAGCTCGGCGACATGGCAGTCGACTTTGAAATCAATCCTTCGCTCCGCAAGAAGAAATGAACGACGCCCAGCTGATTGAGAACATACGGATAGTTCCGGACTACCCCGTCAAGGGCATAATGTTCTTCGACGTCACCACCCTGTTCAAGAACGCGGAGTGCTTCGAAGAGATAGTGTCCCGCATCTGTGAGGCTTACAAGGACAAGGGAATCACCAAGGTGGCCGGCATAGAGTCCCGCGGTTTCATCACCGGAGCCGCCGTCGCCGCCCGCCTCGGTGCAGGGTTCGTGCCCATACGCAAGCCCGGCAAACTGCCCGCCCGCGTGGTATCCGAAAAGTATTCCAAGGAATACGGAACCGACTCCATCGAGATTCACGACGATGCCATCGGCCCCGACGACGTGGTGCTCATCCACGACGACATCCTGGCCACCGGAGGCACCGCTTCCGCGGCGGTCCGCCTCGTGAAGGGCTTCCGTCCGAAAGCCGTCTACTGCAACTTCATCATCAACATCACCGACTGTCCGCGCACTTCGCCCATTCCCGAAGACGTGGAAGTGGTATCACTGCTTGACATGGCAGAGAACTAAAACCGACAACCCTTTATATATCAACGTTATAAATTACATTTTATGCGTAAAAAACTATTCTTTGCTGCATTCGCAGCCGTTGCCATCGCTCAAGGAGCAATGGCCCAGACCAACATCCAACTGTTTTACGATTTTGGCAAGGACCGCAAGCAGGTGACCGGCACCATTGAAGGCTTCCACGTCGACAACTGGGGCAACACCTTCTTCTTCGCCGATTTCGACGCCAAGCACGATGCCAATGTTCCCACAGGCACCAAGGCTCCCACCGGTACCTATCTCGAAATCGCCCGCTGCCTGAATTTCTGGCAGGACACCAACATGGGCCTCGTAAGTCTCCAGGTCGAGTACAACGGCGGCGTGTACAGAGGCTACCACATCCCCCACGCCCTTCTCGTCGGCGCTGATGTGTTCCTCCACTCGCAGGATTTCAGCAACACCTACAACTTCAAACTCCTTTACAAGAAGATCGCGGGCGTGAGCTCCAAGATTCCCGTACAGTTCACCTTCGTATGGGGCATGCAGGACATCTTCGACATCAAGGGCCTCCGCTTCAGCGGCTTCGCCGATTTCTGGTTCGAGGACCACACCCTCTTCTGCGACGAGACCGGAACTCCCTATGCCACTCCCCAGTCCTCCCCCTATGTGTTCATCTCCGAGCCGCAGCTCTGGTACAACGTAGGCCAGTTCATCGGCGTTCCGAACTTCCATCTCGGCGGCGAGGTCGAACTCAGCTACGACTTCGGTTCCACGAAGGGCTTCTGGGCACGTCCCTGCCTCGGCGCAAAATGGGTCTTCTAGCATAGGAGGAAGAAACAATGGCAAACTTCCTTTCGAAGGTCTTCGGCTTTGACAGCGCGAAGCATAGTGTCCGTACCGAGATCCTTGCCGGACTGACCACCTTCCTCACGATGGCCTACATCCTGGCCGTCAACCCCGGCATCTTCAGCGCCCTTCCCGGAATGCCCGGCGGCAGCGTCTTCACCGCCACCGCGCTCGCAGCCATCGTTGGTACCCTTGTGATGGCCCTGTACGCCAAGAAGCCTTTCGCCCTCGCCCCCGGCATGGGCCTGAACGCCTTCTTCGTGTTCACCGTCTGCCTCGGCATGGGTCACAGCTGGCAGTTCGCCCTCACTGCGGTCCTCATCGAGGGCGTCATCTTCGTCATACTCACCGTAACGAAGGTGCGCACATGGCTCATCAACGCCATCCCCGGAACGCTTAAGAAAGCCATAGGCGCGGGCATCGGCCTCTTCATCGCCTTCATCGGCCTGCAGAACGCCGGCATCATCGTCGACAACGGCGCCACCCTCGTAGGCCTCGGCGACATCACCCACGGCAAGGCCCTGCTCGGCATAATCGGCCTGTTCATCACCGCCGGCCTCGTAATGGCGAAGGTCCGCGGCGGCATGCTCTGGGGCATCCTCATCACCGCGGCCCTCGGCCTTATCATCAAGGATCCCGCCACCGGCGCAGCCATCACCACCCTCCCCTCGAAGGTCGTGTCGCTTCCCGACAGCGTCGCCCCCATCTTCTGCCAGTTTGAATGGAGCAGCATCCTGAGCTGGGATATGCTCGCGGTGGTGTTCACCTTCCTCTTCATCGATATGTTCGACACCATGGGCACCATCATCGGCGTGCACCAGGGAGCCGGCCTTATCGACAAGGGCAATGAGGAGATTCCCGGCGTTGAGAAGATGTTCCTCGCCGACTCCATCGCAACCATCGCAGGCGCCTGCTTCGGCACCTCCACCACCACCACCTATGTGGAAAGCGCATCCGGCGTTGGCGAAGGCGGCCGCACCGGCCTCACGGCCTTCTCCGTGGCGGTATTCTTTGCCCTGGCACTCTTCCTCAGCCCCATCTTCCTGGCGATTCCCGGCGCAGCCACAGCTCCCGCCCTCATCATCGTCGGCGTAATGATGATGCCTTCCGTGAAGACCATCCACTGGGAAGACTACTGCAAGGCCATCCCGGCTTTCATCACCATCATCATGATGCCCCTTGCCTACAGCATCTCCGACGGTATCCTCCTCGGTGTGATCTCCTATGTTCTCTGCCACGCAGTCGCCGGCAAGTTCAAGGACATCTCCATCACCATGTGGATACTCGCAGCGCTGTTCATCTGCAAGTATATATTCATATAGCCACACCGGCATAACGAATTGCGGGGGCCCTTTCGGGGCTCCCGCTTTTTTACTCTGTTTACGGAACCTGTCCGGCTACAACTCCGGCTCTTCTTTCCAGACCTTGAGATACTCCTGCAGCGCCCACATCTCGTCGCGGTAACGGGCCGCTTCCGGGAAATCGAGGGCCTCTGCAGCCTGCTTCATGCGCTTGCGGTCCTCTTCCACGAGTTTTTCCACCTGCGGACGGGACATGCTGCGGATAACGGGATCCTGCAGCACGGCGGCAAGGTCGGCACGCACCCGGCCTTCCGCAAACGCAGCGCCGGATTCGCGCTTGGAATCGTGCCCCAGGCCCACGCTCACCGTGCCGCGGCCGAGGTCGGACGGATTCGGGATATAGGTCGGGTCGTCGTATGAGTTGGGGGCGCTAACCCTGCCGGTGGTTCCGTTGGCGATCCTCGGGTTCATGCGCTTGGACGCAAGTTCTTCCGCAAGCTCGTTGCCGTGCCCCTCGACCTGCTTCGGGGTGATGCCGTGCAACTTGTTGTAAGACATCTGCTTTTCGCGCCGGCGGTTGGTCTCGCGAATGGTCTGTTCCATCGACGGGGTTATCTTGTCGGCATACATGATTACAAGTCCGTTGATGTTGCGGGCGGCGCGGCCTGCGGTCTGGGTCAGTGCCCGTGTGGTACGGAGGAATCCCTCCTTGTCGGCGTCAAGGATGGCCACCAGCGAAACCGTAGGCAGGTCCAGTCCTTCACGAAGCAGGTTAACGCCCACGAGCACGTCGAAGAGGCCGTTCTTGAAGTCTTCTATTATCTCCACCCTTTCGGTGGTATCCACGTCGGAGTGGATGTAGCGGACTCGTATGCCTATGCGGCGAAGGTATCCGTCCAACTCTTCAGCCATCCTCTTGGTGAGGGTTGTCACCAGCACGCGCTCGTCCTTTTCGGCCCTCTTGCGTATCTCCTCCACAAGGTCGTCCACCTGATTCTCCACCGGACGCACCTCGATAGGCGGATCGAGCAAGCCTGTCGGACGCACAACCTGTTCTACCACAAGACCTTCCGATTTCTCGAGCTCGTAGTCGGCCGGAGTCGCGGACACGTATACCTTCTGCCCTGTGATTGCCTCGAACTCTTCGAAGGTGAGGGGCCTGTTGTCGGCGGCGGCGGGCAGACGGAAACCGTATTCGATGAGCACGCTCTTGCGGGAATGGTCGCCTCCGTACATCGCATGGATCTGCGGCAGGGTGACGTGGCTCTCGTCGATGAAAGTGATGAAGTCCCTGGGGAAGTAATCCAGCAGGCAGAACGGCCGCTGCCCGGGTTTGCGTCCGTCCAGATAGCGGGAGTAATTCTCGATACCGGGGCAGTAGCCCATCTCCTTTATCATCTCCAGGTCGTTCTCCACCCTCTGCTGCAAACGCCTGGCTTCCAGGGGTTTGCCTATGCTCTGGAAATAATCGATCTGGGCGAGGAGGTCGTCCTGGATGTGCGACACGGCCGCTATCGAGCGTTCCTTCGTGGTTACGAAATTGTTGGCCGGGTAGATGTCGACCGACTCGAGGGATTCGATCTTTATGCCGCTCATCGGCTCTATCAGCGAGACCGCGTCCACCTCGTTCCCGAAGAACTCTATCCTCACCGCCTCGTCCGAGCCCCCGAGGAAGACGTCCACGGTGTCGCCCCGCACCCGGAATGTCCCTCTCTGGAAATCCACTTCGTTGCGCGAATAGAGCGACTCCACAAGGCTGTAGAGGAAACCTGTGAACGAGCGCCTCTCCCCGCGGCGGACCGTTATAGTCTGCGCACGCCAGTCGTCAGGGTTGCCGATGCCGTAAAGACATGATACCGAAGAGATTACGATAACGTCCCTGCGGCCGGACATGAGGGCGCCGGCAGCGCTGAGGCGAAGCTTTTCTATCTGGTCGTTGATGGAAAGGTCCTTCTCGATATAGGTGTCGGTCGAAGGGATGTAGGCCTCCGGCTGATAGTAGTCGTAGTAGCTTACGAAGTACTCCACCGCATTGTCCGGGAAGAAGGTCTTGAACTCGCCGTAGAGCTGGGCCGCAAGGGTCTTGTTGTGGCTGAGTATAAGGGCAGGACGCTGCAGTTTGGCTATCACGTTCGCCATGGTGAAAGTCTTGCCGGAACCCGTGACGCCGAGCAGGCAGACGTCGTTCACGCCTTTTTTCAGGGCATGCGAGAGCTGCTCTATGGCTTCGGGCTGGTCTCCGGAAGGTTTGTACGGCGATTCGAGATAGAACTTCATATATGCAAAGATAATCATTTTTGCAAAAGGGGTTGATTTGGGGGTGATTGGGCGATGGAGCGACGCCTGAGATAGCTACCTTCGCATCTGCACGTGACGGAGGAATACAACAACCTGCGCAGTTGTACGTGCGCAGGTGCCGAAAAAATGTTATTTTTGCCGTAGAAATGGAAGAAGTAGTTCAGAAAGCCAGGGAACTGGCGGCCGGAGTTCTGCAAGGCCAGCTCCGCTACGACGGCACCCCGTTCATAGGGCATGCCGACAAGGTGGCGGCCATTGTGGACGACGAGATGGGCCTGCCGCCCGAGTGCGTCGCTGCCGTCTATCTGCACGAAGCGAGCCGCAGCCATCCCGAAATCGACCTCAAGTCTTTCCCGAAGGACATCGCGCTGATGGCCGACGGCCTGAACCGCATCTCCACCATACGCCCCAACGACACCCGTCTCGAAGCGGAGAACTACAAGAAACTCATAGTCCAGTACTCCCCCGACCCGCGCGTCGCCGTTATCAAGATTGCCGACCGCCTGGAGGTCATGCGGAGCCTCTCGTCCTTCCCGAAGGCTAAAAGGGAGCAGAAGATCCTGGAGACACTCATGCTGTACATCCCGCTGGCGCATCAGCTGGGGCTCTACAACATCAAGCGGGAGATGGAAGACATCTACTTCCGCTACGCCGACCCGGAGCAGTACCGCTTCATCACCAACAAACTGAAGTCTACCGAGCGCGACCGCGAAAGGCTGATGACGGAGTTCATCCGTCCGCTCCAGCAGAAGCTCTCCGACGCCGGCATCCGGTACAAACTGAAGATACGCACCAAGACCGCCTACTCCATCTACCACAAGATGCAGGTGCAGCACGTGCCGTTCGAAGGGGTGTTCGACGTGTTCGCGATACGTTTCATCATCGACTGCGAGCCCGACCCGGTGCTGGAGAAAGACCTCTGCTGGAAGGTATACAGCTACGTTACGGAAGAGTACGAGCCCGACACTTCGAGGCTGCGCGACTGGCTCACCACTCCGCGGCCGAACGGTTACGAGAGTCTCCACATAACGGTAAAGAACGCCCGCGGATCCTATCTGGAGGTGCAGATACGCACCAAGCGCATGGACTACGAGGCCGAGAACGGCAACGCGGCGCACTGGGCCTACAAGGGAGTGCAGCACGAGGCCAACCTCGACCGCTGGCTGACCAGCGTACGCTACGCCCTCGAGCATCCCGCCGACGTAAAGGCGGAAGACCTCCCGCAGCCGCCTAAGAGCGAAATCTTCGTCTTCACCCCGACCGGCGAACTTAGAATCCTGCAGGAAGGCTCCTCGGTACTCGATTTCGCGTTCAACATCCACACCAACATAGGCATTCACTGCATAGGCGGCAAAATCAACGGCCGCGGCGTCTCCATAAAGGAAAAACTCAAGACCGGCGACGTTGTGGAAATCACCACAGGCAAGAACCAGCACCCCTCGCGTCAGTGGCTCGACTGGGTGGTTTCATCCAAGGCCCGCACCAAGATCAAGCAGGAGCTCGACGCGGAGGAGCGCAAACTCGCCGCGACCGGACGCGAACTGCTGGAGAGACGCCTACGCAACTGGAAACTCGAGTGGCCGGACGACATGCAGACCGAATTCATGAAGTCGCACAAGTATTCGGCCGTCATCACCTTCTTCGCCGATATTGCCCGGGAAGTGCTGGACGTCAACGAGATAAAGGCGTATATACTCCAGAAGAAGGAGGCCGCGGCGGCCGGAACGGGCCATGTCGAGATTCCAACGGTGGAGCGCAACCTCAACTACAGCCCCGGGGGCGACGAGATACTGGTGCTGAACGCCCGCAACGTGCGCGGAATGGACTACAAGCTGTCGAAGTGCTGCAACCCGGTGTTCGGCGACGACGTCTTCGGCTTCGTCACCCGCACCGACGGCATCAAGATCCACCGCATCTCCTGCCCCAACGCCGCCCGCCTCTTCGAACGCTACCCCTACCGCATCCAGAAGGTCGTCTGGCAGGAAACTGCGTCCAGCGGCGACTTCCAGGCGACGCTCAGCATCACCGCCGAGCGCGACCAGGCCATACTGGCGTCGATAATGGAGATAATCGGAGTCTTCAAGGTGTCTCTTCGCTCCTTCAACGTGGCCGAGAACGGCCGCGACGGCACCAACGAAATCACCGTCCGCATGCTGGTCCCCTCCAACCTCGAGCTCGACAAGGTCGTCTCGCAGATCTCCGCGCTCAAGCGGGTGATCAAGGTGAAGAGGGTGTAGCCAGGTGCGGTTCCGGACGACACCCGCACCGGGAATAATGGCGAAAAAGAGGCGGAAAGCTAGCGCTTGCGAGCGGCCTGGGCATCCAGCGCACGCTGGTACTCGCGGGCGTTGGCGGAGTGCTCGGCGAAGGTGCGGGCGAAGCGGTGGGTGCCGTCGAAGGAGGGCGAGGCGCAGAAATAGAGATAGCCCTCAGCGGTAGAAGGATTCAGGACGGCCTCGAGATAGGCCTTGTCGGGCACGGAGATGGGTCCCGGGGGCAGGCCGTCGTGGGTGTAGGTGTTGTACGGGGAGTCGACCCGCAGATCGGCGTTCAGGATGCGGTTCTTTTTGTAGTCGAACACGAAAGCCACCGTGGGGCAGCTCTGGAGGCGCATTCCGCGGCGAAGGCGATTCACGTAAACTCCCGCCAGCTTCGCGAAGTCGGGCTTGTAGTTACTCTCCCCTTTCACTATCGAGGCCAGGATGGAAACGTCCATCCTCGAAAGCCCGAGACGACGGGCCTTGGCGTCGTTCTCCGCAGTCCAGAAGGCATCGTATGCTGCCTTCTGTATATCCAGGACATCCTCCATCGAAGCTGTCCAGAAGATCTTATAGGTATCGGGAACGAAAAGAGCGAAGACGGTTGCAGGGGTGAAACCGTAGCGGGCCAGCAGGGCCTTGTCGTTCAGAGCGGAAGCCACAGCGGCGGAGTCGAGCAGCATCTGCGAGGAGATCTTGCGGGCAATCTCGCCCTTCAAACGAAGAGACCCCGAAAGAGTCAGGCTCACGGGCGTCTGCCAGCCGTTGTTCAGCGCCCTTGCAATATATACGCTGGAGGAATAGCGGTCGAAATGGTAGTGGCCTGGCTTCATGTACTGCTCTACCTTTTTGGCGGAGAACATGCGGGCCAGGCTCCGGGGGCGGCGCATCTGGGGCTGCAGTTCGGCAAGTACGTCGGAAGCCGCGATGCCGGGCTTCACGAACAGATCCACGTCGCCTGAAGGATTCCCCAGGCGCTTGTCACCGAACCAGCGGGCCGCAATGCAACCCGCCACCAGCAGCACCGCCAGCGCGATAATCAACGCCCCTACGGAGAACTTCAGCCCTTTTGCAGGACGTCCTGCCTTTTTACCACCCTTTTTCATCTCACTTTCCTAAGCATTATACGGTCGCCTTCGGCGGGAACATAGCCCTCCGGCAGGCCGTTGAGTTTCACTACGCTCTTCATCTGGACGGCGAAACGCTGGCATACGTCGCGCAGGCGCTCTCCTTCCGAGAAAACGTACATCTCCATCCCGGGAGCGGCGTAGCGTTTCTTGCGCTGCAAATACACAACCGTGCCGCGCGCAAGCGGAGCCGGAGCCTCGAGGTCGTTGAATCGCAGCAGTTCCTTCGGGAAAAGGTTGAAGGCAGCCGCGATGCTCTCCCAGGTCTCTCCCTGCTGGGCATACACGAAACGCACGCCGTTGCGCTGGTAGAGAGGCCTTGAAACGCTGAAGGTATACTTCTCGCCGGAATCCACCTTGCGCACCGTCTGCTTCTCCAGCTTGAGCGGGGCGACCGGTACTACTACAGTCTCACCTGCCGCACCGGTATCGAAACGCGACAGCCCGTATTCCTCTATTATTTTAATAAGTTTGGTCGCATACGCGGGATCGGTAGCGTAACCGGCTTTCTTCAAGCCCTTAGCCCAGCCTTTGTAGTCGGTGGGGTCGAGTTCGAAAAGCGGCTTGTAGCGGTCCCAGTAGCGCAGGAAGTCGGAATGGTCGCGGAACGACTCCTCGGCGCTACGGTAAACCCGGAAGCACTCGTGAGGGGCGTCGTCGTCGTAATACATCTTCTTTCCCTTCCAGTCGCGGTGGCATTTGATGCCGAAATGGTTGTTGCCGTCGGTGGCCATCGAAGACAGGCCGTAGCGGCTCTCAAGCATGCCCTGGGCAAGGGTGATGCTGGCCGGAACGCCGGTGCGCTGCATTTCGCTCACGGCTATGCGGGAATACGTGGCTATATAGCGCTCCTGGGGCGTCTGGTCGGACGCCACGAGCAGGGCGGCCACAAGAAGTGCCGTCACCGAGGCTAAAAGCAGTAAGGTCCCGCGCTTCATTTATCTTGTGATTTCGAAGATGTCGCCGTCGTTGGCCGCAACCGTATCTGCAAAAACCGTACGGCATTCGTTTTCGAAGACGGAAATGTCTTTCACCCTCGAAGAGTAATGCCCTATGAGCAGCTTACCGACGCCGGCCTTGAGCGCGCATGCGGCGGCGTCCAGGGTTGAGGAATGCAGGTACTGGCGCGCCTTGTCGGCATACTGCTGGGGATAGGTGGCCTCGTGATAGAGTATATCCACGCCGTCGACCCACTTCGGCAGCTCCGGGAAAGGAGCGGTGTCGGAGCAGTATGCGTAGGTGCGGGGTTTCCAGGGGAAGCGCCTCTGCCCCACCTCTTCCTCTATGCGGTAGCCGAAGCAGGGCATTCCGTGGTTGAGGGGGAAGGCGAACACATGGATGTCGCCGTCGGAGTATACCTCTTCGGGTTCGGTGCACGAGACGGGCCTGAACTCCACTTCGTAGCTCTGGTCGCCCGCGAGATTGGCCCTGTAGAAGTCCAGGACAGGCCGGAGGTTCTCAGGCCCCACTATCACGAAGGGCTCGGTGCGGTGGTACAGCGACATGGTGCTGAGTAGTCCGTAGAGCCCGAAAATGTGGTCTCCGTGTATGTGGGAGATAAAAACGGCCTGAAACTTCACGAAGGAGAGATGCTCCTGACGGATGCGCTGCTGGGTGCCTTCACCGCAGTCCAGAAGGTACAAGCGCCCGTGCACGGAAAGTGCCTGGGCGCTTGGATTTCTGTCGGAGAAGGGCACGGCCGAAGCCGTACCCAGCATTGTTACCGAGAAGGGAGACATTACTTCTCCTCAGCCTCGAGCTTGTCCTTGAGGGCCGCGAGGGCGTCGATGTCGCCGAGGGTGGTCTTCTCGATGTTCGAGTTGACCTTCTTGACGGCCTTCTTGGTGGTTTCAGCTTCGGCTGCGACAGCCTTCTCCTTGACTTCCTGATAGGTGCGGAGATGGCTGAGGAGGACGCGGCGGGTGCTGCGACGGAGCTCGATCACCTTGAATGCGAGCTTCTCGCCCACGACTGCCTGCTTGCCGTCTTCCTTCACGAGTTCGCGGTTGAACGCGAAGCCGGGAACCTCGCTGCCGAGGTCGATGTTGGCACCCTTGTCGGTGGTGGACACGATGGTGCCCTCGACGGTGCTGCCGACCGGGAACTGGGCCTCGATGGCATCCCACGGGTTGGGAGTGAGCTGCTTGTGACCAAGGCTGAGCTTGTGGCCAACCTCGTCGAGGTCGAGGATCTGCACGTCGATGACGTCACCGGGAGCAACGACCTCGGAGGGGTGCTTGATCTTGTTCCAGCTGAGGTCGCTGATGTGCACGAGACCTTCCACACCGTCTTCCAGCTCTGCGAACACGCCGAAGTTGGTGATGTTGCGGACGGTAGCCTTGTGGGCGCTGCCCAGAGGATACTTCTCGGCTATCTTCTCCCAGGGATTGGCCTGGAGCTGCTTGAGACCGAGGCTCATCTTGCGTGCCTCGCGGTCGATGCTGAGGATCTGAGCCTCAACTTCATCGCCGACCTTGAGGAATTCCTGCGCGCTGTGAAGCCTGGGACTCCAGGACATTTCGCTCACGTGCACGAGACCTTCCACGCCGGGTTCGATTTCGATGAAGGCGCCGTAGTCGGCGATGAGGATGACCTTACCCTTCACCTTGTCACCAGCCTTGAGGTTGGGATCGAGCTTGTCCCACGGATGCGGGGCAAGCTGCTTGAGACCGAGGGCGATGCGCTTCTGCTCGGAGTTGAAGTCGAGCACGACCACCTTGATCTTCTCGTCGAGGGAGACGATTTCCTCGGGATGGCCGACGCGGCCCCATGAGAGGTCGGTGATGTGGATGAGACCGTCCACTCCGCCGAGGTCGACGAACACGCCGTAGTTGGTGATGTTCTTGACGACACCCTCGAGGATCTGGCCTTTCTCCAGCTTGGAAATGATTTCCTCGCGGCGCTTTTCCTGCTCCGCCTCGAGGAGGGCCTTGTGGGAGACGACGACGTTGCGGAACTCCTGATTGATCTTGACAATCTTGAAATCGAGAGTTTGGTTGACGAAAGCGTCGTAGTCGCGGATGGGCTTGATGTCAATCTGGGAACCGGGCAGGAAGGCCTCGATTCCGAAGACGTCCACTATCATGCCACCCTTGGTGCGTGTCTTGATGAAGCCCTTGACAACCTCATTCTTGTCGTAAGCCTCATTAACCCTATCCCAGGACTTGAGAGCGCGGGCTTTCTTGTGGGAGAGAAGGAGCTGTCCCTTCCTGTCCTCTGCAGAATCCACATAGACCTCCACGGTGTCACCCACCTTGAGGTCGGGATTGTAACGGAACTCGGGAGCGGCGATGACACCTTCGCTCTTGTAGCCGATGTTCACGATCACTTCCCTCTTGTTGATGGCGGTCACGACGCCTTCGACGACCTCGTTCTCGACGACTTTGGAAAGGGTCTGGTCGTAGGCTTCCCTGATCTTCTCCCTTTCGCTGGGGTCGTAGACCTCCTCGCGCTCGAATGCCTCCCAATCGAAATCCTCGGGGGCTACCGAGGCGTTGGAGGGCTTCCTGGTTTCTTTTTCAGCGGGGGCCTCTGCCTTGGGGGCTTCTGCCTCGGGGGCTTCCACCACGGGCTCCGCTGCGTTCTTGATTTCTTCTTCCATAATTGAAAATTAAATAATTAGGACGTTGAACATTATATTTTTTACCACCCGGACGCACGCAAAAAAATTGCCCGCCGGGAAAAAGCGAGCAAAATTAGACAAATATTTCTGATTATCAAAAAAGAAAACGCTAAAAAATCAAAGCATTTTTCTCTTTTTGAACACGAAAAGAACTACGGCGAAGGAAAGGATCATTATGCCGACTATGATGATCCAGGCATACCTGATCCCCGCAAGGGGAAGGCCCACGTTCATTCCGTAGAAACTCGCCACAAGGGTTGGAGGCATCAGCAGGAGGGTCAGCAGGGTGAAGATCTTCATTATCTTGTTCTGCTCGAGGTTGATCAGACCGACGACCGTGTCCTG
>JAILNI010000018.1 GCA_024691765.1 Bacteroidales bacterium | reverse complement strand
TTCGGGTCTTGCCGCCTCTGCCCAGAAGCGGTTCGCCGCCCTCGGGCTGGATGGCTTCCTTCGCGCAAACTACGCGATGCTGGCCATCTTCGTGGCCAGCCTCATCCTCTGGATGACGGAAGCCATCCCCAACTACCTCACATCGCTGCTGCTCATCCTGGGCGTGGTGCTCTTCAACGTCACCACCCAGAAGGAAGCCCTGGCCCAGCTCGGCCACCCCGTGATGTGGCTGAACATCCTGTCCTTCGTGCTGGCGTCGATGCTTGTCAAGACCCAGTTCGCCAAACGCCTCGCCCTGGCCTTCGTGATAAAGTTCGGCCGGAGCGCAAAAGGCGTTCTCTGGAGTTTCCTCGGCATCAACCTGGTGCTCTCAGCCTTCATCTCGGCCACCACGGTCAAGGCCACCATTATGCTGCCCATCTTCATGGTGATTTGCGCCATCTACGGGGCGTCCGGCGGCAAGCGCAACAACTTCGGCCGCAACCTCGTGATCCAGAACCTCTTCCAGGTGAACATCGGGGCGAACGCCTTCTACACCGGCAGCGGCGCGCACCTGCTGGCCATCTCGCTCATCGCCGGCTTCCTCGGCTCCTGCAGTTTCGGCTACAAGGAGTGGCTGATTGCGGTCGGCCCCATGAGCATCATCATCCTGGTGGTCGGCCTGCTGATGGGCATGTACGTCTTCTTCCCCATGAAAAAGGATGAGCAGAAGCCCCAGCTCGAAGGGGGAATCGAACGTCTCAAGGAAGAACTTGCCGCAATGGGTAAGATGTCGGCGCAGGAGTGGAAGGCCGTCGGCATCTTCTGCCTCGTGCTCTTCCTCTGGATAACCAAGGGCACCTTCCACAACATCGACGAGACCATAGTGGCGCTGCTTGGCGCCTGCGTCGCCCTCATCCCCGGAATAGGGGTGGTGAAGTGGAACGACGTCGACATCCCCTGGCACCTGATGCTCTTCTCGGCCGGCGCCTACACCCTCGGCAGCGGCCTCAACGCGACCGACCTCCCCAATACCATGGTCAACGCGGCCTTCGACGTCATGGGTATCACGGCCAACACCCCGTTCTGGGTGCTCTACGTAATCATCACCTTCCTGATGATGTACTCCGGCCTCGTCTTCCAGAGCAAGACCATACGCACCATGGTGTTCGTTCCCATCGCCCTCGGCGTGGAATCCCGTTTCCACTTCCCGCCCATGAGCCTTGCGCTGCCCACCTCAATGCTCATAGAGCACTGCTATGTTCTGCCCTTCAACAGCAAGCCTGCGGCCCTGCTCTACAACACCAACCAGTACAGCCAGACCGACGCATTCAAGTACGGCATCACCATGATGACCTTCTCCTGGCTGCTCATCCTCATTTTCGGCCAGACCGTGCTCAAATGGCTGGCCATCACCCCCGGTCTGTTTTAAACTCTGCGTGCCATGACATTCGAATGGAACTTCATACTTCGCATCTTCGTCGCCGGAATACTCGGCGGACTGATAGGCCTTGAGAGGGAATTCCGCTCCAAGGAGGCGGGCGTGCGCACCCACTTCATAGTGGCCCTGGGCAGCGCCCTGTTCATGCTTATTTCGCAATACGCTTTCTCCGGCCGTTTCGACGCGGCCCGTGTCGCGGCACAGGTGGTGTCCGGCATAGGTTTCATAGGGGCGGGCGTGATTATCTTCCAGAAGAACGTCGTGCGCGGAGTCACCACCGCCGCCGGGCTATGGGTCGCCGCCGCCATAGGCCTTGCCTGCGGTGCGGAGATGTATTCGGTGGCGATCGCCGCCATGCTGATGACCATACTCGTGCTGGAAACCATGCATGTAATAGCCCGGAACTACGGCGAAAAGGACCTCTCGATAACGCTCTCGCCCATCTCGAACGACGAGCTTATAGGCATCATGAAGGCCCTCCAGGAGAAGGGTGCCGAGACGGTGAGTTTCACCCTCGAAGGCGGCGTGGCGTCGATCAAGATGCGCGTGAAGCAGAAAGATTACGCCGCAATGATCGACAAGGTGCTGTCGTTCTCAAAAGGTTTGAAGGTGGAGATAGACTGACGCGGTCGCCCTGTGCGCCGCCGCGGGGTCGGGTGCCCTACCGCAGATTGAACCTTTCGCTGCTCCATTCGGCCATTGCGGCCTGCGGGGCAGCTTCTTTTTTGCCCGGTTTCCCCGCGTCGCTGTCCGCGGTGCCGGTCTTCAGGTTTTCCTTCGCGCTTCCTTCGGGCAGGCTGTAGATCAGGTATGCCTCCAGCTCCGGCTGTGCAGATACGAACGCCTTCGCCTTTTCGAGTCCGATTACCATAAGGTAGGTAGCGAATGCGTCGGCTTCTTCGGCAGACGGCGCCACGACGGTGGCGCTCAGCAGGCTGTTTTCCGCCGGCCGCCCCGTCCTCGGGTCGATGGTGTGGGAGTATTTGATGCCGTCCCGCACGTAGTATTTGCGGTAGTTCCCGCTGGTAACGATCCCCTGGAATCCGCCAGCTCTACGACCCGCTCCTGTCTTGCCAGCTGCTCCTACTTCCGCCTGGCAACCGTCCTCGACGCAGGTCGCTTCATCTTTACCCCAACCAGCCGATTCCCAGAAGCCGTCGAGGTCGGCGCCGGGGGAGTTGTTGCCGTCGGTCGGCCGGTCGACTCCGATGCGCCAGGGTTTGCCGGAAGGATTCAGCCCGAGGCAGAGTATTTCGCCTATATCCACCAGCATGTCGCGAACTCCGAGTTTCGCAAGGTACGCCGCTACCGTGTCGCAGCTATAGCCCTGCGCCACCGCGTTGAAATTCAGCTGGGGGATTTCGTTCTTGCCGGTAGATTCTGGCGCTGATTCCCGCTCGCTGACTGGGGTCGCCTCTTCAGTTGCCAGCTGTGCCGTTCGGGCTGTACCGCCTGCAAGCAGCCTGGCGGCGCAGAGCCTTCCGTCCGGCAGCAGCGCATCTTCCATACGTGGCACCAGCCGCCCCATCCCGCTCACCGCCATCGCGGCTGCGATCTGCTCTTCCGTCGGCATCACCCCGCTTTTGAATCCGAAACCCCAGGCATCGAAAAGCGGCCCCGCGGCCACATCTACCGCACCCTCCGTCCTCTCCCATATGCTTCGGCTGCGGTTGTACATTCCGATCAGCATGGCCGACGGCCTTATGGTGTCGCCTGCGTTGAGGCGTGAAAGTTCCGACCCCTTGTTGTAGCCGCTGAGAGTCCTGTCGATATCCGCCAGAATGGCTTCGACCCCTTTTTGCACTTCGGCGGGGGAGGCCTTCACACCATCGGCGTTGTACTTCACGCTCCAGGTTCCGCCCTGGGCGTATCCGCCTATCTGAACGTAGCCCTTTTGGGTGCAGGCGTTGAAGACATTCAGGGAAAGGAGTATGGCGAAAGACGCCACCGCAATCCCCAGCCTGAGGCCTCCAGCCCCCCGGTGATTCTCACCGGAAAGCTGCGATTTCGACTCCTTTTTCCCGCTAATCATTTGTGAACGGCTTCGAATTACAGCAGGCTGAGGTAAACCGCCGCGGCAGAAGTAACCGCCGCCGTTTCGGTGCGCAGGCGCGACTCGCCTATGCTCACCGGGACGAAACCCGCCGCCATGGCCTCGCGCACTTCTTCCGGGCTGAAATCTCCCTCCGGGCCAATCAGAACGACGATCTCGCTTTCCTTGCCCTGCTGCATCTCCGCCGCCTCGCTGGCTGCTGGCACGCTGAGGTGCCGCCCTTCCGCCGCCTCGTCGGCCATGCCGCCCTTCAACCCTTTCCAAAATTCCCGCAACTCCTCCATGATGGACGCCCGCGGCTGCACCTCGTCGGAGCAGTACGCTATAAGTTTGAGCACCGGGCTGCCGGAAGATCTCCGGACGAATTCCTTCACGCTCACCGCCTCGGCGTACTCCGGAACTGCGCCCTTTAGCGACTGCTTTGCGGCGGAGAGCAGCACCTTGCGCATACGCTCCTCCTTTCCAGGAACTTTCCGCTCGGAGCGGTCTCCTATTACCGGTACCAGGCAGTCCAGGCCAATTTCGGTAACCTTTTCGGCCATCCATTCGTACCGGTCTGAGTTCTTGGTGGGGCATACGGCCAGGGTCAGCCGGTAGGGATGCGCGTGCCATCCGCGCTCGATAGAATCTATCCTGGCTACGGCGCCGGCATCGCGATGGCGGTCAGCCCTCGCGGTCCTGTCTTTGCCGGGAGTGTTTCCGGGTGCCGGACTGGAGGTTTCTGCACTGCCGTCGAGCAGGGTGCAGTGGTAGAGGGTGCCGCGCCCGTCAATCACGTCGATATGGTCTCCCGGCCTGTGACGGAGTACCCTCACGCAATGACCGGCTTCCTCGGCATCGAGCCTGAGGACCCCGTCCAGAATCTCGTTCGAAAAGAATATCTCCATAAAACTACGCCCGAATAATCTCAACCTCTCCGTCGAGGCCTAGTTTGATAATCTGCGAAGGCCGCCCGGTGGCAAGGTCGTCGAAGCGCACCGCGCCTCCGCCGTTGATGCTGCTCACCGCTGCCGGCACTACGTAATCCACACCGGCGCGAATCTCTTCGGAAATTTCCTTGAATGATGCCGGTGCCGGTTCTCCTGAGATGTTTGCCGAAGTGCTAACCAGCGGCCTGCGGAGTTTGTAAATCAGACGGTTGCAGAAAACAGCCCCAGCCGAAACCGGCCGCTCATCCCACTCTCCGCCCTTGCAGTTCCTGCCGAATCCGCGACCTCCGTCGTCTGCCCTTGGAATCCTGATCCCTACGGACCCGTCTTCCGCAACCACCGACGGCGCCAGCCCGAATCCGCTTGCCGCCATCCCGGCTTTTCCCTGCCCGGTTTCTCCCGCTTCCTTCCCAGCAGCCTTGCTGTCAACCGTTTCGTCGCCCCCGGACGTGTCTCCACCGGCCACTATTGCTCCGGGATAAACTATCGTCATCGGGGCGTCGTTCACCTCCACCAGGTCCACTGCCATGGGCGGCACCTTGCGTATATAGCGCGCCACCATGTCGAGATCCGCCGCCAGCAGCACCAGCGACTTCGCCCCGCTGCGCCGCTTCAGTTTGAAAACCTTCTGCACCGCCGCCTCGTTGCACGCATCGCAGCCTATCCCCCATACCGTATCGGTCGGGTAGAGGATCAGCCCTCCTTTTCGAAGGACTTCCAGCGCCTCCTGTATAACATTGTCAATGGTCATCACCACCCCTGATTATACAGCGCCCCGGTACGCTTCCACCACAGCATCATCAGCCAGCCGAACAGCGCCCCGCCAAGGTGGGCGAAGTGCGCAACTCCGTCCAGCGTGCCGGACACCCCGGTAAACAGTTCGATTCCCAGGAATATCAGCACCATCCATTTCGCGGACAGGGTTACCGGCGGGAAAAGCAGGGTCATCTGGTTCTGCGGATACAGGAATGCGTATCCCAGCAGCACCCCGTAAATCGCTCCCGAAGCGCCCACGGTGGGCACCATCTTGAGCTCGGCATATGACTTGGCCGCAGCGGCTGAAACTTCGGAAGTGCCGTCCGCCATCTGCGCCATGAAGTGCGACGCCTCTATCCACTGCACTCCCATGTGAAGCGCCGCCGCTCCGAGTCCGCACACGAAATAGTAAATCAGGAACTTCCTCCAGCCTATGGTCCTCTCCACCGCCATGCCGAAAATCAGCAGGGTGTACATGTTGAAGAAGATGTGCCAGAAACCGCCGTGCATGAACATGTGCGTGAGCGGCTGCCACCAGTGGAAGTACTGCGAGGCGGGGTAGAACAGTCCGAACACGCTCACCATGAAGTTCTCGTTGATGAGTGTGGCTATGTAGAAGATGACGTTGATGATTATGATGTTGCGCGTCACCTCTGGTATGCCGGGCCGCTGCTGTTCGTAGTACATGTCAGAATTTTTTGTCGAGTTCTTCGATAGAGATAATGCTGATGATACGGCGTCCGGACGGAGTGAGTTCGGCGTTCTCGCAGGAGAAGAGGCTGTCCAGCAGCGCCTGTGCGTCGGTTGGGCCGGAGACGCTGAAGCCTATAGATTCGAGCGTCGCGAACTTGGCAGCCGTGACGGCCGCGACCGTATCCTGCATGCCTCCGGCGGGGGAGTCGGAGAGGATGAGGACCATGTCCTGCACCATCTGCTCCACCTTCCCGGGTTCGCACGACAGCCCTTCCGGCACGCCGTTTACCACCACGGTGTCGTTCCCGAACGGGGAGATGTCGAAGCCCAGCGAGGCCAGGGTGCGTGCCTGCTCTTCGAAGAGGAGACGAGCCTGCACGCCTACCTGCACCGGTACGGGGAAGAGGGCTTTCTGGCTGACGTGTCCGCCGCGCGACAGGACCTTGAGGGCCTTTTCGTACGCGACCCTTTCAGCCGCTCTGCGTATGTTCACGGCCATCAGGCCGGATGCCGCCTGGGAGATGATGTATTTTCCCTTGAGGACCAGAAGTTTCGGCGCTTCGGGATACTTGTCGAAGAGGGCGTCGGCACGTTCGCGGCTGGCTGGCCGGTAGCCGCCTTGTCCGGCACTGAAGCCTCCGCCAGCCCCGGGGCCAAACTCTCCCGACTGCCGCGCGCCCCCGGCCCAGGGCTCACTGCCCCACTCTGACGGTATTGGCTCGCCGCCCCACCCAGGCATACCGTCTCCGCCCTGCCCGGCACTCGCGAAAGGGTCGTACTCCGCGTCCACCTCGGGCCCCGGAGCCGACACCGGCCCGTGTATGGCCTCGAAGTTGCGCCCGAGGACAGGCATCTGCACGCTCGAAGCGGCGTCGAAGTCTATACCGTCGCCGAAGGCGTTGCGCCCGAGCGTTTCCTTCACGCAGGCGTAGAGTATCTGGAAGATGACGTTCTCGTCTTCAAACTTGACCTCGCTCTTGGTGGGGGAGATGTTGACATCCACCGACCCGGGAGCCACATCCAGCCAGATGAACCACGAAGGCTGGACGTCGGGGGCCACGAAACCTTCGTAACCCTTCAGCACCGCCTTGCGAAGGTACCCGCTGCCGAAGTAGCGTCCGTTCACGAAGAAATACTGGTTGGCCACCGTCTTGCGGGCGCTCTGCGGCCTGCCAAGGAAGCCGGAAATCTTCACGGTGGTGGTGTCGGCCGAAAGGTCCACCACGTCCTGGGCGACGTTGCTGCCCATCAGGTCGAGTATCCTGAACTTGAGCGACTTGGCCGGTTTCAGTACATACAGGTCGCGGTCGTTGGAACGGAGCGAAAAGCCTATATCGGGCCTTGTCAGGGCCACGCGGGGGAACTCCTCCACTATGTGTTTCAGCTCGACGTTGTCGCTCTTGAGGAACTTGCGCCGGGCCGGCGTGTTGTAGAAAAGGTTGCGAACCGCGAAGTTGCTGCCCACAGGCGCCGCTACGCTTGAGGTGCGGACGTTGGAAGCGCTTCCCTGCCCGCCGGAGCCCGCACCTCCGCCCACCACCACCTGCGTTGCGGTCTCGTCGGCCGCGCGCCTCGTGCGAAGCGTCACCTCCGAAACGGCCGCGATGCTGGCAAGCGCCTCTCCGCGGAAGCCGTAACTTGATATCGCGGCAAGATCTTCCGCGGCAGCTATCTTTGAAGTCGCGTGCCTCTCGAAGCAGAGCACCGCGTCGGCAGCGCTCATTCCGGAGCCGTTGTCTATCACCTGTATAAGGGTGCGGCCGGCATCGAGCACCACCACCTTCACGTCGGTAGCTCCTGCGTCCACGGCGTTTTCGAGAAGCTCCTTCACCACGGATGCGGGCCTCTGAACCACCTCTCCGGCGGCTATCATGTTGGCCAGCTGGGCCGGCAGTATCTGCAGTTTGCTCATTGGAAGAGATAGGGATAGAGTTTGAGGAAGAAGAAAAAGACTCCCACTATCAGCAGCATGGTGATGATGCCGATGATGGTCCGCACCGTCTTCATGGGAGAGCGCGTGCTCTTGTAGGCCCCGTCGCGGAACGAGCCGCGGATGTAACTCCCCGGCACGTAGCCTTCTTTTTTGGCGCTGCCGTCCACCGCCCCGAAGTACTGGCGGCGCTTCTCCTTTTCGGCGTCGTAGTAGATGGGCTTGTGGTTGTAAGTACGGTGCTCCGTCTCCCCAAAGAAATTGAATATTGCCATATCCCACAAATTTAAGCAAATTTTGCGTATTTTTGCAGGGTATGGATTATCGCATAGGACACGGATACGACGTTCACCGCATAGAGCCCGGGCTGAAGATGTGGCTCGGCGGAGTACTCGTGAGCTCCGAACTCGGCTTTGTCGCCCATTCCGACGGCGACGTGGCCATCCACGCCCTCTGCGACGCCCTTCTCGGGGCTGCTGCCCTGGGCGACATCGGCAAACTCTTCCCGGACAACGACGACAAGTGGGCCGGCGCCGACAGCAAGGAACTCCTCCGTATAGTCATGGAGCGGGTTCGCGAAAAGGGATGGGAGGTTTCCAACGTGGATATAACCGTCGCCCTTCAGGCCCCGAAGATCGGCCATTGCGTTCCCCGTATGCGCGAGGTGCTCGCCTCGGTCATGGATATAGAAAAGGACCAGGTGAGCGTCAAGGCCACTACAACGGAACGCCTCGGCTTTGTGGGCCGAGGCGAAGGCTGTGAGTGTTGGGCTGTGGCGCTGCTGCACCGCTAATTTTCCATCCAGAACGTTAATCCTACGGAAATCATTGTGTAGCGCGGGTCCCACAGGTCGCGTGTGAAGTTGTGGTCCGCGTAGTATTTGTCCTTGAGACGTCCGCTCAGGCCCTGCTCGTACATAAACCTTATGCCTGTTTTTCCGAAGACAATTTCGGCGCCCAGGCATTTGTTGAGCCATCCCATCCTTCCTATGGTTTCCACTCCGTCATTCAAAGTGTTGATCGGGAACTGGTCGGTTCCGTCCAGCATGAACTGGAGGTAAGCCTTGATTCCGGCATATCCGCGAAGCTGGATGCTGGGTGTAACGTAGAAGTTGAGCACTGGCATCAGGCCCATGTTCCAGCTCATATGGATGGCGAAGTCGTCGTCCCCGTCGCCGGTAGCGGTTCCCTTCACTTTTCCCATGCCGAAGTTCATTCCTATCATGTTCCAGTTCAGACCTATCGGGCCCCAGATGGGGAAGAGGAAGTCTCCGTTATAGTTGAATCCGTGCATGGTGTAGTCGGGATAGAACGGTGCCACGTTGGTCGTCATGGGGACGTTCGGGTCCGCCCAATGCATGTTGAGATAGCCGAAGTTGAGGCATGCCGCGCTGCGTACGCGAAGCACGTCGGATATCGTGTTGGTATGCTCCTCGAGATCGTAGCTAGCATAGTTCTGCAGGGAAGTCTGTGCTAAGGCCTGTCCCGCAATGCCCAGAAGGGCGATAAGAATCATTATCCTTTTCATACCGTTAATCTCTAAAGGGTTGCCTGTCCAGCTGCGAAGTTCATGATGCCGAGCCACCTCGTGCGGCTGCATTTGCTGAACCTGAGTTGTTTGGAGGCGCCGCCGCGTTCCACCTTTATGCTGCCGGAGTAGTAGGTGCGGTGCTTGTTGTCCAGGGTCTGCCCCTTGGTGACATTGAGGCCCTTGAGCACATCGCCTGTCTTAAGGCCGCTCTGCTTTACCACGTCGGAGTTCTTGTCGAGTCCGATCACAGTGCCGTCAATGTCCAGCACGATGCCGAAGTCGTAGAGGGGGATGTCCTTGTAGAAGAAGCGGGTCACGCCGGGAGTCGTCTTCTCTTCGGAGAAGTCCTCGGTAGGCCAGTCGAACCATGTGACGGCGTTCGAATAGAGCTTGTCCACATTGGTCTCGGTATTCTCGGTGTAGTTGTATTTGAGCTGGTAGATCAGGGGAAGGGTTTTCTGCCCCAGTTTCTTGGCTTCCAGCAAGTCTATTTCCAGATAGGCCTTGGTGGTGGCGCTCTTGTGGGTGTAGCCGCCGCTCTTTACGGTGGTGTAGTTGTTCTTCGTGATGCTGCCCAGATATGCGCCCTTCCAGCCGTACACCGGAGTGCTGGTGCTTCCGGTCTGCACGCGCTCCTCGGTCTCGGGAACATAGTTGTACTCCACGCTCTGGTTGGCGTCCTTCACGATGGTGAACACCACGTCGGGGTTGTTCTCGTCGCGCTTGAGACCGTTATTTTCCAGCTTCTGGCAGATGGTCTCGAAGAGCTCCTTGTCGGCCAGGATGTCGTCGGACGAGAAGTAGTAGTCGTAGGTCTTGAAGCTACGCCAGGCCGCTTCCTTGTCCATGCGTATCTTGTAACGGTCGGACATGGTGTTGTAAGCTTTGGAACTCCATTTGGCCTGGGACGGATGGAACCCTGCGGCAGTCATCCATGCGGGGAAGTCGTTGCCGAACGTCACCTCGTAGACGCCTTCCGTGGGGTGTTCAAGTTTGATGACGTGCTTGTAAGGAGTCGCTATCGCCTCGTAGAAGCGGTCCGGATACCATCCGCGGGCGTCGCGCCCGTCAACCTCCAGCACCCTGGAACCCACGTAGACGGGCTCAACCGTCGGGCGCCAGAAGAGTTTTTCGTCGGCCCTGGTCGGCCTTTCAAGCAATGAGACGATGTACTTTCGTGCATCCCTCGAATTCTTGTCGAGCCAGCTCGGGGTGAGGTCGCCACCCCATGTGACCGTCAGATAGTCCGCGTCCCACCAGCGGATGCGGCTCACGCCCATCATCGGCTCATTTCCCCGCGCAAAAGCCAGCGCCGGGAGCAGCAGCATGAGGGCCAGTATAAGAGACTTTTTCATAAGCACTTAATTATGTGTCTCACAAAGATATACATTTCTTTTGATAAACGTATACTATTTTGCGCCTGTCCGGCCGCTTCGCCACTTGCCTGCATGCACCCCCGGCACCTGTCCGCTTGCAGCCCGACAGGAGAACCGGCATTTCGCTGCTGCCCGGGGATTTGCCGCCAGAAAGGGCTATTTCCGTTTCTTTTCGCCGAGTGCCGCCCAGCGTACGAACGGGATGCGGCGCAGAATCTCGTAGAGCAGGGGAGTGAGGGTGAACACCGCGACTGCCAGTATGGCGTACATAGCCACCGGCGGCAGGGTGGTGTACATCTTCATCATGTAACCAAGACTCGCAATCACCAGGTAATGAAGGATGTAGAGACCGTAGCTGCTGCGGGTCATGTACCCGGCGAATACCCCTGTGCGGTCGAACTTCGCCTGGAACCATCCCATCATGGCGAGGCAGGCAAGCCAGCCGTAGAGGGAGTTGAGTGGACTGCCCAGATATTCCGGAGTCGTATTGTCCCGCCCGAATCCCGTGCCTACCAGTATGCCTCCGGATATCAGCGCCACTGCCAGCAGCGGGATCCAGGCCTGTTTCAGGGTTTCCTGGACGCTGTCGTTACTGAAGATGAAGTATCCCATGAGGAAGGGAACAATGTAGAACAGGGGCTTGTACAGATTATAAAGTCCGTCGAGGGTTTCCGGCCTGGGGTTGTGAATCATGAACTGCCCGGCGACATAAAACAGGATGCCAAGCAGGATGATCCATGCTATGCCGAGCCTGCCTCCGAAGGCCTTTCCGCACCAGTCGTGGAAACGACCCCTGCGGTCCAGCGGGCGGATTATGAGAAGAAGCAGCGAGAACAGCCACAGTTCCTGGGCGAACCATAGAGGGCCGATGCCGCTGAACGACCACATGATGTATTTGGCCACGCCAGGCACGCCTGCGGAGAGGTCCGTTCCCTGGGCGACGCCGGCCACTGCCGTGTTGAAGTACCCTACCATCCACTGGAAGACGAGAAGGCCTATGGTCGCGGGTACGAGCAACTTGCGGGTGCGAGCCGAGAACCACCTGCCTGCAGTACTGCGTTTGCCGTCGGCTTTGCGGCCCTTTCCTTCCTCAACTGCGCCGTTTTCCACGGCAGCTTCTGCGCTCTCTCGGGCTTTTCCCCTGCCGTTCGTTCCGGCAGTTTCGGAGCTCTCCCCTTTATCCAGCGCGTACCTGGCGCTTATTCCGGCGAGCAGGAACAGCAGCGGCATGAACCACGGATATAGGATGTACATCACCACGTCCTGATACTGCTTCACTTCAGGGTACGTGCCGAAACCTCCTATCCCCCCGAATACGCCCTTGTTGTTGAAGAAATAGATTACGTGGTAGAACAGCACCAGGAGCACCGTCACCCAGCGCAGGTTATCCAGCCAGAGTTTCCTTGCACCCTTCAGCTCCTTCGTGCCATCCTGCTTTCCGTTGCCTTTCAGCTCCTTCGCGCCATCCTGCTTTTCCTTGCCTTTGAGCTCCTTCGCGCCATCCTCCTTTATAATTGCGTTTTCCATAATCTTTTATTCTGTTAGTCCATCAATCTATTTTGTAAGTCCGCCCATCGCCTGGTCAATGGCCTGCTGGAATATTTCCGTCTTGAGCATTGCGATGCCCTTCTGGTCGCCCAGCATCAGCAGCGCGTCTCCCGGTTTGATGTCATAAATCTTGCGTGCGTCTTTCGGGATCACTATCTGTCCCTTGTCTCCCACCTTCACCACGCCGAAGATGTACTTTCCTTCCTGTTCTTGCATATTGTGTGGTATTTGTATGAATTTTCCCACAAATATAACAATTCCCCGAAAAATAGCATCTCTGAAAAGCGAAAAATACTGTATCTCGCTCCAGCAGTGTGTCAGACGTCCCAAAATGTGGGACGTTAGGATCAAAAACGGTCATTTTTGTGTCAGACGTCCGTGTTTCAGGGACGTTAGGAACACTCATCCAGCAATCTGGCAACATCGGAGTATGACACGCCGCACACTCGCGCAATCTGGGTCGCATCCGAACAGAAGCGGAAACGAATCTGTCTGGCAAGTTCAGACAACTCCTCAGCAAGTAATTCTGCGACTGTTCCTTTTTGAAACAGGCTGCGGCAAAGATCGGGAAGGGCAGATACAATGGTCTGGTCTCGAAAAGCGGGGGCGTTCACGTCGGACTCAAGCTTTTTACGCGCTTTCGATGAATTCCTGAGAAAGAAATTCATTCGCTGGGGAGTATGGAAAACGGATTCCACCATGCTTATGTCTACAAACGACTCCGGAAGAATATATCCTTTGTCTCCTATTATCCAATCATTTGGATAAGGGTGGCAACGGCTGTGCATTAAACGGGTCAATTCCCTACCGGTCAAATCTTTCAAAAGCCTTCGTGATGGTTTCGCGGATGAGAAATAAGAGTTCCCGGAGCCCCATTCGTATTGGCTCGGATGCGCGCATATCCCTGCCGCTACACAGTTCATTTGAACGTAAGCGATGGCCTTCTCCAGACCTTCGTTGTCTGTGAAGATGGGCCGTATATCCAGACTGTTTCCCCTCAGAAATTCTTTCGCCAGATACTTCTTCCCATAGTAAATGGAATAGCGGTGTTTAAACTGATTGAGGAATGCAATGACATCTTCCTTTCGGCCCCTCAGCACAAAGTGCACGTGGTTGGACATCAGGATAAATGCAAGCACCACAACCTCCGGATGCCGTGCCGCCTGGATGGCGACATAATTCATGGCCACTCTGAAATCTTCTTCGTCGCGGAACCACAGGCCATTTTCGAGATGTTCCGTCGAAACCAAATAATACCTTTTCATAGCCTAAGCCGGGACTTGTGCCCATAGTTCTACAAATATACATTTTTAGTAAATCGGCTCCAACTTTTTTTGATTTTTTGTAGATGTTCGCTATATTTGTTCTGCAAACACATGATAAAACACGACAGGACCATCATTCACGTTGAGGTCAAGGACACACGTGAACATTTTTACTTTGGGTCTGCGGCGGCAATGTTCGACGACTCCAGGGTAAAGCATCTATTGAAAATCAAATACCAGACATTCCGGACCAAGCGTGTTTCGGAGAACAACCCCTATGAGAACGAGTTCGTGATTGTACGCAAAGGCAATCTGAACACCATCGACCATCATCTAGTCGTATGAAGAGGCTGATTCTCTGGGACCTGGACGGTACGCTCATCGACACCCTCGAAGATTTGGGCGCTGCGGTGAACCATGCGCTCGGTTTGCGCGGGCTGCCGCTGCTCGGCCTGGAAGATTTTCGCCACATGGTGGGCCATGGGGTGCAGAATCTGGTGGCGCAGGCGCTTGCGGAGGCTTTGCGAAGGAAAGCGGCAGAAGACCCGGAAGAGAAGAGGACTTTTGACGGAGTGCGAGTCGCAGAATCAGTGCCGGCGGCGTACTCTGGCGAGCCGGCCGAGCTGGAGGACTCGTATGTGGATTCCGCCCTCGCCGACTTCAAGGAGTACTACTCAGCCAACATCGACGTACATACAAGGCCTTATCCCGGTATGCCGGAACTGCTTTCAGAACTTGCCGCGGCCGGAGTCAGGATGGCGGTCGTTTCCAATAAATTCCAGGAGGGAACCGAGCGCCTGGTTTGCGAGTTTTTCCCGGATATAGATTTTGTCGCCATCCTTGGGAACCGCCCCGGCTGGCCGCTGAAGCCTTCTCCGGTAATTGTAGAGGAAGTACTGGGAAGGGCGGGAGCCGTAGCCGGAAACGGAATCGGTTTCGACCGTGCGCAGAGTGTTTCCCTCCGGGCTGACGCCGTTCTTGTCGGCGACTCACCCACGGATATGCGAACCGCCGCTAACGGTGGAATCGATGCCCTTGCCGTCGCATGGGGGTATCGCAGTCCTGAAGAACTGACCGCGTCTTTGGCTACCTGCAGCCCCGCCGGAACCGACCGGACGCCCCCTCCCCGAATCGCCCGCACTGTAGATGAACTCCGCCGGATGCTGGTCTCGGGGTAAAATCCGTGTCAAACGCTTACAAACGTTTATTAAACGATTAAAACATAAGAAAAATGGTTGAATTATCTTCGATTATAATGATGGCGATAAACGCCCTGATCGGCATCGTCGCTCCTTTCCTGCTGGCCTGGTGGGTTATCGGGAAGTTCAAGGCCGGCTTGAAATCGGTCCTTACCGGTGCAGGGGTTTTCGTCGTTTTTGCACTTATTCTGGAATCCATAGTCCATCAGATTGTGCTGAAGGGCCCCAATGGTGCAGCAATTACCGGAAACACTTTATACTACGCGCTCTACGGCGGTTTGATGGCTGGCCTTTTCGAAGAGATCGGCCGCTTCCTGTCTATGAAGCTCCTCCTCAAAAAGGAATCCCCGGCAGCGAAAACAGGTATCGCTTACGGCGTTGGCCACGGCGGCGTCGAACTGCTGATTCTTTTCGGAGTCACGATGATCTCCAACCTCGCCATTTCCGCACTCATCAATTCGGGCAGCACCGACACGCTCATGGCCACCGTTCCCGAAGCCAACCGGGCACAGGTGCAGGCCCAGCTTGAAGGTCTTCAGGCGCTGACCACAGGCACGCTCCTTTTCGGCCTTTGGGAAAGAGTCTCGGCAATAATCCTGCAGGTGGGCTTGTCAATCATTGTATGGACAGCCGTTCGCAAAGGCGGCAAGTGGCTCTGGCTGTTCCCTGCGGCAATCCTTCTACATGCCCTTGTGGATGCACTCGCCGTGATACTCTCGAAGTCAGCCGATACCCTTTCTACGGAAATCGTGGTCTTCGCCCTTGCAATCGCGGTCGGCGCCGCCGGCTGGATGCTGGCAAAGAAGCTGAATGCGGAGGCCGCAGCAGCAGCCAGTCCCTCCGCTCCGGAAGTTCCCTCCGCCCCGGAAGTTCTTTCCGCCCAGGAAGTTCCCTCCGCCCCGGAAGTTCCTTCCGCCCAGGAAGCCCCTGTTGCACCTGACTCCACCCCCGCAGAATAGCCCTCACCATGAACGTTCTCCTCCGACAGATGCTTTCACATGCCGACCCGTCACAGGTGGCGGGACTCGCGCGTTTCTTCAAAACCGGTCCGGGCCAGTACGGGGAGGGCGACAGGTTCCTTGGAATCAAGGTTCCGGTGACACGCGCCGTCGTGAAGAATTGCTGGCGGCAGATTAGCTTTCCCGAACTGGAAGAATGCATCGAGAGCGAGTATCACGAAGTCCGGCTGGCCGCCCTGCTGGCGCTGGTGGAAATCTTCAAGCACTCCGCCAAGCGCACCGCAAATCCCGGAGTCGCTCCAACCGCTGGTAGAGCCATCGCCACACCCACCGCGCCGCTATCCCCTGCTGCCTGCGTCGACTTCTACCTTTCCCACACCGACCGCATCAACAACTGGGATCTGGTGGACTTGAGCTGCTATCCTCTTCTCGGAGAATGGCTGCTGAAGACGGACGGAATTGCTTCTGCCGGTACCGCGCGGAACCGAACTCCCGGCGGAATCGAGTGCAGCAGAACCCTTCTCTATGATCTGGCAAGAAACGGCAAAACCATTTGGGAGCAGCGCATAGGAATTGTCAGCACCATGACTTTCATTCGTAACGGGCAGCTCTCCGACACGTTCGCGATTGCAGATATCCTGCTTCATCACCCCCACGACCTTATTCACAAGGCGGTCGGATGGCTCCTGAGGGAAGCGGGGAAACGCGACAAGGCGGCGCTGGAGGCATATTTGAACGGCACCCCGTCCGCTTCGAAGCGCCCTGGCCCTTTAGGATCGAAGACCCTCGACTCTGTTGAGAACGCTTCAACCGCGAACGCCTCAACCGCCGGCCTCGCAAGCGCTACAGCCGCACGCTACCTGGCGATGCCACGCACCATGCTTCGATATGCCATAGAGAAGTTCCCGGAAAAGGAACGGCAGCAATATCTGTCGGGTACGGTGACCCCGGCGACTTGAGTCCCGGCCGCAAGCGCCAAGACCCGTCTTGAGATCCTTTAAAGCTGCAGTTTGTAGACGTTGGTTTCGTGCTGCTTGAAACCGAGCGACTGGTAGAGGAGATTGGCTGCTTTCCGCGACGGGCGTGAGGTAAGATGCAGTTCAATGCCGGAAGGGTTGGCTGGCAGAAGCTCCTTGCGGGCAAAGTCGAGGATATGCTTCAGTAACAGCCTCCCGATTCCACGTCCACGGAAGGCCGAACTTACCACCACGTCTTCAATTCCCGCCTTGGTGCCTGTAGGAGAGTGTGTTACGCAGAGGCTGGCGGTGCCGATGATTCGGCTATCCTCAACTGCCACGAACATATGCGTGTCGGGGTCGCCTGCCGCCGCGCGCAGCATCTCCGGCGTCACATCGATTGTAGGATCGAGTTCCTCCATCAACTGTAATATGTCCGATATCGCCTGGCCGGTGAGTTGAGGCTCGCCGGGGGCAGATTGCGCCGTTAAAGTTCTAAGTTCCAGAATCTCCATATGGCAAAAATACGGATATTATTTTCGGGGGTGTGTCAGACGTCCCAAAAATCAGGACGTCTGACACGAATTAGGCCGTTTTTGATCCTAACGTCCATAAAAATGGGACGTCTGACACACTAGAAGATGGGATGTGACTACAGTTCCAGCCTCAGTACCCGGATTGGGCGGTCGGCGCCCTGGAACTGGCCGGGATCGATGACGGTTTCGCCAGTGTGCACGAATCCGCATTTTTCCATCACGCGCCCGCTGGCGGGATTGTCCACAAAGTGGCCGGAAATCAGAGACTTGATGGGGCCGGAAAGAGAGTGGTCTTTGGCGTAAGACTCCTTGACTTGGGCGTCGCAAGCGGCCGGGCTGGTGCCAGCGTTAGTGGCCAGGCTGATTTCGTCGTGCGCAGTTGGGAGAGTTGCGCCGTTCCCGGAACGTATATGGTCTATCATCAGGCGCAGGGCTTCGGTGCAGATGCCGCGGTTCCAGTAAGGCCGCGCCACCCAGTAGCCGCAAATGGGTTCACCGTCGCGTGCCGGAAGGGCGCAGTCGCACGCCGGTCCGTAGCCTATAGCGCCCACCACCATCCCCTCCGGGACGCCAGCCGTGGCCATCCCCTCCGAACCCGGCTCTCCCGCCCCATCCAAACCGCCCGGCTCTCCCGCCGCGCTCCCTTCAGTTCCCGTCACAGCCTGCCCCTCCTGAGCTCCCGCACCGGCCAGCCCTTCCCCCTTCAACACTATCGCCCAGTTCGTCGGCCCGGAAAACACGGTCCTTATCACTTCCAGGCTCTCCTGCTCGCTCTTGTGCGGAGGCCATCCCGCCCGGGGCCCGACCAAAGGATCCGACGCCCAGCGGAACAGAATCGCGGCGTCACTTTCCCTCCATGGCCGGAGCAGTATGCGTTTAGTTTCAAGCACGACTATGCACCTTTCATCGAAGCCATCAGAAGGACAATCGCGCTTACGCAAAGAATAACCAGGGTAAACAGCAGCGCGTACATCACTCCCGTCCATATGCTCAGTTTGATACTCTTCCCCCAGCTGACCCCGAGCCATTGCCGGATATCGATCATCACCAGCGCCATCAGCACGAAAGCTCCGAGCGACTTGCTCTCGCCGAAGGTCAGCAGCAGCGCGAACAGCATGAAGAAGCTGAACTGGCAGAGCATGTAGGCAGATGCTGCCGCGACCGCCGACATTCCGATTCGCCGTTTCCGCAGCACCAGACCCATTGCGAGCCACAGGAGCAGGAATTGCCCCAGGAACAGCGGTATGCCCTGGCTGCGCAGCGTGCCTTCGAGGGCTGCGAGAGCCGATTCCCCGCGGGTATGGACATATTCGGGGTATTTGTCGAGGTTGAGGTAGATGTAGCCGCGCTCCACTATATTGGCGGTATTCTTCACAATCCTGTTTTCCCCGTCTGCTTCACTGCCGTTGACGTCGAGGGCGAGCTTGACTTCGGGGGAGAACAACTCTTCCTTCTGCTGGACCGGTTGGAGCAGCGCCGCCACGAGTGCGAAAAAGGCGTAGAAGATAATCAGAGACGTGAACGGGGCCAGATACCTTTCATGGTCGCCGCGGATGTAGTCGCGTATCATGTATCCGGGGCGCAGCAGAAGATGGGCGAAGGTGCGTTTGGCGTCGTCGTTCAAAAACGGTATGGAGTCGAAGGCGCCCTTGTACAGGTCCCGCGAGGAGGTTTTGCCGTCAGCCCGGTTCCCCACGGCCTCACCCTCAGCCCCGCCGGCCTCGACGCCCGAACTCTCCGCCTTCTTCCAAGGCAAAAATCCCAGCTCCTGCCATATCCTGAACGCCCGCCAGCGTACCGCAAACGAATGCTTCTTCCTGTTCATGTCCGCGAAGTTACAAAATTTTGTATCTTTACGAAAAATCGAAACCAGTGAAACTGCAGACCCTTATCCTCATTGCAGCCGCAATCCTTCTGACTCCCGGGCTCGGCGCTCAGGAAGCTCCCGGGCTCGGCGCCCAGGAAGCCCCACAACTCGGCGCCCAGGAGGCCCCACAACTCGGCGCCCAGGAAGCCCCACGTCTCGGCGCCCAGGAGGCTCAACGTAGCGAGGAGGCTCTTCAGATGCTCCGCGAAAACCCGAACCGCGCGGGCACCAACATCCATGTCTACGAATTCATTCCGGAGAAGGACACCCCGGCTCCGAAGGGTTACAAACCCGTCTACCTGGCCTATTACGCACGTCACGGGGCCAGGAACAACGGGGATACGCACAGCTATGAGTATGTAATCAAGTATCTCGAGAAAGCGGATTCCGCCGGCATCCTCAATTCCGAGGGCCTCTACCTGCTGGAAAAGACGCGCGAGGTGCTTGCCGAGTTCGACGGCATGCCCGGCCATCTCACCCGCAGGGGTGAATACGAACACCGGGAGCTTGCCAGGCGCCTCTACAAGCGCAACAAGGCCATCTTCAGGAAAGGCAGCAAAAACATCCGTGTCGAGAGCACCACTGTTCCGAGGACCCTGGTCAGCATGGCCTGCTGCGTGAGTGAACTCAGCTCCATCCAGAAGGATCTGAACTTCAACATAAACACTGGCGAAAAGTACTCCATACTCGGCAACAATTGCTCCAAGGCCCAGAAGGCGGCCACACAGGTGCTGCTGGATTCCCTCCGAAAGCATACGTCCAGCGACAACGAGTCCATCTACCGCACCCTCTTCACCGACCCGGCAGTGGCAAAGACGATAATAACCAATCCCGGAAGGTTCCAGAGGCACATTTTCAACACGGCTGCCATCAGTGAGTCGGTGGGCGTGGCGGACGACCTCTGGCGTCTGCTCCCCGAGGATGTCATCTACCGTCAGTGGGACCTCCGCAACCGCAGCCTCTACATCCGTCAGTGCAATTCGGTGGAGTACGGCGACCAGAGGATGAAGAAGACGGAGCCGTTGGTTAAGGAGATAGTTTCCCATGCCGACGAGGCTCTCTCCGGCGGAAAGATGGCGGCAGACCTTTATTTCGGCCACGACTTCCCCGCCATGGCAGTGGCCGCCTACTTCGCCCTCGAAGGCCCGGGAGACCGTCTCACCTTCGACGAGATTCCCTTCGGGTATTGCAATCCGCGCTGGGTGTGCTTCGCAATGAACATCCAGTGGATATTCTACCGCGGCCGCAAGGGAGACGTGCTCTGCAAGATAGTGTTCAACGGCGAAGAGATGCACATCCGCGGCCTGAAAGCCGTGTCGGAATACTACTACCGTTGGGAAGACATCAAGGGGATCCTTCCCTGCATAGCCAATCCGGCTGCTTAAGAAGATGAAAACGAAGGAGAATCTGCGAATCACGGTGCTCTTCGAGAGCGACGCCTTCGACCGAAAAGGCCTTTTCAACGCCGTTCACGGGCGCATCAGGGCCCTGCATGAGGCGGGAGGATGTACGGTTCAGGCCTGGTGCATCCAGTGCCGCGACTCCTTCCTTTCCCGTCGCATCCGCGGCACCGTCCGGGCTCCGAAGGCGGACAGCGTCACCATAGACGGAATCTGCTACAGGCTCCTTTGGTACCGCTTCTCCATTCTGGACTGGCTTGCCGTTGAGAAACTCCACTGCAGGCCTTTCTTCTTCAGAAGGTTCCTCAAAAAGGCCGCGAAGAACCTGTCGGCGGGCGACGTCATAGCGGCTCATTCGTTCAGCGGCGGCCTGCTTGCCCGCGAACTCTCGGCAAAGAGCGGCGTTCCCTTCTTCATAACCTGGCACGGCTCCGACATCCACACCCGTCCGGCCCGCAATCCCCTCATCCGCAGGGAGACGGAGGCGCTCACCGCTGAGGCCGCCGGCAATTTCTATGTGAGCGGAGCCCTAATGGAGGCGTCGGCCCCTTTCCACGGTAAAAAGTATCTGCTCCGCAACGGTGTGGACGGGCGCTTCCGTCCCTGTTCCGAAGAGGAGCGTGAGAAACTCCGCGCAGGCTACGGGCTCCCCGCCGATGCCAAAGTCGTAGCTTACGCCGGCCACTTCTTCCCCGTTAAAAACACCCGTGCCCTTCCGGCCATCTGGAAGGAAGTCCGGGAACGTTACCGCGGCGCCCTCGTATTCTGGCTCATAGGCGACGGTAAGGAAGCTCCCGAGGTGAGGCGGGCCCTGGGGGAAGTGCCCGGGCTGCCCTGGGTCGATATGGGGAACCGCACTCCCGAAGAGATGCCTCAGCTTCTTCAGTGCGTAGACGTGCTGGTGCTGCCCAGCCACAACGAAGGGTTGCCCCTGGTGGTCATGGAAGCGCTTTCATGCGCTTGCCGCGTAGTGGCAGCCCGAGTTGGCGGGCTCCCGGAAATCCTGGATGAGAGCGACACGGTGGAACATGGTCCGGGCTTCGAGCGGCGCATGGCGGAACGGGTGGCGGAGAGCCTTGCCGAACCGGGCCGTCCCGTTCCTGCGCAGGACTTCTCCTGGGCGGAAACCGCACGCCGTGAACTGGAAATCTACTCGGGTTACTTCAAATAGGCGTTGATGGCATCGTCGAGATACCTGCCCATAAACGCCTTCATTTCCTTCCGCTCCTCTTTCGGTACCGAGTACTTGCCGCTGTGACCTTTCCAGGCGCAGGGGTAGATGACCTTTGACGCGGCCGGACAGACATTGTAAACGGCCCACACGTCGGCTGGGGGGCAGGTCGTGTCGATGAGTCCGACATTGACGACCAGCTGTCCGGTGAAATGACGCATGAAATTGGCCCCGTCGTAATAAGGCACGATTTCCCGGGCGGGGGAATCCACGCCTTCACGCTCGAGAGCTTTGTTCCAGCTGCTCAGGCGACCGGCCAGTATGCCTCCGACGTCCCACATGGCCGGCACGTCCACCACCACCATTCTTACCCGCGGGTCAAGACCTGCCAGAGCCGCACTCTGGGCTCCGCCCTGGCTTCCTCCCGTAATCAGCACCCTTTTACCGTCCCATTCGCGCCGTGAACAGAGGTAATCAAGGGCGCGTACCAACCTCAGGAACATTCCGCGGAAATAGTACGACTCGTGGTCGGTTATTGGCCAGCTGGAATAGCCGTTCAATTCTTTCTGGAGAGTTTCGTAGTAGGCATTGTCCTGTCCGTTGAGTATGCCGTGGGCATTGATGTCAAGGGCTATGGCGCCTCCGCCTGAGCCGGCCAGGCTGACGGCTTTTTTAACCGTCGCCTTGGTGTAGCTCGCCGTCAGTTTTCCGGCGCTGTGGGCGTTTATTGCAATGGGGAGACTGTGCCGCCTTGCCCCGCGTGGCATTGCCAGATAACCCCGGACCGGCCGTGCCGTTATGCAGTTGATTTCCAAATCGTAGCAGACAAATTTCAGGCTGTCTTCACCGGGGATGGGCACCGGGGTCAGTTTAACCTTCATTTTCTGTTTCCGCATTTCTTTCAGCTGCTTTTTCCAGAATGCCTGGAAATCGGCCGGCTCGTCAAACCCCGGGCGGAATTCTTCCGGAGCCACAATGGCTCCCACGGTGGTGGAATCTGAAGGGTGCGAAGGGTCGGCAAGACGGAACATCAGCGACGTAGCTTCATCGTATGCCCCACAGAAGACTTCGTTCTTTCCTGCCGGGAGAAGACATTGCCTCTCTTCCTTGAAATAGCCGTTCTGATAGATTTTCATTACGGCGGGAGTGTCTTTGCCGACTTCAGCATACACCTTTACGGTATCTCCCTTGGAATAGACACCTTCAAATCCGTTATTTACGGACAAGTGGACGTTCTCCAGGAAACTCTGGCCATAGGCCGTTCCGAAAGCCAGCAGGGCAAGGAAACAGGAAGCTATCTTTTTCATAAAGGCAAATATACGATTATTCCGGATTAACTATGCAGTGGCGGGAGAAGGGCCGGCCGTCGGCGCTCATGCCCTCGATACGGATAACGTAGGGGAAGTCCGGCCTGTCGCTGTTGCAGAATTCGATTACCCCGCGCCCTCCTTCAATAACCACTTCTGGCGCCCAAAGCACAGTGTTGCGGGTGTCATATCCGCCATCCTCTCCCCGGTCGTAACGCGGAGACTCAAAGAATCGCGGAACCTGATATCCGAGAGGAACGAAATACAGCAGCGAAGGGTCGTTCTCGTAATGGCGCTGTATGCTTCCGGGCTTCATGGTGATGTACACAACGCCGCCGTCGCCGCCGTAAATGGGGTCGGCCTGAGTGGAGATGCTCAGCGTCCGGAGATCTTCAAGACGGACCCGGTCGTAACTCCACCAGGCTTCCTCATTGCCTTCCACAAGGAGTTTCACCTTTCCTCTGTCTTCATCCTCTTCCTCCGCGCCGAAATCACTGTCGAAGTCTTCGGAATACGACGTGCTTCTCCGCTTGTTGCGGTTGAACATATTGTCGCCGTCATACTCGAACATGGGCTTTTTCACGTTCAGGTACTCAATGAGAGTCCAGTCCTTGTATGTGGTAAGATCCTCCCGGTAACTTCTTCCGAACACCAGCACGTCGTCTCCGTAAGACGCTGTGATGACCGCCGCCTGCAGGGTATCGCCGGAAGCCAGGTCGCTCATTGAGGGCGAGAGTCTCGATTCGGACGAAAAGCCCGGGGCCGGCTTGTAAACATATGGGCCGGCAACGGGATCGCCGTCCCAGTTCGGGAAATATCGCTTCCCCCTGGGCAGTTTGCCGATGTTTATCAGCATCTCGGTATTCTCATGGAAATCAAGGCTGTCGATAATGAAATACCTGCCCCTTTCGACCTTCAGATAATGCATCATCTTCTGCTGGGGAATCATGAAGGTAAAGGAATAGTTCTCGGGTATTTTGGAGGATCGTCCGCGCGAGATGCTTCCCCGTATCTCCTGGGCCAGTTCCCTGCGGTGCCTGATTTTGAAGTCTTCCCTGCCTGCAATTTTTTCCAAATCGTAAAAGCGCCAGCCCTGGATTATCATGAGGAGGTCCAGCGCGGCATCCCTCTCCTTCTTTGGTATCTCGGGGTCGAAATAATAATACGGTTTGTTGATATTGCCTTTCAGTTCGCTGCTCAAACCCATGTAGGAGGCTATTCCGTCACTTTGCTGCCAGTTTTTGAGAGCGCCCCTGACGACGGATACCGAGCAGTTCCCGTCAAGCGGAGTTCCGTCGGGTTTGTTCAGGGAGACGACGGCTTCCGTAAGCGCTCTCGGCGTCGGGAGGAAGGTAGTCATCTCCAGTTTGCAGATGGGAGAGTCGTCGTCGCGGACGAAGAAGAGCCTTTCGGCCATTATCCGCCCACGGGAGTCGACTATCAGGAAGTGATTGATGCCCGGTCGGAGGAAAGATTTTTCAATCACGAAGGTCGTCACCTTGCCGTCAAGGCCTATGTTGGAGACCGGCCGGAGCTGGGCGGCATCGCGTACCAGAAGGCTTGCGGCTCCGCCTCCATAGCCGAGGGTGCTGATAAAGTACCGGCCCTGACGGAAGTGGAGTTGAAGAAGGGCCCCCTCTTTGGAGGGCTTAGGCAGAGGATACTTCTTCCCGGAAGCGTCCGTTATGCTGTATGTCTTGCCCTTTTCAGGCAGGAAGGAGACGGCCCCCATGCCGTCATGGACGGTCTGAACCTGTTCCAGGGTTTCGCCTTCGTCATCCACAAGGAATCCGCTGAAATCCACGCTCCTGCCAAGATTGTCCACCACCTTGAAACCTATCACCGAACCCTGTCCGGCGAAGTACCGGCCGCTTTCAGGCCAGAAACTGATAGCGATGTCGGAAGACGAAGACTTTGGGGCGTCTTCCCTTTTTTTGCCGCCTATGATACGGATCCTGTCGTTGAAAAGATAGTCTTCTGGGCTGTTGAGCTGCCAGAGCGTATATGCCCTTATGGTGTAGAATCCTGTTTCCAGATGGTCGGGTATCTCCAGGCACCCCGGGAAGGCGTCGCCCGTCCGCTTGATTTTCACCCTGACCGTAACCTCGCCGCGTTCGTCCAGCAGTTCGGCATAAAGGAAGTTGCTTGGAGGGAGAAGGGACAGGACGGAGGCGTCCTTGACCCAGCCCCGGAACCATATCGTCTCTCCGGCCGTGTAGCAGCTCCGGTCGTAGTGAAGATACACCTTTTCGGGGGAACGCCAGGCCGAATAAGCCTCGAAACGCAGCAGCAGCGAATCGGGTGCGGCCTGTGCCGGCACTGTCTTTTCGGAAAGCGGAGACAACAGCAGGAGCGCAGACAGGACGATATTGCGTAAGTGTTTGATGACTACAAATATACAAAAAAACCGCCTCGGAGGGCAGTTTCGAATATATAGAGTATTATGAATGTTGGCGTTTGGTAGCGAGAGTGGGGCATGATCCCACGACCTCCGGATTATGAATCCGACGCTCTAACCAGCTGAGCTACCTCGCCGTCACTTCGTTCCGGCGAGGCAGCAGCCTGTCCAGGGGGGCCTGCCCCCCTAATACCCCCTGCCGCCTTATATCCCTTTCTCTTTGCTTTGCAAAGATCGGGACCGGCGGTTCGCCTGACGGCTCAAGGGCGCCGAAAAGAAAGTATTTCAATATTGCCGGACATTCAAGGATTCCGCTCGCTGCGCTCGCGCTATCCTTCCGCCTCCGGCGGGGTGGTACAATTTTGCAGCCGCGTCGGCTCTCCACCAGTCGCCGCCGGTTTCCACCGGCTACCGCTTTCTCGTCTGAACTGCTTTTGAGAGCAAGCTCTCAACGCGTTCACACAAAAAACCGGGCGCTACGCGCGCGACTGCTGTATGCGCCTGGCTGCAAGATTGTTGAGATAGAAGGATTCGAACCCTCACTGACAGAGCCAGAATCTGTAGTGCTACCATTACACCATATCTCAATGGCGATTTCAAAAATCGGACTGCAAAGATACAACCCTTTTGGATATTTCCAAAAAAAA
>JAILNI010000045.1 GCA_024691765.1 Bacteroidales bacterium | reverse complement strand
TGCGGCTTCGGCCGCGGCCCTGGCGGCCTGCTGCCGGTACTCCAGCACGGGATCCGTGAGCATGTCGGCCTTTCGGGTACCCGCCGCAAGCGTATCTCCCGGAGGAATCAGGCAGAAAGGTATAGTCCTGTAAATCAGCGTGTCAGCCCCCATGTAAAGGGTGTCACGCCGGGTCTCCACACCCGTCTTTACGCCCAGGCTGTCGCGCAGGACGACCTCCTCGCTGGTAAAGAGGGCCACTGCCGCCTGGTCGCTGAGCTTGACCTGCGAAAGGGTGTCTATGTAATGCACGCGGTTTGCCAGGGCGGCAACATTGCGGGACGAATCCTGCACCTGAACGTTCCCCAGCATGAGGATGTCGTTCGGAACACGGTAGAAATAGAGCGAATCGCACCACACCTCCTGGTCTTCCGAAGTGGCGTGCACGCTGTCGGTGAAGAAGAAGGTCTCCGCCGGCCTGAGGTACCAGCCGCGGTTTGCGGAAAGCATGTTCCCGTCTTTCCAGAAATCAATGGGCTCCAGGAAGTTGGCCCTGTTCGGCACGGATTCGTAATCGAGCAGCGAGGTCTTGATGAAGACGCTGTCGGTGAACATGTTCACGTTCCCCCTGAAGGTGAAAATCTCGCTTTTGGCATCGTAGCTGCCGTCGTCGCTCTCGATTATCTGCCCCTCGGAATCGCGCATGGAAGCCCCCCTCTTGAAGTAGGCCACCGAGTCCTTGGTGTTGTAGTCGAGGAAGCGCGTCCGGAGCGTGTTGTGCTTGTCGTCTTCGAGCTGCACCACTCCCCCGCGGCACTGCACGAGGTCCTCGTTGATGAGGTAGTCCATCTTGTCGGAGGTGAGTATGGTGCCCTCCTGGATGACCTTCACGTTGCCCTCGGCGTTGATTACCTTGTCGTCCACGTTCCAGAGTGCGGAATCGCAGATGAGATAGGTGCCGTTGTGAAGGAAAGTGGCTTCGACGCTCTTGCGGTAGTTGCGGCCGCCCTTCTCTATGAGTTCCAGGGTTTTGGCCTTGATGAGGCGCACGAGGCTGTCCCTCTGCCCTGATTCGGGGGCAGAAGCGGGACGGGCCGGGGCCGGCGGAAGAGCCGCCAGCAGCGCCGCCGCAAGAACTATCGCCTTACCTTTGAAGCCCATCCTGCGCGGGAGAAGTTACAGTCGCCGAAAAGAGGGTCTATGACTATGTAGGTCTCTTCTATCTTCCTGTCCAGGAATTCGTCCACCGCCTCAACCTTCTTGTGGTTTTCGATTATCGAGAGGAGTTCGGTGTAGTCGTTCTCGAAGCTCGCCGGATGCGAGGGAACTATGCGGTCGAGGCGCACTATCTTGTACACCAGGTTGCCGTCGCGCCCCTCGTTGTCGCGGGATGCGAGCGGTGCGGAAATCTGCCCCGGCTGAAGGTCCTTCACCGCGGCGTAGTCTTCCGGCTTTATCTGGTCTATCTCGAAATAGGAGCTGCCTGTATGCGGGTCCGCCATCTGGCCCCCGTTGGTGCGGGTGGCCGGATCCTGCGAATAGAAGCGTGCAGCCATCTCGAAGGAAATCTTGCTGCTGTCGATGGCCGTGCGGAGGCTGTCCAGCGTCTTAAAGGCCTTTTCCGCGTCTTCCGAAGTGTACTGGGGCTTGAGCAGGATGTGGCGGGCGTTGAACATGTCGCCCTTCTTTTCTATGACCTGGATGATGTGGAAGCCGTCGGGGGTCTCGACTATCTGCGAGATACTGCCTGGCTTGAGCGACATGGCCGCGTCGGAGAAAGCCGGCCAGAAGATACTGCGCGACGCCATCCCGAGTTCACCTCCCTTGCGGGCCGAACCGGGGTCCTCGGAGTAGAGGCGGGCCAGAGTGGTGAATTTCTCGCCGTTCAGGATGCGTTCGCGTATCGCCAGGAGCCTTTCCTTGCACGCCATGGCAGCCGCCTCCCTGTCGGGATAGATGCATATCTGGCTAATCTGGTATTTTATGGGGATGACGGGAAGGCTTTCCACGTCGGCCGTGTCGAGATACTGACGCACGTCGTAGGGAGTGAGGGCGGGGATGTCCTTGGCTATGTTCTGCTGTTCCTGCTGGATGAGGGAGTTGTCCTCGAGCTGCGACTGCCACTCCTGGCGCAGTTTGTAGAGGGGCTTTCCGAAATACTCCTCCGCCTGCTCGTCGCCGCCGAGGGCGGTGCGCATCTGGTCCATCCTCTGCGACAGCTCGGCCTGCACCATGTCACCGTTGACCTTGAGCGAGTCGAGCCTTGCCTGCATAAGGAAGAGCTTGGCCTGAAGCATGTTTTCGAGCAGGGCGCAGCGGGTGTTGCGGTCGGAACCCATGCCCTGGGCCCGCATCATCTGCACCTCCTGCTCCACCTCGCCGAGCGAGATGAACTCTCCGCCTACGATGGCCACGGTCTTGTCTATCACACCGTTGTATTTCTGGGCAGAAGCCTTGGGCGACGCGGCTGCAAGACAGAGCAGCGCCGCCAATATCAGCGTCTTTTTCATTCTCCGTAGATTACAAAACTCTTTTTTTCCTGCGCTTCAGTAAGCAAGTCCTGTTCCAGTTTTTCCAGAAGACCGCGCTTGCGGGCGCTGAGGATATTGTCGCGTATGAGAGGGGCGCAGTACTCCATAGGCGCAGCGCCCTTGCGTATGATGTCGAACACATAGGCCGCGCGGACGTCTTCGCCCTCGATAACCATGTATCCGTCCTTAAGCTTCGAGAGCATGGTCTCCCAGTCGGTTCCGAACTCGCGGGCAAGCACCGCAGCATCCGTCCACACTTCCGCATGGTCGACATAGCGGAGCGCCGAGAGATACACCAGCGAATCGAGATCCCTCTGGCCGGCGCCGCCTTTGGAAGGAAGCTTGTCGAGTATCTCGCCGCGATAGGGGGAATCCTTGAAAAACGACACGAAACGCACCTTCATTATGGGGCGGTCGAGGTTGAAAGTCTCCCTGTGGGCCTCGTAGTAATCCTTTATCTGACTGTCCGTTATGGCCGTATCGAGGCGGTCGTTCACGTACTGCTGCTCATAGCGGTAGCGGAGCAGCGACTTGCGGTACTCCTCGAGTTCGCGGGAAACGTCGCGCCCCTCCTTTCCCAGTTCCTTCTCAGCCTTTTTCTGGAATATGACCTCGGAAGCCCAGCTGCGTATGTATTGCTCCGCCATGCGGGCCGAGTCGGCAGGAGTGGTGCCGCCGGGGATGTACGACGCCAGGGTGGAACGGTAGAGCTTTTCGCCGCCGGCCCTGGCTACTACGCTGTCGTCGTGGACGAGATTGCCCACGATGTTGCATGCGGCGAGCGCGAGCGCCCCGGCCAGGGCGAGCGTCGCGCGTGCGATTAGTGCGTGCGTTCTTGTCATAGTCTGCAAATATACTAATTTTAGCTATATTTGTGGGAGATGAAAAAGCTGATTCTTTTGACGGTCGCGATGCTGGCCATGGCGGCGGTCGGTTGCGGCGGGTCACAGGCCCGGGCAGAAGACGAATGGGCGGTGGTGAACACCAGCTCCGTTTTTATGAGGGGAGAAGCCTCCTACACTTCGGAGAATGTGTCGCAAAGCCGCATGGGCACGCCGGTTCAGGTGCTAGAGCGCACGGGTTACTGGGTGAAGATTCGCACTCCGGAACCGTACGAGGGCTGGGTGAACAAGCTCACGCTGGCCCCCTACCCCGCCGACTATCGCAGCTGTGAGCGCTACATCTGCATTCGCGAGCACAGTTTTGTGTATGCTGAACCATCTTTTGAGGCCACGAGGCTGAGCGATATCCTGATGAGTGATATCGTGCGGGCGAGGAAGGCGCAGGCCGGGGTCAGCAGCGCGAAGGCGGGCTCGCGCAAAGACAGCGACGCCTCCGGCTGGGCGGCGGTTCAGCTCTGGGATGGCCGGGGCGGCTGGGTTCCGGCTGCCGATCTGACCGACTTCGCCGAGTGGATGGCCGATGGTGGCGCGCTCGCGGCAAAGGCCTGCCAGACGGGCACCGCCGGATCCGGGCTTGCCGTTTCCGAAATTGCCGACAGACTGGTCTCCACCGCACGGCTCTTCCTCGGAGCCCCCTACATGTGGGGCGGAATGAGCGCAGGGCTCTTCGACTGCAGCGGTCTCGTCGGCTTCTGCTACTTCATGTCCGGCATACAGCTCCCTCGCGATGCTTCCCAGCAGATCAAGTGCGGCATCCCCGTGGAATTCAGCGACATGCAGGCGGGCGACCTCGTCTTCTTCGGCGAGAAAAGAGTCTCCCATGTCGCCCTCTGCACCGGCCCGGGGCGCATCATCCATTCTTCCCAGATCGTCCGGGAGAATTCACTCGTCAAGGGCGAACCCGACTACTACGGCCGGAACATCCTGGGTATACGCCGTTTAATTGGGAATTGCTCCAAAAAAGAAATCGTGAAAAATTCGGCCCTGTATTTCGCGAAATAAAGAATTTTTACTATTTTTGCGGCGCCTAAATGGCTGAATGACAACACTGAATAATTCAAAAAACCACAATACTATGAATCTCAGAGACATCAAGAAGGACATCGACTACGTGCTCAGCGCATTTGTCGAAGATTGCGCAACCTGCGTAGCAGTCAATCCCAAGGCCAACGACGAAGCCATCGCCGCCCTCATGGAAGAGGCCGTAAACCTCTACAACGAGCTCCGTGACAAGGCCGCCACCCGCAAGGTGGAAGGCACCAAGAAGGCTTTCTTCAACGCCCTCCGCAAAGAGGTGCTCGAGCGCACCGACGCTCTCTACAGCAAGCTCAGCGAGGTAGTTGCCGGTAAGGCCGGTGCTCCCGCGAAGGAAGAGAAGCCCGCCGCGAAGAAGGCCCCCGCAAAGAAGGCTGCCCCGAAGGCTGAAAAGGCTGAGGCTCCCGCAGAGGAGAAGAAGCCCGCTGCAAAGAAAGCCCCTGCAAAGAAGGCCGCCCCGAAGGCTGAGGCTCCCGCAGAGGAGAAGAAGCCTGCTGCGAAGAAGGCCCCCGCAAAGAAGGCCGCCCCGAAGGCCGAAAAGGCGGACAAGCCCGCCGCCGAGAAGAAGCCCGCTGCAAAGAAGGCTCCCGCGAAGAAGGCTGCCGCCAAGAAGGCCGAGTAAGTCCTTCAGAGACTCCAAAGACCGGTGTTCCGAATACGGAATGCCGGTTTTTTTGTATCTTTACGGGAACTATGACCAATAGGTACTCACGGATACTCGAAATCATCCACAGGGACGTGAAACCAGCCCTCGGATGCACCGAACCGATTGCCGTGGCTCTCGCCGTGGCCAAGGCTACGGAAATCATCAGCGACAACTGCCCCGGCATCTGCTCCGAAGGCTGGAGACTCAGCGCCCCGCTTCGCATCGAAGTGGCGGTGAGCGGCAACATACTCAAGAACGGAATGGGCGTGGGAATCCCCGGAACGGGCATGGTCGGCCTGCCTGTCGCCGCGGCCCTTGGCGCGGTGTGCGGAAATTCTTCCTGCGGGCTCGAAGTGCTTTCCGGCCTGTCGGCAGAAGCCGTCGCGAGGGCCAGGGAACTTGTCGCCAGCGGAGCCGTGAGCGTGGGAGTAGCTCCCACAGACAGGCTCCTCTACGTGAAGGCCACGGTGTCGGTGGAAGGAGGAGGCAGCGCCAGCGCCGAGGTGGATCCGCACGCCTACGCCGTCATCGAGGACGACCACGACCGCATAGTGGAGACGAGCTTCGCCGACCGCATACTGATGAGCTCCGAATCGGGCGCGGCCGCCACTGAACGTTCCTCCGGAGACGACGGCCTTACGGTGAGTGAAATATACGACTTCGCGCTGAACGTTCCGTTTGCCGACATAGCCTTCATCCTCGAAGACCGCAGCCTCAACCTCGCACTTGCCCATGAAGGTCTTTCCGGGCATTACGGGATGGAAGTGGGGCGCGCGATACGCGAGAACCAGAGGGAGGTGTTCGGGGACGATTTCATGAGCTACGCCATGGGCATGACCGCCGCCGCGGCCGACGCCCGAATGGCCGGATGCACCCTGCCGGCGATGTCCAACAGCGGCAGCGGCAACCAGGGAATCACCGTGAGCATGCCGGTAGTCGCGTACGCGAACATGTATAAGGTGGACGACGAAAGGCTGGCCAGGGCGCTGATTCTGAGCAACCTCGTCGCCATACACATAAAGTCCTATCTGGGGAAACTGTCGGCCCTCTGCGGCTGCGTGGTGGCCAGCACCGGCTCGGCTTGCGGAATAGTCTGGTTGCAGGGAGGAGGATACGACGAGATCTGCTACGCCATCAAGAACATGGCCGGAAACATCACCGGAATGGTGTGCGACGGCGCCAAGACGGGCTGCGCCATGAAGGTGGCCTCAGGGGTGTCGTGCGCCGTACAGTCGGCGGTGCTGGCCCTTCGCGGAACCTGCATACCCTCCACCGACGGCATCATCGACGACGACGTCGAAAAGACCATACGCAACCTGGGCGCAATCGGCTCGGCCGGCATGAAGGCTGCCGACCGGATGATAATGGATATTATGCTCTGTAAATAACGGAGGCTACTTGGTGCCGAAGATGCGGTCGCCGGCGTCGCCCAGACCAGGAACGATGTAGGCGTTCTCGTTGAGATGGTCGTCCACGGCGGCGACGTAGATATCCACGTCGGGATGCTCGGCCTGAACCCTGGATATGCCTTCCGGAACTCCCACGAGGCACATGAGGCGAATGTTGTGGCATCCGCGCTCCTTGAGCATGGAGAGGGCGTCGCATGCGCTGCCGCCGGTGGCAAGCATCGGGTCGGTGACGATTACGAGGCGGTCCTGGATATCTTCGGGAAGCTTGCAGAAATAAACCACCGGCTTGTGGGTCGTCTCGTTTCGGTAGAGACCGATGTGGCCCACCTTCGCGACGGGAACCAGGCTCAGGAGACCGTCCACCATGCCTATGCCGGCCCGCAGTATGGGAACGATGGCGAGCTTGCGGCCGGATACCTCCTTCGCCGTCATCTTACAGATGGGGGTTTCAATCTCTATGTCGGCCAGGGGGATGTCCCTGGTGACTTCGTAACCCATGAGGAGGGAGATTTCGGTAAGCAGCTGGCGGAAATCCTTGGAACCGGTTTCCTTTTTGCGCATGATCGTCAGCTTGTGCTGGATCATGGGGTGGTTGATTACATGGACTTGACTCATACCGCAAAGTTACGAAAAAAATGAGTATATTTGTAGACCACTGAAACTAACGACCGGATATGTCCCAAAAACAACTTTTACTGGGGGATGAAGCTCTGGCGCTGGGTGCGTTGCACGCCGGCCTCAGCGGGGTTTACGCTTACCCCGGCACTCCCTCAACCGAAATAACCGAATACATACAGGCGCATCCGCTCACCGCGGAGCGCGGCGTCCACTGCAAATGGTCGGTGAACGAAAAGACCGCCATGGAAGAGGCGCTCGGCATGTCATTCGCCGGCAAGCGTTCGCTGGTGTGCTTCAAGCACGTAGGCCTCAACGTCTGCGCCGACCCGTTCATGGGTTCGGCCATGACTGGCGCCAACGGCGGCCTGGTAATCGCTTCCTGCGACGACCCGTCGATGCACAGCTCCCAGAACGAGCAGGACTCCCGCTTCTACGCGGCCTTCGCGCTGATGCCGGTGTTCGAGCCCTCATCGCAGCAGGAGGCCTATGAGATGGCCCGCGAGGCTTTCGACTATTCCGAGACCCGCGGCATCCCCGTGATGATGCGCCTCACCACCCGCCTCTCGCACTCGCGCGCCATAGTCGAGGGCATAGACAACGCTGAAGCGAAGCCCACCAATGAAATGCACTTCCCCGCGAACGAGGTGCAGTGGTGCACGCTGCCCGTGAACGCCCGCAAGCGCTACCGCCAGCTCATCAAGGACTACGCCCTCTTCGAAGAGGATGCGGTGAAATCCCGCTTCAACAGCCTCACTGAAGGGCCGGACAGGAGCCTCGGCATCATCGCCTGCGGCATCGCCTACAACTATCTTATGGAAAACTTCCCCGACGGATGCCCATATCCCGTACTCAAGATATCGCAGTACCCTTATCCGAAGGAACTCATCCTGAAGCTCGCAAGCATGTGCAAACGTATCCTGGTGCTTGAAGAAGGGCAGCCGCTCCTGGAAGAAAGGCTGCGCGGGATACTGCCCCACGGCACGCAGATACTCGGCCGCCTGGACGGGTCGCTTCCCCGCACCGGCGAACTCTCCCCCGACCCGGTGAGGCAGGCCCTCGGGCTGCCGGCAGGCGAAGGCTGCGCGGCGTCGGAAGTTCCCGCCCCGCGTCCGCCTGCGCTCTGCATGGGCTGCGGCCACCGCGACTTCTTCACGGCCCTCAACGCGGTCATGAAGGACTACCCGAAAGGCAAGGTGTTCAGCGACATAGGCTGCTACACCCTGGGATGGCTGCCTCCGTTCGAATCGTTCACCACCTGCGTGGAGATGGGCGCCTCGGTTACCATGGCGCAGGGCTCCGCTTTCAGCGGCCTCTACCCGGCAGTCGCGGTAATTGGCGACTCCACCTTCACCCACAGCGGCATGACCGGCCTGCTGGACGCGGTGAACGAAAAATCCGACATACTCGTGTGCATCTCCGACAACCTCACCACCGGCATGACCGGCGGCCAGGACTCCGCTGGCACGGGCAGGCTCGAAGCCATATGCGAGGGGCTCGGAGTGCCTAAGGAGCACATCCGCACCATCGTTCCACTCCCCGTCAACTATCCCGAGATGGAAAGGGTGATACGCGAGGAAATCGAATATCACGGAGTATCAGTAATCATAAGCAGGCGCGAATGCCTCCAGACCCTCAAAAGACACGCAAAGAAATGAAACGCGACATAATACTTGCAGGCGTGGGAGGACAGGGCATCCTCTCAATTGCCACCGTCATAGGTTCGGCCGCCCTCGAACAGGGCATCAGCCTCAAGCAGGCGGAAGTGCACGGAATGAGCCAGAGGGGCGGTGACGTACAGTCGCACCTTCGCCTCAGCGACGGTCCCGTCCACTCCGACCTCATCCCCCTGGGAGGGGCCGACATCATCATCTCCATGGAGCCCATGGAAGCGCTTCGGTATCTGCCCTTCCTTTCGAAGGACGGATGGATCATCACCAACACCGTTCCGCTCAAGAACATCCCCAATTACCCGGAGATGACGGCTATTGAGAACGCCCTGGCCGGGGTGAAGAACGTCGTGGCCCTTGACGCCGAGGCGGTAGCGAAGGCAGCCGGATCACCCCGCAGCGCGAACATGGTGCTTCTGGGTGCCAGCGCCGCCGTGCTGCAAATACTCGAACCGGAGAAGCTGCGCGAGGGCATACGCCGCATCTTCGCCCGCAAGGGAGATGCAATAGTGGAAGCGAACCTCAAGGCCTTCGACGAGGGCCTCAGAATCTCGGAACAGAAGGGTTAAGCCATGAAAGAACCGGTATCAGAATCGAAACTCCAGGCGAAGCTGGAGGAGATGGGGATAGAGGACATCTCCCGTACCACCATACGCCAGTGCACCATGCTCGGATCAGCCCTTGAAGAGGAGGTCGGGGAGAAGTTCTCGCATCTGGAATTCGGGGTGCCGGGCATCCCCGCATGCCGCATAGGAATCGAAGCGCAGAAGAAGGCCCTCGACAGCGGCATCCCCAGCATCTATCCTTCAGTACAGGGCATTCCCGAACTCAAGAAGAACGCTTCCCGCTTCGTCAAAGCCTTCATCGACATAGACATCGACCCAAAGGGTATAGTTCCAACGGTAGGCTCCATGCAGGGCAGCATGACCAGCATCCTGGAATGCTCCCAGCTCCAGCCTGGCAAGGACACCATACTCTACATCTGCCCCGGCTTCTCCGCCCACGGCAGGCAGCCCGACATACTCGGCATCAAAAACGAAATCTTCGACATCTACGAGTACCGTGCTGAGAAGCTGCGCGACAAACTGGAATCCTATTTCAAACAGGGCAACGTGGCGGCCATACTCTACTCCAACCCCAACAACCCGGCGTGGATATGCCTGACGGAGGAGGAGTTGCAGACAATAGGCGAACTCGCCACGAAGTACGACGTGATAGTGCTGGAAGACATGGCCTACCTGTGCATGGACTTCCGCAAGGACCTGAGCGTGCCCTTCGAGCCGCCGTTCCAGAGCACGGTAGCACGCTACACCGACAACTACATCATACTGCTGTCGGGTTCGAAGATATTCAGTTACGCCGGCGAGAGGATAGCCCTGGCCTGCATCTCCGACAAACTCTACATGCGCGAATATCCGGAGCTGCACCGCAAATGGGGAATAGGCCGCTTCGGCGACAACTTCATACTCAACTACCTGTACGTCAACACTTCCGGAGCGTCGCACTCAGCCCAGTACGCCCTGTCGGCCATGCTCGAAGCCTCGGTAGACGGGCGCTACAACTTCGTCAAGGAACTACGGAACTACGGCCTGCGCGCCCACCGTTCGAGGCAGATCTTCGAGGACTGCGGCTTCCATCTGGTGTACGACAAGGACATGGAGCAGACCATAAGCGACGGCTTCTTCTACACCGTCGGGTATAAGGGTATGGGCAACCGCGAACTGCTTGAGGCCCTGCTGCGCTGCGGAGTGATAGCGATACCACTCAACACCACCGGCAGCGGCCAGTGCGGAATAAGGGTATGCGTGTCCAGGCTGCTCAGCGACGAGGATTTCGTGCTGCTCGAGCGGCATCTGAAGATGTTTGTAAAACTTGTAAGCGAATGAAATACGTTTCCGCCGACGAAGCCGTAAAGTTGGTGCGCAGCGGCGATACCGTATGCTGCCAGGGCGGCGCTTCGGTGCCCGTGCTGCTGCAGGAGGCGCTCGCACGCCGCCATGCTGAGCTGCGCGACGTCACCATCACCTCGGGCTTCAACGTCCACAAGGAACCGGCTCCCTTCTGCAAGCCGGAGTACAAGGACTCGTTTCTGGTGAACAGCATTTTCATAAGCGCCGACCAGCGCGCCCACGTGGCCGCCGGATACGGAAGCATGACGCCCGTGTTCCTGGGCGAGGTGCCCGGTATGTTCAGGCGGGGCGAGTTCCCCGTGGACGTGGCCTTCATCACCTGCTCCATGCCCGACGAGAACGGCTACTGCAGCCTTGGAATATCGGCCGACATAGCCGTTGCGGCATGCGAGGTGGCGAGGGTGGTGATTGCGGAAGTGAGCCCCAACATCCCGTATCTTTACGGTGAATGCCTGATACACGAGAGTAAGATCAGCGCGGCTGTGCTCTGCGACGTGGCTCCCGTTGCGATGACCTTCGGGGAACCCACCCCGGTGGAGGCTGCGATAGGCGCGAACATAGCGGCGGAGATCCCCGACGGGGCCTGCCTGCAGATAGGCGTGGGAGGCATCCCGAACGCAGTGCTGAACGGAATCAAAAACCACAAGCACCTGGGCCTTCACACCGAGGCCATGACCGATGGTGTGATACGCCTCATGAAGGAGGGCGTCATAGACAATTCCCTCAAGAAGGTGCGGCCCGGAGTGAGCGTGGCGGCCCTTGCCATAGGCTCCAAGGAGATGTACTCCTACATCGACCACAACCGCAGCATGGAGTTCTTCGACGTCGCCTACACCAACAATCCTTTCATCATCTCCCAGAACCCCAGGGCCTGCGCAATCAACTCCGCAATAGAGATCGACCTCACCGGCCAGATATGCGCGGATTCAATAGGTACTACGGTTTTCTCGAGCGTGGGCGGACAGCACGACTTCATGTACGGCTGCTCGCTTTCCGAAGGAGGGCGCACCTTCATAGCCATGCCGTCGCGTACCGCAAAGGGCAAGGCCAAGATAGTGCCCACCCTTACCCCGGGCGCCGGAGTGGTGACCACCCGTTTCCAGACCCAGTTCGTGGCGACGGAGTACGGAATCGTCTACCTGCGCAACCTCAGCCTGGCCCAGCGGGCAAAGGCCCTGATAAGCATAGCCCACCCCGACGACCGTGAGGCGTTGGAGCGGGCTGCGTGCGAGAGGTTCGGATACAGCTTCCTGCGGCTGCGCTAGAGTTTCCTGATTATTTCCATTCCCGTCTTCATAGCCTCCTCGTTCATCGGGATGAGGTGGTGATGGCGTTCGGGAAGGGTTTTCCGCAGGGCCTTGAGCACACTCTCGATGCTGACGATGGGGTGCACCTTGAGGAAGCCGCCGAGTATCATCATGTTGAATACCTTGATCATGTTCATCTCGGCCGCCTTGTCCATGGCGTCGATGCGGTAAACGTTGATATCCTTGCGCGTAGGCGGAGTGTTGATGCCGTAGCCGTCGTAGATGAGGGTGCCGCCGGGCTTCACCTTGCCCTCGAACTTCTCGAGCGAAGGCTGGTTCAGCACTATGGCCGTATCGTACGAGCTGAGTATGGGAGACGAGACCGGCTCGTCGCTCACGATGACGGTGACGTTGGCCGTACCGCCGCGCTGCTCGGGACCGTAGGCCGGCATCCATGTGACTTCCTTGTCTTCCATGAGGCCGGAGTATGCGAGTATCTTGCCCATCGAGAGGACGCCCTGTCCCCCGAAACCGGATATGATAATTTCGTGTGTCATAAGCTTTTGGTTTAGATGCCCTTGTCTTTGAGGTCGCCGAGGGGATAGTAGGGAACCATGTTCTCCTCCATCCACTGGTTGGCCTTTACGGGAGACATTCTCCAGTTGGTGTTGCAGGTGGAGACTATCTCCACGAGGTTGGAGCCCTTGCCCTGCATGGAGTACTCGAAAGCCTTGCGTATGGCCTTCTTCGCCTTGAGTATGGCAGCTACGCTCTGCACGCTCTGGCGCGTGACATAGCAGGTGCCTTCGAGCTGCGCGGCGATATCCGCCATCTTGAGCGGGTAGCCGTGGAGTTTCGGGTCGCGGCCGTAGGGGCAGGTGACCGTCTTCATGCCAAGCAGGGTGGTCGGGGCCATCTGGCCGCCGGTCATACCGTAAATGGCGTTGTTTATGAAGATTATGGTGATGTTCTCGCCGCGGTTGAGGGCGTGGATGGTTTCACCCGTGCCTATGCAGGCGAGGTCGCCGTCACCCTGGTAAGTGAAGACGAGGCGGTCGGGCCAGAGGCGCTTGACGGCGGAGGCCAGGGCCGGGGCGCGGCCGTGGGCGGCTTCCTGCCAGTCCACGTCTATATACTTGTATGCGAAGACTGCGCATCCCACGGGTGAGATGGCTATGGTCTTGTCTGCCATGCCCATTTCGGCTATGACTTCCGACACCAGTTTGTGCACCACCCCGTGGCTGCAGCCCGGGCAGTAGTGCATGGGAACGTCGTTGAGGAGTTCGGGTTTGCGGTAAACCAGGTTCTCCGGCTGAATTATTTGTTCTTTAGTCATGGCTTTCAGCGTTTAGACGGTCATTTTTTCGATTTCGCGTACCACTTCTTCGGGTTCGGGGATGATGCCGCCGAGACGGCCGTACCAGCGGACCGGAACCTTGCACTGCACGGCGAGGCGGATGTCCTCCACCATCTGGCCGGCGTTGATTTCCAGTGAGAGTATGCCCTTGACCTTCTCTCCGAGCTCTGCAATCTTCTTCGTGGGGAAGGGCCAGAGGGTGATGGGACGCAGAAGGCCTACCTTTATGCCCTTCTCACGGGCTATCGCTATGACCTTCTTGGCTATGCGGGCCGCGCTGCCGAAAGCGACTATGAGGTATTCCGCATCCTCGGTCTTGTATTCCTCGTAACGCACTTCATTCTCCTCGATGACGCGGTACTTGGCCTGTATGCGGAGGTTGTTCTGCTCCATCTCCTCGGAACGGAGTTCGAGGGAGGTGACTATGTTTGGCTTGCGCATGCCTATGCGGCCGGTGGTGGCCCAGGGGCACTCCTTCGCTATCTGCTCTGTAGTGCGGCGGGGCTTGAAGGGAGGCAGCACCACCTTTTCCATCATCTGGCCTATGGCTCCGTCGGAAAGGATCATGGCCGGATTGCGGTAGCGGAAGGCCAGTTCGAAGGCGAGGTCGACGAAGTCGGCCATTTCCTGCACCGAAGCGGGAGCGAGGGTGATGAGGCGGTAGTCGCCGTGGCCACCGCCCTTGACCGTCTGGAAGTAGTCGGCCTGGCTGGGCTGTATGGTGCCGAGGCCCGGGCCTCCGCGGGAAACGTTTACAATCAGGGCAGGGAGTTCGGCTCCCGCCATATAGGAGATACCCTCCTGCATGAGGCTGATGCCGGGGCTGGAGGATGAGGTCATGACGCGCTTGCCCGTGGCCGCGCCGCCGTAGACCATGTTGATGGACGCCACTTCGCTCTCGGCCTGGAGCACCACCATGCCGGTGGTCTCCCAGGGTTTCTCCGCAGCGAGGGTTTCGAGCACCTCGGACTGCGGGGTGATGGGGTATCCGAAATAGCCGTCGCAGCCGCAGCGTATCGCGGCGTGGGCGATGGCCTCGTTGCCTTTCATCAAGGTTACTTCTTTCTCTGCCATAGCTTTACTCCTCCTTTTTACGGTAAACGGTTATACAGCCGTCGGGGCAGACTATCGCGCAGGACGTGCAGCCCGTGCAGACGTCGTCCAGGACGGCTTCAGCATAATTGTACCCCTTCTGGTTGACGCTCTTCGTGGTGAGGGCGAGAACCTTCAGCGGGCAGGCGACAACGCAGAGGCCGCAGCCTTTGCAGCGTTCGATATCGACTACTGTCGCACCTTTCATTTTTGCCATGTGGTTATTGTTTATTGGTTATACATATCCTTGTTGTAGAAGTCCAGAATCTCGTTCGCTATCTCCAGGGCCTGTTTCGCCGGGCTTTCGGGGTTCAGGTGGACGGCCTCCAGATAGTTGTTCATGGCCATCTGCCAGTTGCCCTTCTTGCGCCAGGCGTTTCCGAGAAGATAGAAAAGGGCATCGTCCATGGGCTTTCCGGACGCCTGCCAGGCTTCCAGTTCGGATATGGCCTGGTCGGCGCGGTTCTCATCCAGCAGGGCGGCGATACGGGACTTCATAAGGCTTTGCGCGCGGTGCCGGCTACTTGGGGTCGTTCACGAACATGCACCAGCCGTAGTTGTCTTCCTCCGTGCCGTTCTGTATGCCCACTATGCGCTTGTAGAGCTTTTCGCTGACGGGGCCACAGACGTCTCCGTACCTGTATTCCCTTGTGATAGTGCCGCTCTCGAGCGTTACCTTGTCGTCGATGCGGCTGATGGGGGTGATGACCACCGCCGTGCCGCATGAGTTGACTTCCTCGAAGGTTTCGAGCTCGTCTATGAAGATGGTGCGGCGCTCGACCTTGAGGCCGAACTCCTCGGCCACCTTGCGGAGGCTCTTGTTGGTGATTGAAGGCAGTACGCTTGGTGAGTTCGGGGTGATGTAGCAGCCGTGCTTGATGGCGAAGAAGTTGGACGAGCCGAACTCCTCTATGTGGCTGTGGGTGGCGCTGTCGAGGAAGAGCAGCTCTCGGTAACCCATCTTGTGCGCCAGGTTGTAGGCGTGCAGCGACTGGGCGTAGTTTGCCCCGAGCTTGTAGCCGCCGGATCCGTAGGTGGCCGCGCGGTCGTAGTTACGCGAAAGCACCGCCGCGCCGGGAACGAGGCTCTTGGCCCCAGAATAGGTGCCGACGGCTGAACACATCACGGCGAACATCACGTCGGCGGCCGACTTGATGCCGAGCTGCGGATTGATGCCGAAGAGTACCGGGCGCAGATAAAGCGAAGCTCCGCTTTCATAAGGCGGGATGCAGTCCCAGTTCTCCTGCACGCACTTCACGCACATGTCGATGAACATCTCCACCGACGGGGCGGGCATGTCGAGGTAGCGGGCGCTGCTCTCCATGCGGAGGGCGTTCTCGTCGGGACGGAAAAGACGCACGCGGCCGTCCACTCCGCGATAGGCCTTCATGCCTTCGAAGCAGGAAGGGGCGTAGTGGAAGACTCCGGCGAAGCAGTGCAGGCTGAAGTTGAAGTCGTTCGTAACCTCAGGGGCCGACCAGCGGTTGCCTACGCACTTGCTGAATACGATGGCGTTCGTGGGATAGTAATTGAACGAACGCTTCGAATAATCGATTTCTGACATTGTTTATAGTTTAGTGTTGTTGTGGTTGCTAGTCTTCAATGAGACGGTCTTTGCAATAGGTGTGGATCTTCGTTTTGCCGGCAAGGATGATGTAGCCGTTCTCGGCGAGCGAATCGAGCTCGTTTTCACCTGGATACACCACTACGGGCGCCACCCAGGACACCTTTGCGGTGATGGCGTCGGTGATATCCTTGCTGTAGGCGACTCCTCCGGTGAGGATGATGGCGTCCACCCTGCCGTCGACAACTGCCGCCTGCGCGACTATGTACTTGGATATGTTGAGCACGAAGGCCTTGAGGAATACGACGTACTTCTCCTCGCCTGCGTTCGCATGTTTGACGATCTCGCGCATGTCGTTGGTGCCGAACCAGGCTACAGCTCCGCCGCGGCCTATGAGCTTCTTCTTTATCTCCTCCTTGGTGTATTTGCCGCTGAAGCACATGTCGATGAGCGGATAGGGCGGGCAGCAGCCGGCGCGTTCGGGAGTGATCGGGCCGTCGCCGCCAAGGCCGTGCGAGGTGTCAATTACGCGGCCGCCGCGGTGCAGGGAGATGGTGACTCCCCCGCCCATGTGGCAAATGACGGCGGTGGTGTCTTCGGCTTTGCGGCCCGTCTCACGCAGGTAGCGGCGCATGATGGCACGGGTATTCAGCGCATGGAAAAGGGTCTTGCGGGGGAACTCCGGTATGCCGCCTATGTGGCATTCCGGAAGCATCTCGTCTGCCATCGGGGGATCCGCTACATAGGCGACGCAGGGGGCGTTTCCTGCGGCGGTTCCGGCCTTTGAGCGGATTTCATTGATTTCCCGGGCGATATTGTCGCCTATGAGGGCGCTGAGGTTGCAGGCATGGTTGCCGTCGCGGCTCGTGGAGAGCACTTCGCGCATATCCGCGTTGACATTGTACACTCCGGTTATGCACGGGGTGAAAAGACCTCCGCGGCACATCACTATGTCGATGTCCTGGAGGCGTATCCCCTTTTCGGCGAGGGCACCGAGTATGGCCCGGGTACGCATGCCGTCCTGGTCCATGACGTCGGCGAATTTCGAGAGTTCTTCTACTGAATGCTCCAGTTTCTGCTCGAGAATGCAGGCTCCGTCGCGATAGACGGCGAACTTGGTGGTTATGGATCCGGTATTTACCACGAGGACTGTGCCCCGCGTGTTATTGTCTGTGGTTATCATTACCCCAAAGATACGGATTTTCGGGGTGAAAAACAACACTATTTGAAATCAGAAGGTGGGACTCCGAAATAATCTCGGAAGGACGTGGCGAAATACGACGCTGACGAGAAGCCGCAGCGCTGTGCAATCTCCTGCATGGGGAGTTTTCCTTCCCTCACGAGTTTTTCCGCGAGCTTCATACGGGCCTTCTTAAGCATTACTGAAGGCGAAGGACAACCGGCCGCCTTGAGTTTGCGGTTTACATGGATCCTGCTGATGCCGGTAATTTCCGCTATCTCGTCGACGCCGAATTTCTTGGTGGCGATGTTTTCCCTGATAATGCGCTCAACCTGCTGGACAAAGTCATCGGGAGCGCTGAGTTCAAGGGTGGGTGAAGGCTGCGGCTGCGGCGCCTTTCCGGGCTCGCGGCGAGGCGTCTTTTCGGGTTCGGTCCGAGATTCCTCCGCAGGTGTTTCGGTGGAACCATCTGTGGCCACGGCCGGGCCCGGTTCAGACTGTTTCGAGGGCTTTGCGATACTGAAGCGCCAGTAGGCATCCGCTACCGTGAGACCGACAAGAAGGGCAAACAAAACTGCAATCCAGTTGATTCTTTTCGCTTTTGTTTCAATTTCGAAATGTATCGAATTTGAAATATCCTGCCGGCTGGACGCAGAGGAAAACAGTTCGCATTTTCCTTGTTTGTCGAGGCGCATAACTGCGTTAGTGCAGGTAATCCAGACCGCGCCGTCCGCCGCGAGATCAAGGCTTGTGACCGGACTCTCAAGAGGGCATTCCGCCACTTCATTTTCGCCGGGTTTCCAGGAATAGAGGATGGTGTCGGTCGAAGCAAAGACGCGCTCTCCGGCCGGGTCGGAAGCGAGCGCCGTGATGCCGGACGGGAGGACGTCGAAGGAGCCGAATCCGTCGAGGAAGGAATAGCTTCGGACCAGCCCGTCGGATCCCAGATACCAGATATTTTCGGAAGAGTCGGCGACTATGCCCTTTACCCCGGAAACGCCGAGTTCTTTTTCGCCGTAATTCATGGAGCGGCCGTTACGCCCCACCCTGACAATGCCGTTATCGCCGGCAATCCAAAGCGAGCCGTCGTAATAGAGAGCCGTCGCAGGGTTGACGCCGGAAGCCAGGGCCACCGCCGCCGAAAAGAGCAGCGAGGATACCGTTATGGCTAGACGCTTGAGCACGGTGGGGGCGGAGAGGCGGCGAATATCTGGTTTACCTGTCCGGCTACAGGCAGACAGGTGCCAGGATGCATGGAGGGGAGTTGCTGCGAATCAGCGAATATCTGGTTTACCTGTCCGGCTACATGCAGACAGGTGCCGGGATGCATGGAGGGGAGTTGCTGCGAATCAGCGAATTCCTGGTTTACCTGTCCGGCTGCATGAAGACAGGTGCCGAGATTCCGGACCGGAGCCAGGGCCTGAGCCGGGGAACTCACCTCAAGTGATACTTCAGCCCGGCGGAGTTTCGGGAAACAGTTCGCGGCAAGCTCATCCCAGGCTTCGCCCACATAGAGCTCGCGAAGACGCTGCTCCCTGTCGGCCTTTCCGGACTCGACTATCCTGAGGGCGTCGGCCGCCCAGGCTTTGTCGCTGCTGCGCAGCCAGGCCGCAAGACCGGCCCAGTCTTCGTCGACCATGGACACGGTAATCTGCGAGTCGGACAGCGACGGATTTATGTGCTTGAGAAGGTCCACTGCAGCCCACGCCCGTTCCGCGGCGAGTTTTCGGTTGAAAGCAAGCGGACCGTCAGGAGAAGCGGCACCGCGTACGCATATGCGCACGTTACCCTTATCTGAGTTAACCCCACCAAGAATACTCCCTGCCGAGGAAGAGAAATTCCCGTTGCCTCCGAAGGACATGTCCACGGAAGAGGAGTTGATGCGGAAGAAAAGTGAAACGGCGCTGTCTGACGCGGCCGACACAGCCGTGCCGGAGGCGGCGAAGATCGCTGCCATAAAGACGAATATGCGTGCAAACCGTTTCAGATCAGAAATGATATGTTGCAAATTTAATATAAAATATTAAAAATGCAAACTATGCACCGCTTCGCTTTTCGCTTTTATCGTAAGAAGCTATCCAGACCTTGGGGGTCATTCCGGTAATCTTCTTGAATACAGTGTTGAACGACGATGCGCTGAAGAAACCGCAGTCGCGGGCTATGGCATCCTGCTTTGCGTCCCTGTGAAGCAGTATATAATGCTGAGCGTAGTCGATACGCAGTATATTGAGCAGCTCGGGGAAGCCCATGTTGTAGCTGGTATTGACCATCTTGGACACATATGTCTTGTTTGAATCCAGGCGCTCGGCGATATCGTCGAGGTTCAGACCCGGCTTCAGGTATAGCTGTTCCTCCTGCATCAGGCGCTGGAAACGGCCCATAAGGCTGTCGGTGTCTTTCGATACAGCAGTAAAGATGGCGTCGGCCAGGGAAATATCCTTGTTCTCTCCCCTGCCCCAGGCTTCCACCTCGGTAGTTACTCCAACGCGCGCGCGTATACGGCGCATGGAGTCGGCATCCGCCCCGGCAACGATCTCGCTCACAATATCCTCCTCAACCTGCTGCCGGTCGGTATTGCCGTAGTTGTAGCGCATTACGCTTGCGCATTCCTTCAACGTCACCGAACTCTTGGCGGCGAAAAGATTGAAATAGCACATACCAAATACGCACATAGTGGTGAGAATTGAGAATATGGCTGTCAGCCCCAGGTGATTGTCGAGATAATTCTTGAAAAGGAATACCCTGAATACGTATATAATGCCTATTACAACTGCCGGGATGACCTGAAGATGGAGCACGTCCACACGGCCGTCCCTGTAGAGGAAGTCTCGCAGCTGACGTATGGAATAGCCCCTTTTTGCGAATGTCAGTACCGCGTAACCTATCATATAGAGCAGTTCCGCACCGAGAATCACCCTGAGTATGATAGTGGACCATACGAAGTAGCTGTGTACCGGGAGCCCCTTATAATGCGTAAGGGAACTTACACCCTGGGTGTTGATTATGGTAACGAATTCCGTCAACTGGTCGGTTCCGATTATGGTCATAAGAAGGCCTGTGGCGGCGAACATTCCCGCGGGAATTGTAACCCAGACGAACTGAAGTGGCCTGAAAGAAGATTCCCTGACCAGCTTCTTGAAGTAAAGTACGGTCAGTGGAATGAAACTCGGAGCTACGAGCTGGTTTAGCAGTGTAAACCAAATGTTTATTTCAGGAGTTCCGTAAATCGAGCTGTAATACCCGTCTACCATGAAAAACAGCGTGGCTACGGCCAGCAGCAGTTGGAAGATGGGAAAGACGCGCGTTCGAAAAGTGAGTGCAGCATTCAGGACAAACCCTAGAATGCACATCATGAACGGCGTAAAAACTAGTAGATCATGTAGCATCAGAAAACGTCGTTATTCTCGTAAATTTTAGTTTCCCAGTCGCTTACTGAAGGAGCGAAAGTAATCTAGCTGTAAACCATTGAAAGGTCGAGACCTATATGGAAAGTATATTGGCGACCGTAGACGAATACATTGTCGGGCAGAAGTCCGTAAAGCGGTTCATATGTATAATTGCCGATCTTGAAGGAATCGACGTCATA
>JAILNI010000015.1 GCA_024691765.1 Bacteroidales bacterium | reverse complement strand
CATCTATGCTTTCGCTGGCGGCCCCTTGCTGCGTCTGATGACGGATTCCGCCGAGATACGCCAGGCCGCGGCCCGCTATATGCCCTGGCTCATACTGATGCCGCCCCTTGGCTGTGCGGCCTTTACCTGGGATGGCATTTTCATAGGCGCCACGGCCACTCCCGCGTTGCGCAATTCGATGATTGGGGCGGTGGTGGGCTTTTTCGCCGCATGGTTCGCGGCAAGGTACGCAGGCGGTTTGCATCCCGGTCTGGACCTCCCGTTCGACGGAACTCCGGCCCTTGCCCTCAACCTCCTTCTGGGCGCATATTTCGTGCATCTGCTTGTCCGCACGGTATGGCTGTCGGCCCGATACCGCAGGGACGTGCTTTGCAAGTGCCCGGAAAACGTTAACTTTGCTGATGATGGAAAAGCTTGAGATAATGGCTCCCGCCGGGAGTTTCGAGTGCCTTGCAGCCGCAATCCAGGGCGGAGCCGATTCGGTGTATTTCGGAGTCGGAAACCTGAACATGCGCTCCCGTTCGGCTGCCAACTTCGCGCCGGAAGACCTCTCCGAGGTGGTCCGCATCTGCCATGAGGCGGGAGTCAAAGCCTATCTGACGCTCAATATCACCCTCTACCCGGGGGATATGGACAACATGAGGCAGGCTCTTCAGGCCGCCCGTGAAGCTGGCGTGGACGCGGTCATCGCTTCCGACATGGCCTGCATCCAGGCCTGCCGTGAACTGGGGCTTGAGGTTCACATCTCCACGCAGCTCAGCATCTCCAACGTCGAGGCGCTGCGCTTCTACGCCGCCTTCGCCGACGTGGTGGTGCTGGCCCGCGAGCTGAATCTGCATCAAGTCCGCGAAATCGTGGACGCCATCGAGAGCGAGCACATCTGCGGCCCGTCCGGTGAGCTTGTGCGTGTGGAGATGTTCGCCCACGGCGCCCTCTGCATGGCGGTGAGCGGCAAATGCTACATGAGCCTCCATACCTACGGCCAGTCTGCCAACCGCGGAGCCTGCCTTCAGGTCTGCCGCCGCGGCTACGAGGTTACCGACCTCGAAACCGGGAACAGCCTGAATATCGACCATGAATACATAATGTCTCCCAAGGACCTCTGCACCATAGAGTTCATGGACAAGATGGTGGATGCGGGGGTGAAGGTGTTCAAGATAGAGGGCCGCGCCCGCAGCGCCGAATACGTGAAGCGCTGTGCGGAGTGCTACCGTGCCGCCGCCGACGCCGTTCAGGCCGGGGCATTCACTCCCGAACTGGCAGCCTCTTTGAAGGCCAGGCTCGCGGAAGTGTTCAACCGGGGCTTTTGGGACGGCTACTACCAGGGAGCCCGCCTTGGTGAATGGAGTTCCGTCTACGGCAGCCAGGCCACCCGCCGCAAGGTCTACCTGGGCAAGGTCACCAACTGGTTCGACCGCCTCGGCGTAGCTGAAATAAAGGTGGAGACCCAGGACCTGCATCGAGGCGAAACCCTCATGGCCATAGGCGCGACTACCGGCGAAGTGGAGTTCCCCGCCGACGACATCCGCCTGGAGACGGAACCCGTGGAACTCATCCCCCAGGGGAGCCTCTGCAGCGTGAAGGTGGCTGGCAAGGATATTGCACGCCTGCACCGCGGCGACAAGATATTCATTTGGAAAGAAGTATGAAAAGAATCATGATACTGGCGGCCCTGGCGGCGGCATTCCTCGCCCCTGCCCGGATTCCCGCAAATGCCCAGAGCAAGGCTTTCAACCTCGGGCGCTGGATGCAGACTCAGACGGCCCTGCTGCAGGAACTCAACCGCAGCTATGTGGATTCGCTCCCGGTGGAGCGCATGCAGAAGGCCGGCATCGACGCTATGCTCGCCACCCTCGACCCCTACACCATCTGGGTTCCGGAAGAGGAGAACGAGGACTTCGAACTCATGATAAGCCACACTTACGGCGGCATAGGGGCAATCATCTGGAAACCCGAAAAGGACGGCCCCGTCTTCATAAACGAACCTTATGAGGGTTCCCCGGCGGCGCTGGCAGGCCTCCGTTGCGGCGATGAGATTCATTTCATCGACGGCGCTACGGTTGTGGGCCTCACCGCCACGGAAGCGTCTTCCCGGATGAAGGGCAAGCCCGGCACGAAGGTGAACTTCAAGGTGAAAAGGGTGTACACCGGGGAGATGGAAGACATAACCATCACCCGACGCAAGATCCACCTGCCCAACGTGGAATACTACGGCATACTTGAGGACGGCCGCACCGGGTACGTGCTGCTCAGCGGCTTCACCGAAGGGGCGGCGTCGGAAGTCCGCGAAGCAGTGAAGGCCCTTCAGAAGCAGGGCATGAAGGAGCTCGTGCTCGACCTTCGCGGAAACGGGGGCGGAGTGCTGCAGGAGGCGGTGGAGATAGTCGGCCTCTTCGTTCCGAAGGGAACGGTGGCGGTGACTTCGAAGGGCAACGGTTTTACCAAGGAAGAGGCCTACGTCACCCCGTCCGAACCCCTCTCCACCACGCTTCCGCTCGTGGTGATGGTGGATTCCGGCTCAGCATCCGCATCGGAAATCGTTGCCGGAGCCCTTCAGGACTGCGACCGTGCCACCATCATGGGCGCGCGCACCTTCGGCAAGGGCCTTGTGCAGAGCGTCCGGCCCATGCCTTTCGGCGGACAGCTCAAGGTTACCACGGCAAAGTACTACATACCTTCCGGCCGCTGCGTGCAGGCCATCGACTACTCGCACCGCAACGAAGACGGCTCCGTGGGGCATATTCCGGACTCCCTCACCCATGAATTCAAAACCCTTCACGGACGCACCGTGCGCGACGGCGGCGGCATTACCCCCGATGTCGAGATCAAGGGCCGCGAATACAGCCGCCTTGCATATGCGCTCTCGTATGGAGGGGTGATTGAGCACTATACCATAGAGTACTGTCGCGCGCACGAGAGCATAGCTCCCATAGCCGACTATCATTTCGACGACTACGAGGGCTTCATCAAGTTCGCCCTCGGCTCCGAATTCGACGCCCGCACTTCTGCAATGGCCTCCTACGACCGCATGGTTGAGGATCTCCGCAAGGACGGCCTGGAAGAATCGTTCGCCGCTGAACTCTCCGCCCTCAAGGCCCGCCTGGACATGGACAAGGAAGCCTTCCTTCGCCTGAAGAAGGACGAGATCATACCCCTGATTGAACAGGAGATAGTCTCCCGCTATTACTTCCAGAAAGGCGCCGTGCTCATGCACCTCCGCTACGACGACGCCCTGCGCCAGGCCCTCAAGAGCCCAAGGATTTAGGGATGATGGATTTGGTTTTCGCGACCGGCAATGCCGGCAAGCTGCGCGAAGCGGCCGAGATACTCGGGCCGGGTTTCCGTGTGCTGAGCCCCGCGGACGTGGGTTTGGCCGGTTTCGATGTCGAGGAGACGGGTACGACCTTCCGCGAAAACTCGCTCCTGAAGGCACAGGCGCTGTGGCATGCCTGCGGCCTGCCCTGCTTCGCAGATGATTCCGGGCTCGAGGTCGACGCCCTTGGCGGCGCCCCCGGAATCTACAGCGCCCGCTATGCCTCCGACCACAACTTCGCCTCTAACATAGAAAGGCTGCTGGCGGAACTTGCGGCTTGTTCCTCCCGGCCGGAATGTCACGAGACTCCCGCCACCTTCCCCGGCGCGGCGCGCTTCCGTTGCGTCGTGACGCTGATTATGGCAGACGGCAAACCGCACTTTTTCGACGGCGCCTGCGAGGGCCGCATCGCCCGCGAGCGCCACGGCGCCGGCGGCTTCGGTTACGACCCGGTGTTCGTCCCCGACCTCTATCCGAACCTTACCATGGCGGAACTCTCCGAGGACGCCAAGAACGCCATCTCCCACCGCGGCGTCGCCCTCCGCCTCATGGCGGCCTGGCTTGCCACGCTTTGACTCAAAACAATTCCCCCAACACCGCGAGGGAACGGATGTTCAGCCTGTATTCCAGGTGGGCGGAAAGATATTCCAGAAGGCATGAAGCTATTTCGCTGCGGGCCTTGCCGGTCAAGGGCAGCAGCAGGGCCTCGTCGCAGGGGCCGAGCAGCGCCGCCATATCCCGCAGGTGCGATTCGGCAAAGGGCGCCAGGTCCTCAAGGGCCGGGGTGAAACCCATTGCGCTGCAGAGTTCAAGCAGCCAGCGCAGGTGATAATTGGCGTAAGAACCCTCCAGTGAATCAAGCGTGACTATGCTCTTCTCGCACCAATCGTAGAGCTCCGGTTCGGCGCCTTCGCGCACCGCCCGGTAGAGCACCTCGGCCATGAACATGCAGACCGCCGATCTCCCGACGTCGCCCCTGAGCCCTGCCAGGGGGTATACCGCCGAAACCCCGCGAAGCCGCCACAGGTCGGATTTCGGATTCTCCACCACCTCGGCGTCCAGCACCGAAAGCGGCTGCCAGTACGCCATCGATGCCCGTCCGCCACCCCTCCGGGCCAGCCCGCCAGCTTCCGCGCTGCTCGATGCCCGTCCGCCGGACGCCGCGGCCGACCCGCCGACTCCGGTTATGAAACTCCGGCGGCCCAGTTCGCGGCTCAGGGCATGCACCACCAGGCTCCTGTCGCCTACTTTGGTGGTTTTCAGCACTATTATGCGGGTACTCACTGGCATTATTCACAAAAATACTCAATAATTTCGTATATTAGCGGTATGAGAATAATTACGTCCTTAATAGCGGCAGCCCTCGCAGTAGCGGCAACCGCACAGACCTCCCCGCGCTGGCTCCGCCAGAATGCCATTTCCCCCGACGGCTCCAAGATAGTCTTCGTGTATCAGGGAGACCTGTTCACCGTACCCGTGGAAGGCGGCGACGCCAGGCAGCTTACCAGCAACCCGGCCCACGACGCCGATCCGGTATGGACCCCCGACGGAAAATACATAGTGTTCGCATCCTGGAGAGAAGGCAGCAAGGATATCTGGATAGTTCCCTCCGAAGGAGGCACTCCGAAAAGACTCACTTCTTTCGGAGGCAGGGAAACCCCGCTCACCGTGGCTCCCGACGGCACCCTGTACCTGTCGGCCAACATCCAGGAGGACATGCAGAGCTGCGTATTCCCCGGCGACAACAAGCTCTACAGCCTGCCTCTCCAAAAGACTCTCGAAGCGGCGATGGCAGGCGGACAGCTTCCCGCCCCGAAACAGGTATTCTCCTTTGAGGTGGCGAACCTCTCCGTCAACACCGCCGGGCAGATGCTCTACGAAGACGTAAAGGGTTATGAGGACGAATTCCGCAAGCACCACACTTCCGCGGTGACCAGGGATATCTGGCTCAAGGACGGCGGCAAGTTCACCAAACTCACATCCTTCCCAGGCGAGGACCGCAACCCCGTCTGGGCTTCCGACGGCAGCAAATGGTACTACCTGTCGGAGCAGGGAAACACCCGCAAAGGAGGGCCCAAAGGCGAGATCACCAAGAATCCCGAACCCGATGACTGGGGCGGTGATTCCAATATTTTCCGCGGCGACGGCAACCAGATTACTTTCCTCAAAAAGCATCCGGTCCGCTACCTCAGCGTTGCCGCCAACGGCACCCTGGCCTTCAGCTGGAACGGCGACCTCTATACCATGCAGGACGGTGGTGTGCCGCGCAAGGTGAAGATCACCCTTACCAAGGACAATCCCGAAAGGGAACACATCTGGCAAAGCCTTTCCGGCCGTCCCGGATCCATGGCCATATCGCCCGACGGCAAGGAGATAGCCTTCGTGCTGCGCGGCGACGTCTACACAACCACTCCCGACCTCACCGATACCCGCCGCATCACCTTCACTCCCGAACAGGAGAGGGACGTCTCCTTCGGAAAGGACGGCCACAGCCTCTACTATGCCTCCGAACGCAAGGGAGAATGGGCCGTCTACAAGGTTGAACTCAAGAATAAGAAGGACGGACATTTCACCTTCTGCAGCGGCTTCACCGAGAAAAGGGTAAGCCCGGAGGGTGAGATCTGCTTCCAGCCGGCCGCGTCTCCCGACGGAAAGAAGCTGGCATACCTGCGCACCCGTTCCGAGATAGTGGTGACCGATGCCGACGGCGGACATCCGAAAACGCTGCTTAAGGGCATCAACGCATCATATTCCGACGGAGACCTCCCGTTCTCGTGGAGCCCCGACAGCCGCAGCATACTCACCGTCTATCAGGGCGGCGGGCGCATGTACAACGAGGATATCGCCCTCATCGACGTGGAGAGCGGCGAAATCACCGACCTCACCGAAAGCGGTTACAATGACGGAGACTTCCGCTGGGCCATGGGAGGCAAGGCGATGACATGGGAGAGCGACAGGGCCGGCTACCGCAGTCACGGAAGCTGGGGCTCCGAGGGCGACATCTACGCGATGTTCTTCGACGACGAGGCTTTCATGAACTTCAACAAGAGCGAAGACGAGGAGAAGATAGAGAAGTTTGGAAAGGATCCCAAGGATAAGAAGAAGGAAGACAAGGCCGAAGCCAAGGACAGCGCCAAGGCCGCCAAGGGCAAGCCCGACCCGGTGAAGCTGGAACTCAGCCGCAGGGAAGACCGCACCGTACGCCTCACCCGCAGTTCCGGCCGTCTGGGCGACCACTGGCTCACCCCCGACGGACGCAAGCTCTACTACAGCGTGCGTCTCGAAAAGACCATGGACCTCTGCTGCCTTGACATACGCAAAGGCGATGTGAAGGTGGTCTCGAAGGAGATGTTCGGCCGCTTCTATCCGGCCCCGGACGGCAAGAGCTTCTACGTGGTTTCCGGCAGCGGCATCAAGAAAATCGACGCCGACAAGGGCAAGTCCGAGAAGGTGAGTTTCAAGGGCGAATTCGAGTACTTCCCGGCCCGGGAGCGCGAGTATATCTTCGACCACTGCTGGAAGGAGGTGCGCGAGAAGTTCTACGATGCAGACATGCACGGAGTGGACTGGGCCGCCGTAGGAGATAACTACCGCCAGTTCCTGCCGTATATCACCGACAATTATGCCTTCCGCGAGCTCCTCAGCGAGATGCTCGGCGAACTCAACGGCTCCCACACCGGCGGACGCTACCGCGATGGAAGCGGCGTGTCCTCCGGACATTTCGGGGTAATCTTCGACACCGAATTCAAGGGCCCGGGCCTCAAAATCAAGGAGTTCCTCCCGGGGAGCAAACTGCTCGCGGCGGCTCCGTCGCTCAAGCCAGGCGACCTCATCGTCTCCGTCGATTCACGCGAGATTCCTGAAGGCGAACCCTGGTACGAGGCGCTTTCCCGCAAGAGCGGCAAGCGCGTTCTGCTCGGCCTCAAGGCTTCCGGCAAGGACCTCAAGGTGTATGTAAAGCCTACCGGCAATGACTCCGACGCCCTCTACACCCGCTGGGTGCGCCGCAACGAGGAAAAGGTGAAGGAACTCTCCGGCGGCCGCATCGGATACGTACATGTCGAGGGCATGGATTCCCCGTCCTTCCGCGAGGTGTTCTCCAAGGCCCTGGGCAAGTACCGCAACTGCGACGCCCTCATAGTGGATACCCGTCACAACGGCGGCGGCTGGCTGCACAACGACCTCGCCACCTTCCTGAACGCGCGCCTCTACACCGAGCGCCGTCCACGCGGAGTGGAGATGTCGCCCGAACCCTACGACAAGTGGATCAAGCCCTCCTGCGTGCTCGTCTGCGAAGACAACTACTCCGACGCCTGCGGCTTCCCGTACCTCTACAGGGCACTCGGCATAGGCAAGATAATCGGAGCGCCTGTGGCCGGCACCGCAACCAGCGTATGGTGGGAGCATCAGGTAGACCCGAGCCTCATCTTCGGCATTCCGCAGATAGGTTCCTGGAGCATAGCCGAAGGCCGCTTCCTCGAGAACGACCAGCTCATGCCCGACATCCTGGTGTACAACGACCCGGCTTCGGTCGAGGCAGGCCGCGACCTCCAGCTTGAGGCCGCCGTGGCGGAGATGTTAAAGGAAACTGCCCGCTAAAGGCTTCCGTACATCAGTAATAAAATACCGACAATCATGAAGGCAAGGGCGGCGCTCTTGCCTTTGATTTTGCCTTCCCGGAAGATAATGGCGCCCACAAAGAAGGTCACCACTATGGAGAAGCGACGCACGAGCGAGATAACGCTCAGAAGCGAACCCTCCTGGTTGATTGCCAGAAAATAGATTGCGTCGGAAAAGGTTATCAGCACCGCAATGGCGAGCAGTGACCAGTCCCAGCGGAAACGCTCCCTCCTCTCCCCGTCGCGCACGGCCTTGACAGCTACTATGACGGCAAGCAGTATGGTTATGTAGACATTGGTCCAGCTCTGCAGAAAAAGCGGCACCTGGAGGTTCTCCGGCAGGGCTGCATAGACGGGGCTCAGGGGCCCTTCGAAGACGAAACTACTTATGATATACTTGTCCCAGAGCGCGCTTGCAACTCCGGTGACCATGCTGATAATCAGGGCCCAGAATCCTCTCCCGCTGCCGAAACGGAAGCCCTCCCTGCCGCTTGCCGCCCCGAGGAGCCAGAGCGCGACAAGTACCGCCGCGACACCCAGCCAGTGCCACAGGTTGAGCCTCTCCCCGAATAGCAGTATGGAAAACAGCACCACGAACATCGGCCTGGATGCCTTGAAGGTACTCACCGTGGTTATCGGGAGGAGCCTGAGCGCTTCCATCCCGGAAAGCCAGGTAGCCGTGACTATGACCGCTTTGACGGCTATCTTCAGATGATAGGCGGCCGGGCCGGGACTCAGGAAGGGGCAGAGGAAAACGGCGGTGAAACCCGTCGCGGCAAGAATCACGAAATAGATTCCGTTGCGCTTAAGCGAGTATTTCTTGGCCACGTCGTAGAAGCCAAGGAGAATCGCGGAAGCAAGTGCCAGCCAAATCCACATTGCGTGGCAAATTTAAGCAATTAATTTCGTACATTTGTAAGATGTCTGAAAGGGAGTTCATAGAAATCAGGGGCGCGAGGGCTCACAACCTGCAGGATGCCGACGTGGACATCCCGCGCGGGAAGTTCACCGTGATTACGGGCCTGAGCGGCAGCGGCAAGAGCTCCCTGGCTTTCGACACCATCTATGCCGAAGGCCAGCGCCGTTACATGAACACCCTTTCCCCCTATGCCAAGCACTTCATGGGCATACTCTCCAAGCCCGCGGTGGAAAGCATAGAGGGCCTCAGTCCCATCATCGCCATTGAGCAGAAAACCACCGGCAACAACCCCCGCAGCACGGTGGGCACCATAACCGAAATTTCCGATTTCCTGCGCCTGCTTTACGCGAAGGCATCCACAGCCTATTCCCCGGTGAGCGGACGCGAACTGGTTCGCTACACCGACGCGCAGATAGTGGACCTCATAATGAGGGATTATGCCGGCCGCAAGTGCCTCCTGCTGGCGCCCCTGGTGCGTGGCCGCAAGGGTCATTACCGCGAGCTCTTCGAACAGATGCGCCGCAAGGGCTACGCCCAGATACGCATAGACGGGGAACTGATGAGCCTTAACGACGTGGAGCAGCTCGACCGCTACAAGGCCCACTTCATCGAGCTTGTGGTGGACAAACTCCGTCCGGGGGAGGGAGACGACAAGCGCATAGCCGATTCGGTCGTGGCAGCCCTCGGAGTCGGAAAGGGGTCCCTAGCGATGATGGACGCCGATACGGGCGAACTGCGGCATTTCTCCAAGCATCTGGTCGATCCCGAAAGCGGCCTGTCCATACAGGAGCCGCAGCCACATACCTTCTCGTTCAATTCTCCCGAGGGCTACTGCCCCCATTGCAAGGGCCTGGGCACCGTGCCTGACGTGGCCATGGAGAACATCATTCCGGACCCGTCCAAAAGTATTGCGGACGGGGGGATCGCGCCTCTCGGAAGGCTTCGCGACGGCCGGAAGTTCGATGCTGTCGAGGCGATAGCCCGCAAATACGGTTTCTCCCTTCACGAACCGATAGAGGGTCTGCCGGACGAGGTGGTTAACCTGCTCATCTATGGTTCCGACGAGTTCTTCCGGGTAGGGGAGGGCGCGCAGACGCAGATGGTTTCCTGGCCCGGCATCCTGGACGACATCGACGACGAGATAGTCTGCCCCGTCTGCCACGGCACCCGTCTGCGCCCCGAAACCAATTGTTTCCGCATAGAGGGGAAAACCATTTCGGAAGTCTCAGCGATGGAAATCAGCGAACTGCAGCAGTGGCTGGCTGGGCTCTCGCTCACGGGCCGGGCCGCCGCGGTCTCGCGCGACATCCTCAAGGAACTCCGCGACCGCGTGGGTTTCCTGGTGGACGTGGGCCTGCAGTACCTCACCCTCGACAGGGCAACCGGTTCGCTCAGCGGCGGAGAAAGCCAGCGCATACGCCTCGCCACCCAGATAGGGTCGAAACTCGTAAACGTAATCTACATCCTCGATGAGCCTTCTATAGGGCTTCACCAGAGGGATAACCATAAGCTCCTCTCTTCGCTGCAGCGCCTTCGCGACGAAGGAAATACAGTGATAGTCGTGGAGCACGACGAGGCCACCATGCGCGCCGCCGACTGGCTCGTGGACGTGGGGCCCGGTGCCGGCCGCCTCGGCGGAAAGGTGGTTTATAGCGGTCCCCCCGCTTCCCTGCCGCGGGTGGCAGGCCCCTCAGGGGGATACCCCTCCGCCGACTCGCTCCCGCAATCCCCCGAGTCTGCGACCCTTCGCTACCTTTCCGGCGAGGAGCGCATCGAGGTGCCGGAGAAGCGCCGCAAGGGCAACGGCCTGACGCTGGGCCTTCGCGGAGCCTGCGGCAACAACCTCAAGAACCTCGACGTCGACTTCCCCCTGGGCTGCTTCATCGGCGTAGCGGGAGTCAGCGGCAGCGGCAAGAGCTCGCTGGTGAACGAAACCCTCATGCCAATACTTAAGGGCAAGTTCTTCCATTCCACGCAGAAGCCCCTTCCTTACCGGGAACTTGTGGGCCTCGGTAATATCGACAAGGTGATCGAAGTGGACCAGAGCCCAATCGGACGCACGCCGCGCAGCAACCCCGCCACCTTCACCAGCGTCTTCGATGACATCCGCGCCCTCTTCGGGGAAACTCCCGACGCAAAGGTGCGCGGCTTCAAGGCGGGGCACTTCTCCTTCAACGTCCCCGGAGGACGCTGCGAGGAGTGCAAGGGCGCCGGTATCAAGGTGGTGGAGATGAACTTCCTGCCGAGCGTCAACGTGCCTTGCGAGCAGTGCCGGGGCAAGCGCTACAAGGAGGACACCTTGGCAGTCCGCTACAAGGGAAAGAATATCAGCGAGGTGCTGGACATGCCCATTTCCGAGGCGTACGAATTCTTCAAGTCGAACGCCAGGATAGCCCCGAAGCTGAAGGCCATGGTGGACGTGGGCCTCGGGTACGTGCATCTGGGGCAGTCTTCCGTGACCCTGAGCGGGGGAGAGAGCCAGCGCATGAAACTGGCTGCGGAACTGTTCCGCAAGGCCACCGGCAATACCCTCTACATACTGGACGAACCTACCACCGGCCTTCATCCGGCCGATGTCAAAATCCTTCTCGACGTGCTTCAGAAGCTCGTCGACCAGGGCAATACGGTAATAATCATAGAACACAACATGGACGTGCTCAAGAGCGTCGACTATCTCTTCGACATGGGGCCCGAAGGCGGTGCCCGCGGAGGAAGGATAGTGGCGCAGGGTACTCCGGAACAGCTCGCGGCCGACCCGGCGTCGGTTACGGGCCCCTATCTGAAGGAAGCATTGGAAAAATGAGTGAAACGATTTCGAAAATCGAGGCTGCGCGCCGTGAATACGCCGACTGGTGCTCGGCAGTGGGGATAGATACCATACAGAAGCTCGACGCGGTCCTCGCCGACGGACAGGCGATACGCCTTATCAACCTCTGCGAAGCGCGGCAGGAGCGCAAGTACGCGGAGATAGCCAACCAGATATTCTGGCACAAGAACAAGACCCGCATAGTCATGATGTCGGGCCCGTCCTCGAGCGGCAAGACCAGCAGCGCGCTGCGCATCGCCCAGCAGTGCAACGTGCTGGGAATCATGCCCAAGGTGATCGAGCTGGACAACTACTTCGTGGACCGCGAGCATACCCCCCGCGACAAGAACGGCGATTACGACTTCGAGAGCCTCGGGGCCATGAACGTAAAGCTCCTGAACGAGAACCTCAACGACCTCATCGCGGGCCGTGAGGTCATCATCCCCAAATACGACTTCAAGACCGGCAAGTCCGTTTTTGACGAGAGCCGTGCGATGAAGCTTGAACCCGGCGACATGCTCTTCATGGAAGGCATCCACGCCCTCAACCCCGCCCTCACTCCCAACGTGGACCGCAGCCGTATCTACAATGTGTACATCTCGGCCCTGTCGGCCCTTCCGGGCGGCACCAAGGAACACGGCTCCACCACGGACAAACGCCTGCTGCGCCGCATCGTGCGCGACAACCGCGTGCGCGGCATCTCCCCCGAAGACAATATCCTCCGCTGGCCGAGCGTGCGCAGGGGAGAGAACCGCAACATCTTCCCCTTCGAGGAGAATGCCCGCGTGGTGTTCAACTCTTCCACCCTCTACGACCTGCCGTTGCTGAAGTACTACGCGGAGCCGCTGTTATATGGCGTAACCGAGGCCAGCCCGGCATACAAGAAAGCTCAGGAACTGCTGGAGTTCATAGCTCCGGTGACAGCCCTTAAGCCGGCCGAAATCGCCGCCATCCCGCCCACCTCCATCATGCGCGAGTTCATCGGCGGACAGACGCTGTAATCATTACGGGAAAATTGTTAACTTTGTAAACCGACAACCAATTAAAACACATAATGAAAACACTCTTTAGAATTGCTGCCATCATCTTTGCAGCCATCTCCCTGAACAGTTGCCTCGTCGGCAAGTTCATGTGCAATTACGTGCTGGTCGACATGCCGGACGGGCAGAATATCGAACGCACCCGTCACAAAGCGGATTCACTTCTGGCAGGAAGCACCGCCTGGTACGACGGTCTCAAGGAAAAGGGTATCCTGAAGGATATCGAAATAACCGGTTACGGTGATAACAAGATTCACGCATGCTATGTTCCCGCAGCCAATCCCGCTAAGGCTGAAGGAACCGCCATCGTGGTCCACGGCTTCGGCGACAACCATTTCGTGTTCCTGTATCTGGTGCGCATGTACCGCGACGACTTCAACTATAATGTCCTCTTCCCGGATCTCCAGTATCACGGCTATTCCGGAGGCGACCACACCACCATGGGCTGGTACGACCGCTACGATGTTTCGGAATGGGTGAAGGTGGCGCATGAGTTGTTCAAGGACGATTTCATGGTCATCCACGGAGTGTCCATGGGCGCCGCCACCACTATGATGATGAGCGGTGACGAGCAGCCGGAATACGTGAGAGCCTATGTCGAGGACTGCGGTTACAGCAGTGTCTGGAATCAGCTCAAGTTCAACCTCAAGGACAGCTTCCATATGCCCCCGTTCCCGGTGCTCACCAGCGCCAGCATAGTCTGCAAGAATAAGTATGGATTCTCCTTCAAGGAGGCCTCTTCAATGGACCAGCTTGCAAAGTGCGACCGTCCGATGCTCTTCATCCATGGCGATGCCGACGACTTCGTTCCCTTCCCGCACCTGCAGCAGAACTACGATGCCAAGGTTAACGGCTATAAGGAGATGTGGGTTGCGGAAGGTGCCGTCCACGCCAACTCTTTCCAGAGCCATCCCGTCGAGTACAAGCAGCACGTCAAGGCCTTCCTCGACAAAGTCAAGAAGGAAAACCTCTAGCCCGACTTGCATTTTCGGCCGATTTCGACGGTACCCCACGTTTTTTCCCTTGGGGTACCGTCATTTTTGGCCCTTTTTGAAAGTTGCCAGGCGACCGGGGGCAGGCGGTGACGGGGCAGGCGGTCGGCGGCGGCGAGGAGGGTCCCTCCCAACCCCCCGCAGCCGCCGCCGGGTACCGCCAGCAGGCCGGCCTGCCTATTTGCCGGCCTGCGGTGCCCTATTTCGCGGGGGACCTTCCATGATTTTGGCCTTTTTCGTGCCAGGTCCCCTTGTTTTGTGGGGGACCTTCCACGATTTCGGCCCTTTTCGTGCCAGGTCCCCTTGTTTTGTGGGGGACCTTCCACGATTTCGGCCTTTTTCGTGCCAGGTCCCCGTTTTCGGATGGGGACCTTCCACGATTTCGGCCCTTTTCGTGCCAGGTCCCCGGTTTTTGAGGGGGACCTTCCATGATTTCGGCCATTTTCTGTCCAGGCCCCTGCATTTTGAGGGGGACCAGCACAGTTTTCGGCCATTTTCTGTCCAGGTCCCGTTTGAAAGGCTGCTGGGAATGCTGCTGTTTTACAGCGGATGGAGTTCAATCCCCGGGAGGTCGGGGTCGAAATCCTCGGAGGGTTCGTTGAACGGTTCGAGGAAGGGGTTGGTGCGCATCTCGCGGCCGATGGTGCTGGCCCAGCCGTGACCAGGGTAGATGTCGGTGGCGCCGGGCAGCAGGATGAGTTTCTCCATGATGGAGCGGATTATGGAATCGTAATCGGCATGCGGAAGGTCGGTGCGGCCTATTGTGCCGGCGAAAAGGGTGTCGCCGGTGAAGGCCAGGCCGGCCGCCTCGCAGTACCAGCACAAAGCGCCGGGGGAGTGGCCGGGGGTATGGATTGCCTTGAAGACGATGCCGCCTGAAACCGCATCGCAGTCCGCTGCCGGACCCACGCTGACCGTCGCACCGTCTTCTACCGCCTTCCAGGGGAAATCGAAGCTCTGGCCGTGAAGGCCGAGCCGGGAGGCGATGTCGGTGTCGTCCGCTAAAGATACGGTTTCGGCAGGATGCATGTAAACCGGCAGGTCGGGCCATTTCGCCAACATGCGCACTACCCCCATGCAGTGGTCGAAGTGAGCGTGGGTGAGCAGCACGGCAGAGGGAACACGGTCGCCAAGCAGTTTTAGAAACTCCCCGAACTCCTCATCGCTGTAGAAACCGGGGTCCACGACCACGCAGGCGCCCCCGTCCGAGAGCACGTAACAGTTCTCCGAAAGAACCCTGCAGCTGAAGGTGCGAAGATCCATGGCCGATTTCGAAATAAACCATGGCAAAATTACAAAAGAAATGTTAAATTTGTAAGCTAAGAAGTTTTAACATGCACATCGGAGTAGCAGGCAATATCGGCAGCGGAAAAACCACCCTCACCAGGATGCTGGCGGAGCACTACGGCTGGAAGCCCCAGTTCGAAAGCGTCACCTACAATCCCTATCTGGAGGACTACTACAAGGACATTCCCCGCTGGAGCTACAATCTGGAAACCTACTTCCTGGCCCAGCGCTTCAAGGATCTCATAGAGATTTCCCGCAGCAAGGAGACCATTATCCAGGACCGCACCCTCATGGAGGGCGTGCACATCTTCGTGGAGAACAACCGCGAGATGGGCAACCTCACCGAGCGCGACTACAACACCTACATGGAACTCTACCGCGTGATGATGAGCATGGTCCGTCCGCCCGAACTGCTCATCTATCTCAAGAGCAGCATAGAGCATCTCGTGGCGAACATCCAAAAGCGCGGCCGCGAGTACGAGCAGACCATGAGCATCGAGTACCTCAGCGGCCTCAACCGCCACTATGAACAGTGGATAGCGGCATATCCGGGCAGGCTCCTCACCATCGAGGCGGACAATCTGGACTTCAAGAACAACCCCGAGGATTTCGCCCTCATAACTGACAGGATCGACGCCGAACTCTTCGGCCTCTTCAAATAAAATCGTTATATTTGTAAGATTTAAAACCTACATACCATGCACATTGCAATAGCAGGAAACATCGGCAGCGGCAAGACCACCCTCACCAAGATGCTGGCAGCCCATTACGGCTGGATCCCCAAGTTCGAATCCGTAGATTTCAACCCCTATCTGTCCGATTTCTATGAGGACATGGAGCGCTGGAGCTTCAACCTCCAGATCTACTTCCTGAACAAGCGCTTCAAGGACGTGGTGGACATCTCCAAGACCGACGACGTCGTGATCCAGGACCGCACTATCTACGAGGACGCCAAGATCTTCGCCCCCAACCTGCACGACATGGGCCTCATGAGCACCAGGGACTTTGAGAACTATTCCGACCTCTTCTCCCTGATGATGAGCCTGGTGGGCTATCCCGACCTGCTCATCTACCTGCGTTCCAGCATCCCGAACCTCATTTCCCAGATCCAGAAGCGCGGCCGCGAGTACGAACGCAGCATACGCATCGACTACCTTACCGGCCTCAACGAGAAGTATGAGAACTGGATCAAGGACTACGAGGGCAATCTCCTCGTGGTGGACGCCGACAACATCAAGTTCGGCAACAAGCCGGAGGACTTCGAGAAGATTACCGACATGATCGACGCGCAGCTCTACGGCCTCTTTTCCAAGAAGAACAAATAACCACAGCATAACACATGGCAACCAGACCTACTATCATCGACTTCGTTGAGAAGTACACCAGAAAGTTCGCCGACAAGACCTATCTTCGCGAGAAGGTGAACGGCGTCTGGACTGAAACCACATTCAAGCAGACACGAGACGAAGGCCGCATCCTGGCCGCCGGTTTCATGGCCCTGGGGCTCAAGAAGGGCGAAAGGGCGTCGCTCCTGGCGGAGGCCCGCAACCTCTGGGTAATGACCGAACTGGGTATCCTTTACGCCGGCGGCGTGAACGTGCCCCTTTCATACAAACTCGAATCCGACACCGATCTCAGCTTCCGCGTAAACCACTCCGACTCGGTTTACATCGCGGCATCCGAAAACGAGATACCGAAGATACGCCGCATCATAAAGGACTGCCCGCAGGTGCGCAGGGTCATAGTATTCGACGACATCCCGCTCGAGAAGGGCGAGATGCACATAAGCGAACTCCGCGAGCTCGGCGTCAAGTTCCTCAAGGAGCACGGCGAGGAGCTCGACAAGCGCATCTCTGAAATCAAGCCCGACGACTACGCCAACATCTCCTACACTTCCGGCACCACCGCCGACCCGAAGGGGATACTCCTCACGCATCGCAACTACACCGCGAACGTGGAGCAGGGCTCATCGGTCATCAGCGTGGGCGAAGGCGCCAGGATGCTTATCATCCTGCCCCTGGACCACTGCTTCGCGCACGTGGCGGGCTTCTATACCATGATGATGTACGGCGGCAGCATAGCTACCGTTCCCGTGGGCAAGACCCAGCTGGCCACCCTGCGCAACGTGCCGGGAGCCATCAAGGACGTCAAGCCCAACATCATGCTCAGCGTGCCGGCCCTGTCCCGCACCTTCAAGAAGAACATCGAGGCGGGCGTCAAAGCCAAGGGCCCCAAGGTGGAGAAACTCTTCAACTTCGCCGTCAGGCTCGCCATCGGTTACAACCAGGAATACTACAACGCCGGCAAGCCGTGGTGGAAGCACTTCTGGAAGAAGCCCATCATGAACTTCTTCGACAAGAAGCTCTTCGCAACCATACGCGAATCCGCATTCGGCGGCGAGATGAAATTCTTCGTCGGCGGGGGCGCCCTGCTCGACATCGAACTGCAGAAATGGTACAACGCGATCGGCGTTCCGGTCTTCCAGGGCTACGGCCTCAGCGAAGCCACCCCGATCATCTGCGCCAACAGCGCCGGCCACGCCATCTTCGGCAGCTCCGGCCGCACCGTGCAGCCCATGGACATCAAGATCTGCGACGAAGACCATAAAGAGGTGCCCGACGGCCAGACCGGCGAAATCGTCATCCGCGGCGAGAACGTCATGGCCGGCTACTGGAAGAATCCGGAAGCCACCGCGAGCACCGTGGTGGACGGCTGGCTCTACACCGGCGACCGCGGCTACCTCTATCCGAAGGACCGCCGCTACCTCTACGTGACGGGCCGCTTCAAGAGCCTGCTCATCGCAGCCGACGGCGACAAGTACTCCCCGGAAGGCTACGAGGACAACCTCACCAGCGTCACCAAGTTCGTGAACCAGGTGATTATCCACAACAACCAGAACCCCTACACCATCGCCCTCATAGTTCCCAACAGGGAGCTCTGCAAGGAGTGGCTGGGGAAGGAGCATCCCGAGCTAGATCCCGCGTCTGAAGACGGAAAGAAGGCCATGATCCAGAAGGTCTGGGACGAGATGAACACCTACCGCAAGGGAGGAAAGCACGAGGGTATGTTCCCCGAAAAGTGGCTTCCCACCACGCTGGTAATCTGCCCGGAGGCATGGACCGAACAGAACGGCCTCGTGAACTCCACGATGAAGATAGTCCGCGGAAAGGTGGAAAAGGCCTATGCCGACCGCATCGAGTATGCCTACACGGCGGACGGACGCAATATCCTCAATGAAAAGAACATAGCATCTATTTAAATCAAAACGATATGACCAATTCAGTTAAGAAGCAGAACTACACCCCGGCAATCGTGGTGATGTTCGCGCTGTTTTTCATGATTGCGTTCGTGACGAACCTCGCCGGTTCCATGGGCGTCATCGTCACCAACCAGTTCGGCGCATCCAAGGCTCTTTCTCAGCTCGGAACCCTCGCCAACTTCATCGCCTATGCCTGCATGGGCATTCCCGCCGGCATCATCCTCAAGCGCAAGGGCTACAAGTTCACCGCCCTGGCAGCCGTTACCGTCGGCTTCATCGGCGTGGGCATCCAGTTCCTCTCCGGCTACATGGAGAGCTTCCTGGTTTACGTGCTCGGCGCATTCGTGGCCGGCTTCTCCATGTGCATGCTCAACATCGTGGTGAACCCCATGCTCAACACCCTGGGCGGCGGCGGAAACCGCGGTAACCAGCTCATCCAGTGGGGCGGCAGCTGCAACTCCATTGGCGGCACCATCGCCCCCATCTTCGTGGGCTGGCTGGTGGGCGGCAGCATTGCCGACGCTACCGTCGCCAAGGCGGCTCCCGTGATGATCATCGCAATGGCCATCTTCGCCCTCGCGTTCATCATCATCCGCTTCACCCAGATTCCCGAACCTCACATGGAAACCGCGGAAGAGAAGGCTGCCCGCAAGGCCGGCAACAAGGCCAAGGATGCGCACAGCCCGCTTTCCTTCCGTCATTTCACCCTCGGCGCTATCGCCATCTTCTTCTATGTGGGTATTGAGGTCGGTATTCCCAACACCGCCAACGTCTACTACTCCGGTCTCGACTGGGTAGGCCCGGCCCTCGCCGGCACCATGATAGGCGGATACTGGCTCAGCATGCTCATCGGCCGTCTGGTCGGAGCTACCATAGGCAACAAGGTGAGCAGCAAGGTCATGCTCAGCGTGATGTCCTCCGTGGCCATACTCTTCATACTCCTTGCCATCTTCATCCCGCAGTCGGTACAGATCCAGGTCGGCGGCAATGCCATTCCGCTGTCGTTCGGCTTCCTTATCCTCTGCGGCCTCTGCACCTCCATCATGTGGGGTTCCATCTTCAACCTCGCTGTCGAGGGGCTCGGCAAATACACCGCTGCGGCATCCGGCATCTTCATGACCCTCGTCTGCGGCGGCGGAATCATCCCGTTCATTCAGAACCTCCTGGCCGACTTTGTCGGCTCGATGCAGAGCTACTGGCTCATCGTGGCCTGCCTGGGCTTCCTGGTATACTACGCCCTGCTCGGTTCCAAGAACGTCAACAAGGATATCCCCGTAGAATAAGCCATGGCAAAGAATTACGTAGTCGGCATCGACATCGGAGGCCAGAGCAGCAAGCTCGGCGTGGTGGATGAGAACGGCAAGATTCTCGCCCGCGACATCATAAAGGCCAGCTCTTCATCCGACCCGAAAAAGGTTATCGACGAACTGGCGAAGGGCGTTCTTGCCCTTATAGAGAAATCCGGCAAGAAGGGTGAGATACGCGGCATAGGAGTGGGCGCTCCCAACGGCAACTACTATACCGGCTGCATAGCCTACGCACCCAATCTGCCCTGGGCGGCCAACGGCTCCGTGGACTTCTCGAAAATGCTTTCCGAGGCCTGCGGCGGCATCCCCGTCACCCTCACCAACGACGCCAATGCGGCGGCCCTCGGCGAGAGGAAATACGGTATAGCCAAGGAGCTGAAGATAAAGCACTTCATAATGATTACCCTGGGCACCGGAGTGGGCTCGGGCATAATCATCAACGACGAGCTCCTCTATGGCAGCGACGGCTTCGCCGGGGAACTGGGCCACACCTGCGCAGTTCGTGACGGACGCAAGTGCGGCTGCGGCAAGAAGGGCTGCCTCGAGGCCTACTGCTCCGCGATAGGAGCGGCCCGCACCGCCCGCGAGTGGCTGGAGGAGTCCAAGGAAGAGAGCCTGCTCCGCGGCAAGAAAGACATATCCTCCAAGGATGTCTACGACGCCGCCAAGGCCGGCGACAAGCTCGCCCTCAGGGTCTTCGAATACACCGGAACCATACTCGGCAGCAGCCTTGCCGACTTCGTGGAGTTCTCCGCCCCGCAGGCGATAGTGCTCTTCGGCGGTCTCGCCAATGCCAAGGAGTTCCTCTATGAGCCCACGCTCAAGGCCATGAACGACAACCTCCTGCCCATCTGGAGGAACAAGGTCCAGCTGCTTTTCTCCTCGCTCAAGGAAGCCGACGCCGCCATACTCGGCGCCTCCGCCCTTGCATGGTAAACAAGAATACTTTTAAAAACTCAATAACAATGAAAAAGAATTTGCTTTTCGCTGCCCTGGTGCTTTGCATCGCAGCAATGGCCTGCCAGCCCAAGAACGCTGCAGAGCCCGCAGAAGGTGAAGAAGTCGCACCTGTGGAAGAAGCCGTCGCTCCGGCCCCGGCTCCCAAGACTTCAAAGGATTTCAAGGTTTCCAAGGCTACCCGCGACTCAGTCGCATACCTCGTAGGTATCAACTTCGGTTCCTTCATCAAGGGTTACGACTTCGGCGACCTCAACTACTGCCAGATCAAGAAGGGCATGCGCGCCTTCATCAAGGCTAAGGGCAACCCGCGCGATCCCGATTTCGGCGAGCAGTTCAAGATCGATCCCAACGAGATGAACCGCATCTTCAACGAGTACCTCGAGAACCGTCACCAGCAGAAGCTCCTCGCCAACAAGGAAGCCGGTGAGAAGTTCCTTGCCAAGAACCTCAAGAAGGAAGGAGTGGAGGTCTCCGAGAGCGGCCTGCAGTACAAGATCATCGAGGCCGGCAGCGAACTCGTTCCCGTCAACGACAAGGATACCGTATGGGTACGCTACAAGGGCACCCTTCTCGACGGCACCGTGTTCGACGAGGTCAAGCCCGAAGCCGACTCCGTGCGCTTCACCCTCGACCGCGTAGTCAAGGGCTGGACCGAAGGCATGAAGTACGTTGGCGAAGGCGGCAAGATCCGTCTCTTCATTCCCGCCGAACTCGCTTACGGCGAGCGCGCTCCCCAGAACATCGGCCCCAACCAGACCCTGATTTTCGACATCGAGCTCTGCAAGGTGGCCCTCTATCAGGAGCCTGCCGAAGAGGAAGAGGTGAAGAAGTAATCTCCCTTCATAACGCAGAAAGAGGTGGCCCGGAAAGGTCACCTCTTTTATTTTGCTGCGTTCGGTTTATTCTTCCTGCCCTTCTTCCTCGTAGACGAGTTCCTCTTCTTCGCGGTCCTCGTCTTCCTCGTCCTCCTCTTCATCGAGATCTTCCTCGGCCTCATCGCCTTCCGAGACCAGGGAGGCAAGGAAGCCCTCGGGGGCGGGCGCCCTGCGGCGTTTGTCTTCCGGAAGGTCCTCGAAGGCCACGTAGCCGTTCTCGAACTCTATGGGGAGGGGCCCCTTGGACTCCTCGAGCGTGGGGAGCGCCACCTTGCGGGCGGACTGCCCCTCGAAAGTGATTGTCACGCTCTTTTTGGAGACGGTGTCGTAGAAGTACTCGAAACTCGTCACCCCGGCCTTCAGGGTGTCTTCGATGCTCACCTCGTCCACGGCGCCCGAACCTATGTTTATGAGGGCGTAGCGTGCCAGCACGGCGCCATCGGCACCGAAAGCCTTGAAGAGTATGGGCTGGTCCTGGGGGAACTCCAGGTCGGAGCGCAACTGCTTGTGGAAGACGTAAAGGGAGTTGGAGCCGGCCACCGTATAGAGGCGGAAAAAGCCCTTGATTCCCTTCAGGGTGACGCGATAATTGTAAAACATATTGCGAATATAATCCTTTTTTGCTAAATTTGGTAACGCAAGTGACCGATAAGTTTACAAGCATTTCCTCTCCTTCGGAGGGCCTGTTCAGGGACAGGGGGAGCCGGTTCATCGCCTATGCGTGGCCCGTCTCCGCCGAGGAGGAGGTGGCGCCTCTGCTCAAGGCCCTCGAGGCCGAGCACCATTCGGCCCGCCACATCTGCTACGCCTATCGCATACCCAAACCGGTTCCGGTCCCCGACGGCGGCTGGAGCCTCGACTCGCTTTGGAGGGCCAACGACAACGGGGAGCCCTCGGGAACGGCAGGCCGTCCAATCCTCGGGCAGATAGACTCTGCCGGCCTCAGCGGGGTGCTGGTGGCCGTGGTGCGCTATTTCGGAGGCGTGCTGCTGGGCGTTCCCGGGCTTATCAACGCCTACCGAAGCGCGGCTGCTGACGCCCTGGCAAAAGCCACCAGGACGGAAAAGACCCTAACCGAGCGCATCTGCATACGCTTCCCCTATTCCGAGCAGCCGGAAGTGGAGAAGCTGCTCAAGCGTCCCGGAGTGGCCATAGCCGCGCGCGAATTCGGGGAAGACTGCCTTTTCAGCCTCGATGCAGCCCTCGGCGTAAGCCCCGAACTGAAAAATTTGCTTTCAGCAAAAAATTGGCTAACTTTAAAGGAAAATCGGTAACTATATAAAAACCTATAACACTAAAAATGGAAAAAGTTCATGTTTTCAACGCAGGCCCCTGCCTCCTTCCGCAGGTGGTTTACGACAAGGCCATCGAGGCTATCAGGGATTTCAAGGGCACAGGAGTATCGCTTCTGTCCATCTCGCACCGCACCAAGGAATGGGAGGCCACGATGGACGAGACGCGCGCCCTCTGGAGGGAACTTCTCCACATACCCGACGAGTACGAGACGGTTTTCCTCGGCGGCGGCGCCAGCCTGCAGTTCCTCTATGTGGCGATGAACTACCTCGAGCACAAGGCGGCCTATCTCGAAACCGGAGTCTGGGCGAAGAAGGCCCTCAAGGAAGCTGCCGGCCTCGGCAACGCCTATGCGATTGCATCTTCGGCGGACAAAAACTACAGCTACATCCCCAAGGGCTTCGAGATTCCCACCGACCTCGACTATCTGCACATCACCACCAACAATACCATTTACGGCACCGAAATCAAGCACGACATGGACTGCCCCGTGCCGCTTATCGCCGACATGTCCTCCGACATACTCAGCCGTCCGGTGGACGTGAGCAAGTACGCCATGATTTACGGCGGCGCCCAGAAGAACGCGGGCCCCGCAGGCGTCATCTTCGCAATCATACGCAAGGACAGCCTCGGAAAGGTCTCCCGCTATCTGCCCACCATGCTCGACTACCGCACCCATCTGGACAAGGAAAGCATGTTCAACACCCCGCCGGTTTTCAGCATCTACGTGATGAACGAGACACTCAAGTGGGTCAAGAGCATGGGCGGAGTTGAGGCCCTGAACAAAATCAACCTCCGCAAGGCAGACACCCGCTATGCGGAAATCGACCGCAACTCCCTCTTCCGCGGCACTGCCGCCGTCGAGGACCGTTCCATCATGAACATCTGCTTCGTCATGGCTGAGGGCCGCGAAGACCTAGCCGACGAGTTCATGGCCTTCGCCAAGGAACGCCGCATAATAGGCATCAAGGGCCACCGCAGCGTCGGCGGCTTCCGCGCATCCACCTACAACGCCTGCACCCAGGAAGATGTTGAGGCGCTTGTGAAAGCCATGCAGGATTTCGAAAACCTCAAGAAATAAGCTATGAAAGTACTCATCGCAACCCAGAAACCTTTCGCCGCAGTGGCGGTAGAGGGAATCAAGAAGATACTCACGGAGGCCGGCCACGAGGTGGTTCTCTTCGAGAAGTATGCCGAGCAGGCCGATTTCGTGGCCGCAGTGGCAGACGCGGACGCCCTCATCATCCGTTCGGACAAGGTTACCGCTGAGGTGATCGCCGCCGCCCCGAAACTTAAGATAGTGGTGCGCGCAGGCGCCGGCTACGACAACGTGGACCTCGAGGCCGCATCCGCCCGTAAGATAGTGGTCATGAACACTCCCGGCCAGAACTCCAATGCAGTCGCGGAACTTGCAGTGGCCCTCATGATCTTCATGGCCCGCACCCAGTTCACTCCCGCCACCGGTTCCGAGATCCAGGGCAAGACCCTCGGCATCCAGGCCTTCGGCGCAGTGGGGCGTCTGGTGGGCGCCAAGGCCAAGGCCCTCGGAATGAAGGTAAAGGCCCTCGACCCCTTCCTCTCCGACGAACAGATCGCCTCCGGCGGCGCTGAA
>JAILNI010000017.1 GCA_024691765.1 Bacteroidales bacterium | reverse complement strand
TCCATGCGGATGCTTTCCTGTGCGTATACGGGATTATTGGATGCGACATAGGCCAAGAAGCGCTCGTGATAAAGGGGAATCTCCAACAGGTCCACATCCCGTACCGGCCCCGCCATTATACCCATATCCACCTCGGCTTTCCTGAGTTTGTCCTTGATGGTATCAGTGAGCATTTCCTCCGTTTGAAGGTCAATAGAAGGATAATTCTCGCCGAAGTATTTGAAAAAGCCAGGAACCAGCACCGGCGCCACCGTTGAAATCAGGGCAATCTTCAGTGGCCCGGTAAGCGTTTCTTTTTCTGTGCGGGTCATTTCGGAAATCTGCTCCACATTATAAAGAACCACCTTTGCACGGTCAATGACTTTCCGGCCAATCTCAGTGGGCGCCAGCGGATGGGCATCCCTGTCAAAGAGCCGTACGTCCAATTCTTCTTCCAGTTTCTTGACCATCAGGCTCAAGGTGGACTGGGTGAGGCCACAAGCTTCGGCCGCTTTTCCGAAGTGCCGATAATCATCTATGGCAACGATATAGCGCAGTTGCTGAAGAGTCATAGTATTCCTGTTGATTGATTATATCAATGCAAAGATAAACATTTTTGTATTGATAAATGTGGCATAGCGAAATATCTTTGCCCCGTCAAATCATCCTTTATGAACTGGAGGTTAATTACTTGGTATGTTGGTATCTCGCTGCTCCTGGTAGCAGCGCTGATGACCGTGTCCGGTATAGTGGCCTGCTGCACTCCCGGAGATGAAAGCCGCACTCCGCTTCTTTTCTCGGCCTTCCTAACCGGTACGGTCGGTTTCTTCCCGTTGATCTTTGTCCGCAAAGATTACCACAGACTCAGTTTTAAAGAAGGCAACTCTATAGTAGTATGCGCCTGGCTTCTTTCTTGTCTGTTCGGGATGCTGCCTTTCCTCTTCTACAGCAGGGAGTTTACCCCTATCAATGCCCTCTTCGAAAGCGTATCCGGCTTCACAACTACCGGAGCATCTATCCTGAATGACATCGAGTCCCTTCCGCTCGGCCTGCAACTGTGGCGCATTTCCACGGCCTGGGTGGGCGGCATCGGCATAGTCACTCTTTTCTCCATGCTCGCCGGAAGGACCGACAAGACCACATTATCCGAGGCGGAGATTTCCAACATAGCGCGCGAATCCATGGCCAGAGAGAGCAATGCAATCTTTGTCAACCGGATGCTTATTACTTATATCTCCCTGACGTTAGTTACACTCTTTTCCCTGAAACTAACCGGAATGGGATGGTTCGATGCGGCCACAAACGCTATGTCCGCCTGCAGTACCTGCGGTTTTTGCACACGGAATACCAGCATCGCTTTTTATGCAAATCCTGCAGCAGAAATTGTTCTTACAGTCGCCATGCTCGCCGCAGGCGTCCATTTCGGCATCCTCTTCCTGGCTTTCCTTAAGGGCAGGCCCGGCTACATCTGGAAGTCCGAGAGCATTAAGGTGTTCCTCTCCATGGTAGGGATTGCCATAGTCATCGTCACGACTGATCTCATGTTTAGAGGGAATTACACCTCTTTTGCCCAGGCTCTTCGTGACGCCTCATTCCAGGTGGCATCCATATCAACGACAACCGGGTTTGCTACTCAAGACACCACACTCTGGCCCCCGCTCAGCATGTCGGTGCTTATCATATGTTCACTCATATGCGGCTGCTCCGGTTCCACCTCCGGGGGCATCAAAGTGGACCGGGCCATCCTGGCGGCAAAGGGGATATACCGAAAAGTGAAACTGACTGTGGATCCCAACGGTGTTTACTTTGTCCGGGTGGACGGCAGGGCTCGTACGGAAGAACAGGTGAGCGATGCCTTTGGCTACATTTTCTGCTACCTCATCCTGATGGTCGTTTTCGCTGCGGTCAATATAGCCTTCGGGCAGGATTTTATAACGGGTGTTACTGCCTCTATCGCCTGCATAGGCAATGTGGGCCCCGGCTTCGGTGACATAGGCTCAATGTCCAACTATGCTGATTTCCCGGCTATACTTAAATTTACCGGAATGATTGAGATGCTCATCGGGCGACTTGAAATCTTCCCGATACTTTACCTCTTCCGTTCAATTAGGAACAGTTGAACAGTATAGAGATATTCACTTCTTTCCTGATTCTCAATATATTGCGCATAATCGTCCAGCTTCTTATACTTCCAAAAGGTTCGATAATCTGGACGTGTAGTCTACACGGAACCACAGGCTGAAGCGGAAGTGATTGATTATCAATAAAATCCTGAAAATGCCCTGGTGATTTTGGCCAGGGCATTTTCAGCAACTCGCTGATTCATAGAGAGTTGCGCTTCAGTCGTGAATTGGCCGCCAAGAGCGCGGATTAGTCCGCCCGCGCTGATGCGCTCATTTGAAGAATCTATGGTTCTAGGGAATCCGCCTCCCAGTCATAGTCTATTTCTTGATCCGGACGTTCATCCAGCCCGGGGTCGAATTCCTGAACGGGGCAAAGTAGTTCGGTTGCCGTCATTTCCTCGATGATATCCTGGATATGGGCCGGCAGTTTCGGATAGAGGTTGTAACCTATCTGATGCTCCAGCCAGTTTACGCTGTGACTGTAATCGTAGATGAGCTTTCCTTCCACGATTCCTTCCGGCGGAAGCACAAATGCTATAGATTTCCATCCCAGGCTGCTACGAGTTTTCTTGCACACGGAGATAAAGCGTCCACCATTAAAAGGGCCATAGACAATATCGGCGGTGCTTTTCGGCTTTTCCACCGCCCAGCTGCGGCATAATGCGAGGATGGCGCCGAGATGCTCGGGCGTGACGGGGTTCTCCGGCTTCATCTCCAACATTGTCCAGCGTGGTACCGCCTGAAGCGAATCGGAGCCTTCCCAACGCTCATCCCGGTAACGGACGATGGTATCAAATCCCCCATCCGTCCGTATCGGAAGCCCCAGCGAAGGCAAATGCCTCCGATTTGCCCTTGCCTGAATCCTGGCCGGGCTGAGCACTTCCTGCGCCGAAAGCGGGATGGAAAGAGCCAATAGAAGACTTGCGATAAAAAGGGCCTTGCTCACAGTTACTTGTCAATGCAAATAAAACTCTTTCAGCGCTTGATATCCAAGTTCTGCCATCAATTTATCCCAGTTGCGGGGCAGTTCTATTTGCACTGTAGCATATCCGCCTCCAGGCATCGTCTGCACCTTGTTGCGGGCAGCGTCACCGGTGATGAGGAAGGCCGTCATTCCGCGCTTCATAGTGGGGATGGTCATCTGCTCGCTATCTGGAGAATCATACCACTCCGGGGTGGGAGTCATTTCACCGCCTTCATACTTGCGAATATGGCCCTGATACTGCCGCAGATTGTGCTGACCGCCATAACGGCATTCACAGCCACGTGCCAGACCTTGGTATCCCTATGTGCAATAGGAAGAATGGCGACGGTCTCATCCCACTTCATATCGGTATACTTCAGGAAAGACTCCACTTTCCCGAAGGTTGGCGGAACGATGGGCAGGCCGTCAGACCATTTCATCTCCTTGAAGTATTCGTTGACTTCATCCAGCGAGCCGAAGAAGGTATCGTCACGGATATCTCCCTTATTGCCGGAGATGCCAGACGAGCGTTCTTCTTCGCTGATGGGTTTAGTGAGCGCTTCTACAATTTGTGGCCATAGAATCTCGCGCGTATTCTTTTTTAGTTCTTCGGACGTATGGGTTGCGAAAGCACCTGGATACTGCGCCACGCGCATCACGGGAACACCATTGTTAAGGGCCGTATATTTGGCCTGATCCACGAAGCCGGGGCCTGCGATAATCACCGAAGGGATGCCAAGATACTCGGCTGCGATGCAGGACCCGGTTTCCTTTGGCGTGCAGAGGCCGCAGCCTCCATTTCCGGAGATAACGGCATCTACTCCCATCGACTTCAGTTTTGCCTGGAACTCTTCTTTTGCCTTTCGTGTTACACCGGGTGCAGGATAAGGCCCTGCAATCCCGATTTCATCAAGCAGAATAACCTTTGCTGACGGATAATTCTCAAGAATGAGCCGTTTAATTTCAGGATGGGTAACTTTTGTCATAAAGCTTACGCCAACAACAGCAATGGTCTTGCCGTCCAGCGTCTGGAGTCTCGGAGCCTGCTGAATCATCTCCACAGAGGATCGACCAACGGGACTGACCACGGCAAAGCCGGGCTCCTCATTTGCTGCCGGCGGAGCATCGGCCAGTTTGCAGGTTTCGTCGCATACTATGCGCTGGGCATTCATTTCAAAACAAAAGAAAGAGCAGGCCAATGCTAAAAGAATGGTTCGGAGCGAATGAGATTTCATATGTATCTAGGATAGAATTCATTTGTTAGACGCAGATATCTGGCAAAGGATTAATCCGCAGGAAATCGTCCAGCGTCTTCAGGTCTTCAAAAGTGTTCGATAATTTGACGTGTAGTCTACTTCACCGGTTCCCATTTGCAACGGACAGGCGAGACGATGGCGCCCTCCTTCTTCAGTTCGGCGAAGACCTTGTCAGCTTCTTTTGAAGGTCTCTCCCCTTCTTCGTAAGCTTAACAATCATCTGCCGCGCATCCTCTTTGCCCTTGCTGCGAGTTACAATGCCTTCGGCCTCCATCCTTTTCAGGAGGGGCGTTACGGTATTTGTTTCCAACAGCAATCGCTTGGCGATGTCGTTCACCGGCTGCGCGTCCTTTTCCCACAACACCAGCAGCACCAGGTACTGCGGATACGTAAGGCCTTGCTCGCCCAGCAGCGGATGATACGCCTGGGTTATCAGCCGGGAAGCAGTGTACAGCCTGAAACAGAGCTGATTTTCCAGTTTGAACCTGTCTTCAATCATAACATTTCTTCAATATCCTTCTCAAAGGAGGCGGGCTCCTGGTGGGCAAACTGGTCGCAGGGAAAGCCTACGATAGCCAGTCCTTTGTCCTTGTACTTCTGATACAGGGCCTCCAGACCATCGTACTGCGGAGTGAAACCGCACTTGGATGCGGTGTTCACAATCAGGAGGACCTTACCTTCGAACTGCGCAAAGTCAAATTCAAGGCCCTTGTTATTCAGGTGCAACAGCGCCGGCATATCCCGCTTCATGAAGAACACGAAGGCAGATCCCAGGGCGGTCCCCAGGAACGGGATAAGCAGCGCTGTCAGAACCGGACTCATGTCAGATTATTTCAATTTTGAAACACTGGCTTTCAAACAGCGTTCTGCAAGCCTCATAGCCAGGATGGCTACGGGGAGGGTCAGAACCAGCACGATTATCAGGACGGGGATGTTGTGTATCACCGGAACCATCAGCTGGTCGTATCCCGGCCGCATTTCCTCAACGGCAGCGGCAAGGGCGCCTTCGGTGTCGAACCACCAGTGCGAGGTGTAGGCGAAGAACGAGAACGCAAACGGGAGGAAACTCCAGCGGACGGCTTTCAGAGTGTCGTATTTGCAGAAATAGCGTATGACTTCGGCCAGTGCGGTAAGGCAGACGGTTCCGATGATATAGGCCTTATCCGCCTCCCCCGCTATAAGAAAGATGACAAGGACAAAGCCGTTCAGAGCCGTCGCCGCGCCGAAACCGCGGATAACCGAACAGGTGTAAAGGTAGATGAATGCGGTTAGAAGCGGCAGAACAGCGCCCACATAGGCATAGCATGCAGGATGGATGATTCCGCTCGTTGCTCCGAGGATAAACGTGGCAATGTAGGCAAGCGCCATCAGAAGGACTTTGAATACTGGTTTCATTTTGTGCTTTTTTAAAATTCAACTGCACAAAGGTATCCCTAAGTCCTTTCTTTTAAAATCCCAAGTTTTAGTGATTGTCCGTCCGCCCTACTCCCACTCGATGGTGGAAGGGGGTTTGGAGGAGATGTCGTAGCAGACGCGGTTGACGCCGCGGACCTTGTTGATGATTTCGTTGCTGAGGCGGCGAAGGAACCCTTCCGGGAGCGAGGCCCAGTCGGCCGTCATCGCGTCGCTGCTGGTTACGGCACGCAGCGCGACGGCGTAATCGTAAGTCCTCTCGTCACCCATGACGCCCACGGTGCGGACGGGCAGAAGGATGGCGCCGGCCTGCCAGATACCGTCGTAAAGGCCTTCTTCCCTCAGGGAACGGATGAAGATATCGTCGACATCCTGAAGGATGTGGACCTTCTCAGGAGTCACTTCTCCCGGGATGCGCACTGCAAGACCGGGCCCTGGGAACGGGTGGCGGAAAAGCATGTGCTTCGGAATGCCGAGGCTGAGACCCACGGAACGCACCTCGTCCTTGAAAAGCCACTTCAGCGGCTCGCACAGCTTAAGATTCAGATGCTCGGGCAGACCTCCCACGTTGTGGTGACTCTTGATTACCTTGCCGGTTATGTTGCGGCTTTCTATCCTGTCGGGATAAATCGTTCCCTGTGCCAGATACTCCACGCCGGGAATCTTCGCCGCCTCCGCCTCGAACACTTCTATGAACAGACGGCCAATTATTTTGCGTTTTTCCTCCGGGTTCTCCACTGCTTTCAGTGCACCCAGGAACAGCGACGAGGCATCCACGCCCTTTACATTCAGGCCAAGCTTTCGATAATCTGCCAGAACGTCTTCGAACTCGTTCTTCCGCAGCAGTCCGTGATTTACGAAAATGCCTGTCAGGCAGCTCCCTACGGCCTTGTTCAGCAGTACGGCAGCAACGGTGGAGTCCACTCCCCCGCTGAGTCCGAGAATCACCTTCCCGTCGCCGATTTCTGCCTGTAGTTCGCGCACTTTCGTCTCTACGAAAGAATCGGGCGACCATTCCCTTCGGCTGCCACATATCCCCACTACAAAATTCTCCAGAAGCCGCTTGCCATCAGCAGTATGCACCACCTCCGGATGGAACTGCACGCCCCAAATCCTGCGTTCCGGATTCCAGAAAGCTGCATTCCGTACCGAATCCGTCGAGGCGGCCGGGATGAAACCTTCCGGGAGAGAGTTTACGCTGTCGCCGTGGCTCATCCACACCTGGGAACCGGCATCTATGCCGTCGAACAGCCGGCAATCCCTGTTGACATAGTTAAGAAGGGCCCTTCCATACTCCCTGGAGCCGGAGTTCCCTACCTTTCCGCCGGACAGGAAACTTATCAGCTGGGCCCCGTAGCATATCCCCAGCACGGGATAATGGTCCAGAATGCCGGAGAGGTCGGGCAAAAGGGCATCGGGAGCATATACGCTCAGTGGCGAGCCGCTCAGAATCACTCCGATGACGTCGGGAGCCTCCGAAGGAAAACGGTCGAACGGAACAATTTCGCAGAAGGTGCCGAGTTCACGCACTCTGCGCCCTATGAGCTGGGTCGTCTGCGAGCCGAAATCCAGTATGACGATTTTATCCATTGCGATGTTTCAGGGCGGCCTTTACGAAAGCCGTGAAGATGGGTTGCGGCTGTTCCGGAGTGCTTTTGAATTCCGGATGGAACTGCGTTCCGATGAAGAAAGGATGGGAGGGAATCTCCACGATTTCCACCAGGCCGGTATCGGGATTCACACCCGAAACCTTCATTCCGGCTTCCTCTACCTCTCCCCTGAATGCATCGTTGAACTCGTAACGGTGGCGGTGACGCTCAAAAATCACATCCTGTCCACCATAGATGCGTGAAGCGAGCGTTCCGGGGACAAGACGGCAGGCATAGGCCCCGAGCCGCATGGTGCCGCCCTTCATGGTAGTTCTCTTCTGCTCCTCCATAAGGTCGATTACAGGATGCTTTGTCTGCGGATTCACCTCAACCGAGGCGGCGTCGGAGAAGCCCAGCACGTCGCGGGCGAATTCCACCACAGCCACCTGCATGCCAAGGCAGATGCCGAAGAACGGGATGCCGTTTTCGCGGGCAAAGCGCACCGCCGCTATCTTGCCGGGAATCCCCCTCTCCCCGAATCCGGGAGCCACCAGGATGCCGTCCATTCCGGAAAGCATTTCCGAGACATTGTCTTCGCTGATTGTCTCTGAATGGACGGTCTTCACGTTAACCCTGCACTCGTTGGCGGCGCCGGCGTGTACGAAGGCTTCCTGAATCGACTTGTATGCGTCCTGCAACTCCACATACTTGCCCACCAGGGCGATGTTAACCTCACTCTTCGGGTTCTTCAGGCGGTCCAGGAAGGATTTCAGGGCGGACAGGTCGGGTTTCGGGGCGCAGTCGTGGATTTCCAGTTTGTTCACCACCAGACGGTCCAAGCCCTCCTCCTCCATATTGAGGGGCACCTGATAAATGCTCCAAGCGTCTATCGACTGGATTACGTGCCCGGGGCGGACATTGCAGAACAGGGCTATTTTCTTGCGCAGTTCCGGCGAAAGCGGCTGCTCGGTGCGGCAGACGATGATGTCGGGGTGAACGCCGGAGCTCTGCAGTTCCTGCACCGAATGCTGGGTAGGTTTGGTCTTTAGTTCCTTCGCGGCCTTGAGATAAGGAATCAAGGTAAGATGGATGCTCAGGAAATCTTCTTCCGGGAGTTCCCACTGAAGCTGGCGCATGGCTTCCACGAAAGGCTGGGACTCCATGTCTCCCACCGTGCCGCCGACTTCGGTTATCACCACGTCGAAGTTGCCGGTTCCGCCGAGAAGCAGCATGCGGCGCTTGATTTCGTCGGTTATATGCGGAACGATCTGGACTGTCTTTCCAAGATAGGCGCCTTCGCGTTCCTTTGTGATTACGGTATGGTAGATTTTACCGGTGGTGACATTGTTGGCCTTGGACGTGTGCACGCCCAGGAAACGTTCGTAGTGGCCCAGGTCGAGGTCGGTTTCGGCACCGTCTTCGGTCACATAGCACTCTCCGTGCTCGTAGGGATTCAGCGTGCCCGGATCGATATTGATGTAGGGATCGAATTTCTGGATTGTGACGCGCAGGCCGCGCGCCTGGAGAAGCTTTGCCAGGGATGCCGCGATTATCCCTTTTCCGAGGGATGATGCAACCCCGCCCGTAACGAAAACATACTTTGTATTCATACGGGCTACAAATATAACTATTGCCTCATGATTTTACAAGGGAATATTTCGACGTGTCGTTTACTTCTTTTCCATCGCCTGCTTGATTCTTGCGCAAATGTCTTCCGGCGAGACATCGTATTTAGGAGACATTTTTTGAAAATCATTGTCTTTCAGGAACAGGTGCGGAGATAGCATTCTGGAATACATGGTTTTGGAACGGATGGTGTGACGGGACAGGTAACTTGCGTAAGCGATTCCCATATCCAAATCACACCCGGCCTCCAACAAGCAATAGATATCGTAGTAATCTCGAAACAACAATCGCAAGCATATCGTGTAAATCTTCATTCCCAATAGTTCCTGAAGGGTTGGAGCCTTAAGGTTGTTGTACTGCCAGCCTGTCTTCAAGGATTGGACCGGATTTTCAGGCCTATAGAATGATAGTTTTACTTTGCCCCCATTAACAAACACCAGAAAGTGGTCTTCACCGAGTATTTCCACTCTTGTATCCGGAAAGGACTGCTTCATTTCATTTATTATAGTGCTGAAGTCCAGATCGGGCCGGTCTTTTCTGACGCCGAGCAATTCGAAATCCAGGTCTTCGCTTAGACGATGATCCATCTGAAGGGACTGACCTGTTCCTCCGCACAGAAAAAGGCCTTTTATACAATCCAGTTTTGACACTTGTTCGAAGACCTCCAGGGTCGCCTGGGTCAAACCCTGTATTTTATGTGAAGAATCATTGTTTTGCATAGCGAGTGATATATTTGTCGGGATTCTTTATTTCAAACACTTTGACTGCCAGGATATAATTAAGGATTCCCATCCTTCTCCCCTGGCTGACTAGCCGTTCTTTCCAAACTCTTTTGATGTGAGCCCTGCTCCAAATCCGGAACAATGAAGGCATCTCCTCCAAATCGAGATGAACAAGAGCCGCTTCGATGGCAGAGTCGTCGTCTATATGCTCCGGAATGCCACTATAAGACCAAAAACCGCCGGCATCCTTAATCATCCTGAGTAACTCCTGCCTGCTATCTTTTAATTCCACGAGATGTATGTGCTCCATCTCCTTCGATACCAGGTCTTTAGTCTGAATTTGCGCTACAGTTCCCGCAGGAAAGCCAAGAACCGCGTCCATTTTAACTGAGAGGGCAATAGGGATATCCCTGCGCCCCCTCATGATAGCCGATATGGTTTGCGCGTGCTCACCGCACCGGGCCGCGAGTTCTGTCTGGCTGATACCCAGTTCTGCAATCCTGCTCTGAATAGTATTTACGACCGTTCGTTCCATGTGCGGCATGTTTCACTTTCATGCAAAGGTACTCAAAAGTGAAATAATAAACAAATTTGTTTAAAATAATTGTAAAATATCACCTATCGTTTCCGTGCGCCTATAATCAGGTATGTAAAACACTATCAAATAATTTTCTATCTTTGTGATTGTCATCCGGAAGAGAAATACCGGAGGCAAAAAGGCATTCATTGTCTTTCCGTAACTCTAAATTCTGGTAAAATTAATTGTAGGGGAAGAACACTGAATCGGCCTTAGCTTGGTATGTCGTGGCCTTGTGCTACTACATATAGGCTAGGTGATTCTATTGTTTATAACTACTACGACAGGTTTACCAGAGCCTTGAGTTACTAGGGAGAATGATAGTTCCCTAGCCTTTTTTATGTTATAGCTGCATCCAGGGAGCTGGCGGCACACAAAACTAAAGTCATGCCTAGATTTCGTATTACAACAAAACGAATGTCCCAGTTCAATGGTATCCGTATTGAACCAGGGATGTCCGTAGAAGTCGTATCTAACAGTTTTTCCAATCCACTGTTAACAAATGGAGGTCAGTCTGTAGCCGATGCCTTTATGAGAATCTACGGCATTGATATTCGCAGGGCGGGTATCATGAGCCAAGCATATCTTGATGTTGAACGTATAAATTAAAGAGTTATGGCACAGTCTTCTGATAATTCCATTAAATGGTGGGATTTCTTTTTCCCTCCTAGTTTATTATTGAAGCTTCTCAGACTTTTTATCACTCCCAAGAAAGCAACAAGTATTGCTGTCCTAGGAATGAAGGGTTCTGGCAAATCCACTCTTTGGAAGGGGCTTGGAGGTTTGAAGGTGGTCAAAAAAAGTGGCACATCGTTAGATAGAATACCTTCTTTTACGTTAGTTAGAGATGATGGTTCTTCTGTTGTTATTAACGAAACAATTGATATCGGAGGAGAAGATAGTTACGTAAAGTATTATGACGAATTGGTCACGTCCAATTGCTTTGTATATTACGTAGCTGATGCAACTAAAATTCAAGAGTATCAATATTATCGTAAAATCAGATCTGATTTAAGGAAGATTGATAGTGTGCTTCAAAAGAAGTCAATCACTCCTGATCAATTTGGATTTAAAATATTATTATCTCATTACGATGAATTTAAGAAGAAGACGCCAGACTGCTCCAAGGAAGAATTATATCGGATATTCTTTGACAAGATGGCTTCAATAAAGTCAAATGGTTATGTTTCCGGTTTAGTGAGAGGAAGAAAGACCTCGATTATTCGAGCGGTTAATCTAACGAAAAAGCCTGATATATCCGTTATCAAAAATGAAATAATATGACTAATAGATTATTACATATCCTCAATGCCGAGGGAGACGGGCAAGAAGCGGTATTTGTCGATGGAACTAGCCCACAGAATAAAGCCCAAAAGATTTCGGCTTTATCTGAGATTGTTGATTATGAAAGAGCAGCTGTCGGAAAACCATCTGTGTGGGGAGGCAGGTTAAATGACAGGTATTATTTGTCAGGGATGGTTATGAAAAACGGTCGAACAATGACTTTCTCTTTCTGCTCTCCATCGTCATCAAAAATTGCCCAAGGTGAGTTGATGTCAGATTTAGAGGCAAATAGTTTTACATTAGATGAGCAAACAATAAAGTATCTAAGCCATAAAACTGTTATTTCTAGAGCAGTAGTCGGCCTCTGTATTGCCTTAATTGTAATAACTGGTATTATCCTTCTTTGCAAATGAAAACACAACCTCAACTGGTTATAGTTCCTGACGAGGACTATGAATATGGCCTTAATCATGGCGCTTATCCTGAATATGAAGAAGAATTAAGTTCAGGTGAAGTCGTCGTAGTCTCCAAGGAAGAGGCCACGACTGAATACGGAATAGCCTCTCCTAAAGAGAACAAGATTTATGTCCGTAATATATTTGATGGCACATTTAGAGATATCACAGCGGAGAGTACAGAGAAGAGTTTTATTGAAGCGAAAGCTGTAGCGATAAGGGAAACTCTGATTATGCTAGGAGCTTATTCGGCCGAATTGGTACATACTATCACACATGTTCAAGACAAAGACCTAAAATTTGGAGCAATTGGGAAGAAAGGGGCTGGGTCTCTTGGAGTTGATATTCACCAGAACAAGCACAAGGAGGTTAATCTCGATTCCAAAATACAGTTAAAACCATTCACTCGTCCTGCTAAGAGTGCTGAAGAAGTACGTCAATACGCACGCATGCATGGGTTGGGCAGCGAGAGTTCTATTATAGCATGGATTGATCGACTTGAACGTGATGGCAAATTTGGAGGTTCCGAAGAAATTGAGATTACCTTCTTGGAGGAGTTGGCTGATGCCCGTGATGCCGCATTAAAACTTCAGCTCGTTCAATGCGAAGCAGGCTTTAATATCGAAAGTTTATGCAAGGAAACACATAGTTTTTTTGAGAAGATATCTATTGACTGGGGAGAGTAAAACTCCTCTCCTCTTGAAAATGAAACGCATCCTTAAAATCACAGGGATAAGCGCTTTCATTTTCACACCTGTCGGCATATTATGGTCTATTTTGTTCGCCAAGAATAGAATATGCGTAATAAATGAAACAAAGATATGATTTGGCTTATTCTGGTAAATATTCTTGCCTGGATACTTGTCTACATCATCTTCACTGAAGAGGAGAAGTGGATAAAAATCCTATTTACTATTATCTTGTTGGGTGCGATTGTTTATTTTTTGTGGGCTAAACCAAACTTCATCTTTAACAATATCCGACAGTCCATAATTGTCAATATTATCAGCGACGTGATAGGACTACTATTGATTTTTCCTACTATCAAGGACAAGGAAAAGTAACTGTTTCGCAAATAAATTAGCAGCACCCCAGCAATGAGGTGCTACCTCTCCGCAGTAACGCCCCACTATTTAACCAGCGAGACGGCGCCGAAGACGCCGAGGGAGGCGACGAGCATGATGGCTCCGGCGAGCAGGACGCCGAGCATGACGTAGAGGACGCTTTTCTTGAAGTCCATGTTCAGGAAACTGGCGGCGAGGGTGCCGGTCCAGGCGCCGGTTCCCGGCAGGGGTATACCCACGAAGAGCAACAGGGCCACGTAAAGCCCCATTCCGGCCTTGGCTTCCAGCTTGCGGCCGCCCTTCTCTCCCTTTTCGAGGCACCAGCGGAAGAAGCCCCCTATCACCTTCTTGTCCTTGCCCCACTCCAGCACCTTGCGTGCAAAAAGGAAGATGAACGGTACCGGGAGCATGTTGCCTACCACCGATATTATGAGCGACGGCACCAGCGGCAAGCCGGCACCCACGGCATAGGGAACGGCAAGGCGGAGCTCCACGAGCGGCACCATGGAAATCAGGAAAACCAGGAGGTACTTCTTGAACATGGTGCAAAGGTCGCAAGTTTTTCCGGATTTTTATTTGATTTTTAACGGAAAGTTCGTTTATTGCCGTTATGAAACAGAAAAAATTCATGCTGCCGGAATCGGAGATTCCAACGCACTACTTCAATATACAGGCGGTAATGCCCAACAAACCGCTGCCATTCCTGCATCCGGCGACGCGCCAGCCGCTGAAGCCCGAGGACCTCTATCCCATATTCTGCAAGGCCTGCGCCGACCAGGAACTGAACCAGACCGACATCTGGATTCCCATTCCGGAAGAGGTGCGCGAGCAGTACGCCGCCTACCGCTGCACTCCCCTCGTGAGGGCATACGAGCTGGAGAAGGCGCTGGGAACCCCCGCCCACATCTACTTCAAGAACGAAAGCGTCTCCCCGGCCGGCAGTCACAAGCTCAACTCGGCCATAGCCCAGGCCTATTATGCTAAGGAGCAGGGCATTACCAACCTCACCACCGAAACCGGAGCAGGCCAGTGGGGAGGGGCGCTCAGCTATGCCACCAAGAAGTTCGGAATCGACTGCGCCGTGTACATGGTGAAAGTGAGCTACGAGCAGAAGCCTTATCGCCGCAGCATCATGCAGACCTTCGGGGCCGCCATAACCCCCTCTCCTTCAATGTCGACGCGCGCGGGCAAGGACATACTCACCATCAACCCGAACGACCGCGGGTCGCTGGGCTGCGCAATCTCGGAAGCTATCGAGCTCGCCGTCTCCACCCCCAACTGCAAATACGCTCTCGGTTCGGTTCTGAATCACGTGTGCATGCACCAGACCGTCATCGGCCTTGAGGCGGAAAAGCAGATGGAACTCGCCGGTGAGTATCCCGACATAGTCATCGCCTGCTTCGGCGGAGGCTCGAACTTCTCCGGAATAGCTTTCCCCTTCATGCGCCACAATATCCTTGAGGGAAAGAAAACGCGCTTCATTGCTGCGGAGCCTCACTCCTGCCCCAAACTCACCAAGGGCAAGTTCGAATACGACTTCGGCGACGAGGCCGGCATGACTCCCCTGCTGCCGATGTTCACTCTCGGCCACAGCTTCAAGCCGGCATCCATCCACGCCGGCGGACTCCGCTACCACGGGGCCGGCGTCATTCTCAGCCAGCTGATGAAGGACGGATACATGGAAGCCATCGACATCGAGCAGCTCGATTCCTTCCGCGCCGGCGTTCTCTTCGCCCGCACCGAGGGAATAATCCCCGCACCGGAGAGCTGCCACGCAATAGCCGCCACCATTACCGAAGCACTCAAATGCAAGGAAAGCGGAGAGGCCAAAACCATACTCTTCAACCTTTCCGGCCACGGGTTCGTGGACATGGGCGCCTACGACAGCTACTTCTCGGGAGAGATGCAGAACTACCACGTTTCCGACGAGGAGCTGGCGCAGTTCATCAAGAGTGCCGACGCCCTTAACGCCTGACGTTCAGGCGCTTTGGCACGAGTCTTGTTTTCAAGGCAGACTGTGACGTATACTTTTACCGTATGAAAAAGGCATTACCCGCAATGATCCTCGCAACCGCAGTCGCGCTTGCAGGATGCTCCAAAGACCAGACTACCACCGGCGGCGGTTCCACAGAACCCACCATTACCACCTCGTCTCCCGACACCGACACCGATTCCGGAATCATGGATGAGAAGGAAGACAATATCGCCAACACCAGTTTCGACCGCACCATAAGCATAAGCTGGACGGATTCCGAAGCCTCCGTTACCGGAGACGAGAAGGGAATCGTCAGCGTAAACGGCACCGCTGTCGTAATCGACAATACCAGCACCTCCGAAAAGGTAAAATACGAACTTTCGGGAAGCTGCAGCAACGGCTCGCTCAAGATTTATTCCGGCAAGAAACAGGCCCTGGTGTTCAACGGACTCAGCCTCACCAACCCGGAGGGGGCCGCCATCAACAACCAGTGCAAGAAAAGATGCTTCGTGGTGGTAAACGGCAGCAATTCCCTCTCTGACGGCGCATCGGCAGCCTATACCGCCACCGGCAGCGAGGACCTCAAGGCCGTCTTCTTCAGCGAAGGCCAGCTCTGCTTCAGCGGAAGCGGCACTCTCAGCGTAACGGCCCTTAACTCGCAGTCGAAGAACGGCATAGCCACCGACGACTACGTCTTCCTCGATGGCCCGACACTCAAAATCACCGCCGGGAGCGGAGCGGGGCACGGCCTGAGAGGCAAGGACGCGGTGACCGTAAACAAAGGTGCGCTCGACATAAACGTTTCCGCCGACATGAAGAAGGGCATCACTTCCGATTCGCTCGTGGTGTTCAACGGCGGCACGGCTGTGATTACGGCCACCGGCGGCACTGCATATGACTCGGAAGACAGCGAACCCGACTACAAGGCTTCCGCGGGAATCAAGGTCGACCAGGTGTTCAAGATGAACGGAGGGACGCTTACGATCAACAATTCCGGCCAGGGCGGAAAGGGCATCAGCGGCGACGGGATAGCCTATTTCAACGGAGGAACCGTGAGGATAAACGTCACCGGAAAGAACTACGGAACCAGTTCCGAAGGGCAGGGCGGACCGGGAGGTGGTCCAGGAGGCGGAGGAGGCTCTCACTGGGTCTCGACTCGCGCGACCAGCGAGGTTGTAGACGACTACGTTCAGGCCAAGGCCATCAAGTTCGACGGCGACATCCACGTCAACGGCGGAACCATAGTAGCCACGTCGGATTACAGCGAGTGCATTGAATCCAAAGGAACGCTCAGCATCACCGCAGGTGAGATTTACGCCTGCTCGAAAGCCGACGACGCCATCAACGCCTCGGGCGACCTGAGCGTCACGGGAGGCTGCGTGTGCGTGATGTCAGAGGGCAACGACGCCCTCGACGCCAACGGCAACCTTGTACTCTCGGGCGGAGTGGTCTACGCCGTATGCGCCGCGGGCAACCCGGAAGTGGCCCTCGACGCCGACGAGCAGCACAAACTCTACATCAAGCCGGGCGTGACCGTCATTACGTACGGCGGTCTCGAGCGCGGATATTCCGCCACCCAGACGGTCAAGACCTTCGCCTGCACCGCGGGCGCATGGAACGCGCTCTACGGCAGCGACGGCTTCATCGCGGCTTTCAAGGCCCCGTCGGGAAAATCCTCCTTCTCGGTATCGGCTCCCGGCCTCTCAAAGGGCTACAAGGGCGTGAGCGTAAACGAAGATGCCCTTCTCTGCGAAGGGCACCTTGCGGTCTCCGGAATCTCCGGAGGTACTGCGAGCTCGCTCTAGTAGATACGGGCGACCTTGAAGACGAAGTCGGCGGCGGGAAGCTCCGGAGTCTGCTCGTCGAGATCTTCAATGACGAACGTTACCTTTTCGGGCGAGAATTCGCAACGGAAGGTCTCCTGCACCATGTACGGAAGTCCCGTAGTGGGAGTGTAGAGATAGCGGTACACATACGGGAGCGGAGTCCAGGTGCTGTAATCGCCGAGGAACATGTATCCGCAGAAGGCAGCGTGCTCGAGGGCGCTCCTGGTTATGGAAGGATTGGGGAATTCTGCATAAAGAAGAGCGTTGGCGTCGTCCACGTGCCAGTCGGCGGGGGTAACGGTGTATTCGTAAGTACGTACGGTTGCGCCGTCAACTTCGCAGGAAACTGCTGTGAAAACGGCTGCAAGGGCGAGAAGGGCCCCGATGATAAATCTTTTCATAATATCGCTTTTGTTTTTTGTTGTCGTCCTGCAAAGATAAGAAGTTTTTGTATCTTTACCAGCACAACAGCAAAACGATGGGCAAAATAGTAACCTACGGGGAAATCCTTCAGCGGTGGTCTCCGCCCGGGGCATTGAGAATCGGGCAGGGCGATGAATGGGAAGGACAGTTCGGCGGATCCGAAGCCAACGTGGCCGTTTCGCTTGCCATACTGGGCAACGAAGTGGGCTATGTATCCCGCATCCCCGGGAACGCCGTCGGCGACGCCTGCATACGCCGCCTGAAGTACTTCGGGATTGATGTCTCGGGGATAGTCAGGGGCGGAGACCGCCTCGGCACCTACTATTTTGAAAAGGCTGCCGACCTGCGCAAATCCATAGTCGTCTACGACCGCAACGGTTCTTCCTTCTGGTCCTGTACTCCAGGGATGTTCCCATGGAAGGACATATTCGGCGGCTGCTCGCTGTTCCACTGCTCCGGCATCACCTGCGCCGTTTCCCGCCAGGCCGCGGACACCACTTTCGAAGCCGTAAGGACCGCGAGCGAAATGGGCCTGAGGATAACCTGCGACATCAATTACCGCCGTAACCTCTGGAAGTACGAAGGTGCCGACGCCCAAGGAACCCTGCACGAACTCATGCAGTACAGCGATTTCATCTTCGGGGACCAGGACGAATGGGAGGTCGCGACCGGGCTGCCGAAGATTTCGGAAGAAGGGATGAGGGCCGACTCCGCCCTCGACATGGAAGCCTACGGGCGCTATTTCGAACAGATGCACCGCCAGTTCCCGGGATGCTCCTCGATGATGCTCGGGCTGCGCAACCAGATATCCACCAACCACCATACCCTTAGCGCCCTTCTCTGGCACAGGGGAACCATCTGCACCACACGCATCTTCGACATCGAAGACATAGTCGATTCAGTGGGTGTGGGAGACGCCTTCGTGGCGGCATACATACACGCCTCCGGGAAATGGCCCGACGACCCTCAGCGCTGCCTGGATTTCAGCACCGCGGCCGCCATGCTCAAGAATTCCATAGTCGGAGACTTCAACCTCGTAAACGAAGAAGAGATCAGCTCATGGATATAGTTCTGGAACGATTCGACATGGCCCGTGCGCCCGTTCGCACGAAGCGCTACCTGCAGCCCATCACGCTGCTGCTCAGCATGCCAACCGTATGGACGCACCGCAACAAGCTCCGCAAGATAGGCATGGAAGGCATCAAACCGCCTTACGTGCTGCTCTGCAACCACAACTCCTTCATGGACTTCAAGGTTGCCACCAAGGCCATCTTCCCCTATCGCGCCAACTACGTGGTAGCCATAGACGGGTTCATAGGGCGCGAGTGGCTGCTGCGCAACGTGGGCTGCATCTGTAAGCGCAAGTTCACCAACGACGTCCGGCTCATACGCCAGCTGCGCCGCACCATCGACAACGGCGACATCGCCGTCATCTACCCCGAAGCCCGCTACTCTCTCTGCGGCACCACCGCCATACTGCCCGAATCGCTCGGCAAGATGTGCCGCCTGCTCGGAGTGCCGGTGGTGAGTCTCATCTGCCACGGGCATCACGTCAACTCCCCATTCTGGAACACCCGCAACCGCGGAATCGCCCCCACCGAAGCCGAGATGACCCTGCTCTTCACGGCGGACCAGCTCAAAACCACCCCGGTGGAGCAGATCAACGCCCGTATCGAGGAAGCCTTCCGCTACGACGACTTCGCCTGGCAGAAGGAAAAGGGTATCAAAATAGACTATAAAAAGCGGGCGGAAGGGCTCGAGAAGGTGCTCTACCAGTGCCCCGCCTGCGGAAAGGAATACGGGATGCGCTCCCGCGGAGCCGAACTCAGCTGCTCCCATTGCGGCAAGGTGTGGAAGATGGACGAACTTGGGGAACTGCACGCCCTCGAAGGACCTACCGAGTTCCCGCACATCCCCGACTGGTACGAATGGGAGAGGGCGCAGGTACGCGCAGATGTAGACGCCGGAACCTATTCGTCAGGCGACCTCTTCGTGGACGTATGGAGCCTTCCGAACGCCAAAAAGTTCATGCATCTTGGCCACGGACTGCTACGGCACGACATGAACGGCTTCTCGGTGCACGGCGTCGACATGGACGGCGACCCGTTCGCCCAGGACTGGCCCGTGCCGGCACTCTACTCCTGCCACATCGAATACGACTACCTGGGCCGCTACGGCGACTGCGTGGACCTCAACACCCTCGAGGATACCTGGTATATCTACCCCAAGGGAAAAGAATTCTCGGTGACGAAGTTTGCGCTTGCCACCGAGGAACTCTGGAAAAAACAGAAGGGGCTGTAAGCCGCGCGGCTACAGGCCCTGGTAGAATCCAACCTTCTTATATACTTTGCGGAGGGTCTTGTTCGCGAAATACGAGGCCTTTTCGGCGCCGTCGCGGTAGACCTGGTCGAGGTATGCTTTGTCCTTAATCAGGCGTTCGGCTTCCTCGCGAATGGGGCGCAGGGCCTCCACTACGGCTTCGCCAACGGCCGGTTTGAACACTCCGTAACCCTTTCCGGCGAACTCCGCCTCGATTTCCGCCATGCTCTTGCCGGTAATCGTTGAATAGATGTTCATTAGGTTCGCCACACCGGGTTTCGCGGTTTTGTCGTAACGGACGCAGTTCTCGGTATCGCTGTCGGTGACGGCGCGTTTGAACTTGCGGCGGATGTCGTCGGGGCTGTCCATCAGGAACACGCAGCCGTCGGGCACCGATTTGCTCATCTTGCCGTCGGGGGTGGTGAGGCCGTAGATGCGGGCACCCGTTTTGGCGATGAGGGGTTCGGGCACCGTGAAGACTGGGCCGTAGATGCTGTTGAAACGCTGGGCTATGTCACGGCAGAGCTCCACGTGCTGTTTCTGGTCCTCGCCTACCGGCACGTAATCCGGCTGATAGAGGAGTATGTCCGCAGCCATGAGCACCGGGTAGGTGAACAGGCCTGCGTTGATGTTGTTGCTGTATTTGGCCGATTTGTCCTTGAACTGAGTCATGCGGGAAAGTTCCCCGAACATGGTGTAACAGTTCAGCACCCAGGCGAGCTGCGTATGCGCGGGCACCTGGGACTGAAGGAAGAGCACGTTCTTCTCGGGATCCAGGCCGCAGGCGATGTACTGCGCCAGCTGGTTCAGCGAACGTTTACGCAATTCGGCAGGTTCCTGGCGCACCGTGATGGTGTGGAGGTCGGCCATGAAATAGTAGCATTCATAGTCGTTCACCCTGTCGGCCCAGTTCTTTATGGCACCCAGATAGTTGCCCAGATGCAGGTCTCCGCTCGGCTGGATGCCCGACAGCATTCTTTTCTTCTGTACTTCTTCCATATTTTTTACCACTTTTCGTAGTGTACGTTGGCGGGATTCCACTTGTCCTTGGGGGCTTCGTTTCCGGCCGGATGCCCAACAGGCACAATGCTGTACGGCGTTATCCCGTCCGGCAGGCCGAGTGCCGCAATTGCGGGTTCCATCCTGTCTTCGTAAGGATAGCATGCCGTCCAGACGGCGCCAAGGCCCATGTCTTCGGCCGCGAGCAGGAGGTTCTCCGTAGCGGCAGCGCAGTCAGCCGTCCAGTTTTTGTTGGGCAGGCCCAGTTTGTTCGTGGTCTTTCCGCAGATTACGATGGCCACGGGAGCCTTCGCTATCATCTTGTTGAAACCGACCGCCAGTTTTTCCTTCAGTTCCGGGCGGGTCACCACCACGAAGCGCCAGGGCTGGTTGTTCATCCCCGAAGGAGCGGCCATCGCCGCCTTCAGGAGAGTCTCCACCTGCTCGGGAGAAACGGGCTCGTCCGTGTAGCTGCGGACGCTCTTGCGCTTGAAAATAATGTCCAGCACTTCCTGTCGGTCAATAGGTTTTACAAAGATAATCATTTTTGCGAAAGGCGCTCCTCCGGCAAAACGCGGAAGATGGGCAGACATTTTCCGAACACTTTGCAAGGTACTATGCCCTGGAGCGCAGCAGGATGGCGATTACCTTGCAAAGACTCGGTGTTTTTCGTGGGGTGTTTGCAACACAACATGCCCTGCAGGGCCATGGAGGGTCGTTCGGGCTGCAAAGCTTTCGGAGATTTGTCCGCAGCGGCTGGGATTACTCTTTCGGATAAGTGATATGGGCGGGGATGAAGCGCAGGAGGGTATCCATCAGGTTCGCGAGGGTCCTGATCGGGAATCTGCAACTTCCGTTCTGCTCGTTCTCTTCCGCAGCATCAAGCATCTGTTTCGCCCACCTCTCCACTTCCTTCAGCATTGGCTTCGGGAACCACACCTCATCCGATATATGCTTTATGAATGCTGCCATGTCCAAGCTGTCCGCGCCGAGATCGTCGTTAAAGTCTGACGACCTGCTGAGCGTCAGCGGCTCCACTCCAAGGATTTCCATGCAGAGGAAAGACACGTATGTCCACATCTCCGTCATTAAGGGATTGAATACGGTAGTTCCCCTGAGGGAATTCAGGTAATCTCCCCTGCGTGGCGAAAGATTCGCGGTGGTGCCGACGTTGCGGTAGGGGTCGCGAACCGGAGTGGCAGGCGCACGCTGGCCGGAATCCGCACTGTGGCCGGCAGGCGCACGCTGGCCGGAACCCGAAGCCGGCTGGGCGTCTTTATGCGCAAGCGAAAGGCTTGTCGCCAGTTCTGCCGGGCCGAGAGCGATGACGGCTCCGACTATCCTGAAGAGCCACGGGTACTTCCAGATGTAGATTACGATGAAGAGCCAGCCGGCAAACAGGGTCAGCCATCCCCATATCGGCTTTTTGGTGGTTTTGCAAACCACCAAGCATAAGACAATATGCATGGCTACGAGTATGCCCAGCACCGCCCAGCGGTTCTCTATGCCGAAAATGCTTTCTATGAAATCCATTGTACGGGGGCAAATATAAGCAAAAATAAGGGGATTTGCCAGCCTGCGGCTGCCACATCTCTTTGCGCTCGCCGCGGGGCCTAATTGAGCCGTCAGGCGAACCGCCGGTCGCGGTCTTTGCGGCAGGGATTCCGCTCGCTTCGCTCGCGCTATCCCCGCATCTCCACCAGCAATCAAATTGCAGGTGAGGCAGAACAGCCTCTTTTTATTTAGGGCAGAGCCTTTTGAAAGCAAGCTTTCAGCGGCCCCGCCCTAAATAAAAATGCCGCACTCTCGTGCGGCACCTGCAATTTGATTGCATCGGGTGGAGATAAGGAGATTCGAACTCCTGACCTCCTGCATGCCATGCAGGCGCTCTACCAACTGAGCTATACCCCCATTGGGATTGCAAATATACAACAATTTTTGAAATTGCAAGACTATTCGCGTTCCATTTCGCGGCGAATGTCTTTTTCTTTTATAGTCTGCCTTTTATCGTACTCTTTTTTACCCTTTGCAAGGGCGATATGGAGCTTTGCAAAACCGTTAGCAGCCACATAGAGCCGTACCGCGACTATGGTCAGTCCCTTCTGCTTCACGGCGGCTGCCAGATGACGTAGTTCACGGCGGGTAAGCAGAAGCTTGCGGTCGCGCATGGGCTCGTGCCCGTTCCAGCTGCCCCAGAAATAGGTGGCGACGTTCATCCCCTTAACGTAGAGTTCTCCACCGGAGAAGTAGCAGTAGGCATCCTGCAGCGAAGCCTTGCCGAGACGAATAGACTTTATCTCGGTGCCCACCAGCACGATACCGGCGTCGTACTCCTCGAGGAACTCGTAGTCGAACGATGCACGCTTGTTGCGTATCTGTATGCCCTGTTTCTCCTTTGCCATAGGGGCTGCAAATATAGGTAAAAATTGTCTATCTTTGCCTTTACCAACGCTTAATACCCAGCACGTGCCCAAATTTCGCAAGACTTTGCCCGCAGAACTGCCGAAGCCTGAACAGATTGATCTCGAGGCCCTGGCGGCCGACTGCCTTTCCGGACGCCTCAGGCTAGTCTGCGTGCTTGGACCGACCGCCTCGGGGAAAACCAGATATGCGGTGTGGCTGGCAGGTGAACTCGAAGCAAAGGGCCTGCGCTGCGAAATCATTTCGGCCGATTCCCGTCAGGTGTACCGCGGAATGGACATAGGCACGGGCAAGGACCTGGCCGAATACGGCGGCATTCCCTACCATCTTATTGACATAGCGGACCCCGGCACGCAGTACAACGTACACAGTTTCTGCACGGACTTCAAGGCTGCCGCTGAGGACATCCGTTCCCGCGGAGCCTTCCCCATACTTTGCGGCGGAACAGGGCTGTATATCAGTGCGGTAACCGGAGGGTACGACTTTACGGAAAGCAAACCTCTGTCAGTCGCGGCGCCGGGCGGCCAGGACGGCAGCATCTTCTTCATAGGCACACTCGTTTCAAGGGAAGAGAGGAACGCAAAGATCGACGCGAGGCTCCGCGCCCGCCTGCAGGAAGGCATGGTGGACGAAATCCGAAGCCTGTTGGACGGCAGCAATCCCGCCTGCAAGAACGGCCCGGTTCCGGCTGAAGTGTTGCTGGGATACGGTCTCGAGTACAAGTTCACAGCCCTGTATCTGCAGGGCGACCTCACTGAAGAAGAACTCTTTACCAGGCTCTCCACGGCCATACACCAGTTCGCCAAGAGGCAGATGACCTGGTTCCGCGGAATGGAACGCAGCGGAATCCGTATACATTGGGTTACTCCATAAGAATTTTTTTATATCTTTGCAATCCCAATGGGGGTATAGCTCAGTTGGTAGAGCGATAGGTTCGCAATCTATAGGTCAGGGGTTCGAATCCCCTTATCTCCACTCAAAAGGTTCAGCTTTTCGGCTGAACCTTTTTCGTTGAGATAAATCTCTCTTACCCCCCACCGCTTCGCGGAGCCCCCGAGGGGGCATGCACCGGCTTTGCCGGGCGGCTCCCGTTCGTCGCTTCGCTCCTTTCGCACTTGCGATTTGATTGCTGGTGGAGATGCGGGGATAGCGCGAGCGAAGCGAGCGGAATCCCTGCGACCTGTCGGGCTATGGCCGGACAGGTGACGGAGTAAGGGAGCGGTAGTACTCCTTCACCACGTAGAAGGCCTGTTTGCGGCGGCCCTGCTCGTCGACGAGGCCCTTGCGGTTGAAATCGTCCTGGATGCCGGTAAGGGGGCGCTTGGGAGAACGGAAATCCTTGAGGCACCAGGGGCTGAGGCCGCAGAGGCCGGGAAGGCGCACGAGCATTTCCAGATTCTTGCGATACAGTAGGGCCAGGTACTCTTCCGTGAAGAGCTCGTCTTCGTTGCCGTGGTTGCCGTAAAGGGCTCCTCCGCCGAATTCGCTGATAACTATGGGTTTGCCGGACGGGATTGACCACTGCAGGGAGTCGCAGTCGGACGGTTTTCCGTCGTACCAGCCCTCGTACTGGTTGAAGCTCAGCAGATCGGTCAATTCTATCAGTTCGTCCTTCACCACAGCATGCCGCGGATCCGTGAGTTTCTTCTCGAGAGCAGCACTCACCAGCCTCAAGGGGTCTTCGGCCCGTGCCTTCGCTATCAGCCTGCCGAGGAAGTCCAGCCTCTGCGGAGTCCGGGGAGTTTCGTTCGCGACGGACCAGATCACCACGGCCGCACGGTTGTAGTCGCGGTCTATCATGGCCATCAGCTGGCTCTCGGCATTGGCGTAAGTCTCTTCCGAAGACCAGTCGATATTCCAGTAGCAGGGAATCTCCTCCCAGAGCAGGAATCCCATCCTCTCCGCCATGCGAACCATCTGTTCGCTGTGAGGATAATGCGCCAGACGCAGGAAATTGCAGCCAAGGTCCCTGGCCGTTTCCAGAAGCGCACGGACATCGTCCTCACTGCGGCAGCGGCCCGGATTCACGCCTATGGTTTCGTCGTGAAGTGCGACTCCGCGGAGGAACACAGGCTTGTCGTTGAGGAGTATCTTCTCCCCTTCGGTGCGTATGGTGCGGAAGCCCACGCGGTCCCTGATGCAATCACCCCCGCAGGAAATGGCAATGTCGTAAAGCCTTGGATTCTCAGGCGACCAGCGCTCGGGAGAGGCCTTGAAGCGGAAATTCGCCACCCCGTCCTTGCCGGAGCAGGCCTTTTTGCGAAGGCCGAGTTCCGGAATCTCAAGCGCAACCGGTCCGCTTCCGCCGTCGAGACGGACGGAAACATCGATATGGCTGCCATCGAAGTTCATGCGCCAGTCGCTTATGAAAACATCCGGCACGCTAACCAGAAGAACATCGCGGGTAATCCCCCCATAGTTCCACCAGTCGTAATTCACGGTGGGCACTTCGGAAACGCCGCGGGTATTGTTCACATACACCACAAGGCTGTTCTCCCCTTCCTTCAGCACATCCGTCACCTCGAACCAGAACGGAGTGAAGCCTCCCTTGTGCTCCCCCAGGATTTCGTTGTTGATCCCGACCATGCACTTGTAATTGACGGCTCCGAAATAGAGGAACCAGCGCCTGCCGGGAACGGGATGGAAATCCACCAGACGGCGGTACCACACGCTTCCCTCGTAGTAATAGAGCTTTTCCGACTGGGTGTTCCAGTCTCCCGGAACCGCCATGGTCGGCGCCATGTCGAAGTCGTATTCTACGAGTTTGGTCTTGTCCTGATAGAAATGCCTGTCGGCGAAAAAGCGCTTGCTGGGCTTCTGCAGGGTCATGTGGTACTTGTAGATCCCCGTATCCATGGGGTCGACTATGTAGTTCCACTGCCCAGCAAGGGAGATGCACTCGCGTCCTTCGGTGATGGTGAAGGCAGCAAGGGAAAGGCAGGCCGCAAGAAGGCCGAGGGCCAGGAAGAGGAGTCTTTTCATCTACAGTTCCAGAAGCGCTACCGAATTGTTCTCCATCCTGATGCGGAGGGTTCCGTCTTCGTTCGGGAAGAGGGGAACTTCCGTATAGAGGTGCTCGTCGTCGGTCAGATGGCAGAGCCTCTTGCCGAGCTTGCTTCCGGCAAGGGAGACGGTGACGTTCGCAAGGTTGCAGACGTTGTTGTCGCCGTTGTAGCGGACCAGCAGGAGAACCGTCTTTCCGTCTTCCACCGATGCGACAGCATAAATGTCGCCGCTGCCGCCTTCCACCTTGCAGGCGCACTCTTTTTCGCCAAGTTTGCTCCATGCGTAGAAGACATAGTAGAGGGGCATGCGATGGTAGATCTGGAAGTCGTAGAAGCCGCAATAATTGCTGGCCGCGCGGAAGTCGTAGTACATCATCATGTCCACCGGAGCGTCCTGGAGGGCGCACATGGTGGCGCCGGCGAAGGCAGCTCCCTTCATGGAACGGCGGTTTTCGCGGTTATAGATTTCATTGGACGAGCCGGAACCCTCCTTGAAGCGGCGGTAGTTCCACTCGTTGAGGATGAGTTCTGCGTCTTCGTAACCGTACTGCTTCATCCAGCCGCGGATGAGGTCAGCCTCCATCAGGTACACGGAAGGCTCCGCGCCGTATTTGTGCCAGGAGACGAAATCTATCGGCACGTTGTTGGCGCGCATGTATTCGAAGAACTGCGGGAAATAGGTCTTAACGCCCTGGATGCGGCAGTAGGAAGGCCCGCCTATCTTAAGATTGGGGAAGCGCTCCTTCAGGTACTTGGCCGCAACCGCATACATCTTGTGGAACTCCTCGATGGGGGCTCCCCAGGTGCGGGGTTCCGTCTCCCAGCGGCCGGAGCCCTGGTCGAGGTCGGCTTCGTTCCAGATTTCCCAATAGCGTATGTTATAGTGGAATCCGTTGGCCCATCCCTCGTTGTAGTGCATTATGATGTGCTCGCAGATCTTCGCCCACTTCTTGTAATCCTTTGGCGGGAAGATGTTGTACTTCGCCGCAACCTGATTCTCTATGGTCTGGCCGAGGCGGTAGAAGGGCTCGCTGCCCGAATCTATCAGGGTCTTGATGTACAGGTCGGTCTCGCGGAAATCGTAGGACGACTCCTTGTCGGGGTTCTTGCTGAAATCGGGGAAGATATCGCTGATATCCACCACCCTTTCCCCATAGAATCCTTCGCTCGCATCGTGGGTGCGGCTGAAGGGAATCTCCAGGATGCGGAAATCCTCCTTCTGCATGTCGTTGTCCCAGGCCGGACCGTTGTTTACGGCGTTCATGGGCTTCACCGGCCCCTTGACGACCGAGGGTTCAACGCAAACGGTCACATCCACCGAGGTGATGTTCGGCTGCGCTTTCTGCGCGGAAACGACACCCATTGCGCCGCAAAGGCACAGGGCCGCCAATACTATCCTTTTGCTATTCATGGTCTTTCCAGATTACATCCCTTAAATAAACCTGCCTGCTACCCTCGTGGACAGAATTGAAGGCGAGCTGGCTGCCGTCGGGCTTCCAGCGTGCGTGAAGGTCGCAGCGGGAATACTGCTCCTTGTAGGCTTCGGGCACGAAGAAGGAACCGAGCGAAATGATGGCCTCGTCCTTCTCGCGCATCAGCACCCACGAACGGTAGCCTCCCTTGTTCCAGTAGCCCTCGCTGCTGATGAACCGCCCGTCCGGAGAGAACACGCAGTGCCCGTCCCAGTCCATGATGCCGGGGGCGAGATGGCGTACCTTCTCCTCCTCCCCTACCTTGAACATGGTATGGGCCCACACGTCGCCGCCGTTCCAACGGGCTGTAACCAGCAGGGTTTCATTGTCTTTCCAGTTGAAGTGCGAGCCCTGCCAGCCATCGGGGAAGCAGCGGCGCAGTTCGGTGCCGTTGGATTTTATGGTAAACGCCACGGTATCCCAGCGGTAGATGTAGCCGCGTGTCTTGAGCTGGGCCTTGAAATCCTGCACCGTGCGGGCGAGGAAGAAAACCCTTCCCGCGTCGGGGCTGATGATGGTATGGCAGAAATAGGCCAGGCCGTCGTTCGAGGTGATCGCCGGCATCTGTTCCTTCGCGTCCGCGACGGAAAGAAGGAGCCGCTCTTCGCCTGTCCTCAGGTTCATCAGCCAGAGGCCGTCCTCGTCGGGCCAGACTTCATCCACGAACGACTCCTGCCCTTCGCCGGCATATCCGTAGTCCGGACGGCAGAGGCGCAGGCGTGCATAATTGATGCTCACCGCCCATTCTCCCGAAGGATCCACGGCGCTGATCGGCTTGTGCACTATGCGCTCCTTCCCGGTTTTCCAGTTGAGGAGCACAGTCACGAACTTGCCGCCGCGGCAGTCGTTGAATGCGCAGAGGCCGTCTTCCCAGGGAAGCCAGTGGAACATGGCCGCCTCCTGGAAGTTCCAGCAGAGGGTCTTGCCTATGGGAATGTAACGGCAGCTGTCGGCCAGATCGACCAGAGCAATCTCTGCCGCATCGTCAGTCTCCGGCAGACGGCCGGTAAAACCAACTCCCAGCACCGCCACATAGCGCCCGTCCGGGCTCCATGCGTTGATGCCGAAGTAGTTGGCCAGCAGATGGTCGCCGGGGCCCTGCGTTATCGCGTACGGCTCACCCACCTCCGGGAAAGGAGGCAGGACGTCGCTTTTCCCGTTCTTGCAGGAAGCGAGCAGGGCAAGCAGGCCCGAACAGAGCAGCAGGAGTCTTTTCATCAATAAAGTGAGTTGGGTGTGTATCCTTCGTGTGAAGCGCCGGTTACGCCGTAGGGCTCGGTAGCGCCGGGAACAAGGCAGGTCTTCTGCGGATTGCCTCCAAGCTGGCTCCAGTTGGAACCGTGGCCGGTTGCCCTGGTACAGGTAATCTTATAGAGGACCGCGCCTTCATCGTTAATGGACGTACAGCAGACATAGATATTGCCGTTGGCATCGATAGTCGGGCTGGTCCTGGGCTGGCTGGTTTCAAACAGGAACTGTGAAACGAGCGAGCCGTCCTGAGGCGATAGCTTGAGCAGGCGCCGCTTGCCGCTGTCGGTCACGTACACATAGCCCAGGTTGTCGATGGCGGGAACTCCGCAGTTGCCGGTGCCCGTATCGCGCGACCATGCCAGCGAACCGTCGGCCGCATTGAGCTTGAATATCTTGTCTGCGGCGCGCACATAGGCGTTGCCGGCGTCGTCGAGAACGCAGCCAAGGCCGAAGTTGTTGGCTGCGGCTTCCACTTCCACCTTCCAGAGGAGCGTCGGGGCGGAGCCGTAACTATAGTTGTCGAGCCGGTAGCGGGCGACTATCATCTTCGCGTTGTCCGTGGTGGCGCATACATACACGCTTCCGTCTACTGTGGAAATCGCGGGCTGGAAGCCTTTGGTGATGTAGCCGTAGTCGTCGGTGTGGGTCATACCCAGCATGTTGAGAGCACGGCCGGCATCACTGTTGGCAGTGGTTTTCCAATAGCCGGTCGAGCCGTCGACGACACCCACCTTGAAGCCGCCGCTGGTCTCGGAGCCTGCTGCGGTACCGCTGGAGGCGCCGCCTCGGGCGGAGCCGAATACCAGTTTCCCGTCGGCGCTTACCGCCATTCCGCCATAGGAGCCCTTGTCGCAGGCAAGCGTCTGGAAGAGGCTGCCGTCGCTGCGGTTCAGGATTATCATGTTGGAGTCGAACAGGGAACCGTCGACATTGCGCGTAATTACGCTCACGTAACTGCCGAAGAGGGCCGGGATGTGGGTGCGGTAAGAGGAATTCTCACCTGTGGCCACATACCACTTTTCGGTCATGTTCGGGCGCACGCAGAACAGGCCGCCGTTTCCACCAGCATTGGTAGAATACTGCACGGGAATATAGATATTGCCCTCAGCGTCGACTGACGGGGTGCAGGTCTGGCAGTTGCGGCTGCCGCTTATGGCTGCGCCGTACTGGCCTATGTCAAAGCTGCCCTGCTGGGTACCGGAAGCATTGAAGGCCACCAGGTGATAGCCGGATGACGACACGTAAATACGGCTGCCGTCGGGACTTACCGCCGGCGATGTCCAGTAGGCCGTGGCATCTGTGGTACTGTCGTACACACGGCTCCAGGCCTCGTTAAGAATATGGTCGTCTGAAGCCTCGACGGTGACCAGCCTGGTGGTCGTCGCAGTCTGGCCGTCCTTGTCCACCACGGTAAGCCTTACCTCAACGTTGTCACTTACGGTCCGGAAGGTAACCGTCGGGTTCTGCTCGTTGGAACGCATGCCGCCGAGATCCCATTCCCAGCAGGCTATGCCAGCGGGAGAGCTCGAACGGTCGGTGAAGGTGACGGGGCTGTCTATCTGTATACCGGACGGGATGTCGAAATCGGCCGCAGGTACAGACGAGCTGCTGCCGAGATCCGGATCGAACACCGCGAACACCGGATAGTGGTCGGATATGTATTTGTCGTTCCACTTGCGTTTGTCGGTGCGGAACATGTAGCAGTCGCCTATGCCGTCGTAGTATATATGGTCAATCAGCTTGCTTTGCGTTCCCCACCAGTGGTAGGTGCCGTAAGAATCGGTTATCTGAGCCGTATGACGTGCATTGGAATAAGCGGCCTCGATGGGATCCAGCCACGAGTCGCCTTCCTCCAGGTTCCAGTCACCGGTCATGACCACGGGAAGATTACCGGTATTCTTGCTGTTTACCGTGCTCATGATGAGGGCGATCTCATCGGGACGGGAGTCGTACAGGCTCAGATGGGTATTCAGCATGAAGAACTGCGTATTCGTGGGCTTGTACGTCATGATAGCCCAGGTGGATGTCTGGGGAACATGGTCTGTCATCGCCGAGTAATAAGTGCCGGCGGAACTGGGCGAATTGGAATGCCAGAAAGTTCCCGAACTGTTCAGGGTGATGAGGTCGGTCCGGTACAGGATTGTGGTGGATTCCTCGCCCGCCTGCGTTCCCGGGACCAGGCCCCAGTAACTATCGTCCGCAAGTATGTCCTTGCCTTTCTTGCGGCCCAGGCCATAGTGGTCGTAGCCGCTGCAGTTGTTCAGGATGTCGTTAACCTGCTCCTTCTGTGCCTCCTGGAGGCCGATTACCGCCGGGCGGTAGTGATTGACCATGGCGTAGTAGGCGCTCTTGCGGTTGGTCCAGTCGCGGTCGCCGGTATCCGGGTTGCTGTCCTTGTCGCGGGCCGAAGCGAAGCGCACGTTGGACGACATCACCATAAGCCCCTCCGGAATCTCGTCGGGATCGGGAGTATAGGCGTTGGTCGGGAGAGTGTAGACCTTTCCAGCCTGGGCCGTGAAGGAACTGTTGGTGAAAAAGACCATCTGGGTTCCGTCGGTGGCGCGTATGGTGAAGCGCATTCCGCTCGCGTAAGTCTGCGCCGGAATCAGTATGAAGGCCGAATTGCCGAAGGACAGTCCTTCCCCGGGGGCGTAGACCACCACCATCGGAGATGCGCCGGCAGCCGGAGTGATGCCGCTGAAGTCGGTGTTGAACGGGCCGCTTACCTTCTCGGAGCCGAGGGTCTCGAACATCACGGAAGATATCTTCGCATCGTAACTTCCCGGCACCGTGAGCTTGATGGCGCTCATCACCGCCGAGAAACTCAGCAGGTTGGAGTTGCCGTGGCCCACCATCACGAACGCCGATGCGTCGTAGGTGGTCGAAGCCATGTACTGGGTGTTGGGAAGCGTTATCCTGGCGCTGCCGGCGCTGTAGTTGGATACGGCCGCAGCCGGGTATGCGAAGTAGTAGGGTGCCGACGGGCTGCCCGCAACCGAGAACGTGGCCTTGGCCGTTCCCACGAATGGAGACTCGGCCGCGAGAGCCGCGGAAGCGATGCCGTTCACGGAGATCGCGTCTCCTTCGGCCCAGTAGTTCGGATAGTACGAACCGGCCTTGTCGCCGAGTACGGTCCTGGTGGCGGCATCGTCCGACGCAGCCGTAACCGGAGGCGCTATCTCAGCTTCAAAAGTAACGGTCTTGGGCTTGAGCGGAGCCATGGGCTCTTCCTGCCTGCACGAAAGCGCGAGCGGCAGGAGCAGCACGACAAGGGATAAAATCTTCTTCATGCCGGCTACGATTTATAATTCCAACCCATGCCCTCGAGGTCGTTCTTTTCCTGAAGGGGCGAAAGCGAATCCGTGCTGGCGCAGAGGGGGCTGGCGTATCCTGCCCCCGTCGCCACGATCAAGGTTTCCGGTTCTGTATAGTGTTTCTTCATAATCATTCTACTGTTGCATTGCCGAACATGTCTTCTGAGGGTTGCCGCCGAGCTGCGACCAGTTGGAACCGGGGGCCGTCGTCTTCGGGCAGGTGATCTTATAGAGCACCGCGCCGCTGCTGTTGGAGCCCGTCACATAAATGGTACCGTCGGGGCCGATGGTCGGACTGGTCCTGGGATTGTCCAGATCTACCGAGGAGATGAGCTTACCGTCAGCCGAGGAGAGCTTCAGGAGCTTGTTCCCGCCGTAATCGACGACATACAGGTAGCCCATGGAATCGATGGCCGGAACACCGGTATTGTAATCGCCTTCAGTCGTTATGGACCAGGCGAGCTCGCCGTCCCTGGAGTTCAGGCGGAAAACCTTATCTGCAGAGCGGAAGTAGGCATTGCCGTCGGGGTCCAGCACGCAGCCGAGGCCGAGGACGCCCGCGCTGGAATGGCTCTCCAGTTCCACCTTCCAGATGGGATTCGGCGTCGAACCGAATACATAGCTGTCGAGGCTGTACTTGGCGCAGATCATATTCTCGTTGTCGCTGGTCGCGCTGACATAGACGCAGTGGTCGGTGCCGATTGCGGGCTGGCCGGCCTTGGTAAGGTAGCCGTTTCCGTCGGAATGGCGCATGCCGAGCAGGTTGGTCTTACGGCCGGAATCGCTGTTGTCGGCGGTCTTCCAGTTGCCGATGCCGCCGTCAACCACGGCCACGTGATAACCGCCGCCGGATTCGGTTCCGGGCTCACGGCCCTGGCGGGTTCCGCCGCGGGCGGTACTGTACACCAGTTCACCCTTATAGCCGACGGCCATGCCGCCCCAGGAGCCCTTGTCGCATTCGAGCACCTGGACCAGGTCGCCGTTGGAACGGCGGAAGATGGCTGCATTGCGGGTAACGTCCTCGCTGCTGCAGTTGGTCATCACCACGGCGACATAGTCTCCGATGATGGTAGGGATGGTGCAGCGGTATTGGGAATGATAGCCGGTATCATGGTACCAGTTTTCGCCGGAGAGATCGCCCCGGACCGAATACAGGCCGCCATGGCCGCCATCGCCGTAGGAATACTGCACGGGGATATAGACATTGCCCTGGGCGTCAATTGAAGGAGTCGGCGTCTGGATGTCACGGTCTGTGATGCACGGCTCACGCCGGCCGATGTCATAGCTGCCGAACATGTTTCCGTCGGGCGTGAAGCCCACCAGCGTATAGCCGGACGAGGCTACATAGATCTTATTGCCGTCCGGGGTGACAGCCGGAGCCGTCCAGTCCGCTACGGCCGTACCCTTTCCGTCGGAGGTATTGTCATACAGCACTTTCCACTCGACGGTCAGGTCATGGCCTTCGGAACGGGCGACGGAGAAGGTCTTGGTTGCAGTCGCTTTCTGGCCATAGTGGTCGGTGACGGTCAGTTTCACGGGGATGTTGTCGCCGTAGGTGTTGAACACCACTTCCGGATTCTGCTGCGAAGAGAGAATGCCGCCGATGTTCCATTCCCAGAGCTCTATGCCCTCTTCCGCCGTAGACTTGTCGGTGAACTTTATCACTTCGTCCATAACCGGGTTCTGCGGAAGGTCGAAGTCCGCCACGGGCTTGGGTTTCTCCGTCGAGCCAGTCTTGAACTGCATGATGGCGTAAACCGGATGATGGTCGGAAATCCACATATTCTTCCACTTCATGTTGAGCGTGCGGAAGCGCAGGCAGCTTTCGAAGCCGCTGTAAAAGATGTGGTCGAGATGCTTGTTCTGGCTGATAGTGTTCTTGTTGCCCCACCAGTGGAAGGTCACGTAATTGTCCGTTATCGGAGCTGTCTGGCGGGCGCTGGAATAGGCTGCCAGCACCGGAGCCATGATGGGATCGTTCTCCTCGAGGTTCCAGTCGGCTGAAAGCACTACGGGAAGGCCGGCCGGGCACTTGCTCGCAACGGTGTTGAGTATTACGTCGATTTCTTTCTTCTGGGCGTCTGCTTCGAGACTGGTGTGCGTGTTCAGATAAAAGAACTTGCGCCCGGTCTCCTTGACGGTGAGTATCGCCCAGGTGCTGGTCCTGCACTGGCCATCCGTCATCTCGGGGAAAATACTCCCAGCCACCTCGGGAGTGGCCGAATGCCATACCGTCCCCCACTCCTCGACCTGTATCAGGTTGGTCTTGTAGAGTATGGACGTGGACTCGCCTTTCTGATCGCCGTCTTGACGTCCAACCCCCTTGAACGAATATCCTTCACAACTGGAGATTATATCCTGAACCTGGTTCATTTCGGCTTCCTGAAGGCCAAGCACCGTGGGTTGCATGGTGTTGACCATCTGGAAGTAACCGGTCTTGCGGACTTCCCAGTCGCGTTCGCCCACGTCGGGATCCTGCGCCTTGTTTCGCGCCGAATAGTAACGCACGTTCGAGGACATTATCATAAGTCCCTTCAGATCTTCCGAAGGAAGGTCTTCGTCCTCTTCCCTGGTCCACCAGTTGCTGTAATCCAGCTGCTGCTTCTGGTAGCACGAAGGCATAATCAGAAGCAGGCCCAGCAATAACACAAAACTCTTGAATAATTTCATGGCTATTCTTCTTTACTGTTATCACCAACCAGGATTCTGGTCGATAGTGTATCCGTGATTCTTATATTCGCTGATGACGACCGCAGCAATGGGATGCAGATACTGCCTGTCGTCGTCGTACCACTTGCGCTTCACGACAAGTTCGTAGCGGAGGTCGTAACCCCCGTCGGGATTTGCGTCCGCGCGGAGTCCTTGCTCCGTGGAGGAATCCGGCAGAACCTGAACATACTTGTTCTGCGCATAACTCGGGACGGCGCTGTAATCATCGTAGGTGACGTAAAAGTCCTTCGTATCGTCGTTGTTTACGGCGAACTGCGCGTTCAGTTCCGGAACATGGAGTCCTATCCAGGGCACGCGCTCGAAGTTCTTTCCTTCTTTCCAGCGGTTGAGGTCGTCGGCGCGGAAGCCTTCGTAAACCAGCTCGATCGCGCGCTCCCTGCGGATTTCAAGGATGACCGGATCGTTGATGTCGGGGTAGAAGGTATTCTTGAGGTAGGTGTCCACCGAGGTCGGTTTGGAAGAGGTTACACCGGCCTTGTTCTGGAAACCGGCACGGAGGCGAAGCGCGCCTATCGTGGCGGCCCATTCCGCATCGGTGAGTTCGCCCAGCTCGGCCTTGGCTTCGGCATAGTTCAGCAGCACCTCCGCGAAACGTATTATCGGAAGGCTGTTCTCGTTCTTGTTCGTACCGTTTTTGGCGGTAGCGTCCTCAACGAACTTTATGACATGATAACCGGTTACGGCCACGCCGTCCACCATGCCCGGACGACGGTCTCTCCAGCCTCCGCCGGCAATCTCATAGGCCGGGCCCTTCACAGTCTGTGCAAGACGGGCGTCACGGCCGGTGAACTCGTTTATGAAATTGATTGCCTGATACTTGGCTTTATCCGTAAAGCGGGTGCCGTCGGTACAGAGATACGTGAAAATGAAGGCCCTCGACAGGCAGCAGCGGCTGCCGTACGTAGGTGAATTCCAATACCAGTTGGCATCTCCAGTGACAAGGTCGACGAGCGAAGCCTGAACTCCAAGTATCACTTCGTCGGTCAGCACGTCCTTCGAGTAGAAGACGCTCCTGTATGCGCCAAGGGAAGGATTGTCCACAAGGTACGAATCCTGGCAGACCTTGTCGTTGAGCTTTACCAGCGGATCCTTCATCACCTCGGCCGCGGCGGCTGCTGCGAGCCTGTACAGGGTGTCGGCCGTCCACTTCGCGGTTCCCTCGTTATGATACTTTCTCCAGGAGGCCTCGAAAAGGCATGCGCGGCTCTTCATTGCATAAGCCGCGTTCTTGGAAATACGGGTATTGCCCGCGGATGAAGTCGTTTGGATATGCTCGGCCGCAAAATCCAGGTCCTCGATTATATGCGCGATGATAACGTCGCGGGAATCCCTGTTCTTGTACATCTCGTCGAACTCGTCGTTCTTCAGGCAATGGTCGAACCAGGGCACACGCCCGTAGGTCTTGAGCTTGGAATAGTAGAAACGGGCCCTGAACCAGCGTGCAAGCCCTTCGTAATGGTCCTTGTCGGCCTGTGGAACCGTGCATACGTCGCTGTGGATTCCATCGATGAAATAGTTGACCGTACGAAGGTAACCCCAGCCCCACGGGTCGACGTTTTCGGCACTGTAACCGGAAGTGTAGAACGAACTTATGCTGTGACATACGCCGTAGTCGGTGGAAGATCCTTCCGCCGCGCTCAGCTCGCTCAACGAGGGCAGCTGCTTGTAGAAAGACAATGCGTACGACTCCATTCCCTGGGCCGAGCCGAACACCAGTTCCTTGGTGCCGCTGTTCACCATCTCCTCCTTCAGGGAGCAGGAACACACGGCAAGGATTCCGAGTGCCGCGAAAAGAAATATCCTGTATTTATTCATGTCCGTCAGATTTTGATGGTTAAACCGAGGGAGAAAGTCCTGAGGGAAGGCAGGCTGTTGCCGTCGCCGAAGTTGTCCGTACCGTTGCCGAGGTCCTGGTCGGAGCCCTTGGTCGCGGTAGCTATGTCGATGTCGGTCGTCAGCCTGTAAATCGGCGCCCAGGTGTAAAGGTTCTCACCCGAGAAATAAACGCTCGCGCCCGAAAGGCCTACCCTCTTGATCCATTTGGCGGGGATGTTCCAACCTATCTGCAGATTCTGGAGCCTGCAGTAGGCCGCATTCATCACATAGCGGTCGACCTTGTTGGCACTCGAGAAGAAGATACGGTAGTAACCCGTGTATTTGGGCAGGTACGCATCCTTGTGCTGCGGGGTCCAGGAGTTGTTCACTGTCCAGGCCAGCGCATTTCCGTAAGGACGGTGGAACTGGCCCCAGATTATGGATTCGCCGCTGGGGTACCAGTCCTGTTTGCCCACGCCCTGGAACATGGCCGAGGCGTAAAAACCGTTCCATTCCAGATTGAGGGTCATGGAGTACAGGTAACGCGGATGTTTGTTGCCAATTACCTTCATGTCTCCCGGATCGTCGACGGTTTCGGAGCCTTTGTTGATGAGCTTGTCGTGCTTGCGGTCCATCAGGATCACATCGCCCGGCCGGGTCGCATAACCGTCGTGCAACTGCATCTGCTTGTTGACATACGGGTCTCCGGGACCGTAGAAGTTGTCTATCTGCTCCTGGCTCTCGAAGAATCCTCCGAACTCGAAGCCCCATATTTCACCGATCTCCTGTCCGACGTAATAATCGCTCAGCTGCCTCATCGGGTTGTTGTAACGAGTGATGAAGGACCTGTTGTCCGCCAGGGTGGCTTTCATCCCGTAGTGCAGGTCGCGTCCGGCGAGCGGGAAGGAATCGTCGTAGCTGAGGGTAAGTTCGAAACCGCGGGTGACGAGGTCGGCGTAGTTGCCCTTGGGCGAACTTGCACCGTAGGTGTCAGGCAGGCTCGGGCCCACCGTGTACATGTTCAGGGTGTTGCGCACATAATAGTCGCCGGTAAGATTGATCTTCCCCTTGTAGAAGCCTATGTCCAGACCTCCGTCCACGGTGCGCGAAGTCTCCCATGTCAGCCCGTCGGGAATCTGGCTGGGAACCGAAGTGTAGCGGCGTTTCGCCTCCCCGTCTATCACGTTGGAAAGGTTGCTGAAACTGAACTTCTCCAGATATGAGTAGGACGACACGTTTCCGTTGCCGAGTTCTCCCCATGATGCCCTGAGTTTGAGGTTGGAAATGAAGGAAGGAGAAACCGGCCACCAGTGCTCCTTGGAGACCCTCCACGCGGCGGATGCCGACGGGAACAGGCCCCACTGCTGGTTGGTCGGGAATTTGGACGAACCGTCGTAACGTCCGTTAAGTTCAAGCAGGTAGCGTTCGTCGAATGCGTAATTCACGCGGCCGAAGAATCCGGCGCTCACCCAGCGTTCCTCCCATGAAGAAATCGAGAAGTTGTCGCCCATTGAAAGGTTAATCGACTTGACATCCTCAGAAATGAGCCCGTAACGCAGCGCCGCTGTGTTCTTTCCATGATAACGTTCCCCGTTGTAACCGGCAAGCAGTTTCAGGTCATGCTTGTCCGCAAACAGCTTCGCATATTCGGCGTAGATGTTTGTCGACATATACTTGCTCAGCGTCCAGGTTTCCTGGATATAGTCGTTGACTCCGGGAGTACCTATCCATGCGATAAGTCCGGGGCCTTCGCTGTAGGAGACCATGGAATTCTTCTTCTGTTTGTTGTCCCAGTTCCCCTTGTACGTGAAATCCGCATTGAGGCGAAGCGTGTTGTCGAAGAATTCCGCACGGGCTCCCGTAGTGGTAGTTATGGTATTGTGGAACTTGTCCGTATAGTTCTTTCCGGTTACGAGGCCGCCGATTGCCATTGCAGCGGGCTTTGTAAGGGTTCCGTCGGGATTGAAGACGGGGCAGCACACAAAGCCGCAGTCCTGGATCGAGCGGAGGAAAAGGCCGTTGCTGCTCTGGTTGTGCGATGCCGGGATATGGTTCTTCTCGTAATTGAACGAAAGGTTCTCCCAGATTTTCAGCCACTCGAAGGGTTTTGCCGAGAGTTTGCTTCTCAGGGCAGTGGTGCGGTAAACATCCGGATTGAAATTCAGGATTCCGTCATACTGGTAAAGACGCCCCGAGACATAGTAATCAATCTTCCCGGACGAACCGCTCGCGGAAAGATTGTGCGTATGGGAAAGGGTGTAAGGCTTGTAGATGACGTCGTAGTAGTTAGTGTTGCCGTAATAGACATACCTTCCGCTCTCGTCGACGTCGACCTCGTCGGTAATTCCCTTCTGCTTGCGGCGGAGGAACTCGTCCATCCAGGCCTGGGACCAGTCCATGATGCTATTGAAGCCGGATGGAGCCGTTCCGTTGTAGTAGTTCTTGTATGCTTCGGCAAAAAGGCTCGCATAGACATATCCGTCGTCGATTATGTCGGGAATGCTGCTTGGCTGGAGGAAGGAGAGGTTGCCGTTGTAGGTAAAATTGAACTTGCCCGCTTCCTTTGCCGCTTCCTTGGTGGTGATGAGCACCACGCCGAAGGTCGCCCTCGAACCGTAGATCGACGCCGACGCAGCATCCTTAAGCACCGAAACGCTCTCGATGTCGTCGGGATTGAGCAGCGCCGGGTCTCCCTCGACGCCGTCGATGAGCACGAGCGCGTTTCCGCCGCCGCCGACCGAGGTCGCTCCGCGGATGTTGTACTCGGCGGTACGGCTGGGCTTACCGTCGGAAAGCGAGATGTTCAGGTTGGGGATGGCACCCACAAGCATCTGCGTGGCGTTCGAAGAAGGACGCCCTGCAAAGACTTCCGACGACACCTGGTCGACCGCGCCGGTAAGGTTGGCGCGCTTCACGCTGCCGTAACCCACGACCACCACGTCCTCGAGGAATTCGGAAGAGGGCTTGAGGTGTACCGTTACCGGGCCGGGGCCTGTGACCTTGAAGGTATGATCGTCGTAACTCAGTGAGGATACGACTATTTCCTGCCCTACGGATGCATTGATGCTGAATTCCCCCTCGAAGGATGTGGTCGTGCCGTTGGACGTGCCTTTGACCATTACGACGGCTCCTATAACCGTCTCTCCCGTGGAGGCATCCAGCACGACGCCTGAGACCTTGATCTTCTGGGCGAAGCCGGTCAGGGCAAGGAAGCCGAGCAGGATGGACAAAACGAGACGTTTCATATATGAATCCGGATTACTGTTTTCGCAAATTTAACCCGAATCCGCTCCGCTCTCTACACCGATACTTCCGAGAATTACAATTATTTTACATTTTTGGTTTTTGTAACATTGCGGCTTCGCCACTGGCGCGGAGTCATGCCGAATTCGCGCTTGAAGCATTCCGAGAAGAAGGAATGGGTGTTGAAGCCTACGGCCTGGGCCACGTCCTGCACCGACACGGAGTCGTCGCGAAGCAGTTCCACGGCTTTGTGCAGGCGCATCTTCATCACGTATTCCATGGGCGAGATGTCGGCGTATTCCTTCATCTTCTTGTACAGGGTGGAGGGCGACATGTACACCGCTTCGGCTATCTCATCGAGGGTGATGTTGCGGTGCAGATTGGCCGAAACGTATTCCTGTATGCTGCGAAGGAACTTCTGCTCAATGGCGGAAACCCTTCCGGTCGGGAGCTCTCCGCTCGAAGGCAGGGATGAAATGTAGAACTCGTAGATTCGCCTGCGGTTTTCTATGAGGTTGTCCACGGTGCTGCGGAGCTTCTGCGGAGAGAACGGTTTCTCCAGATAGGCGTCGGCTCCCCCTTCGAGGCTCTCCTGCATGAAGACGTCGGGCACCTCGGCGGAAAGCAGGATCAGCGGGATGTGGCTGGTGGCCAGGTTCTCCTTGAGCGCTTTCGTAAGGGCTATGCCGTCCATTTCCGGCATTATCACATCCGATACTATGAGGGTGGGTGACGCGCCCGCCTCTATCTTTTCAAGGGCCTGGCGGCCGTTGGACGCATAAACGATTCCGTAGGCGTCGCTCAGCACGTCGCCTATCACGCGGGCCATGTCCTTGTCGTCCTCGACCACCATGACGGACTTGTCCTTGGTCTCCACCTTGGGAAGTGCCGTTCCGGGCGCTTCACCGGCCGCCATCGGTATGCGGAAGATGAAACGGTTGATGCTCAGGTCGTCGTCCATCGACAGCGACCCTCCGAGGAGGGAAGCGAACTGCCGGCTGGTAGAGAGCCCGAGCCCCGTTCCCTCAACCTTGGAGTAATCCTTGTCCTCATAGCGGTAGAAGGGCTTGAAGATGAGTTCGCGCACGTCTTCCGGGAGCACATTGCCATCGTTCTCCACACTCACGACCGCCTCCGGACCGTCCACTGCCAGAACGACGGAAGTGCGGCTGCGGGAGTACTTGAGGGCATTGGATAGCAGGTTGTCGAAGATGCGGCCCAGGCTCCGCACGTCGGTCTCGCAGTAAACGCCCGCCTCGGGAAGACTCAGCGAGAGGGTCTTGCCCTCCTGGAGGAACATGGGGAGGAAACGCCTGTGGGCATCGCGCAGTATCCCCCTTACGTCGAGGAATTCCGGATGCACCTGATAGGTGGAATCGGTGAGTTTGCGGAAGTCCAGCAGTTCGTTTATGAGCACGTTGAGTTTCAGGGAATTGCGCCTCATGATGTCCAGATTCTCCTGCACGGAAGCGTCGGGAGAGGAAGCGAACTTGCTGATAAGCGCCTCCAGGGGTATCTGCACCAGCGAAAGCGGGGTACGTATTTCGTGTGCGATGGAGGTGAGGAAGGCCATCTTGGACTCCACCAGCTTGCGCTCATGCTCCATTTCGGCACGGGTCTCCGCCCTGCGCTGGATGAACATGGCCAGGCCCATAATCAGCAGCAGGAAAAGCACTGCATAGACCACGAACGCCCCGGTACTCAGCAGCAGCGTAGGCGGCACGCGAAGATGCACCACGCAGTCGGGGCTCTCGCGCCCCGAGAGGGCCAGGGCCTTGATTCTCAGCTTATGCTCCCCTACCGGAATGCCGTAAACGGTGAAGCTTCCGTCTCTCACCGGAGCCCATTCGCTGAATCCGTCTATCTTCCAGAAAAGGCCTTCCGTAGGGAAGAGGGAGTAGTCCAGAGTGGACACGTTGACCTCGAAAGAACGGGCCGCGCGGCCTATGTTAAGGCTTTTCGGATTAAGGAAACGGTCGCCTTCGGTCTTCTCCGAGGAAGACAGGGTGCGGAGCGACGAGACCACCGGCGTACGCAGGGGCAGGCTGTCTACGGTCATCTGCCTTGCCGAGAAGGAGATGAAGCCGTCGGACGTGCCGGCGTAGAACGTGCCGTCGGAGGAGATGAAGCCCGAAGAGTAGTTGAAACCGTCGATTCCGAGGGCTTCGATGGATATCTCGGGGAGCTGGCGGCCGTCGTCGGGATTGAGCGGATGTATGCCCTGCGCCCCGGTGACCCAAAGCAGCCGTCCGTCATTACCCTTCGCAATACGGAGCAGCCTCGATTCGGTGCTGCGGCGAGGCTGGAAGCTGTCCGACGCCTTGTCGTATTCCCAGAGGCCGCCGCCTTCGGAAGATGCGAACAGGCGCCCGCGGCCGTCTATGGCCAGATCGGTGAGGATGTTGTAAATGGGTATCCTGTATGTGCTGAAATTCGGAGCCTTGTAACTGAACACCTGCCCCGCGATGGTAGCCAGCCACACCACGCCGTCGGGAGCACAGACTATCTGGCAGACCTGCTTGGTGGGGATGAACATTTCCCGCTTGAAACGGCCTCCTGGCTTGTCATGCCCCACGACGAAGCCGTCCTTGCCGCCTATCCACAGCCTCCCGGTGGAGTCCCTGCAGAAAGCGTAGGCCGAGGTTCCGGCGTCGCGGTAGAAGGTGGTCTGTCCGGTGCCGGTATCGATAAACATCACCGGAAGTTCGTCGTCGATGGTGCCCACCCAGAGCCTGCTTCCTTCAGCCATGAGGCCGGTTACGTTGCGCCCCGGAAGGAAGGTCCTACGGCTGCGGTTCTCGTCACTGGCCGGATCGAGGCAGAGCAGGCCGCGGGTGTCGCTGCCCGTCCAGATGCGGCCGTCCGGCGTTTCCGCGAAGTCGCGGGCCTTGAAGCGACCGCCGGCGAACTCGTCGGACCAGTGGCGCAGCTGCAGCCTGTCGGCAGTTATATGGGCGATGCCCTCGAACTGGGTTCCCGCCCACATTCCACCGTTCCTATCTTCGGAAAGGCAGCGGAAGGAATTGTCGTGGAAGGGCCGTATTATACGCTTCAGGGCGAGGGTGCTGTCGGCCACGTGAATGCCTCCCCTCGCGGCAATCCAAATCTCACCGGACGGGCGCAGCATGGCATCCCTCATGCGGCGGCCGAAGGGGAGCACCGACAGTTCCCCGCTTCGGGTGTCGAGCACATCTATCCTGTCGCCTTCCACCGAGAACAGAAGGTACTTGCCTGCGGAGGCGATGCGGGCTATCCTTGTATCTGAAAAATCTACTCCCTTATACTCCTGCGGCAATCCTTTGCCGTCGCGGGAGATGAAAAGCGTCCCGTCGGCCGAAACCGCGAAGACAGCCCCGTCGGAACCGCCGCAAAGGGCCATGACGTCTATGGGAATCAGCTCGGCGGCGCCGTCACGGGTGTTGATCTTTACGAGACGGTTACCATCCGATGCAACCCACAGGCTGCCTGCCCCGCCGCAGCACATCTGGCGCACAGAAGACAGATCCAGCCCGTCGCGGTTGTAACGGCACATCGCAAGGCGCTCACCGTCGGTATGGTAAAGCCCGTGTGACGTACCCGCCCAAACGACTCCGGACGGGTCTTCGCAGAGGGAAAACACCACCGGTTGCACGGCCTCGCCCATGCCATCGAAATCCACGCGGACTATGTTGACGCCGTCGTAGAAATCCAGTCCGGCGTTGGTTCCCACCCAGAGGAAACGCCGGGAATCCAACAGCACGTCGTTCACCGAGTTGTCCGACAGTCCTGCCTTGAAATCCAGCTGGGTCACAAGCTCGTTAGCCTCCCGGGCCCGGAGGGTAAGGGTGGAGAGCGTCAGGATAAGTATGAGGGTAAGTTTCTTCACGTCAGACTTTCAGGAAAACTTTCTTTCTGTAGAGGAACCAGAGCAGAAGCCAGCAGACGGCGAAATAGCCTATTGCGAGCAGCCATGAGCCCCAGGGCTTGGGCATCAGGCCGGCTGCGCCGCCGAGGAAAAACGCCGTTATACCTTTGAACGACACTATCCTCTGCAGCATATAGATGGTGATGGAATTCATTCCGATTACCGTGAAAAACGGCGTCCATTTCTTCCATCCCTTTACGTCTATAATCCAGTGGAACAGGGCGAAAAGGCCGAGCGAATACGCCCCTACCACCAATACGAAGCTGCTGGTCCAGAGGCTCTTGTTGACCGGCAGCCAAAGGCTCCACACGAGGCCGGCGACAAGCAGGCCCGCCGCGGCGGCGAACATCCACAGGGTCTTCCTCCTGCAGGCGGAGTCTTTCACGAACTCTCCCGTAAACTGGCCGAGCATGGCCGTAACTATGGCAGGCAGGGTGCTCAGGAGCCCTTCGGGGTCGAAAAGTCCCGGCTTGTAGAGGTGACCGGGCATCAGCACGCGGTCGACGTAACCCACTATGTTGCCTTCCATCGTCAGGCTCCCCGCCCCGGCGGCATCAGGCGCCGGAATCAGAAGCAGCAGGTTATAGCCTATCAGTATGGCAGCCGCAATCACGGCACGCCACTTCCAGCCGCAGGCCATGTAAATCCAGGCCGCGAACATCCACGCCAGGCCTATGCGGGCGAGCACGCTCGGGATGCGGAACATGGGAGACAGTTTGAAGATTCCGTTGTACACCAGGCCCAGCAGGAACAGGATGAGCCCGCGGACCACGGTTTTACGGAAGATCCTCCCTTCCGACGCCCCTTTGGCCCTGCTTGAGGCAAGAGAGAAGGGGAAGGTCATTCCCGAGATGAACAGGAAGAGAGGGAAGATGGTGTCGTGGTGCCGGAGCCCGTCCCACGCAACGTGCGACATCTGCATGTCGAGCCAGCAATCCTCACCGCCCGGGAACAGCATGCAGGTAGCGCTCACAATGGATGCGAAGCCCATTATGAACATCATGTCAAAGCCCCTGAGGACGTCTATCGAAAGAAGCCTTTTGCCGTCCATGCTACTTTATCTTTTCCTTCTTTCCGCTGCGGCGCGAGCGCTCGGCTGCGAAGCCCATCATGTGGCTCTCGAAGGCCACGTCGATGCTGCTGGAAAGATGATCGGGGTCGTGACGGTCGACAGCTTCGAGCCAGTCGCGCACCAGGCGGTAGTCGCCTCCTCCGTGGCCGGAATGGGCGTACTCCCCTATCTCGGCGACTTCGTGGTTCCACAGCTTCGGGGTCCTGGTGAGGAAGTCTGTGACCGTGAACGACTTGCTGTCGCCTTCGATATAGCCCAGAGTGCCCATTATCCTAGTGCGGCGCCCTCCCTTGGGAGCAAAGGCGTCCATCGAGAAGGATGCCGTCACGCCGTCTTTGAAACCCAGTATGGCCACGTAATGGTCGGGCTGGTCGTTGTCGCAATGGAAGACGCACCTGGCGTAGCTGTTGTAGCGCGGATCCTTGAGGCGGCTGAGGATGAAGTCGGGATCCTTGTTGCCATGGAGGTCGAAGACACCGGTGAACTGTTTGAGGTGGGTGTAGATTTCAACGGCGTCGTAGGGGCACTCCTTCTGGTGGGGGCAGCCTTCGGTGCAGTAGCGGGGAGCGTCCTTCGGGGCGTTCTCCTCCCTGAAGAAGCTGAGACTTCCGGCGGCGTCGATGTATTCGCAGGGTTTGTCTATGATCCAGCGGAGTATGTCCAGGTCGTGGCAGGACTTGGCGAGTATGATGGGAGTGGTCTGGTCTTCCCGGCGCCAGTTTCCGCGTACGTAGGAATGGGCCATATGCGCATACTGGATGGGCTCCATATGCTGCACATTGACCACCTCGCCTATGACGCCGCTCTTAACAACCTCGCGGAGGGCCATGAAGTAGGGGGCGTAGCGCAGCACGTGGCACAGCGCCACCACGCGCCCGGTCTTCTTTACCATGTTCCTGATATTCTCGCACTCCTTCTTCGTGGGGGCGACAGGTTTTTCCAGAAGCACGTCGTAGCCGAGTTCCAAGGCCATCATGCAGGGCTCGTAATGCCTGTCGTCAGGGGTGGCTATCACCACCGCGTCGGCAAGCTTCTTTCCGCTTGCGAACACTTCCCGGTAGTGCCCGAAACGCATTTCGGCCGGCACGTTGTGCTGGTCGCCGAGATACTTGGCCCTGTGATCCAGGATGTCCGACACGCCCACGACCTTCATCCCCGAGGGGAACTTCCTGGCGAAGCCGGCGTAGGTCCTGCCGCGATTGCCGCAGCCGATCACGATGACGCTTATCGGGCGGCTCACCTCCGGCTTGAGATCGCGTATGGGAGCCAGGCCCCGAAGGGGCTCTATCTCCTTTCCGTCAGATGCCGGTCCGGCGAAGGGCTTCCCGGAAATGATTTCGGCGGCGCCGGCCATGGGCCCCGAAAGGGCTCCTCCGGCGGCGAGGATGCCTACTCCTTTGAGAAATTCACGACGTCTCATATAGTATCAGATTACAGTATGCTGAGGGTGTTGACTCCGCGCCGGACGCGATGTTCGACGCCGTTGATAAACAGGGTATAAGGCTTGTTGGTACGGACGGTAACCGTGCCTTTTTCGTAGATTATGTCGGTGATGATCTTTCCGAACGAGAGCTTTTCTATCCCGTGACGGCAGCTCTGGTGCAGGTTCCAGCGGATGGTAGCCGACGGGGCGTCCACATCGTAGAAGCCGAGTACGTTCTCTATGAAGAGCGAAATGGGCCCGAGGGCGGACCAGCCGCAGAAGTCGGCCTTTACCGACTTCACGTTCTTCGTACCTTCCTTCTTGCTGGCAGGCTCTGGCTTGTTCGGGTTGTAACACTCCCATATCGTGTGCGGCTCGTATTCGGAATAGGTCCGCCACTGGTGCTCCACTATGGCCTCGGCCGTACTGTCGGCCTCCTCGAAGAAGCCGTACTTTTCCAGCGCCTTTATGGCCATGTAGGCGGTGGGCAGCCACATCGAGCCCTTCCAGTAATTGCCGTCGGGGTCGAACTGTGGGTCGTCCCTCGATACCGACACCCAGGGCACGATGCCGCCCAGCTTGTCGTCCTGAAGGGCGAAACGCACCATGGCCTCCGCCTGCTCCTGCGAAGGAATCTCGGCCAGCATGGGCCAGAAAGAGGCGGGCGTAAGGATTCGCGAGGCGGAAAGGTCGTCCTCCCGTATGTCGTAATAGCAGCTGTCCTCAGCATCCCAATAGTACTTGTTAACCTTCTCCTTGAGATCTTCGTATTTGTCTTTGAACTCCTGTTCGGTGGCGGAATCCCCCGCTACCCTCGCGAGCCTGGAGATGTAAAGCGCGGAAAGGGCCTGCTGGGAGATGGCGTCTATCCAGAACATGGGCATGGCCCGTTTGCGCGGGGTGTTGTCCATTCCGCTCTGCCAGCTTTGCCAGTTGTATCCTATGCCCTTGTACTGGATGCGCACTCCGTCGTTGCTTATCGGGAAGGGGAACTGAGTGTCATGGTTCATAGTGTTGAACAGCTCGAAATGCCTCTGGAGGAAGCGTTTTTTCGTGAGCAGTTCCCTGATGTGGGCCTTATCTGAGGTGAACTTGTAATAGTCGTTCTCCACCCAGGCGAAGAAAGGCGGGTTGTCGGGATGCCATACGCTGAGCGGCGAGCCGGCGTTTTCGTGTATGGTGTAGTAGAAATTGTCCAGGGTTTCTATGCCGGGGAAAAGCTTCGGGGCGTATTTGCAGAACATTACCATGAACTCCGAGTCCCAAATCCAGATTACCTCGTCGCGGAAACCTTCGTCCATATAACGGGGCTGCACCAGGCCGGGCTGGTACTTGATATGGTCTTTGGCCTGCTCCCAGGCCACGCGGTAGAGCTCCACATACTCAGGCTTCGCGTCGAACACCGGCGACGGGATTCCCGCCTCTTCTTTCACGCATCCGGCCCAAACCGGCAGGGCGAATGCCAGCAGTACAGCTAATCTTTTCATGGATTGATCTTTACTAAAACGACTCCGTGCGAGGGGATGCTCACCGTAGGCGGGCATTCCTTCTGCCTCCAGAGGTCGCGGCAACTCTTGACTCCGCTTTCGCGATTGAGGGTGAGGCCCTTGGGAAGACCGAAGGCCCTGAATTTCATGGGCCTTTCCCCGGAGAACGGAAGACGGAAATAAACCGGGTGCCCCGGCCGTGCGCCGAGGACCGCTGGGCCATTATATCGCGGCTGCGCCGGAGCCTTGGGGGTAAGGATGTATTTTTCCGGTGCCATCGAAAGGCGCATGAGCACAGGATAGTGGTCGGAAATGTAGGTCACTTCCGCAGCATAGGATGCGTTGTCTACTATATATTCTTCGGGTTTCCCTGTTCCGTAAAAGATATAGTCTATTATGTCGGCCGATTTTTCCTTCCCCCAGGAGTTGAAGGTCTTGCGGAAGGTGGACTCCGTCTCCGGACAGGTGAGGCGGGCATCGTTGAACCAGCCTGAAAGCGTCTTGATAGCCGACTCTTCCGGGGAGTTGTTGAGGTCTCCTACCAGGAAGATCGGAGAATTCCTGAACTCTGCACGCTTGAACCCGCTGAGGCGCTCCATCTCCGAGAGCAGCGTCTCCACTTCCTGGTCCGGAAGCGCCGGATTCTCCTTCACCGACCAGCTGATATGCGCGGAGAAGAACCACAGCCGCCTGCCGTTCCCGTCTTCCAGATGCACCCAGGAGGTGATTATGGGGCTGCGCTGTCCGGTGCGGACCGAGGCCGTGTCGCCGGGGTTCTCGCTAAGCCAGAAGCATCCATGGCCCAGCAGCTTGAAGCGGGACCTGCGGAACATCACTCCCGTAGACTCGTCGGAAGTGCGCACCATCTTCCCGCCGCTCTTGCGCCCGGGGCAATAGATGAACCAGTCCTTTCCCAAATCCTCCTCAAGGTCAGCCGCCTGCGTCCGCCTCACTTCCTGAAGGCCGATTATGTCCAGGGATCCCTGTTCGACAAAAGCCTTCACCGCAGGCCGCCTCACCCTCCACGGCTGCCCGCCGAACTTATAGTCGTAGTCCGGACGGTTATCGTCCAGGAAGCGCACGTTGAAGGTTCCCACCTGCAGTTCGTACGCCGAGGCCTGACAGTAGCCTGTCCTGGGCAAGAGCGATAAAAGAATCAATATGATGAGGAGTCTTTTCATACTTCCAAATATAGCCCTTTTTGAATGCTATTATTATATCGATTCTTTCGATGATTGCAAGGTTATTCTCTATACCCAACGAATATAAGGATTTGCTTAATAAGAAACAACACAATACGCATAAAAAGCGGTCCGGGCTGAAGGGCTCGGACCGCTGTGCGTAAGTGTGTATTGGCTATCGGACTAGTTCTGGTAGCAGCCTGGCCACGAGGTGGCGCCGCGGTTGTTGCCGTTGATGTCCTTGCCGAGGGCTCCGATGCTGTTCAGCCAGCTGTAGAAGCTGGCGTCGGCATTCTGGATCTCGGTATTGACGTCGGCGGTGGCAGCAAGCATGCCGCTGTTGGTGCCGGTGAGAGTACCGTTCCACATGTACGGTGCACTCCAGGAGCCAAAACTGGCAGAGGTGGCATAATAGTCGTGTCCGGAACCGGTATCGACAGTCCAATTCGTCCTGTCATCTCCTTCCTTGGATATCTTGCTATACCAGCAATAGACAGGAAGCTTCGTGCCACCGTTCGCTATTGTAGCTCCTCCATCAACACTTATGTCTCCGTTTACCCAGAAGCTATTGCCGTTGGTCTCAAGAGAGCAAAGGATGGTGTTAAGCAGATAGAAATTACCTGTATTCTGGAACTTGATGACGCCCCAGTTGTTCTTCTTCGCACCGCCGGCGCTGGGAGCACGATAGTTATCACCTACAATCGTGGTGTTGGCAAGAATGAGGGTGCTGCTCGTGTTATCCATACCGATCCAGGTAATATCATCGGTATTTCGTCCGCCATAGTTGTCGTGGAACGAGCAGTTGTTGAAAGCGAAGGTGCTGCCCGCCAAAGTGGCGAACACCGTTCCCCTCGTACCACCGTAAACACCTGCGGAATTACCTGTTCCGGATGTATTCTCCTTGAATTCGCAGGCGTTGAAATAATAGCTGACACCACCTATACGGCAGTTGACGATGGCAGCGCAGGGAGGATTCTTACTGTTCTCGCGGTTCGTATAATTACCATCAAAAACGCAGTTATTGAAACGTGCCGAACAGTCCTCTTGTTGTACTCGGATAATGCCGCCGGACATTTCATTGGTTCCGACATAATTGTGATTCTCTTTGAAAAGTACATCTGAACAACTGAAAGATCCAAAAGCATAGATAGCTCCACCTGCAGCTTTTGTATTATCGGCACCGTTGGCATAATTCCCCTGGAATTTTCCGCCGGTAAAGGTGGTATTGGCATTGCCGCTTTCAATCATGACGGCCCCGCCTCTCTGATCGCAATCGTTGTCTATGAAATCACAGTCCGTGAAAGTGGTGGTAACATCGGTTCCGTTGATACAGATGGCACCGCCCTGAACGGAAGAATGATTCCTGATAAAGTCACAGTCGTCGAAGGTGATGGTACCGGAACCGGTAATGTACGCTGCGGCACCGTATTCGCCTGCGTCATTATTATCCTTGAAGGTTACCCTTGTACAGTTGAACGTGTTGAAAGACTGTGCAAAAATGGCATTCTTGGTAATTCCCTTTGCTTCGGAATCCTGAATGTTCACTATTGCACTTGCATTGTTCACATGGATGATTCCACCAGCTCCGGTATTGTTGGAGAACGAGCAGTTGCTGATGTTAACGGTTGCCGAGTTGAACAGGGAAATGGCGCCGCCATTGCCGCTTGTCTGGTTGTCCCTGAAATAGCAGTGGTCGAGTGTCAGCTCCTTTGCGCTGCTGTTCAAACGGATGGCCGAGGCATTTGATGCTCCGTTGGTACCAGTGAATTTTACGTTCCTAATGGTGAGATAGGAATTATTCTGAGGCCACAGGACACCGGCAGTAGTTCCGGAAAGAGCGGTACGCCCAACGAAAGTCGTGGTGTCGGACGCAGTAACCGTACCCTCAATTGTGAAAGCCACATTGGCGTGGTCGGGATATGCCGGCTTCACATAGTCGTCCCCGAAGGAGAATTCATCGGCCGAGAAATGGAAGGTAGCACCTCTGAGGAGGGTGTGGTTGTCCTGATTCTCCACGAATGCCTTGAACCCTGCAGCATCCATGGCCTTGCTCCAACTGTTGCCGGCCTTGTTGCCTTCGCCGGAAGGAGTCACATAGTAGTGACCGGCATGGTTGTCAAGCTCGAGGAGCTTGAACACATTGTTCCGGCTGGAAGTGAACGAAGCGCCGTAGAAGAACGGTGCGCCCTGGATTGCTCCTCCATTGAGAAGCTTGACCATAAAGCCATCGCTGTAAGTAACGCCCGGGAGGATGGGAATGTAGTAGGTCCCGGGGCCGGAGACGGTCATGTTCATGTGAATTCCAGTGTCGGACGGAGCGTCGAAAACGGGTTCTCCGCTGCCGTTAAAGCTTACCGGAAGAAGGCCGGAGACGTCCTCGCCGTTCATACCCTCCACCTGAATCTGGTCGAAGCCGCTGCCGACGATGCCGACCTTAAGAAGGCATGCCACGTTCTTGAACGCGAGCGTGGTCTGCCAGACGCCTGCGGTCTTGACCGCATGGGCTACGCAGATGTCGTTGGCCGCGAAAGAGCCGTCGGTGCGGGAGCCGTTGAAGTGGACATTCACCTTGCCGTTGTCGTAACTGCCACCGCAGGCGGCGGGATATACGGCATAGAGTTCATCGATTCCGTCGCCAACCTCAACGCTGAAGGTGGTGCTGGAACCGGAAGAAGCCGCGGTAGCGGTGGTGGAGCCGCCGTCCCAGACGAACTTCACGGCGTCGTCGGCAACCCATGTCACGACCTGGTCGTTGGCATCGATGGCGGTGCCGGTTTCAGGCGCGGGAGCTATGGCTGTGAAAACTATCACTCCGTCCTGGGGCTCGGGATTCTGGGGGTCCTGTTGTTCCTGGGGATCCTTGTTGTCCGGGGTTTCGGGCTTGGGATCTTCCTTGGCGCAAGCCGCGGCGATGACCGCGAGCGCAATCATTGCAAATATTCTGGTCTTTTTCATAAGTCGAAGGGTTTAGTCGAACAGATTATGGGATTCAAATTCCTCAAGCGTCGCGGTCGACACCTCAATGGATGCCGCAAAAACGGCCTGTGCGGTAATTGCAGCCACATCCGTCTGCGGCGGACAATAGGGTTTCTGTGTTTTTCTTGCTTTCATAATGGCTATAGTTTTTCTACTCTTGCGAATTATCTCCGCAAAAGTCACCATTATTAATAATAAGAATTACAAGGATTCTTCCTTTGTTTGCGACTTTTCCGCCGCGGGCAATGAGCGCCCCTACCTCAACTGCTTCACGGGATAATCGAAATAGGTGTCGGGGAAGGGTTCGTCCGCGAGGGTGAAGTGCCACCACTCGCTTTCAAGGGTTTTGAAGCCGTGGCGCACCATGGCATCGCGAAGCAGCATGCGGTTGGCGTACTGCTCCGGGGTGATTTCCATATAATCCGGATGGCTCTCGACGCCGAACCAGTCGAAGGTTCCGCCCATGTCGACCTCTTTTTCTGTATTCATATCGAAGAGCGTCAGATCGACGGTCGAACCGCGCGTATGGCCGCTTTTCGCCATGATATACTCCTGCTCGAAAAGCACACCCTTGTCCAGGTCGGGATAGAAGTACGGCTTCATGAGGGTGTCCGGAATGTCGGCCGCCCAACGCACGAAATGATCAACCGCACGCTGCGGACGGTATGCATCGTAAATCTTGAGCCTGTAGCCTTTGGAAACCATCTCGTCGCTCACTTCCCTCAGGGCCGCTGCCGCCTCGCGCGTAAGCAGGGCGGTGGGCTGCTCGTATCCGTCAATCCTGGTTCCCACGAAGTTGTAGGTTCCGTAGTAGCGGATTTCCAGAATCGCATCCGGTACGGCGTCGGTAAGGGTCACGAAGGCCTTTTCAAAGGCACGGTTCCGGGCGCTTCTGACACAGCAGCCGGACAGAAGAACAGCCGCAAAGACCATTGCGATTGCAAAGACAGTCTTCTTCATAGCCCTGGTCTACTGGATCTCGAAGAGGTTCAGGAAGCCGGTCATCATGAAGACGGTGCGGATTTCGTCGCTGATGTTCCTGACGATAACCTTTCCGCCCTTCTCCGCGGCCGCCTTGCGGACAGTGAGGAAGAGACGAAGGCCGGAACTGGAGATATAGCTCAGGGAGCTGCAGTCCAGCACTACTGTGCCGGCCGCTTCGGCGCTCAGGGTTTCGAACTGGGGGGCTACTTCCAGGGAGGCCGGGGTGTCGAGCCTGCCGTCGAGCACGGCGGTGGTCAGGCTGCCTTCTTTAACAATCTTTATGTCCATAGTATCAAATGTTTTTAGTCATCGTAAGGATATTGCGTCCGTCGCGGTACTCATAAGAGACTGCGTCCATGATGCTGCGCACCAGGTGAATGCCAAGACCTCCTATCTGACGGTCTTCAAGGCTTGCATTTACGTCGGCGTCGGGACGGGCGGTGGGATCGAAAGGCTTTCCGCTGTCGGAAAGGACAAATTTAAGACTGTTGCCCTCTTTCAACGCATCCAGTTCAACCGGTCCGTAGATGCCCTTGGGATAGGCATACAGGATAACGTTGGTTACCGCCTCCTCGAGGGCGAGGTTAAGGCCGGGCAGAAGCGACTCCGGCACATCCAGCTTCGCCGCCACCGTATCCAGCCAACCGGGAAGGCGCGACACCTGCTTTACGTCGTTGTGCATCACGAGATGCAGGCTCTTCGTTCCCGCTTCGCCTCCGAGATAATGGATGAACAGCATGGTGAGGTCGTCGCTCTGGGGGGCGTCTCCCACAAAGGCCTTCACCCTCTCTTCTATGTTCCGAAGGTGGCTGTATGCGCCTTTGCGTCCGTGCATGGCATCCAGCATCCTCTCCTCGCCGAACTGCTCGTGCTCCGCATCCTCGGCCTCGGTAAGGCCGTCGGTGTAGAGGAAGAGGGCGTCGTCGTAGCTGAAAGCCGTTTCCTGCTCCTTGAAATCCATTCCCGGCATCACTCCAAGCGGAAGGTTGGGCTCAACGGGAAGCATCTTCATGGTTTCGGTAAGGCTCAGGGGCGGATTGTGGCCGGCGTTGCAGTAACGCAGGCGCCCAGCCGCGAGGTCCAGCACACCGCAGAAGAAGGTTACGAACATGTTGCTTTCGTTCATCGCGCAAAGGCTGTCGTTCATCGCGCGCACTATCTTTCCGGGGCTGTCCTCGCTTGCCGAGAGGTTGCGGAACGAGGTGCGCGTGACCGCCATCACCAGCGATGCCGGAACGCCCTTGCCGCTCACGTCGCCTATGCAGAAGAAAAGCTTCTCGTCGCGTATGTAGTAGTCGTAGAGGTCGCCTCCCACCTCCCTTGCGGGAACGATGTCGGCCGCCATGTCGAGGTCGTGACGCTCAGGGAAGGGCGGGAAAGTCTTCGGCACCATCGACATCTGTATGCCGCTGGCTATGTGGAGGTCGCCTTCCATGCGTTCGCGCTGCTCGTTGAGCTTCTTGTTCTGCTCGTAATGCCTGAACATGGAACGGAACATCAGGATGAGCATCAGGATTCCGAGCACCTGGAAAATGGTCACCATGAGGCCGACCTTCTTGAGGCTGCTGAAGATCTCGTCTTCCGGAATCACTATGGACATGGACCAGCCGGTGCGTTCGACCGGGGCGAAATACACGAAATTGTTCGATCCCCTGTACTTGATGTGCACATGGCCCGCCTCTCCGGACAGCATGGTCGCGTTCAGTTTGTTTGTGGCGGCGGTGTCGTCGAGGTGCGCGACCATTTCGTTGATGGTCTTGTTCATCACCAGCGTCTCCACCGGGCAGACCATTATCTTTCCCTCGCGGCTGACCACCATGTTGTAGGCATTCGGGTAGACGGTGAGGTTGCCCACAAGTTCGGTCAGCCAGTCCAGGGAGATGTCGGCGGTAAGCACAGCAGCGGTGGTTCCCCTGTAGTCCTTTATGGGCATGGAGAAGGTAGTCATGAGGATATCGCCGCCGCCCGTGTCGATGTAGGGTTCGGACCAGTAGCCGGATTCGCTGTCGAGCGCCTTCAGGAACCATTCCTGGGAAGGGTAATCATACTCGGGAGTGGCGAGGGAAGAGAAGCGCAGCTCTCCGCCCGGGGCCTGGAATACATAGGGTGAGAACAGGGGCCTGCGGGGCAGGTATCCCGGCACCAGCGCGACAGTCGAACCCACCACGACGGGGTTGTCCTCAACTATGCGCTGGGCCACGCGCTGAAGGCTGTCTGGCACGTTCAGGCACCACTGGGCAATCCAGACGCTGTTGCGCACCGCGGCCTCCGTCTGGTTGATGATGTCCATAATCCTGTTCTGCGTGGCTTCCAGCTGGCTTTCGGCGCGCTTGTTCGCCTCTTCCTGCATACCCTTGCGCGAGAAGGAATACTGGAGGATGGAGGTAGCCTCGAGGGTAACCACTACCACGAGGATGATCATAAGGCCCGCACGGGACCACTGGCGGATTATTTCAGTTACTTTACTGCTCATAGGACGCTGCGGAGGGCTTCACGGAATTCAGGCATCGGGCGGCGGGTGTCGCGCTCGATGATGAGCGTCTTGAGCCCCGCATAGGGAAGTATCTGCTCCTCAATGTCCTTAAGCGGACGGTCGGAGCCGAAGTAGCAGGGCGCGAACTCCTGCCAGAAGCGGATGGAAAGCGACTTTGGCATATGGAAAGTCTCCATGATGAAGGGCTCGTCGCTGAGGCAGCAGCAGAGGTAGACCATGGCCACGTCGAAGAGATGGTTGCCGTAGCAGAAGTCGCCGAGGTCGATGAAGTAGCGCTTGTCGCCCACGAAGATGGCGTTGCTGAACTGCAGGTCGCCGTGGATGGCGGTAGGTTCGTCGGGAGTGTCCGCGATGAAACGGCCTATCCTGTCTTTCTGCTCCTGGCCGAAGAAGGGATTCTCCTCCAGAAGACGGTAGTAGCGGGCCTTGACGTTCTCGAAGCTGCCGGGATCGACCTTGATGGAGTGAAGGTGGCGACACATCTGCGCGAACTCGGCTGCGAACTGCCCTACCTTTCCGGGCTCGTCGGCCGTGGCGCGCGAATAGGATTTCTTGCCCACTATGCGCTTGAAACGTATCCCGTAGCGGCCGTCTTCCGTGACCACATATTCTCCCGGCTCGGGAGTCGGGATGCCCAGGTCGTAAACCTTGCGGGCCAGCATCATCTCGTCGAGCGGCTGCTGGATCTTTCCCGGGAAATAGAGTTTGAGCATCACCGAAGGGTCGCTGCGGTGGTCGAAGCTCTCGCCGTTTGCCCCGCCTCCGGAGAGAATGTAATCGCTGAGGGATATCTTAATCGCGTCCATCGAAAACCTGGTTTATGAGTTGAACAAATTCCTTGTATGCAAAAGTGTCGGAGAGTTCTTCCAATGCTGCGGCCAGTCCGCGGTAGTGCCACTCGTGGTCGGCGCGGTCCTTGGCGTGGAAGATTTTCCAGAGCTCATCGCCCTTCACTGCGTAATCGCGGGCTATGGTCCTCATGTTGGAGAGCTTGTCGCCCAGGGCCACTATCTTGGCGTCGTGCGAAGCCCTCGAGAGGCGGTCGATGGCAGCCTGCTTGCGGGCATGCCAGCTCTCTTCCTCGCTCACGCCCTCCTCGAAGGTGTCGCTCTCCGAGGCCACGAGGTTCGCGATGCGCTCGCCGAACTCTTCGCGGATCTGCTCCACGGTTACGTCGGTATCCTCAACCGTGTCGTGCAGGGCCGCCGCGGCCAGCAGCTCCTGGTCGGTGGTCATGGTGGCCACTATCTCCACAGCCTCCATGGGATGGACAATGTATGGGAAGCCCTTGCCCCGGCGTTCGGTGCCGGCGTGGGCCTTCACCGCGAAGATGATCGCGCGGTCGAGGAGTTCGGTATCAAGAGGTCTGTTCGCCATAAGCTATTGATTCATGAACGGTAATTCCCTGCACTGCTCCACCAGGAAGTCCGCCATGGCGCCGTTGCTTTCCGACTCGCCGTTAAGTGAATCCAGCATGAACTTGAGCCCCACGCGGCCGCCTCCCTGTTTGAGTATGTAGGCCGTACAGAGGTTCTGGGGAGCTACGCTGGAGGAGAGTATGTCCAGGCCGGACAGGCCTATCTGGAAGCAGGCTATCTGGTAAGCCGCCTCGGAGTAATCCTTCACGAGGGCGGCGATGTCTCCCAGATTCTTGAATCCGAGGGATATGAAGAGCGGCAGGAAGCCCGAAAGGTCCACCTCCTGCACCTCCGCCTGGTTGATGGAGGCGATACGGCGGGTAAGGCGGTCGAAGGGCTTGATAGCAAGGAAGCTGCGGAAGGAATCGCCGTCGAGGGGCACTTCCGAGAGGTTTCCGGAAGCCACGAGGTTCTGCACCTTGCGGCGGTAGTCGGACAGCTCGCGGCGTATGCGGCTGAACTCGTCGTCGCAGAGTTCCAGCATTCCGGCCAGACGGCTCAGATTGCGGAGGTAAACCCTTGGAATCTCCACTCCGCTCTTGTAGCCGGTGTCGTGGTTCATGTTGGCCCATGCGTGCTGCAGGACCGTGCGCATCTGCACCTCGAAACGTATCTTGTTGAGTTCCGGATGCTCCGGGTCGCTGTAGGATTTTTCCGGAATGCTGCAGATGTAATGCAGCGAAAGGTAGCCGAAGCTGTCGGTCTCGTGCGCCTTGCGCTTGTCGATGGAGTTATCCCAGTCGATGTCGAAAAGACGCTCCAGCACCGAGGCCACCTTGTCCACGTCGTCGATGTAAAAGGTTATCACCCTGATGCCAACGAGGTCGGTGATGTCGAAGATGTCCTTATATTTGCTCCCTTTGAGCCTGAGTTTTCCGGCCAGCGAGTCTTCGGCCTTAACCCGGTGCTCCACGGCCGCTACGATGATGCCGGCCTCGGCGAAAAACTCCTTGAGCCGTTCCGGGATAACGTCGGCCATCTGCTTGTAGACGGGAAGCAGCTTGCGGTACTGCTGCAGCAATTCCTGCGAATGCAGGTCGAGGTTCTGGGCGGGTGAAGACATAGGCGTTGGTGTTTTAACGGGTGGTGGATTCGGGTGATGTGGATGATGATGCTGATGTGGATGACATGGCGGCGCCGTGCCCGAAAGAGCGGCGGGAATTGTCGAGCTCGCGCCAGCGGGCGGCGTCGAACTTTTCCGCAGGATGTACGTACGGGCCTTCGTGGTCGATGGTGAAGGCCAGGTAGGTTATGGGCACGCCCTGCTCGAGGAACATCGACTCGTAGAAGGTATGCACCTCGCGAACTTCCGGCTCGATGGAGGCGGCAGGCAACTCTCCGTAGAGATCCGTGGTGCAGGCGAGGAGTTTCAAGCCGTTGGCCTCGACCACGGCGCGGGTGTATTCGTGGAGGAAACGGCTGTCGGTTTTGAGGCGCACTATGCCGCCGGGCTTAAGCATACTGCGGTAGCGCTCCAGGAACAGGGGCGAACTGAGGCGGTTGTTCTCGCTCTTGGGCTGCGGATCCGAGAAGGTGAGCCAGATTTCGGAGACTTCGCCGGGAGCGAAATATGCGGTGATGAACTCTATGCGCGTTCGCAGGAACGCCACGTTGGGAAGACCCTCCTCGGTAGCCGTCTTGGCGCCCCGCCAGAGCCTCGCGCCCTTGATGTCCACTCCCACGTAATTCCGATCCGGATTGCGCCTTGCCAGTTCGAGGGTATACTCCCCTTTGCCGCAACCCAGTTCGAGGATCAGCGGTGCACGGTCGGGAGCGTTGTCCCCAACAACCGCTGCCACCCTCGGCACGCTAAGAGGGGGGACCGCGTCAGCGGTGGGGTCGAGCGGAGCGAGACGGTTTTGGGGGCAATGACTCCCGACCGTTACCTTGCCGTATTCGAACCAATGCCCCTTGATGGGGTGGTCGCGAAGATGGTCGAAACCGTCGGCCAGGACCTCTGCGGCGGAGGGCTGCAGCAGGCAGGAGAAGGTTTCGTTCTCGGCGAACTTGCGGAGTTTATCGTGTCCCATCAGTCGCGGCGTTTACAGATTATACCTATTCCGCGGAGTCCTTCCGGGGCATCGATGGGCTTGACCGCAATGCGCCACTCCCCTGCCGGTTCCGGTTTTATACCGCTGCGGTAGAGTTGGCTGGAACCCGCGCGGGTGCCGTATGGCAGGTAGACGGTTTCCGTCAGCCCGGGGGTGAACTCGCGGGTGGCAGGCCCCTCCTGGGGAGCGCCTCCCTGGCTGAAATCCGGC
>JAILNI010000005.1 GCA_024691765.1 Bacteroidales bacterium | reverse complement strand
CAGAGGAAAAGCGGCATGGCATCTTTCGGGGCCTCCAGCGGCTCGTACCATCCGCCGTAGATGACTCCGGCAAAGTCCGGACGCGTGTCTTCCCGGTGGTTCAGCGCTTGATGCAGCGTAATCATGGCTCCGGCCGAGAAGCCCACCATACCCAACTTCTTGATTCCGTACTCCTTGGCATGGGAACGGATATAATGAAGGGCATTATCGGCATCTTCAAAGGCCAGCGGAGAGCAGGGCGTATGGAGCGCCTGCCAACTGATTCTCTGCTCTGTTTCTTCCGGGAGTTTATCCGCCACGGCCAGATCCTTCAAATAAGTGGTCTTATACACCTGAGCCAGTTCCACCAGATTGGAAGCCTGCTTTCCGTCCTCCTTGATCATCGGATTCAGACGGTACTTGAGGACGAAGGCCGTGATTCCCTGTTTGTTCAATTCCTTGGCGACATCGACACCCTCTCCCGCATAAGAAAGCATGCAGAAGCCGCCGCCAGGGACAACCAGTACAGCAGTTCCGTTCGGGTTTAAGGCCGGAAATACCTGCAGGGTAGGATCCTGGACATTGAAAAGGACCTTGTCCCCCAGGTTCACTTCCGACACGCGGACATCGCCGTAACCGGGGGCTGTCTCTTCATAAAGCCGGATGATTTCTCCTTGCGTAAATACTTTTCCCGTAGCGCCGCAGGCCGATAGGAGCACGACGGCGGCAAGGATACTACTGATTCTTTTCATTTTCTTTCTGTGCGGCTAATTGTTGTAACATTTCAGGGGTAAGGCCCAGATAGTGGGACATGAACCAGACGGCGTTGTGCGGGCCTTCCAGGCTGCGCTCGGTAAAGCGGGCCTGAATCTGTTCTCCGTTGGTGGCAACGCGGTCAATCAGACCATCCAGGAGCACATTCAGGTAGCCGGTAGGAAGTCCGGCCCAGAGATGGTCACTTTCTTCCACACTATACAGGATGTAGGTAGCGCCCGCTTCTTCCAAGCCCTTCAGCATGCTTCCCGGACCGGAAAGGGTAACACCCGCTTTCTCGCATACGGTTTCTTCAAAGGGGATGATGGAATCGGCCATTCCGTGGAAGAAAATCAGCGGCGCGGGTTTGTTTTTCCAGACTATGGGCTCGCCGGTCTTGTGCCAGATGGCCCCGGCGCAAGGGATGACGGCCGAATAGGCAAAGCCCTTAGGAAGGTGTTTCTTCGCCAGTTCGGTTTCGTTCGCCCTCCAGTATTCTCCGGTAAGGACATTGCCGGCTCCGGCGCTGCCGCCCATAGCAATGATGTTCTTTGGATCGATGTTCCACTCCTTAGCGTGCTTCACGATGAAACTCGTGGCGTCGTACATGTCCTCCACGGCCATTTCGATGGCATCCATGGTAGACGATGTCACGGCAGGGTCGTCAAGCTGACCGTCCTCGATGACCTTGGTGAGGGACACATCGGCCACGCGGCCTGATTTGCGGGCCTGAAGATATCCAAGGCGATAATCGATGGAAACCACCACATAGCCCATCGCAGCAAAAGGACGGAAGAATGGGAACAGGTGCCCGTCCATGTCCTTCCGGGTGCCGCCTTCCCAGCCACCGGGATACTGATACATCAGCACCGGACGCTTGCCCGTGAAGGAGGGGTCGCGGTACACATCCAGGCGGAGGGTATCGGCCCCTTTGACAGCATAGGTGAAGGTTTCCACGGAGACTTCCGCCCCGGAGGAATACTGCGGCAGGGCACCGGTGTTAACTTTGCCGGAAGCCATCAGTTTCAGGTTTTTCCCGAAGATCTTCTTCAAATCGCGGACTCCGTCCAAGTCCTTTTCCTTATAGTCAATCTGCATTTTCTGGCCGTCCAGGATGAAGCGGTCGATGAAATCCAGCATCTGGCCAGTGTAGTCCACCTTCTCATTGGGCGTGGACTCCATATAGGAAGGACCGCCCGCCATATAATGGTCGGCCTCTTCTACAAAAAGCGTCTCGTACGGCCAGCCTTTCTCCCGGAAGATGGCCGACAAAGTTTCCGGGCCGTAAGCGCCAAAGTTGGAGGCAGGAATCATCTGGTCCCAGAACGGGACAATCCAGTCTTTGGTGCCGTGGCAGAACATGTGCGGAGCAGGCTGCTCCTTCCACTCAGGCCTTTCCATGCCGATTTTCCAGACACCGCCGGCCCAGGGGATAACCCCGGCATAGCGGAAGTCTTCCGGCAAACGGGATGTGGCTATCTCGTCACCGTTGCAACGCCAGTATTCGGCCATGATGCAGTTGGTTGCGCCGGCGCTGCCGCCGGAGATAATCACTTTATCAGGATCCACGCCCAGTTTTTCACCGTTGTCCAGCAGATAGCGGGTGGCATCGTACAAATCTTCCACGGCAACGGTAATGGCGTGATTGAACTGGGTCCCGAAAACCGTGGAATCCCCAATCTCCTTGCCTTTGTTTGCAAGCCGATAGCTAATGCTCACGGCATTGAGCCCGTGCTTGGCCACGCGGCCTATCCACTTGGCATCCTTGCTGGTACCGTCAGCCCAGCTGCCGCCATGGACATAGACGAACGTGGGCTGGGGGCCTTCCAAGGCCGTGTTGCGGTAGAAGTCCAACTGAAGGGTATCGGTCCCCTTCACGGCGTACGTATAAGTTTCCACCGACACGCCTTCCGGGAGCGCCACATAGTCGGCCGGAACTTTCTTTCCGGATGCGCAGGCGGCCAATGCCAGAAGCACCGATGCTGCGAACAATACTCTTTTCATGACTGTACACTTTTTCACGAAGC
>JAILNI010000001.1 GCA_024691765.1 Bacteroidales bacterium | reverse complement strand
TACTTCTACCCCAACAAGGTCGTCCGGATCGCCAAGGGGATCCAGCCCAGCGCCCGCGGCGAACTCGAAATCACGAGCGTGAACCAGGCCTTCCTGCAGGACGGCGAGCTGAAAGTCCAGGTCCTGGGCCGCGGCTTCGCCTGGCTCGACACCGGGACCCACGACTCCCTCGCCGAGGCCTCCATCTTCGTCGAGGTGATCGAGAAACGCACCGGCCTGAAGATCGCCTGCCTCGAAGGCATCGCCTACCGCAACGGCTGGATCAGCGCCGAGCGCCTCCGCGCGGTTGCCGCCCCGATGAAAAACAACCAGTACGGCCAGTACCTCCTCCGCCTGGCCGAGGAAAGCCACAACGGATGAAAAGATATTGCCAAACCCTCCGGCTGGTGGACGACGAGCAGCTGATCCGCCAATACGTCGAAGCCCACGCCCACGTCTGGCCCGAAATCATCGAAGGCCAGCGCCAGGTCGGCATCCTCGACATGCAGATCTACCGCCGCGGCCGCGACCTCTTCATGATCTGCGACACGCTCGACTCCTTCGACTGGGACCGCGACATGGCCTGCCTCGCCACCCTGCCGAGACAGGCCGAATGGGAGGCCTACGTGAGCCAGTTCCAGGGCTGCTCCCCAGACGCCCCCAGCGCCGCCAAGTGGCAGCTGATGGACCGGATATTCTAGAGTTTAGACGAGATAATTGCCTGCTTTAACCAGGTATAAGAAAAACCATTATAAACGAAACTATGAAAAAAGATGAAGTATTGACTCTGTTCAGGAGTTTTGAAGATGCGGTCTGCATGATTAATGAGACTGAGTGCTGGAGTGCGAGAGATCTTAGCGAATTGTTAGGGTACCAGCAGTGGCGCAACTTTAATAACGTAATTGACAAGGCAAAAGAAGCATGCAGAAATGCCGGTCAACCGATTCCTGATCATTTTGCTGACGTCAGCAAAATGATAGACCTTGCTAAAGGTGCTCAGCGTGAGGTAGATGACATTATGCTTACCCGCTATGCCTGCTATCTTGTCGCTCAAAACGGTGACCCCAGAAAGCCTCAAATCGCTTTTGCTCAGACCTATTTTGCAGTACAGACCCGTAAAGCAGAACTGGTTGAGCATCGCCTTCAGGAGGTTGAGCGCGTTAAAGCCAGGGCAAAACTGCAGGAAACGGAGCGGAAGTTGTCAGGTATTCTGTACGAGCGCGGGGTCAACGAACAGTCATTCGCGGTTATACGCTCAAAAGGCGACCAGGCGCTGTTCCGTATGAGCACCAATATGATGAAGCGGCATATGGGTATTCCACAGAGCCGTCCTCTTGCCGACTTCCTGCCAACCATCAGCATTAAAGCGAAGGATTTTGCGGCAGAGATGACCAGTGTCAATATTCAGACGAAGGACCTTCAAGGGGAAGCCTCAATTACCAAAGAGCACGTAGACAATAACGCCGCGGTCCGCAAGATGCTTACAGAGCGTGGAATTGTACCTGAGAACCTGCCTGTTGGCGAGGACGTTAAGAAGGTAGAGCGTCGCCTGGTCAGTGAGGAAAAGAAGATGTTGAAAGGTAAGAAAGCATTATAATAGCTTCGGCGGAAACCCCTCTGTTTCATACTTTTGGTAGCAGGTCCGTTGGGGCAAGTATTAACAATTAATAACTTAAAAGTATGCGTTTAATTATTGAACCCGACTACGAAAGGATGTCGAAATGGGCTGCGAATTACGTAGCCAAGTGTATTAACGAAGCGAACCCGACGGCGGAAAAGCCGTTCAAACTGGGCTGCCCGACCGGAAGTTCCCCGCTGGGAATGTACCGGGAACTGATTGAACTGAACAAGGCTGGGAAAGTATCGTTCCGGAACGTGATTACGTTCAACATGGATGAGTATGTGGGGCTGCCGGAAGACCATCCGGAGAGCTACCACTCCTTTATGTGGACGAACTTTTTCAGCCACATCGATATCAAGAAAGAGAACGTCCATATCCTGAACGGCAACGCCCCGGACCTCGAGAAGGAATGTGCCGACTACGAGAAGGCCATCGCCGCGGCCGGCGGCATCGACCTCTTCATGGGCGGCATCGGCCCCGACGGCCACATCGCCTTCAACGAACCCGGCTCCAGCCTCCAGAGCCGCACCCGCCAGAAGTCCCTCACCACCGACACCATCATCGCGAACTGCCGCTTCTTCGACAACGACGTAAACAAGGTCCCCAAGACTGCCCTCACCGTCGGCGTCGCCACCGTCATGGACGCGAAGCAGGTCATGATCCTCGTCAACGGCCACAACAAGGCCCGCGCCCTCCAGCACGGCGTCGAAGAGTCCGTCAACCACATGTGGACCATCAGCGCCCTCCAGCTCCACCCCCACGCCCTCATCGTCGCCGACGAAGCCGCCTGCGGCGAGCTGAAGGTCGACACCTACAAATACTTCAAAGACATCGAGAAGGATAACCTCATTTAACAACTTATAGTTACTGGCCGCGCTGGAATAGAGAATCAGTGCGGCCAGTTTTTATCGGGAGTTGGCGGAAGGGATGTGCAAAAGGAGAATGTGGAGAAAGTTGCTTTCTGTTCCTTTGAAGTATTTGTGTCTTTTAAGGCACTTCCAGGCTTAACTGGTTCAAAGAAGGATAGTGAGATTAAGGATGCGATAGGGTTTTAGATGACGGCTGGTGAT
>JAILNI010000047.1 GCA_024691765.1 Bacteroidales bacterium | reverse complement strand
ACAGAGTGCAACAGAAGGCAGATTGCCTCGCAAACACACGGTATATTTCGGGGTGTGTTTGCAACGAAAACGGCCATACACGCAGTATGCTGCGGATTTGGTTGCAAACCTTTCGGAAAAAATCCAGGTTTTGGCCCGGGGACCTAACACGTTTTGTGCTGTTTTCGTGTTCACCCCCTGGTCTCACCCCCGACACCCAACACGTTTTCGGCCTTTCTCGTGTTAGGGTCCCTCTCCTTCACTTGCGCACCCCTAACAGTGCAGTTTCGGCTCATGAAAGGCAGGCGGTCGGCGGCGGCGAGAAGGGTACTCCCTCCAACCCCCCGCAGCCGCGGCCGGGCACCGCCAGCCGGCAGGCTTGCCTCGACAGCCGGAGTTGCCCTATCCTCCCGCTGATCTTCCCGCCGCTCCTCCCGCATTATTCCCAATCAGCACCTGTCCTGCTACAGATAGACAGGAAGGAGCCGGCGCAGTGTTTTTGCGGTGGAGGCTAACCACCTGAGTATTAACTATTTACTGACTTTTCCTTCGCCAAAACGCCAAATGAATAGTCGGTAATCGTCTGAATTATAGAGAGTTGGCCTCCACCATAAAACCCGCTTCTCCCGAGATTTCGTCGCTTCGCTCCGACATCTCTTGTCCTCCCGGAGGGGACCGTGCAACCATATTGCAGCCCACGACCTTGCGGTCGTTCGTCCTGTTTTGGTATTCAACGTCCGGTGAGCAAGCTCCCCGTTCGCTGAACACCAAAACAGCCCGGCGCTAACGCGCTGGGCTGCAATTGGTTGCGGTGGGGACGAGATTCGAACTCGTGGTACCCTTACGAGTACGGCAGTTTAGCAAACTGCTGGTTTCAGCCACTCACCCACCCCACCGGAAAGGATTGTGCAACTGATTCACGTGCAAATCGGACTGCAAAGATACAGTTATTTTCGAAAATACCGCAAAATTTTTATCTTTGTGGACTACGAACCAGATTATACAACTAAAAAAAGCATTGATATGAAAAAGTTTATGATGTTCTGTGGTCTTGGACTCATGGTCCTCGCCACGTTCTCCTGTTGCAAGGGCTCTGACAAAGTTGCCGCCATCGTGGCCGGTCCCGACCATGCCGTAGTCGCTCTCGACATCGAGTACGACGCTCCCATCTGCCCGAAAAGCGTAAGCCCCGAAGCCTTCGAAGTCGAGGGTCGCGAGGTCGTCTGCGCCAAGGCCTGCAAGGAAGGACACGTGTTCCTGCTGCTGAAGCCCGAATGCGAGAAGGCATGCGAGAAAGCCTGCGAAGGCAAGCCGGAATGCGGTGAAAAGCCCGAATGCGGAGAAAAGCCAGAGTGTGGCGAAAAACCCGAATGCGGCGAAAAGCCCGTTTGCGACAAGCCGTGCGCCCCGAAGCCGGAGTGCTGCAAGGAGGGAAAACCCGAATGCAAGGAGCACAAACCCTGCTGCCCGCCTGACTGCTGCGGCGAGGCCAAGCCCTGCAAGGAAGAGGGTGCCCCCTGCTGCGACAAACCCGAGTGCTGCAAGAACGGCGGTAAGCCCTGCTGCAAGGAAGGCAAGCGCGAATGCGGTGAAAAGCCCGAATGCGGTGAAAAGCCAAAGTGTGGTGAAAAACCCGAATGCGGTGAAAAACCCGAATGCGGTGAGAAACCCGCATGCGACAAGCCCTGCGAGAAGAAGTGCGAAGGCAAAAAGCCCGAATGCAAGAAAACCTGCAAGGAAATCGCAGTTCCGAAGATCAGCGTGAAGCAGGTGGCCGACCTCAAGGACATGGAAGGCAACGTGGTTCCCGCTTGGAAGAAGGCCCTCAAGGCCGGCAGCGTAAAGCCCGCCCACAAGCCCCATCACGACTGCGCCCCGAAGCCCGACTGCTGCAAGCCGGATGCAGAGTGCTGCCAGCCCGGCGCCGAATGCTGCAAGCCGCAGAAGCCCGAATGCGAAGGCCATCACGACTGCGCAAAGCCCTGCGACAAACCCGCAGACCAGCAGTGCGACAAGTGCAAGAAGGCTGAATAAACGTAAGCCTGCGAAACCTTTCGACCCCCGACACCAACCGCGCCGGGGGTTCGTTTTACGAAAAAATCAGTATATTTGCAGCCGCTAAAAACCTGAATCTATGAACGCTACATTGGAAGAGCGTTGCGCTCAATATACTCTACCGCAGCAAGTTAAGGGCATGGGTATCTACCCATATTACCGCCCGATTTCCTCAGGACAGGACCCCGTTGTGGACATGGAAGGCAAACCCGTTCTCATGTTCGGCAGCAACTCTTATCTCGGTCTGTCCGATGATCCGCGCCTCAAGGAAGCCGCCATCGCGGCCACCAAAAAATACGGCACCAGCTGTTCCGGATCGCGTTTCCTCAACGGAACCCTCGACATCCATCTGGAGCTCGAAGAGAAGCTCGCGAAGTTCGTCGGAAAGGATGAAGCCGTAACCTACAGCACCGGTTTCCAGACCAACCTCGGCGTCGTGAGCAGCCTCAGCTTCCGCGACGGCTACGTCTTCCTGGACGCCCTCGACCACGCATGCATCATCGACGGCGCCCGTCTCGGTCTCGGAAAAACCTACAAGTTCCCGCATAACGACATGCGCGGCCTTGAGAAAAAACTCCGCCTCGCTCCCAAATCGGCCCCGAAACTCATAGCCATCGACGGCATCTATTCGATGGAAGGCGACATCGCCCCGCTGCCCGAAATCGTGGCCCTGGCCGAGAAATACAACGCCTACATCCTCGTGGACGACGCCCACTCCTTCGGTGTCATCGGGCGCGACGGCCGCGGAACGGCGGATCACTTCGGCCTCACACCCAAGGTAGACCTCATAATGGGCACCTTCAGCAAGAGCTTCGGCTCTCTGGGAGGATTCATCGCAGCCGACAGCACGGTGATGAACTACCTCAAGCACAACTCCCGCAGCCTCATCTTCAGCGCCAGCATGCCCCCGGCAAACGTGGCGGCCGTGTCGAAGGCTATCGACATCATGCAGAGCGAGCCGGAACGCCTGACGCACCTGTGGGACCTCACGAATCACGCGCATGCGGAGTTCCGCCGCCGCGGTTTCGACATCGGGCACACCCAGTCGCCCATCATCCCGCTCTTCGTGCGCGACACCGTCAAAGCCCTCACGGCAGTGAAGCTTGCGCTCGACGAGGGCGTGTTCATCACCCCTGTGATCCCACCGGCAGTGCCTCAGGACAGCGTTATCATACGCTTCGCACTGATGGCGACGCACAGTATGGAGCAGCTCGACGAGGCAATCGAGAAAATCGAAAAGATATTCCGCAAGCTGGAAATAATCAAATAAAAAAGGCGCTCAACCGAGCGCCTTTTTTATTACTTGAACCAACTGGTGATCTTGTCCTTTGCCCAGAGGTAGTAGACAATGATGCCTATCCAGCTGGTGGCGAGAACGATTACACTGCAGATAATCTTTCCCACCAGGCTGATGGGCTTCTTGAAGATGTCGATGACCGCCATTATGGCCAGTACCAGACCGACGATGTAGATGATTGTTCCTAACATAATGACACAAATATAATAATTTTAAATGCTATATTTGCTATTGATTATGAAAAAACTCCTTACCATCGCTGCGGCATTCGTAATCGCATGCTTCAGCCTCGCCGCCCAGAACGACAAGGCGGACAACATTGTCGGAAAGTATATGGCGGGCACCGGCACGGGCGCCTACAAGGTGAATTTCTTCAAGGCCTCCGACGGCACCTACACCGCCCAGATTTACTGGCTGGCCAATCCTTACGACAAGGACGGAAAGATTTCCTACGATAAAAAGAATCCCGACAAGAACCTCCGCAGTACGCCTTCGGACCGCATAGTGCTCATCAAGGGACTCAAGTACAACGCCGACAAAAAGCGCTGGGACGGAGCCAAGATCTACGACCCCAACCGCGGCATAAAGGTTAACGTGGACTGCCACTTCGAAGGGGCCAAGGCCCTCAAGCTCCACGGCAACGTGCTCGGCATAGGCGAGACCGTCACCTGGAACCGCATCGAGGAATAGCGGATATGAAAAAGCTTCTTTTAGTTCTCGCGGCCGTCCTGACGGTCGCGGCCTGCGCGCCTGAAAGTTCCGAAAACCAAGAGAACAAACCGAAATATGACGCTCCGGAGCTGGTCGACCTCGGCCTGCCGAGCGGTGTGAAGTGGGCGGCGTCCGACCTGGGCAGCGCCGATCCCATGGTTCCCGGAGACTACTTCTCCTGGGGCGACACGGATGCGGCCGTCTACTTCGGCAGTTCCAATAAATACTGGGAGTACGAAGGCGGCAACGGCTATGCCACCAAGTATTCGGTATCGATGCGTCAGGGGCGTCTGGTTGACATGAAGACGGTGCTTGAACCGGAAGACGATGCCGCCACCGTAGGAATAGGCAAGGGCTGGCGCACTCCGACCTACGACGACTTCATGGAGCTGATGGACAACTGTTCGTGGCAGAACGGAGAGGAGACAATCGTGCTTACGAGCCTCAGGAACGGCAACTCCATAACCTTCCTCAACAGGGGCCACTACGAAGGCTCGCGCTTCGAACCGTCGTCGGTGTACATGTCGGCCAGCCTGGCCTGCTACGACCTTCGCGCCTCGGCCAACAACGGCGTCTACGTCCTCTTTGGAGGCGACTTCCGGGCAAGCGGCTACCGCACGCTCGGAATGAACGTACGTCCGGTCTGCGGAGGTGAAGCCAAAGGCTACGAATGGAAGGTGAATGCAACGGAGCCCGAAATCAGCGGCACCTCAGCCTCGATTGGAGGCGTCTTCCACTTCGACGAGGAAGTCCTCAGAGAGTACAAGTACTACGTAAAACTCTTTGACGGAATCGCCGGCGACACGCCACTCGCCCGCAAGGAGTTCGCCCGCGGGGCGAAAGCGACCTTCTCGGGCCTCGAAGCGGGTCACACCTACTACTACATAGTGTGTTACGAGGCTAAGTGGCGCGAGGGTTCGTATACCTACACGGAGGACGGCAACAGCGAAGTGCGGTCGTTCACAATGGGTAATTAGTCGTCTTCAGGAATAGTTTGCAGATATGAAAAGAATACTTCTCGCCGCCCTTGCCTGCGTGGCGCTGATGCTGCAGGCTGAGGCAAAAACAATCAGGGGCACCGTCAAGGGCCCCAAAGCTCCTCTTTCGGGGGTAATCGTTTCGGACGGATACAGTTTCACCACCACCGCCCGCAACGGCAGCTTCAAGATCAACACCCACAAGGACGCCCGTTTCGTGTTCGTGGTCACTCCTTCCGGCTACGTGGCCCCGTTCGAGAGCGGCGCCCCGCAGTTCTATCTGCCCATCAAGGGCACCAGGCGCTTTAATTTCAAGCTTCGGGAATTTGGGGGCGGAGACGATTTCTCCATCCTTGCCGTGTCGGATCCTCAGATGCAGAAGGAAGAGCACGTCAAGCGCTTCACTGGCCGTCCGCTGGGAGACATATGCGGCACGGCGGCACGCCTTTCCGCGGAAAGGCCGGTCGTCGGTATAGCGCTCGGCGACATAGCCTGGAACAGGCTGGAGATGTTCTCTGAATACAAGAAGGTCATCACCTCCGCGGGTATTCCTTTCTATTCCGTGATAGGCAACCACGACCACACTCAGACCATTTCGGGCATCGCGGCCGGTGCCGCCTATGAAGAGGCTTTCGGACCATACAACTATGCCTTCTTCCTTGGGAAAGACCTGGTGATAGGAGTCAACAATATCCAGTTCGTCGCGAGTGGGCTCGACGACGCCACACTCACGTCTAACAATTATGTAGAAGGCTATTCCGAGGAGACTCTCGGTTTCATCCGCGGACTGCTCGACCTCGTGGGCAAGGACGTCCATATCTTCATAGCCCAGCACAGCCCGGTCTATATGGAGGGAAGGAGCATCGAGCACAGTGAAGAACTCCTTTCGATACTTGCGGGCCGCAAGGTCGACTTCCTTTCCGGTCATACCCACACCTACGACGTTACCCGTCTGGCCCCCGGCATAGTCGACCACAATCCGGCCGCCGTCGGTGGCGCATGGTGGGATACCAACCTCTGCATCGACGGCACCCCGAGGGGTTACGAGATAGTCACCCGCAGCGGTTCCGATCTTTCCTTCGTATGGCACAACCTGGATTATCCCGACGACCACAGGGTGGTGTTCATCCCCATGGACAAGGCTCCGCTTCACCGCAATTCGGTGCTGGCCCTTGCCTGGGAAGCAGATTCCGACTGGACCTGCACCTGGACGGAGGACGGCCGCGACATGGGGCTCCTGCCCCTCGACTGGGACCAGTCGCCCTATTATACCGAAGAGATACTTTCGGTGTGGGGAAAAATGAGCAAGACCCCGGGTTACAAGCGCCCGGCGAGCAGCCGCCACTACTATGTTGCCACCCCGTCGCAGTACGCATCCAAGGTTACGATGACGGTTTCCGCCCCGGACGGCGCGAGCTGGACCCATGAGTTTGACCTCCGCGGCTCCTACACCGACCTGCAGGCCCATCGCGGCGGAGCCGGACTGATGCCTGAGAATACGATAACCGCCATGCGCCATGCCATCGACCTCGGTGTCAACACCCTTGAGTTCGACCTGCACATATCTTCCGACGGCAAGGTGGTGGTCTCGCACGACCCCTTCTTCCATTCCCGTTACTCCACCAGGCCCGACGGGTCCGTTGTCAACTGGGAGGATCCGAAGGAGTATCTCTACACCATGCCTTACGACAGCATAGTCCGGTACGACGTGGGCCTCAAGCCCGTGAAGCGCTGGCCGGACCAGAAAAAGGTTGCCGAAGTGAAGCCCCTTGCGAGCGATCTGATTGATTTCGCGGAGAATTACGCCCGCGAGAAGGGCCGCTCGCCAATGCGCTACAACATTGAGATAAAGTCGGTGGACGCCGAAGGCGAGGGAACCCTCTGGCCGGAGTACAAGGAGTTCTGCGACGTTTGTATTCCGCTGCTGCTCTCCAAGAACCTGGGCGACCGCCTGGTTGTGCAGTGCTTCGACGTCCGTGCCCTGAACTACATGCACGAAAAGTATCCGGAGGTGGAACTTTCTTACCTTACCGACGAAGAGCCCGACGTGGTGGAGCTCATGAAACTTCTGAATTTCAAGCCCCGCTGGTGGTCACCGAACTACAAGGTGATTACCCACGCCAACGTGGCCTGGTGCCATGCCATGGGTATAAAGGTGGTGCCCTGGACTGTCGACAAGCCGGAGGAAATCCACCGCATGGCAGAGTGCCGGGTGGACGCCGTCATCTCCAACTATCCCGACCGCCTTATCGCCGAGTTCCGGAAATAGTCGGATGCGGCGGAGTCGGAATCTCCGGCTCCCGCGCATCCCTACAGCGTCCAGGAACGCAACTTCTCCACATAATCCCCTATGCGCGCAAGCTCATGGGGGATCCTTATGCTCTGGGGGCAGTGTTTCAGGCATTCCCCGCAGTGTATGCAGTGGTCGGCCTGGCGTATGCTTTCCACGGCACGGTCATAGCTGACCAGATACTTGCGGCGGAGTTTCATGAAATCCCTCTGCATGTTCGAAGTGGCCATTGAGCCGCTCCGCACCATCTCGTTGTAATGATGGAAGACACCGGGGATGTCGATGCCGTAGGGGCAGGGCATGCAGTACTGGCAGCCGGTGCAGGGCACCATGGGGAAGGAGTCGAGCAGGTCGGCGATTTCCAGAAGGAAGCCGTTCTCCTCTTCGCTCAGGGGCCGGAAATTCCGGAAGGTATGCAGATTGTCCCGCAGCGCCTCGGCGTTGGTCATGCCGCTGAGGCAGCAGAGCACGCCGGGGTAACTCCCCACGAAGCGGAAGGCCCAGCTCGCTACCGAACTCGCCGGCTCTCGCGCCATCAGTTTTTCTGCAGCCGCATCGGGCAGTTTGGCAAGTCGTCCGCCAAGCAGCGGCTCCATTATCACGCAGGGGATACCCCTCTTTTCGAGCTCCGCGTATAGATATTCCGCATTGGTGTTGCGAGGGGCTTTGGCATGCCTCCAGTCGAGATAGTTCATCTCTATCTGCACGAAGTCCCAGCGGTATTTCTCGTGAAGGGCTATCAGTTCGTCGAAATCCTTCTGCGCCCCGTGGAACGAGAATCCCAGGTTGCGTATGCGTCCGGCCTCCCGTTCCTTCAGCAGAAATTCCATCATGCCGTTGCTCTCGTAGCGATCCTTGAATGCGCGGGATCCGCCCCGACCTATGCTGTGCAGCAGGTAATAGTCGAAATAGTCGGTCTTCAGGGCCTTGAAGGAGTTCCGGTACATAGCGAGCGAAGCCTTGCGGCTGTGGTCGCTGAAGTTCGAGAGTTTGGTAGCCAGATAATAACTGCCTCGGGGATAGCGGCAGAGAGCGATTCCCGCAGCCGCCTCGGACTGGCCCTGCAGATACACGGGCGACGTGTCGAAGTAGTTGACGCCTCCCGCTATCGCTTCGTCCACCAGCGCGTTCACGGCTTCCTGGTCGATTACATCCTTGCCGTTCGGGCCCTTTATCATTGGCCAGCGCATGCATCCGAAACCCAGCAGCGACACTTTGTCGCCACTGACCGGGTTGGTACGGATTTCCATCTGTGTCTCGTTTGCGCCGCTGCCGTCATCGCCGCCGCCCGAAATCTTCCCGACAGCTGCTGTTCCGGCCGTCATCGCCGCCACGCCGACGGCACCTTTTTTCAGGAATTCCCGCCTGTTCATAACTCGCTGCTGTTAAGATGTTTTTCCCGCCCGTTCACGTGTATTGCGCTGTAGGGCCTCGAAGGACAGAGGTATTCGCAGGCGCCGCAGCCTATGCAGAGGCTGGCGTCGACGCTTGGGATCCGAAGTTTCGAGTCTTCTTCTTTCGGAACCATGTGTATGGCTTTCGCAGGACAGTGCCGCGCACAGTTGCCGCAGTTCACGCCGTCGCGGTTCACCACGCACAGGTCGTAATCCACCTCGGCTAAGCCTATATGGATGTCGGATTTCTGAGGGGCCTTCAGGGGCAGGATAGCCCCCGTGGGGCAGACGTCGCCGCATGCTGTGCATTCGGGCCGGCAGTAGCCGCGCTCGTAGCTCATGTAGGGCTGCATCAGGTGCTCCAGGTCTTTCGAAGGCCTGAGAACTCCGTTCGGACAGACCGCTATGCAGAGCCCGCAGGCGGTGCATTTGGAGTAGAATTCTTTGGGGCTGCCGACTCCGGGAGGTACCAGGCGCCCGCTCCGCTGCGGTTCGCGCTTCTCTTTCAGCACAGCGAACCCGCCGTCGAACTTCTTTCGCTGCGCATCCACCGTAAGGGTTCCCGCCAGCATCGCCGCTCCGGTGAGGAACGCCCGCCTGCCAGGGTCTGCCGCTTGCCCGTCAGAGGCGCCCGACACGCCCTTATGACCACCTGTCCAGCCAAATCTATAGTGCAGCGCGTCGAACTTGCAGGCGCCAAGGCAGTTGAAACAGTCCACGCAGCGGCTGTAATCGATCTTATGGCTGGAGATATCTATACACGAAGCCTTGCATCCCTTTTCGCAGAGCCTGCAGTCCTTGCATTTGGAGGCGTCTATCACCGGACGGAACATGGCGAACCTGGAGAAGAACCCCAGGGCTGTGCCTACCGGGCATATGCTGTTGCAGTATTCGCGTCCGTTCCACCAAGCAAGTACGCTCAGTGCCACGAAGGTCACGCCAGCCACGATGAGCGTCGGCAGGCTTTTGAGCCACACGTCGCGTGTATAGAAGGAATAGCTGTCGTAGTGTTCGGCTATCTTTGCCAGAAGGTTGTTTCCCCACAGCCAGACCGGCTGCAGGAGGTTGCTCACCATACGTCCGTAGGCGCTGTATGGGGCGAGCAAAGCCACCAGCGCATGGACTCCGAAAACGAGCGCCAGCACGAAAACCCCGAATACCGTATAGCGCAGCCATTTCCGTTCGGGTTTCCAGCCGAAACGTAATTTCCTGCTGCCTCCCGAACGCAACCCGCTCAGATGCGACACTCCGTCCTGAAATATCCCCAACGGACAGATTACGCTGCAGTAAATGCGCCCGAACAGCAGCGTTACCACGGCGATTACCGCTATTACGGCCAGGTTTGCCGCCATTATTGCCGGCAGCAGCTGAATCCTGGCAAGCCAGCCGAGGAAGTACCGGGCTATCCCGGACGCATCCAGGAATAGCGCCGTCACTCCCAGCAGCACCAGCCCTGCGGCTACCCGCCGCCACGCCGCCAGCCGGGAAAGATTTTTTTCGGTTTTCATGTTCCTATCGGCTCTCAAGTATCTTCCCGTGCGGGCCGCCTGCCACGCCTTCCTTCCAGAACTCGGTGTATCCGGGCTGGGTGAGTCCGGCGGGTATTCCTTCGGACCACTCCGTGTGTTTGAAACTGCCGTCCTCGTTCTGTGCCTTCACGTTTCCGTCGATGAATTTCACGAGCAGCAGTTCCTCCAGTGCAGTCCACGCGGCAAGCTGCTTCTGCGCCGTCTGCACCGTGTACTTAGTCATAAGCCTGCGGGCTTTGCGAACCCTGCCGCGCTTCACCATCCGAGCTGCCTTCGCATCCATTTCCGGCACGGCGCTGAACATCTGCTCCTGCTCGAAGGAATCGGCCGCGCAGCGTACCACGGGAGCCATGTAATTGTACATCTTGTAGCAGGCGTTGGTTACTCGGTTGCACATCCAGAACTGCGAGGTGGCGCTGTAGTGAAGCAGGTCACCGTTGCCTTCGCGAAGGCACTCCGGAACCTTGGAAGTGCTGACGTAAATCGGTGTAAGATAGGAGGTTGCAGCATCGTCACAGCCAAACCATACAAGTGCACCGGCGGCATCGGGAAGCCAGGGACGGGCCTGGGCCACGAACCAGAACCCGGTCTGCTGGGTGGCTATAGCCCTTTCGTTCAGATAGGTCTTCCCGTTCCATTTGAACTCCATCGGACGCCAGCGGTAGGGAAGCGCATTCCCGCCCGCACCGATATCTATGTTCATGTCCATGGGCGTGCCCTCGTAGTGGTCGCGCATTACGTCGGCTACGTCCTTCGGGGTGATGAGGTGCTCGGGTTTGATCCACAGCGGCATCTCGCCCTGAAGGTCGTATCCCATCGCATAGTCGAGATAGGCGTCAGCATCGAAATTGGCTCCTCCGAGTATGCGGAACATGCTCCACACCCTCGCATCGCATCCGCGGACCGTTCCGAAATCGAGCGGACAGTAGGCTTCGCGGAAGGAGAATTCCGCATCGGACCCGCTGAAGAAACCTCTTTCCCGTGCGAAACTGATCACGTCGGGAGCGTAGAGAGTTTCCGGATCGTCCAGCGGGAAGGTGGTGATGCGTGCCTGGTTGGCGTGTCCGCAGATGTAGCCGTCGGGGATGCGTCTCGCTACCCACACTATGCCCTTGTTGTCCGGGCCCTTGCCGATGAGGTCCATCACCCAGGCCTCGGTCTTGTCGATGATGCTGAAGCTCTCCCCTTCGGATGCGTATCCGTATTCATTTGCAAGGGAGACGATGACGTCGATGGCTTCGCGTGCCGTCCTCGCCCGTTCGAGCGCTATGTAGATAAGGGAGCCGTAGTCCATGATGCCGGTGGAATCCATCAGTTCGAGCCGGCCTCCCCACGTGGTCTCGCCTATGGCCACCTGGTTGACGTTCATGTTGCCTACCCTCTGGAAAGTGAGCGGCGCCTCAGGGATGCTGCCGAGCGGCTTGTTGGAATCCCATTCGACAATCTGCCGCATCGTTTTCCCGGCATGCCTGCCGCCCTTCTTGAAATAGAGCTCGCCGAAAAGCCAGTGCGAGTCGGCCGCATAGGAGACCATGGCGCTGCCGTCGGCGCTCGCTCCGGGAGTGACGATTACGTTGGTACATGCATTGGCGCGGGCGCAGAAAACCATCGCGGCGATCAGGGCCGCAATTCCGGCGGCCAACTTCGCCGCCAGCCCTGCCGCCGGGGAAGTGAGGAGACTAGATTTCATAATACGCAAATATAGGAATTCTTTACAAACTGCATGGGCCGCTATCCCAGCGTCTCTTGCAGGAATCCGGCGAAATGTATAAATTTGCAATCCAATGAAGAGAATCACCCTCATAGCCGTCGCGGCACTCCTCTGCATCAGCGCATTCGGGCAGGAGCAGCCCCTTACCCCCGAGCAGAAGGAGAAGCAGATGTACGAGAACATCCAGAAGCAGGTGGACGACATGGCCACCCGTCTCGACCTCGAGGACTGGCAGATCTTCTACGCCGACTCCATCCTCACCACCAATTTCGGAGCCCTGGCCAGGGAGTTCGAAGTCCTGCAGAAGCAGCGCGTGTCGGATGTCGAGGTGTATTCCCGCCTTCAGGACGACTGCATGGAAAAGAACTACAACGCCTTCCATGCCATCCTCAGCGAGCGGCAGTGGGCCAAGTACCTCAAGACCGGCGCAGCCCGCGAGAAGAAGGCCCGCGACAAACGCGCCGCCAAACGAGCGAAGTAATTATGACAAACGAACAGATACAGCAGGTAGTCGAGGAGCTCAAGGCCCTCAATGCAAAGACAGCTAAGGAAGTGGAGGAGGCGCGCGTTCGCTTCCTGGGCAAGAAGGGCAGCATCACCGCCCTTTTCGAAGAGTTCCGCGAGATAGCGCCGGAGTACAAGAAGCTCTACGGCAAGGCCCTCAACGTGCTCAAGCAGGAGGCCATCGCCAAGATAAACGAGCTTAAGGAGATAGCGGAGGCGGATATTGCCGCAGGCGGTCCGAAGGAAGATCTCAGCCTGCCCGGAGAAGGCTTTGAGCTTGGGAGCCGCCATCCGGTGAGCATAGTCCGTCAGGAGATAGTGGACATCTTCCGCAAGTTCGGTTACGACGTGGCCGAGGGCCCGGAAATCGAGGACGACTGGCATGTGTTCGGCGCGCTCAACTTCCCGCCGAACCACCCGGCCCGCGACATGCAGGACACCTTCTTCGTGAGCGCCGGCCACGAGAATCCCGTGCTGCTTCGCACCCACACCTCGAGCGTGCAGGTGCGAGCCATGGAGAAGATGCCGCTGCCCATTCGCGTCATCTGCCCTGGCCGCGTCTTCCGCAACGAGGCCATCAGCGCCCGCGCCCACTGCATCTTCCATCAGGTGGAAGGACTCTATATCGACGAGGGCGTCACCTTCGCCGACCTCAAGCAGGCCATACTGCTCTTCGCGCGCGAGATGTTCGGCCCCGACACCGCCATCCGCATGCGCCCCAGCTACTTCCCCTTCACCGAGCCTTCGAGCGAGGTGGACGTGAGCTGCAACATCTGCCACGGCAAGGGCTGCAACATCTGTAAGGGCACCGGCTGGCTGGAAATCCTTGGCTGCGGCATGGTGGATCCCAACGTGCTCGAGGCCAACGGAATCGACCCGCAAAAGTACAGCGGTTTCGCGTTCGGAATGGGTATCGAGCGTATCGCCATGCTCAAGTGGCAGGTGAACGACCTGCGTCACTACTTCGAGAACGACCTCCGCTTCCTCCACGAGTTCGACACCGCCCTGGAGGTGTGACCCGGTAGCGGCAATCCGGCACCATGACAATACGTAAATCCCTTCTTCTCGCCCTTTCACTGCTGGCGCTTCTCTGCGCGGCGTGCGGAGGGCGTCCGGCGTCCGAAGGCCGCCGTCCCCTGTCGCAGCGCGACAGCGTCCGCATCGCCCACAAGGCCTACCGCGACAGCGTCCGTGCCCTCCGCCGCATGCCCGAAGCCTATCGCGACAGCATCAAGGCGGCACGTCTCGAGGCCGCCCGCCTGGAAGCCATGCGCACGCGCCTGGTCGACACCCTGAAGTACAACGCCCTGATGGACTCCCTTGCGAACGGCGACACGTCGGGCCGCTGGCCGGTCAAGGCCCCCTATCCATACGAGGGCGCCATCCTTCCGTACAACAGGGTAGTGGCCTACTACGGCAACCTCTACTCGAAGAAGATGGGAGTGCTGGGAGAGTACCCGCCCGACACGCTCTGGACCATGCTCCGAAGCGAGATGCGCCGCTGGCAGGCGGCTGACCCGTCCACCCCGGTAATCCCGGCCATCCACTACATAGTCACCACGGCCCAGGGGAGTCCCGGCCGCGACAGCCTGTGGCGCCTGCGCATGCCGCGCAAACAGATAGATTCCGCCCTGTCCATAGCCGCCATGGGCGACGCCATCGTCTTTCTGGATATCCAGGTGGCGCTGAGCAACGTCCAGGCCGAAGTGCCGGTAATCGAGGAGTACCTTAAGCTCCCGCATGTCCACCTGGCCATCGACCCCGAGTTCATGATGCATAACGGCAAGCGCCCGGGAAGCGTGATCGGCAGCATGGACGCCTCGCAGATCAACTGGTGCGCGAAGTACCTGCAGCGTATAGTCAAGGAGAACAACCTGCCTCCCAAAATGCTTGTCATCCACCGCTTTACTACCTCGATGGTGAAGAACTCGGCGGACATCAAGCCCCTCCCGGAAGTGCAGATAATAATGGATATGGACGGCTGGGGAAGCCCGCGCCTGAAGCGCAGCACCTACAACTGGTGCATCTACCGCGAACCCGTGCAGTTCACCGGCTTCAAACTCTTCTACAAGAACGACCTCAAGCAGGAGCCCCACCGCATGCTAACCCCGGAAGAGGTTCTGAAGCTCTCCCCGAAACCCATCTACATACAGTATCAGTAGGGGCCTAACACGAAATCTGCCGAAAACGTGTTAACCCCCAGGATTAAACCCCGGGGGCTAACACGATAAAGGCCGAAAATGTGTTCGGTCTATTTATTCCGAAGCACCGTCCGGCCGTCCGCCCAGTCTACCACTATCGCGGATGACTTGTGAATGCGCCCCTCCAGAATTTCGCGGGCGAGCAGGTTCACGAGTTCACGCTGGATCAGGCGCTTGACTGGACGGGCGCCGAATACCGGGTCGTAGCCGTCGCGGACCATGGCGTCTTCGAAAGCCGGAGTGTATTCCAACTCCACCCCCTCGCCCTCCAGCTTGCGGCCGAGCAACGACATCTGCATTCGCACTATCTCGCGGATATTCTCCGGGGTGAGGGCGTCGAACACCACGATTTCGTCGATACGGTTGAGGAACTCCGGCCTCATGCGCAGGCGCAATTCCTCTTCCTTCAAGTTCGAAGTCATTATGAGTATGGTGTTCTTGAAGTCGACGGTGCGACCCTTATTGTCGGTGAGGCGGCCGTCGTCAAGCACCTGAAGAAGGATATTGAACACGTCGGCATGGGCCTTTTCAATCTCGTCGAGAAGAACCACGCTGTAGGGTTTGCGGCGAACGGCCTCGGTAAGCTGGCCGCCTTCGTCGTATCCCACGTATCCCGGAGGAGCGCCTATGAGGCGGCTTACGGTGTGGGATTCCTGGTATTCTGACATGTCGATGCGGGTCATCATGCTTTCGTCGTTGAAGAGGAACTCGGCGAGGGCCTTTGCCAGTTCGGTCTTGCCCACGCCGGTGGTGCCGAGGAAGAGGAACGAACCGATAGGACGGTTCTCATTGCTGAGGCCGGCCCTGCTCCTGCGTACAGCATCCGATACGGCGGCGATGGCCTTTTCCTGGCCGACTACCCTTTTGTGCAGTTCTGTTTCCATCCGGAGGAGCTTCTCCTTCTCGCTCTCCAGCATGCGGTTCACGGGGATTCCCGTCCAGCGGGCCACCACCTCGGCTATGTCTTCCGGAGTGACGGCTTCGGACATGATTGGATTCTTCACCGCCGCCTGCTTCGCCTCAAGTTCTGATATGCGCTGGCGGGCCTGGGCTATGCGGCCGTATCTTAACTCGGCCACCTTGCCGTAGTCGCCCGAGCGCTCCGCGATGCGTGCTTCGTTCTCGGCCTGCTCTACCGCAAGACGCTCCTCCTGAAGCTGCCGGAGGGTGTTCTTTTCGGCCTCCCAGCGCTCCGTTAGCGCATCGCGTTCCTTCTTCGCGTCGGCGAGTTCCGAGTTGATCTTTTCAGATTTGAGCGACGTGCCCTCGCGCTTGACCGCCTCTTTCTCTATTTCCAGTTCGCGTATGCGGGAGTTGAGGATGTCTATGGGTTCCGGCACGCTGTTCATCTCCAGACGGAGTTTGCTTGCGGCCTCGTCTACCAGGTCGATGGCCTTGTCCGGAAGGAAGCGGCTTGTGATATAGCGGTGGCTGAGGTTTACGGCGGCGATAAGGGCGTCGTCCTCGATGCGGACCTTGTGATGGTTCTCGTACTTCTCCTTGAGTCCGCGCAGTATGGCGATGCTCTCGGCGGGCGAAGGCTCGTCGATGGTCACCTTCTGGAAGCGGCGCTCCAGGGCCTTGTCCTGCTCGAAGTACTTCTGGTACTCGTCGAGAGTCGTGCTTCCTATGGTGCGGAGCTCGCCGCGGGCCAGGGCCGGTTTGAGGATGTTGCTGGCATCCATGGCCCCGGAACTTCGGCCGGCGCCCACGAGAGTGTGGATTTCATCGATGAAGAGTATGATCTCGCCCTCGCTTTCGACCACCTCCTTCACAACCCCTTTGAGGCGCTCCTCGAACTCGCCCTGATATTTGGCGCCAGCGATGAGGGCACCCATATCAAGAGAGAAGAGCCGTTTGCTCTTGAGGTTTTCCGGCACCTGACCGTTCACTATCTTGGTGGCCAGCCCCTCGGCTATGGCTGTTTTACCCACGCCGGGCTCGCCCACCAGAATGGGGTTGTTCTTAGTGCGCCGCGAAAGAATCTGCAGCACACGGCGGATCTCGTCGTCGCGGCCTATCACCGGATCGAGCCTGCCTTTGGTGGCCGCCCCGGTAAGGTCGGTTGCGTATTTGCTTAAGAATTCGTATTTATTTTCCATAATCTGGCCTCCTTTCTGCCGGAGAGGAGGTCAAATTATATTCCATTGACATTTTGTCAGCAGGTTGCGCCGGCTTCATGCGACCTAACACGTTCCGGGGCAATTTCGTGTTCACCCCCACTTCTTCACCCGGGGGGATAACACATTTTGAGCCCTTTTCGTGTTAAGTCCGCCCCTCCTCATACTGTTTTTCGCAAATCTTCCTCCCGCATCATCACGATTCTGGCCAGTTGTTTATGACCGCAATGCAGTTCCTTTCGCAGCATCGAGGCAATCCGTATTCTTTCTTCCGCCGGGCAGGAGCTTATGCGTTGTCTTCCGAAAAGGCTTCGAGCCAGAGACTCTGCCCGGTGCTTTACTTCCGTATCCGGAATGGATGGCATCTCCGCCATGATCTCCACATTGACTTCCCTGTCAACATTCCCATTATTCATGGAAAACATAAAGTCCTTGACTCCGGAAAAGAGCTTATGAGCAAGAACCGTATCCGTGTAACACCCGGGCCAAATCATGCCGTTGGGAAGAACCGACCAGTCATGAGGAAAATCGCGCATGGTGAAGAACTTGCGTCTTTTCTCCCTGACACCCATTTCGGCCATTTTCCCGGATGTCTCCATGACGGACTCGTTATTGTTGTACATCAATCGGGCGGAACACCATGGATAGGCCTGCGGAGTTACCTGGAGACCCGCTTCAAGAGTCTGTCTCATAGTATAAACCACTTTATCCCTTACGCTTTCTCTTGTCTCAGCCTTCCAATGACCGAGTTCAACCCTGCCGTGGAGCCTTTCCTTCCGATGATTCTGAATCCAAATGGCAGTCAGAAGCCAATAATGATTCATAAAAAGGATTGTATCTTCCTCCTCTCCATACAGCACGAAATGGAAATGATTGTTCAACAGGCAGAAGGCAACAATCCGAACCGGACGTCCCCTCTCCATGCAATAAAGGTAACAGGCGGCAATCCTGTTCATTCCGGCTATGAACTCCCTGTCGTTTGTGAAAAAGAGATCGTTCTTCAATCCTTTTGAGCACCAGTGGTAAAAACTTTTCATGGCGGCAAGGTAACGGGGATTGTCCGTTTAATCAAGGGGGTAAAATTTTTTCGTGAAGATTTTTCTGTTTTTTAATGTTCGTGGAAAATCATAAAACGTTTACTCCGGGGATTTCTTTATATCTTTGCTATGACAATCCAGGAATCCGTTCAGACGATATGAGTATCAGTTTCAAATCTATCTTTTGCACCCTGTTGCTGGGGCTAGTCGTTTCCTGCGCTTCGGGCCAGCAGACATTCGATCCTTATATCCCGGAGGCAGAGATGCCCGATGTGGTTCAGTGCATCCCCGCGCCCCCGTCGTACGACAGCGAGGAATTCGCCTACGATGAGCTCCGCTACCGGTGGGGAAAACGCCAGAGGCTGGACTCTGTGCGCCTTTCACGGGCGCGCCGCGAGGCTATATGGGATCTTGACACGACCATAGTAATTCTGGGAGAAGCCTTTGGCATGAAGATTACACCCGAAGGAACACCAAATATTTACCGGGTCCTCAAGAGGGGAACAAAAACCATCGAAGACATCCGCTTCCGCCCGAAAGCCTATTACTTCCGCATGCGTCCGTTCGCTTATTATAAGGAACCGTCAATCTTTCCGGAAGATGACGACTGGCTTGCCACTGAGGGCTCCTATCCTTCGGGGCATACCATCCGCAACTGGGCATGCGCAATGTTGATGGCCGAAATCAATCCCGATGCGGCAGAGGCGGTATTCGCCCTCGCCTGGAACGCCGGAGAAAACCGTGTGGTTTCCGGATGCCACTGGCAGAGCGACATCGACGCGAGCCGTCCGGTGGCCTCCATCGGATATGCCAGGCTGCAGACGTCCCGCGAGTTCCGCCGGGACATGGCCCGCGCCCAAAGGGAATTCCATAGAATTAACTCATCTCGTTAGGGACTTAACACGTATAGAGCCCAAAACGTGTTAACCCCCAGGTCTCACACCGGGGGGCTAACACGAAAAAGTCCTGAACTGTGTTAGGTCTCAGGGCTGTAATATGTGTTTCGCGGCGGCGACCAGCGCCTCGTAGAACTCGGCGCCGAACCTTCGCTCCAGAGGGGCGCGCAGGAACTCGTAGGCCCGCACGCCTTCGCGGCGGCCCTTCTCGTACGCCGCCTTGCACACGCTCCACCTGTGGAGGTTGAGCGCCAGTCCTCCTCCCGGCATCTTGGTCACCCGAATCGGGTACAGAGCGCACGACACCGGTTTCCGCAGCCCAGCCATCTCTATCGCGCACAGGGCCACACCGGAACTTCCCGCGTCCGATCTTCCCGCGCAGGAACCCCTAACCCCGCTTTCGGAACCCCGTGTGGAAAACCCGTTCGCGAAATGGCAGAACGCGCACGCGCCCGAAGCCCGGTCCGGCCTGTCCGTCGAACCTGCCCCGCGGCCCTCGCAACCCCGGCCCGCACCACCCGCCGACGCCGCTCCCGCGTTCGCCCCTGCTCCCGCACCTCCCGCCGGTCCCGCCACGCATGGCGTCACCAGGTCGCCGTCGCGGTCCACCTCAAAGAATCCCACCTGATCTACACGCGCCCTCCCGGCATCAGTCATCAACCCGCTGAACGCGCCATACCCTTCCTCCAAGCCCTCCAGTTCCTCTTCCTCCAGCGGCGCCCCGCTCTCACCCTCGATGCAGCACGCCCCCCGGCACGCCTCGTAGTCGCATGCGAAGAACTCGCACACCACATCCTCGGAGACCAGCACGTCCCCTATCTCGATTATTGTTCCGAAACCGCTTGGATTCATCCCCCTACCTGATAATATACTCCACCTTGCTCCCGAAATCGAGGTCGTGAAGTATGGCGTTCACGTCGGAGAGGGAAACCGATGCAATCGCCGCCTTGTAGTCGCTCACGATGTCCTTGCACTCGGAGTTGCGCATCATAACGGCGCGTATCAGGAACTCCGGTTGCAGTATGTGCGACTCCATATTGCAGGTCATGGCGGTTTTCAGCACGGAAAGCTGCGTAGGCGTGAGCTTGCCGCGCGAGGCCCGGCTGATACCCATACGCAGGGCCCGGAGCACCTCGTAGGGTTCCGCCGGGATCATGCCCGCTGGCAGACCGTCCTCGGCGCAGGGCCGGCACGTCACATAGAAAGAAAGCCTCTCGACCGGGAACACCTGGGCGTCCGCGGTCACCTCTGCATACATACCCACGGAAGCCAGGCTCTCCACTATAGTCTGTTTCATGGCAAGCGCCGCAATCAAAAAGGCGTTGTAGGAGTGGATCGTAAAGCTCTGCCTGGTGGCCATGCCCACGTTCACGCAGGTCTCGCCGCTCCCCACCGAACTGTGCGCCCCTTCCACCGTGTAGGTGCTCCATCCCGGACGTATCTCGTACTGTACCTTCGGCCTGACGCTGAAGGCCGGGCTCACGCTGAACGCGCCCAGATACCGGCACAGCACTTTCTGCAGCTTGTCCGGGGCGATGTCTCCCATGATTACCAGCAGGCCGTCGTTGAACTTGTCGAACTCCGCCTTCAGGTAGCTGTCGACCCTCTGAGGAAGGTCGTCTCCCAGCTTATCCACGCTCTTGGTGGAGGGGTAATAGTACCACGGGCTCATGGTGCTGTCGATGGCGGCTATGATTCCCATCCTGGACTGCCTGATGCGTTCCTGCATAAGCCTTTCGCATTCCTTGTAATAGCGGAACGCGGTTGTGTCGGGCTTGCGGTCGCGCGCATACGAAAGCAGCGAGCGCATCAACAGTTCCAGTTTGTCGGAGGGCGCCTGTCCGATTACCTTGAAGTCGGTGAGCGAAGCCTCGCAGCTCATGTCTATGCCGTTGGCTGAAAGCATCTCCGAGAAGGCGTGTGAATCCATTCCGGAAATGCGGCAGAGCCCGGCGACGTCTCCCACGAAAGCGCTCTCTCCCGGTCCGATGCCGGGCACGTAAGAGTATCCGCCCTTGAGCAGCAGGCCGTAGTCGAGCATGCCCTTGCGCGCGGTTCGTTTGAATATCACCCTCGTGCCGTTGGAGAAGGTCCAGATGCTGCCGCCGGTCACGGGGTCGGAAGTGGTGGATTTGAGGCTTACCTTTTCCTTTCCGGGGAGAAGCAGCTTGAGTGTGTCGGAGTAGCTAGTGAGGCCGGACCCTTCCGGTGCCGGGCCGGTCGAGGCATCCTTCCAGGCCATCAGGAAGTCAGATGTGAACTTGCCGCCGTCCAGCTCTCCCTGAGGGGTGTCGCAGCGTATGGAGAGTGCCCGGTGCGGGTCGATCAGGGCCGATGCGAAACGGTTGAACAGCTGCAGTTCCCTTCCGGAAGCCATCTGCCTTCGGGAGAAGAAGCCGCGTACGTCTTCGGCCGAGATGATGTTGGTGCCGTAGAGGAAGGCGGACACGCATTCGCCGGCAAGCTCGTCGTTGTCGTACGGGACCGACAGGGTCTTGTCGGCCGAGCCGAGAACTTCCATCCGCGCATCGAACAGTTCTGCCTCGGAGGCGCCGAAAGTGTCGATTGACGCGAATTCGGCCGCTATCAGTGCGGACGCCCTTTCGAGGTCTTCGATGGGGAAGCGGACGGTAAACTCATATTTCTCGTCGCCGGAAGTGGCCGAACTGCCGTAGTAGCGGAAGTCGTAGCCCGCAAGGGGGATGTTTTCGCGGACGAAGCTGCGGCGCAGGCGCTTTTCGACCACCTTCCCCAACTGGGCCGCATACATCTGGAGCACAAGCGGTTGGGCGGTCAGCAGGCGGTCGTCAGGGGTTCTGGGGGAGTTCCAGGTGAGCGAGAGTCCGGCCAGCCTGGCGCTGTTGTTTTCGGTATGTATGAAGACGGGTCCGTTCTCCGGCTGCCAGCGGTACTGCCGCCTGGTCGCAGAGGCTTTCCGTGGAGTTACCGTAAGTGAGAACAGGTACAGTTTGGATTCGAGTTCGGCCTGGGGGAAATCGCCGGCTATCACTATGGCCTGTTCCCCTTCGTACGAGCGCACGAGGTCGAAGACAAGGAGTATGGTGCTGTCGACGGCGGCCTTGTCGAAGGTGGGAACACCCCGGAAATTGTACACCGTATTACCGTCGGGATACGACACCAGTCCGTCCGGACCGTAGCCCACGCCTTTCGACGCCAGGAAGCGGTAGGGGGCCTGTTTCCTGAAGTGTTCGAGCTTCAGCAGGAGCCCTCTGGAGACATCCGCGGAGGCCGTTCCCTTCTGCACCAGCACGAAGTTGGCATAACCTTTGGAAGTATTCCCCTGGGCCAGGTAATAGCGGACGCCGTTGGAAAGCATCCCGACCTTTACCGCGGAAGACCTTCCGATTACGCCCCTGTCCTGTCCGAAAGACAGAACGGCGGCCAGAAGGAAAACGACCGAAGCTATGCTGAACCTGAATTGACGCATACTGAAACCTGCCGCAAAATTAAGAAAATAAAAGAGAATTTATTATTTTTGCGTTTTGCAAAGGTCAACAAAGAGTAAGATTATGAAAAAGTTGTTCATTACCGTAGCAGCCCTCCTTATCGGAGCATCGTTCGCATCCGCTCAGGACATGGCAACCGTCACAGAGACTTATAATAACGGGGCCAACGCTCTCGCAGCCGAGAACTATTCCGACGCCCTGTTCTCCTTCAAGGCCGCCCTCGAAGGGGCTGAAGCCCTTGGCGAGGAAGGTGCCGAAATCGTTTCCAAGTGCAAGAACTACATCCCGGAAATACAGTTCCTCATCGCAAAGAAGCTCGTCAACAACCAGGACTACGACAATGCGGTCGCGGAACTCGGGAAGACAGTTGAGATTGCAAAGGCCTACGGGGCCGACGAGACCGCATCGTCTGCGGCCGACCTCATCCCGCAGGTGCTGATGCAGAAGGCCAACGCCCTCCTTAACGCGAAGGACTTCGCCGCTGCAGTCGGAGGCTACAAGGCCGTCATCGCGGCCGATCCTTCCAACGGCGTAGCCGCTCTCCGTCTGGGTGCCGCCCTCAACTCCATGGGCGACAAGGAAGCTGCAATCGAGGCCTTCAAGCAGGCCATCGCGAACGGCCAGGAGAAGGCTGCCGTCAAGCAGATATCCAACATCTACCTGAAGAACGCCGCAGCGGCGCTCAAGGCAAAGAACTACGCCGGCGCTATTGAAGAGGCCCTCAAAGTGAACGAGTACGGCGACAACGCCAAGGCTTATCAGATTGCCGCCCAGGCATCCCAGAGCCTCAAGAAGAACTCAGACGCCATCGCTTACTTCGAGAAGTACCTCGAGCTCTCGCCCAATGCGGGCAACTTCACCCAGGTGGCTTACACCGTGGCAGCCCTCTATCAGCAGCAGGGCAACAAGGCCAAGGCGGTAGAGTTCTACCAGAAGGCAGTCACCGACCCGAAGTTCGGAGCTGAGGCCCAGAAGCAGATCAACGCTCTCAAGTAGTGTATCTGGAGCTTCTCTCTCCGGCCAGAAATCTGGAAATCGGCATCGCGGCCATCGACAGCGGTGCCGATGCCGTTTATATAGGCGGCCCGTTCTTCGGGGCGCGCAGGGATGCAGGCAATTCCGTCGAGGATATCGCCTCCCTCTGCGAGTATGCCCACAGGTTCGGGGCGAGGGTGTTCGTCACCGTGAACATAGTGGTTTCGGAAGACGAGTTGCCGGAGCTCCATGCCCAGATGCTTGCCTCACAGGCTGCCGGAGTGGATGCTTTCATAGTGCGCGACGAGCGCATTTTCGCCTGGGAAGACATTACGGTTCCGCTTCATGCCTCCACCCAGTGTGCAATCCGAACACCGGAGGATGCCCGTCGCTACGAGGCTCTGGGGGCTTCCCGCCTGGTGATCGAAAGGGAGCTGTCGCTCGAGGAGATAAAGGCCATACGGGCCGCTGTTTCCTGTGAGCTGGAGTGTTTCGTGCACGGCGCCCTGTGCGTATGCTACAGCGGCGACTGCCGGCTCTCGGAGTATCTCGACGGCCGTTCCGCCGACCGTGGCGAATGTATCCAGGCCTGCAGGTCGAATTACGACCTGGTCGATACCTCCAACAAGGTTCTTGTGCGGAACAAGGCGCTGCTGTCGCTGAAAGATTTCAACCTCTACAACCGCCTTGCCGAACTCGCCGCAGCCGGGGTCTGTTCCTTCAAGATTGAAGGGCGCCTCAAAAGTGCCTCCTACGTTCGCAACGTCACCAGGGCGTACTCGCTGGCGCTCGACGCCCTGTGCGGTCCCTTCGGTCCCGAGGGTCTTTCCCCCCAGTCTGCTGCGCAGACAGCCCCCGAGGGGGCATGGCCTCCCTTAGGTCGGGCGGCTACCGGTCGTCGCATCGCTCCTCTCTCTCGCCGCGGCGCTGATGCGCCCCTTTCGGGAATGGCGCTCGACGCCCTGTGCGGAAAGTTCCCGGACGCCACCTCCTTCCGTAGGGCGTCGTTCGGACGGGTGACGGGCGGGTTCGCCCCGGACCTCTCGAAGACTTTCAACCGCGGCTACACCGAACTCTACCTCGACGGCAGGCGCGGCCCGGAGTGGTCGTCCATGGACGCCCCCGCGAACCTTGGCGTCTTCGTCGGCACGGTTCGCCGCCTTCGTCGGGACCGGGCCGGCCTCGAAATCACCCTTCAGCGCCCCCACGGAGCTCCCGAACTCCATAACGGCGACGGTTTTGCCTTCATCAAGGGCTCGTCAATAGTCGGTTTCCGGGGCGACGTCTGTGAGGGTTCCGAGATTCGCTGCCAAAGTGCCGACGGCCTCCGAGAGGGCATGCGCCTCTACCGTAACATCGACGCGGCATTCGAGCGCGAACTCTCCCGCAATCTCCCGAAACGCAAAATTGCGGTATCGCTCACTGTGGCTGTAACCCACGGTTCCGGCAAATGGGATATTGCGCTCACGGCTTCTTCGGAAGACGGGCGCGTGGTGGAGAGTTCCTTCAAGGCAGATGTTGAGGAAGCCGAGAACCGCCAGCGCGCCGCCGCCATGTTCCGCGAGCAGCTCGGCAAGCGAAGCGGCCACTATGTCTTCTCGCTGGACCGTCTGGAAGCAGGCCCTCTCCCGCTTCTGAGCGCAGGTATACTGAACTCCATGCGCCGCCTCGTCGCGGAAGACCTCGACGCGCAGCCCTGCGGGCGTATCCCCCTGGAAAACCGCACCCGTCCGGTTGCAAATATACCGGATGTCACAGAATCATGGTCGTCAGGAACAGCCTCTATACGAGAGCCCCTCATGCGCAGCCGCTACTGTATCAGGTACGAACTTGGCCTCTGCCCGGTTCATCAGGGCGCGAAGGACACGGGGCCCCTGTTCCTGGTGAACAACGGACGCCGGCTTGCGCTTGGCTTTGATTGCAAATCCTGCGAGATGACGGTCTCCGCCGCCGACTGACCGGCCCGGTTTAAATCGCCTTAGTCTTCTCGCGGAGCCATTCCGCTACAGGCCTCGGTAGCTCGGGGGCAAGGGAGGAGTAAACTATAGAATTATAGGAATTCAGCCAGTCGCGCTCTTCCGGAGTCAGCATTTCCGGAATCAGGGCAGAAGTATCGAAATGGCAGAGGGTGAGCGGCTCGAAGGCGCACCAGCGGCCGAATTCGTTCGAACCGGCATCCACGCACAAAAGCAGGTTCTCGTGCCGGACTCCATGCATGCCCTCCCTGTAGATTCCGGGCTCGTCCGAAATGATCATCCCGGGAACAAGACCTTCAGGATTGAGGTTCTGACGCACGTCCTGCGGCCCTTCATGCACACCCAGGAACCATCCGACCCCGTGACCGGTTCCGTGCCCGAAACTGCGCCCGGCCTTCCAGAGAGGTTCCCTGGCGAGGGCGTCTATCCTGCAGCCGGGAGTTCCGTAGGGGAACACCGCCATGGCCAGTTGTATGTGCCCCTTCAGCACGAGGGTGTAGTCTTCCATCTCCAGACGGCTGCAAGGCCCGAGCGCCACGGTCCGGGTAATGTCGGTAGTGCCCCCGAAGCCGGTAGCACGGCCGCCGGCAGAACCGTCGCCCCAGTACTGTCCTCCTGAATCGCACAGATACAGCCCCCTGGCTCCCAGCATGGGCGCGCCCGTGTGCGGGGTTATATAATGAGGGAGGGCTGCTCCCGCTCCGTATGCCGAGATGGTCTCGAAACTGTCTCCCCGGTACTCCGGGATTTCGGAGCGCAGCTGCCCGAGTTTCACCGCGGCATCCCATTCCGAAACGGCGCGGTCGCCCTCAAGGCTCTTTTCCAGCCAGTAAAGGAACATCTCCATGGCCATGCCGTCCACGAAGTGAGAGCGGCGCATACCGGCTATCTCGCAGGGGTTCTTTACCGCCTTCCATCCGCGGACAGGCGAGGTTGAGACGCGCAGCCTGCCGGAACCCAGCAGCGAGGAAAGATGGTAGTTGAGGCCTCCCGCCGCAACGCTTCCGTCAAGGTCGCTGAGGGCTATTTCAATCTCTTCGTAGTACCGCAATGTCACCCCGTCATCGCTGAGCGATGCGAACGCCCCGTCCGTTTCGGGATCCTCAACGGCCTCCTTCAGCACGAACCAGTCGGCACTTTCCCGGCCGACCAGCAGGAAGGAAATCACAAGGGGATTGTATTCTATGTCGGATGCGCGGACGTTCAGTACCCAGGCTATTTCGTCGAGGGCGCTGAGAAGCACGTAATCAGTTCCCGCCTCCCGCAGCCACTCCCTCAGCCGCCCCAGGCGTTCCGCACAGCTCTCTCCGGGGTCTACCCGGAACACGGGAGTCTGCGGAACCTGCGGCCTGTCTTCCCATATGGCGTCGAGCAGATTGGGTATGCTCACCATGTGGCAGGCCCTGCCGGCCTCCTGCTGGCGCGACTTGATCTCCGCCGCAAAATCATATTCCACACACAGCCCGTCGACCGCAAGAAGCACCTCGTCTTCTCCTTCGAAGTGCTGCGCGAGCCACTCGGGGATGGGCACCTGCTCCGGCACCCTCATCTTGTGGAGTTCCACCCCGCTGCCTTCGAGCTGCTGAACGGCCTGGATGAAATAGCGCGTGTCGGTCCAGAGCCCTGCATGGTCGAGGGTCACCACCACGTCGCCCGCTTCGCCGGTAAAGCCGGTGAGCCACTGCACCTGTTTCCATCTTTCGGCAGGATATTCACTTCCGTGAGGGTCGCTTCCGGTGAGTATTACGGCATCCCAGCCGCGGCTGCGCATCATCGCGCGGAGTTCTTCGATTCGGTCGGCGTATATCATATACCCACAAATTTAGTAATTTTGCACCACAATGAAAATCGGCCCCATCGACCTCGGCCCCAGGCCTCTTCTGCTCGCACCCATGGAGGATGTGACGGACATCAGTTTCCGCCGCATCTGCCGCGAACAGGGAGCCGACATGGTGTACACCGAGTTCGTACCGTCCGAAGGTCTGGTGCGCGACGCATCCAAGGCCATAGCCAAGATGTACACCCTTCCGGAAGAGGCCCCCGTGGGCATCCAGATTTACGGCCACATCCTGGAGAATATGGTGGACGCCGCGAAGATGGCCGACCGTGCGGCAGAGCTGGTCGGGGGCCATGGAGCCGACCTCATCGACATCAACTTCGGCTGCCCCGTCACCAAAATCGCCACCCGCGGGGCCGGAAGCGGGATGATGCGCTATCCCGACAGGATGGTAGCCATCACGAAGGCCGTCGTTGAGGCTGTACCCGACAAACCAGTCACCGTCAAGACCCGCCTGGGCTGGGACGACAACTCAAAAATCATAGTCGACCTGGCGGAGCGCCTGCAGGACGTTGGCATCCAGGCCATCACCATACACGGCCGTACCCGTTGCCAGCTCTACCGCGGACAGGCAGACTGGACCCTCATAGGGGAAGTGAAGAACAATCCGCGCATGCATATCCCTGTCCTCGGCAACGGCGACATCACCGACGGTCCGTCGGCGGTGCAGGCCTTCGAGCGTTACGGGGTGGACGGCATCATGATAGGCCGCGCCACTTTCGGCAGGCCGTGGATTTTCAGGGAGATAAAGTATTACATGGAACACGGCGAGCCCATGCCGGAGCTGTCCGTGGCCGAAAAGGTGGCCCTGGCCCGCCGTCATCTGCAGCTTTCTCTCGATTCGAAGGGCGAACCCCGCGGCATCTACGAGATGCGCCGTCACCTCAGCAGCTATTTCAAGGGCCTGCCGGATTTCAAGGAGACGCGCATGCGGATGGTCACGACGCTGGACCGCGCCGAGCTGTTTTCAATTCTGGATGAAATTGAGGCCCGCTGGTAGGCCGTTCAGGTCTGCCGAAGGCCTTACTCCGTTCCGCCCTGCTCCCTTACCACCTCGGCCATACCCTTCTTGTAGGCCCTTTCCGCCTTGCGCTGCCTGCGCATCGCCGAGAGGCAGATCATGAGGTTCCTGATGGAGAAGAAGATGGCGAACTGCCCGATGGCGAGCACCCAGTCGTGACGTATGATACCGTAGCTGATAATCATGGCCGAGCCTATGACCGCGAGCACCCAGTGCCCCAGCGGCAGTATCGACTTGCCCCGTTTGTAGCAGTAGACGAGCTGGTAGATGGAGCGCATCTCATAGACAGCCTGCGCCGTGAAACCGTATATGAGCAATGTTGTCGGGATGGCGTCCTTGTTGAGAAAGTTCTCCCTGAAGCTCGGCAGGTCCTTGAAGATGAGGGCCAGGATCACCAGCGGGAAGAGGGCCTGCAGTATCTTCACGATGCGCGGCACCTTCTTGTAAAGCCCCATCACGCTGATGTTCCACATGTACACGTAGTATCCCACGCTCTCGCCGAAGATGATCGAAAGGTCCTTTCGGAGCCAGCCGTAGACGAACAGTATCATCGCGCCTATGCTGCTGAGTATCCAGTAGATGGCAGGAGATTCCACCTCATGGGATTTTTCAGAGAGGTACCACTGGATGAGAATACGCAGTCCGTAGATTCCCATCCCGGCGAAGCCGATCATGTACACCCATATCGGGCTGTTCAACTCAAACATCCTCTGTACCGTAGAAATGTAGGAAGACCTTCTTTTGCACCTCCTCCGGGAGCGAGCGCACGAACGACTTGATGCTCATTGCCGGGAAGTCGCGAAGCTTGAGGACTATCATCGCGTCCACGCAGTCCGAGAAATCCGGGTCGACGTTCACGCACGACACCCTGGCTCCGCAGCTGAAGTACTTGCGGAAGAGCACCGGCAGGCGGTAGGCTCCGTCGGAAACGGTTCCGAGAAGCCGGTCGAAGGCGTCGATGTCGCCGTCCGGCACCTGCAGCAGTTCGTCGGGGTTTACCCTGAGGAGCCTGGGCTTGAACGGGGTGGTGGGCGTTGCGAAGCGCTCTGCGTTCGGCAGCATGAAGTGCTTGTAGAGGAAGTGGACGGCCAGGCTCTTGTAGAAGTCGGGCATTGCCGCGCTCATGGTCACCAGACCTACGCAGCAGTCGACGTTCGGGTCTTTCGTTGTGGCTACGCAGAGGCCGGCAAGCAGGAGCTTGAGCGTCAGCACTTCGCGCTGGTATTTTTCACGTATGAACGAGCGGCCGAGCTCCATGGAGTGCGCAAGTATGGCCTCCGCATCCGGCCCGAAGTTGATGAGGGTCGAGGTATAGAAACCGGGCACGCCTCCGTGGGCCGCAATTATCTCGGTGCCGTAGCCTACGCGGTATGCGCCCACGAGCTCGCGGTTTTCCACGTTCCAGAGTATGAGGTGGTGGTAGTAGGAGTCGTAGAAGTCGGTGTCGAGGGCTTTCCCGGTGCCTTCGCCCACCGCCCTGAAGGTGACTTCACGCAGACGGTACAGTTCCCTCATCACGTCGGGAGCCTCTTCGGCCAGGATAAGGTAGGCCCTGTAACCTCCGGTTTCGAAGATGAGTTTGTCTTCGATGGCGTCTATCTGGGAGCGGATGATTTCGGGATCGACGGGGTCGGCTATGGGCTGCTGGGGGGCGTCTCCGGAGAGATGCGTGCTTTCCTTATGGAGCTGTCCCTCAAGGGCATAACAGCGGTTGCGAAGGTTCTTCCCGAGGGTCCCGGTGTCGAAGCCGGCAAGCTGTGCCGCAGGAATGGGCTGGCCGATGCGTACCCTGATGGTCTTTCCTTTGGCGCCCATCATCTCCCTTGCCAGGCGGAGGGTGCGGAAGATTGGATGTATGCGTCCGAGTATGTGGAAGAGCCTGGAGTTGCCTCCGTCGAACCAGATTGGGATGACGGGGAGGCCCGACTTGAGCACCAGCTTCATCATGTTCTCGGCCCAGGGCTTGTCTTCCACGACGCGGCATCCCTGAACCGAAGTGCGGTCTTTCTTTTTCTGCCAGGTGGCTACCTCTCCGGCCGGGAACAGTCCGAGAGGCTTGCCTGCTTCGATATGGCCAAGGGCTTCCTTGATGCCGGACACGCTGCGGGCGGCACCGGAAGCGAAGTTGTCCACTGGGATGAAGTCGTTCTGCAGATTCTCGATCTTGGCCAGGATGAAGGTGGTGAGTATCCTGTAGTCAGGCCTCATGGAACCTATCACGGCATTGAGTATCATGCCGTCCACGGCGCCGTAATGGTGGTTGCTTACCGTGATGAAGCCTCCCTCTTCGGGGATATACCTGAGCTGTTCTTCGGGAATCTCGAACTTTATATCCAGCGCTTCCAGAACCTGTTTCGAGAACGCCGGGCCTTCGGCCTTCGGCAGGGAGGCGTAGCAGCGGTTCACTTTCCGCATGCCCAGGATGCCGTAAATCATACCGGACAGAATCCTGCCGGTAACGCCCTTCAGGCCAAAGCTTTGCTGTAATGTCTCTCGGCTCACGAGGGGCCGGTTTTCGGTTTCGGTCATCGTCCTTGTTCCGCGCGTTATGCGCTCAAGATTCCGCTAAGTTCGTAATTTTGCATTAAAAGTCCAAATTTATGGTTTTCGCCCGGTTTCTTACCGGCCACTCCCGGCACCTTTCCCGTTCAGCCCCTGCTTTTTATCCCTGTCGCGTATTCACGCCTCCCCCTACCCCTCGGAAGTATCTCTTGCTTATCAAATCAGATCCGCAACCAGTTCGTCTGCGATAAACCAGTCGCTTTCGGGGATGGGTCCGCGGTCGGTGCGGGCCGTGAGCATCAGTTCCTCCTCGCGGATTTCTTCCGGGGTTAGCACCTCGCGGCCTTCCTCCTTCCAGCCGGTCGGGCTTTTCGAGTTCCATTTGCGGATTTGGCCGGGAGTACTTACGTTTTGGGCCGTTTTTGTGAGTAGTCCCCCGTTCGGGATGGGGGCTACACACGTTTCGGGCCGTTTTCGTAAGTGGACTTCCAGAGAATGGGCGCCGGGGCCGAGCCCGACGTAAGGCTGCCTGGTCCAGTATGCCGAATTGTGAACGGCCTCGTGTCCGGATAGCGCCCAGTTGGAGATTTCGTAATGGTGATACCCCGCCTCGCGGAGTTTGCTGCAGAGCAGCTCGTACTGGGCGCGGCACTCCTCGTCCGGGAGTTCGGAAACCTTTCCTGCGGCAATCTGCTTTGCCAGGGCGCTGCCTTCTTCGATGCTGAGCTGATATGCCGATATGTGTTCCGGCCGCCACTCCAGCACTTCGTCCACCGTCGCTTCCAGCATCCTGAGGCTCATCCCCGGCACCCCTGAAATCAGGTCCACGCTCCGGGCGGCCTCCTCGCGGGCTGCGTCGCTGATAATCCGCCAGGCCTGCCGGGCGCCGTCGGCGCTGTGCCGACGGTTCATCCAGCGGAGCATCCCGGGATCCAGGCTCTGCACCCCCATGGAGATGCGGTTCACGCGAAGCTCCAGCAGGCCCCGGACATATTCAGGGCCCTTCTCCACTATGTCTTCCGGATTGACTTCAACCGTAAACTCTTCGTACCTGGTTCGGAACGCCGCACCGGCATCCTTCACTCCGTTCCTACCAGGCGCCGCTCCGGTCGCGCCGGTATCGCTTTCGCCAGCATCTTCGCCCTCGCGAATAACCGAGTCCAGCTTCTCCACTATCCGCCTCAGACATTCCAGCGGCAGCACCGAAGGGGTTCCTCCGCCGATGTAAAGGGTGCTGACTCCCAGCGTGGAAAGGATTTCATCCCGCCTGGCCTCGATTTCGGCACAAAGGTCGTCGCAATACTGCCGGAAAACCGAATCTTCAGCCCGTGGACCTAACACGTTTCCGGCCTTTTTCGTGTTAACCCCCGCCTCAAAACCCGGGGGTGAACACGTTTTGCCGCCTTTTCGTGTTAAGTCCCCCTCCGCGCGGCGACACCCACCTACAATTTCCGAATAGAAATCGCAGTAGGTACAGAAACTCCGGCAGAACGGTACGTGGATGTATATCATCTACTCCCCCTTGAACCGGTACTCCAGCCCGGAGATTACCCGGACGGAATCCCGTATGCGGCCCTCCACGTCGAAGCCGCCCATGCAGCGCGTGAACACCAGCCTGTCCTCGAACATGTGCAGGAACCTCTGCACGCCTCCGCGAAGCCGGAACGAGAGGTTCTCCCCCTCTTCCTTATCGAGTTCGTAGCCCCTTTCCGCCATGGCCGAAACAATTCCGTCGCGAATCTCTTCAAACGCTCCCGGAGTCATCAGGCGGCGGGTTCCGTAACCGAAAGCCGGATAGATTGCCGAAAAGATTCCGAGTATGCCGAGTATCTTCCAGAGGCTCTGCGTTCCGTCTTTGAAAATCTCGTCGATGCTTCCTCCCACAAGTCCGAAAAGCGACAGGGCGAAGAGGATGACCGCCAGCAGCATGCCGAGGTACACAAAGTATTTTAATGCGCGCACTATGTATTTCATGGTACAAATTTATTATTTTTGCCCTTTGTAACCAAATCAACGAAACAATGTCAGACGAAATCAAAAGGGAAGATCCCCTCGAAAGGCTTGAAAGGCAGGAAGCCGAACGCAAGGCCAGCGGCGGGAGTCTCCGCACCATAGCAATAGTACTCGCAGCGGTGGCAGTCGTGCTCGCTGCAGCCCTCGCGTTTATCTGGTTCCAGAAATCCACCCTGGTAGGCCAGCTCGAGGAAGAGAAGGCCGACCTTACCGAGCAGATAGAGGCTCTCCAGGCCGATTATGCCACCCTTTCCAGCGATTACGACGTACTCAACTCGCAGCTCGACTCTTCCCGTGAGGAGGTGGCCCAGCTGGTGGACCGCATCAAGCGCACCCAGGCCGTCGACCGCGCCAAGATTCGCCAGTACGAGAAGGAACTCGGAACCCTTCGCAGCATCATGCGCAGCTATGTCGTGCAGATAGACTCGCTTAATACCCTCAACCACAAACTTACGGTGGAAGCCGCCAATGCCCGCAAGGAAGCGGCCGAGGCCGGACGCCGCAACGAGGAGCTCTCCGCCCAGGTGAGCAGCTACAAGGAGCAGGTGTCCATCGGCTCCAAGCTCAAGGCCCGCGACATTACCCTGGTGGCCTACAACGGTTCCGACAAGGTGACCGACCGCAGCAGCCGCATCGTCCGCCTCATGGTTAGCCTGATCCTGAGCGAGAACGACCTCACCCCGAGGGGTCCGGTGCGCGTATACGTAAGGGTCAAGGACCCTGAGGGCAACCTGCTTCTCGACGGCAGCGGCGCCAGCTTCACCTGCGACGGGGAAGCGATGGCAGCCTCCGCATCCCGCGAAGTGGACTACACCGGCTCCGACGTGGAGATGTCCATCTACGTCAACAACATTCCCGAATACCACAAGGGAGTCTACTCGGCCGAGGTCTACACCGCCCAGGGCCTGCTCGGCAAGGCAAGTCTGCTGTTAAGGTAGTTGCACCCTCGCAAAATAAAAAAGCCGTCGCAATCGAAGCGGCGGCTTTTTTCGTATCGTCAAGTTCGCCTCTACTCGGCGAATGCGTATTTGAACCCGTCGACCTTGTTCCAGTCGCCCCTGGTGAAGTCGGGGAATTCGACCGGAGCGCAGCCGTTCTCGATGGAGATGCGGGAAAGTTCCCCTATGCAGCTCCATTCGGCCAGGTCGTAAACGTCCTCATCGAGCGGCAGGCCGTGGTTGAGGCAGTAGATGAGCCTGTAATCCATGATGAAGTCCATTCCGCCGTGTCCGCCGACCTCTTTTGCAAGTTCGGTGAGTTCCGGGGTGAGGATTGGTGTGGGGTACTTGGCGAAAAGCTTTTCCATCTGCTCGGGAGATAGTGGAATCTCCTCCACGAGATCCTTGGCGTTCACTTCGCCGGTCTCATCCATTTCGGAGCTCAGCAGTATCTGCTCCACCGGATACTTTCCGGCATAGCCCTCGGTGCCAACCAGCTGATACATGCGGTCGTAGAAGCGCGGGTTCATCACATTGTGCTGGATGAGAATGGTCTTGCCCTTCTCGGTGCGGATGAGGGTGGATGTCTGGTCGCCGTTTGCGAAGTTAGGATTGCCCGAAACCTTCTTTCCGGTGAAGGCGTCGGTATCCATGGAAACGAGGGTCTTCAGGCGGTCGCCGCGGTGGATATTTAGAGCCTGGCATACGGGGCCGAGTCCGTGCGTGGCATACACGTCGCCGCGATGCTCAGTGTTGAACTCCCAGCGCCAGTTCTTGTAATAGCCACCCCACCAGGGACCCAGATTGTGGATGTAGGCACCTTCGGCGTGGACGATGTCACCGAACACTCCGGCCTGGGCTACTGCAAGGGCGCTCATCTCAAAGAAGTCGTAGCAACAGTTCTCCAGTATTGCGCAGTGCTTGCGGGTCTTCTCGCTCATGTTCACGAGGGCCCAGCACTCCTGAAGCGAAGTGGCCGACGGCACCTCCACGGCGGCGTGCTTGCCGTTCTCCATGGCGGCGAGGGCAATCGGCACGTGCATCTTCCAGTCCGTGCAGATATAAACGAGGTCTATATCGTCGCTCTTGCAGAGGTCCAGATATGCCTTTTCTCCCACATATTCGGCGGGGCGGGGGCATCCGCGTTCCTCGAGTCTGCGGCAGGCCGTTTCAACCCTGTCGGCTTCGATGTCGCACACGGCGGTTACGGTGCAGCCCGGCACATAGGTCAGGCGTACAACAGCCCAGCCGCCGCGGTCGCCGAGGCCGACCACCGCTATGCGCACGTTGGCTATCGGATCGGCGGTAAGGCCGAGCACGTTCTCCTGCCCTTTCGGACGGGCGGGAACCTTAGTTTTGATGGGAAGATTCTGACAGCCCCAGGCCAGTGCCACGGCCGCCAGGAGGAGTAAAGCTATCCTTTTCATATCCTGAGCGTTATCTGTTATTCAGCTATGGCTCCCGTGAGAGCGTATTTTTCCTTGAGCAGTTCCACCACCGGCTCCATGGCCTTCGGGAACACCTTGCGGAGGTCGATTTCATCGCTTTCGCCCAGCACTTTCTTGAGCGCGCGCATGAAGTTGTCCTTGATTTCGGTGGCGAGGTTGACCTTCACGATACCGTTGGCTATGGCTTCGCGGACCTGGTCGTGAGGGATGCCGGAACTGCCGTGAAGCACCAGCGCCACGGGGGTGGCGGCATGGATGGCGGCGAGCCTCGGGATATCCAGATGCGGGGTCTGCTTGTAGAAGCCATGGGCTGATCCTATGGACACCGCAAGGGCGTCGACGCCGGTGAGTTTCACGAACTCCACCGCCTGTTCCGGGGTGGTGAATCCGCCTCCCTGTTCCTGTCCGAGCTTGGCCACGTAGCCGAGTTCGGCCTCGACGTTGGCCCCGTAGGGTTTGGCCATCTCGACGGCCTTGCGCGAGGTCTCCACATTTTCGTCGAAGGGCTTCTCGGAAGCGTCTATCATAACCGAATCGAAGCCTTCGTCAAGGCACTTCTGCACAAGCTCGAGGCTCGGGCCGTGGTCGAGGTGGATGTAGCCCTGCAGGCCGTAGTCTTCCATCACCTGGCGTCCCATCTTGTAGGCGTTGTGTATGCCCATGTAGTCGATGGAGGAACGGGTGAGCTGCAGCATCACCGGGGCGTTCATGGCCTGGGCGGCGCGGGCTACGCAGACAAGGGTTTCGTAATTGTAGAAATTGGTGGCCAGGACGGCGGTTTTCTTCGCCTGGCAGTCGTAGAGGACTTCTCTTATCTTTTTCATTTCTTTATGAGTTTCAGAAGTATGGATTCTTTGAAGCTGAGGTTCATGTGCGGGTCTTCCGAGCAGACTTCGCCGAGGAGAGCGCCGTTCCAGAGTTCTTCCACCGCGTAGCTCCCTTCCGAAAGGCCGCGGAACTCCACCTGTCCTTCGAATTCGGGAGCGAAGAAGGAGTAGTAGAAGGTATCGCCCTTGCGGATGACGTAGGCTTCCGGAACGTCGAAACCGAGGTTGTAGAGGCCCCCGAGCAGTTCTCCCTCGCTCTGGCGTTCGGCCTCGTAAATTTCAAATGCGCGCTTGTAAACGGGTTCCTTCTCCGGGGTGAGCAGACTGCTCTGCTTCATCCTCGGATTGTCGGCGGGCCAGGTGAACTTCGTTCCGGGAACTGAGCCCACCGCGAACTGCGAGTCGAAATCGCCGTCCACTATCTCCACATGGTCGCCGTAATAGGGTACATTCGGGGCCAGGGCCTTGAGTACGTAGGCCTTGCTGCGCACCTGCCAGTGGTTCTCCGGGTCGGAAGAAACGGTCTGGTTGAGGTAAGGCAGATGGTAGATCGAAAACACGTCGCCGCAGGGGCAGTACTGTACCACCGCGTCGGGATTGATCGCCAGCGCCTCCTCGTAAATGGCTTTGTAGAAGTCGGTCACATGGTGCGCGTCGTACATCGGGTCTCCCGCGTTGGCGTAGTTCGCAGGGAAGGAGTTCATCTGGTGACCGTCGAGCTTGAGCGCGTCGTAACCCCAGTCCTTCATGAACATGCGCACCAGGGCGCGGGCCTCCTCGATCACCAGCGGATGGGTGGGGGATACGTAGATGCAGCCGTGCGAAAGCGGATAAGGCCGTCCGAGCGAGTCTTTTGCCACCACTTCGGGATGCTCCTTCACGAACTTGCTCTTCGGCGACATTCCCATCGGGAACCACCATATCATGGGCTTCAGGCCGTATGCGCGTATTGAGTCGGCCATGGCCTTCATTTCGCTCTCGGGCCAGCGTTTGGGTTTCCAGTCCTCGACGCCTCCGCGGTAAGTCTGGAAACCGTCGTCCACGCACACCCAGGTGATGCCCATCTCCTTGATTTTCGGGAGCGTTCCGAGTATTTCCTCCGGGGTGAAGTATTTGCCGTAGCCCCAGCCGCACCACTGCGTCTCAAGCGAGGCGGGTTGCAGTCCGGCGGGCACTATGCCCCTCTTCTCCATGGCCTTGGCGTACTCCTTGAAGGCCCGGAAGCAATCTCCCTTGCCCTTGTAAATGAAGAGTTTGGGCATTTTCTCCCCAAGCGGGTCGATGGTGACGGTAACCGTATTGCCCTTCTTTTCCACGGGGATGTTGATGTCCAGGGGAACGGGGGAGAGGGAGCCGAGGGCTATGCACTCTTCGGCCGTCCATACCACCGAAAGAGGGATGCCTCCGCCATAGGCGCGGTCGTTCTGCCCCAGGTGGTTGACCAGAAGGGTGTCCTCCTCAAGCGGGAATATCCAGTCGGGGCGGGTGGACTGCGACGCTCCGGAGAAGGTCATGAAACGGCCGTCTTCCGAGCTGATGGTAAGGGTTACGGGACCTCTCGAACATGCCGCGGCCGCGAGAAGGAGGAACAGGTTTAGGATTAAACGTTTCATAATCGTTTACTAATCGTTTATTTGCGGAAGCGCTTTGCCGCCGCCTCTATGGCTTCGGGGCTGCTGAATGCTCCCGTGCCGCCTGCCGCGGTAGTGGATATGGCACCTGTGAGGTTGCCCGCATCCTGGCACTCCTGCAGCGGTTTTCCCTGCACGAAAGCGGAAACGAACCCGGCGTTGAAGCTGTCGCCCGCGCCTATGCAGTCGACCGGTTCCGGATTCAGGAAGGCGGGCACTTCGCGGCGGAAGGCTCCGTCGATTGCGATGGACCCCTTGCTGCCGTTCTTCACCACCAGCGCGTGGCATTTGGGTGTAACCGCGGCTATGGCCTTTTCCAGGCCGGACTCTCCCGTGAGGGCCTCTATCTCCTGGGCGTTGGGCATGAACACGTCCACCAGCGGCAGCACCTCGTTCCACGGAACGTCCCACTTTTCGGCGGGATCCCACTGGGTGTCGAGCGACACGGTAGCCCCGGCCGCCTTGATATGCTTGAGGATGGGAACGATGTCTTTGCGTAACTGTTCCTGAAGGAAGAGCGAGGAGATGTGGACATGCTTCGTGCAGGAGAAATCCAGCTTCTGCACCTGCTCCAGCCCGAGATAGTTCATGCTCCCAGGGAAGGTGACGTTGGCGCGGTCCTGTTCGTAGCTCATGCACACGGTGATGCCGGAATTATGTTCGCTGGTGCGCAACAGCATGCCGGTGTCGACGCCGCGCTCGCGGAGCGACCTCTCGATGAAATCGCCGAAATCGTCGGTTCCCACGAGGCCGAGAAAAGCCACCCTGGCCCCGAGAGCGGAAGCGTTGGCGGCGAAAATGGCGGTGGAGCTGCCCAGGGTCATGGTGCAGCGGTCAGCGATTATTTCCTTGCCGATTTCGGGAAATCCCTGGATATCGTTAAGAATCAGGTCGATGTTGAGCTCTCCCAGAGCCACGATGTCGTACTTCTTAGCCATAAGTGCCGTTCATTGCATGGTTATTTCACAAATTTGCAGATTATTTTTTGCAATAGCAAGAAATAAAGGGCTCTTTCGCAAGAGTTCGAAACCCGCGTATTTCGGATACGAAACCCTTCCGCTACAGAAGCGAAACCAGCAGCCAGAGGAAGTGGGCAATCACGCCCGCGCAGAAACCGGCGATGGTGTGTGCCCAGATGGCCTTGCTTATAAGCTTGCGGTATCCGAGCGAATCGAGCATGGCGGTGTGGGTGGACAGATATCCGCTCCAGCACATTCCCATTGCGGTGAAGACAGCTATGGCGTTGCCATCGAGTATGCCTGCCGCGCTGAAGGTGGGAAGTACCCCGAGTGCGGCTCCCACGGCTCCGAGGGCCGTCATCGGGAAGGCCAGCAGGCGCATGTCCTTGAAGCCGAGCAGCCAGTCGAATATCCAGTGCACCTTTCCGGCCAGCCAGGGCAGGATGGGCACTCCCTGGGAGGCGCTGCCGTCGTACACTCCGGACGGTCCGGGGCCGAAGGTGATGAGAAGCACGAAAGTGGTGATTATCAGCACTCCGGGGATAATCTGCAGGCCGAGGTCCACGCCGCTCTTGCCACCGTCGAGGATGGCGTTGAGGAAACGCATGAACACGGATTCGCGGCGCGGAGACCGCGCGGGGGCCATGACTCCCGGCTGCGCCGCCACTGCCGCCTGGGTAGCGGTGTCCGCCTCCGCATCCTCGCTGCCGTTCCACTCCGCCGCAGGCGCATCAAGCTCCGGAAAACTCTTAAGCGTGAACTTCTGCATCAGCCTGGTCGAGATGATGCTGCCGCAGATTGCTCCCACCAGGCCCACCAGGGCGGCCGAAAGCTGACCGTAGGTGACCATCGTGAGTATCACTATCAGGCCCATTCCGAAGGCTGTTCCGAAGTTGGTGAGGCTCACCAGCTGGTATTTTTTGAAGTATGACGCGAACTTGCCGTCCTTGCTCAGCGCAATGATGGCCGGGTTGTCGGAAAGGAAGGTCATTACAGCCCCGATTGCCGCCACTCCTGGCAGATGGTAGAGCGGTTTCATGAGCGGACGCAGCAGTTTTTCAAGCAGCTGCACCACTCCGAACTCGCTCAGGAGCTTGCTCAGGGCACCTGCCAGGACGGTGATTCCCATGAGGAAGAAGACCGTGTTGAGCAGCAGGTCGTGAGCTGTGGCCATGATGGTGCGCACCAGGTTCTTGCCTCCCATGAAATGCCCGAGGATGCCGAAAGTCACCCCCAGTATGGCGAGGAGGACAAGGGCTTCGACTATGTAGCGCCTGGAGCTTTTCAGTTTCATTGTTACGCTGTGGTTTTCCGGGGGCAAAGATAGCTTATTTTTGTCTATATTTGTACCCAATGGACAAGATAGTGATAGTGGACGAAGAGCGCAGGCTGGCCCGCCGGATTCAGCCGGAGGAAGAGCAGCCCGCGTGGTACGCCATGAGCGCTCCCTACTGTCGCGAACTCAAGGCCAGGGAAGCCCTTTCGGGGTTCAGCGTAGAGTGTTGGGTGCCAATGCGTTACGAGGTGGTCAAAAGGGGGCGGATAAAGCAGCGCATGCTGGTACCGGTGCTGCACAACCTCATCTTCGTATTCGACCGCCGCAGCCGCATAGACGAGGTCAAGCGCCGCATCGGCTACCTTCAGTACCGCACCATGGTGAATGAAGGGAAGAACGTTCCCATCGTGGTGCCCGCCTCCCAGATGGCTGATTTCCGCCGCGTGTGCGAATCGGAGAACGACAAGGTAAGGGTGCTGCTTCCGGGCAGCGTCTCCCTGGAGAAGGGCACTAAGGTGCGCATCATCAGCGGTGAATTCGAGGGGGTTGAGGGAACCTTCGTTCGCCTTGCCGGCGGACGCGGACGCAGGGTGATGGTGGAGATTCCCTTCGTAGCGAGCGTCGTCACGGCCACCATAAGCCCGGATTTCATAGAGATTGCCGACAAGGACGCCGCGCCAGCCGCGCAGCAACACCACGCCGGCTTGACGGAACAGAACAGATGATAGCGACAGTTATACAAGGAAAGACTTACGAGGAGATCCTCGCCCTGCTGGACGACCCTTGGATCGAGCTTGCGGAAATCCGCCTGGACCTCTGCGAGCTTTCCGACGACGAGATTGAGGACCTCTTCGCGAACACCGACACTCCTCTCATCGCGACATGCCGGGCCGACCGGGGCATAACTCCCGCCGAGGCGGAGCGTCGCATGACGCTTGCCATCCAGGCAGGGGCGCGCTTCGCCGACCTTGAACTGGAGGCCGACGCCGGCTGGAGCAAGCGCTTCCGCGACCTCTGCCATGAATGCGGCACCGAAATCATCCGCTCCTGGCACGACTTCTCCGCCACCCCGTCACCCGAATACCTGCAGCAGGTCCTTGCGCGCTGCTACCGCTACGGCGCAGACATCGCAAAAATAGTAACCACCGCAACCTGCCCCGAAGACTGCACCAAAGTCCTCAGTCTTTACGAATCCGAAGAGCGTAAGCCTCTCGTGGCGTTCGCGATGGGCGAGGCCGGCAGGACCTCCCGCCTGGAGTGCCTCCGCCTCGGCGCCCCGTTCAGCTACGCCGCTCTGGAAGAGGCCGCCGCTTCTCCGCAGGCTCCGGGCCAGTATCCCTATACCGAAATGCACCGTCTGGTCTACGGCGGATTCCGCGGCTTCTGGCGCGTCGGCGGCGACCTCCCCATGCCATGCTCGAAGAGCTTCGCCCAGCGCGCCATCATCTGCGCCGCGCTCGCCGAAGGCCGTTCGCATCTGCACGGATACACCCCCTGCGAAGACAGCGAATCTGCCATTGCGGTAGCTAAGGCCCTCGGTGCGACGGTCCGCCGCGAAAACACAAGTGACAACGGCAACGAAAGCGGCCCGTATACCCTCACTATCGACGGGATGTCCGCAGGCCGGAAGGCGACGACGCTCTCAACCCTGCATACTGGCGAATCCGGGCTCCTTACCCGCCTCTGCATACCGCTGATGGCGGCGATCAACGACCGCCCGGTCGCCATAAGCGGCGAGAAAACCCTTCTCCGCCGGCCGCTTAAAGGCGTGCAGAATGTCATGGCGGCGTTCGGTGTTCCCATCCGCAGCGAGCGCGTTCCCATCACCGTCGCCCCTCCCCTCATCCCCGGCAATGCCGACATCTCCGGGCAGGACGGCTCGCAGATCATCAGCGGCCTGCTGACCGCCCTTCCGCTCTGCAGCAAGAACTCAACCCTTTATATATCAGAGCCGAAGAGCATTCCATACATGTTCATCACCGAAGACATACTCCGCAAGTTCGGGGTGCGAGTCAAATCGGAGATGGAAGGCGACGAGCGCATGCTCGAGGAGCAGGACTGGAGCGGTTGCAGCCAGATCAGTTTCAGCATCAAGGGCGGCCAGGGCTACAAGGCTGCCGACATGGAACTCGAAGGCGACTGGAGCGCCGCGGCGAACTTCCTCGTGGCCGGCGCCATCTTCGGAAAAGCGGAGGTTGGCGGCCTCAACACCGACAGCCTTCAGGCAGATCTGGCCATTGCCGATATCCTCGTGCAGGCCGGTGCCGTGGTGTCGGAGGTTCCGGTAGATGAAGACGCCCCCGGACGCGACGGCGGTGCCGCTTCCGCAACGGCTTTGTGCAACGTCTGCGTCAGCAAGGCTCCGCTCGAAGGCTTCGAGGCCGACCTGGCCAACTCTCCCGACATCTTCCCCATCTGCTCGGTTCTGGCCGCCTTCTGCGACGGCGAAACGGTCCTGCACGGAGTCGACCGCCTGCATGGGAAGGAAAGCGACCGTGCGAGCGCCATCATGGAGATGCTCTCCGCCTTCGGCGTTGCTGCCCGAATCGACGGCGACGACCTCTTCATCACCGGCGAGACCCTCGCTTCCCGCCTTCTGAACGGGCATCTGCTGAAAGGCGGATCCTTCGCCACCCACGGAGACCACCGTATCGCCATGGCGCTGAAGGTCGCATCAATGGGAGCGGATTCTCCCGTAGAGATGGACGATGCCGCCTGCGTGGCGAAATCCTTCCCGGAATTCTGGGAACTGTTTGATTATTAGCGACTAATCAATGGATAATACTTTACCCCCCAAACAGGAAAGCCGTGAAATCTGGCTCGACTGGATGCGCGTGTCGGCCTGCTTCATGGTGATGCTGGTCCACAGTACCGAACCCTTCTATCTGGGCGGAGACGGTGCGCTCATCCTCACCAAAGCCGACGCTTTCTGGGCGGGCTTTTTCGACTGCCTGGTGCGCTGCTGCGTTCCGCTCTTCATAGTGGCTTCCAGCTATCTGCAGTTCCCGCTTCATTACCCTGTAGGAGAGTTTTTCCGCCGCAGGGCCGTGCGAATACTGATTCCGTTCGCGTTCTGGTCGGTTTTCTATGCCCTCATCTGGGGGAAACCCGTGGAGAACCTGCGCGACCTGCTGCTGAATTTCAACTATGCGGCGGGCCACCTCTGGTTCATTTACATGCTGATAGGGTTGTATCTGGTGATGCCGCTGCTCTCGCCATGGGCGTCGAAGGTCGGGAAAAAGGAGCTGCTGGTTTATCTCGGCATCTGGCTCTTCACCACGCTGATTCCCCTGCTGCGCGAGCTTCTTTCCGGCAGTCCGGTGCTTGTTTACGGCCCCACCGGCATTCCCCGGCAGGCGCTTTATCCGCTCTGGGGTGAGGCGAGTTGGAACGGCTACGGCACTTTCTATTATGTCAGCGGGGTTATCGGGTACCTGCTTCTGGGGCTGTATTTCCGTCGTTTCGTGCCGGAACTGTCGTGGCGCCGCACCTTGGCCATCGCCATTCCATGCTGGCTCGGAGGCTTTGCCCTGGCATACGGGGATTTCCTTCGCAGGGTGTTTTCGGTAGGGAGTTTCCCGGCCGCCGGGGATCTGACCATGGCCGTGAGCTGGGAGACCTGCTGGTGCAACGACACGATAGGTGTCGCCGCCATGACGCTCGGCCTCTTGCTGCTGTTCCGGAAGATTGGCCCGGGAGAGGCGGCAGGAGACTCAGCCGAATCACCAGCTTCCACTACCACAGGGGCCTCCGTGAACGAAGCACCAGCCCAGGCTCAACCCACAGACTCGCGCTTCTACCGTCGGGTGCTGCTGCCGGTATCCAAAGCCAGTTACGGCATGTACCTCATGCATCTGGCTATCCTGGTGCAGCTTTCCGGCCTTTTCCGCGGCTGGCTGGGCACAGGTAACGATGGAGTGCTTGGAATATGGACCACCCCCGTGGAAATCCTTGCCGCCGCAGTCCTGGCTTTCCTCGCCAGCGCCATAGTTTCGGTGCTCCTTCAGCGCATCCCCAAACTCGGCCGCTGGATTATCGGATAGCTTAAAGGAGACCTAACACGAAAAGGACCAAAAACGTGTTCACCCCCGGGATCAAGACCTGGGGGTGAACACAGAAACGGCGGTAAACGTGTTAGGTCCCTGGTTTAGAACTTATACCCAAGACCGATGCGGCCGCCGGTGTAGTTCATGCCGACACCGAGTTCGACCATTCCGAAGAGCTTGCGGCCGAACTCCACGCCTATGGGATTGAGCTGGACGTTGGGAGCCACCTGAAGTTCCTTGTCGATGGACATGAGAACACCGGCCTCCAGTGAGCCGTAGAGCTTGACTGCCGGACGGTTGAGGTAGTTGCAACGCCCTACGATGTTTAGCGGAACGAAGGTGAGGTAGGAAACCGAATGGACATCGCTGTGATCGTCTTTGTCCACAACCTTCCAGGCGCAGCCGGTGTATCCGGTGCTTATGCCGGCAGACCAGCGGTAGTCGAAATTGTACATGGCATCGAGTGCGAAATACGGCGGGATTTCGATGTCGAGGGTTTCGTTAGCATCTTCATTGGCTGCGACTGCGATTCCCACGAATATCGCTCCGAAAAGGGAGGTCACCACGGGAACCGAGGGGAAGTATCCGACAGAACCCCTTACCGTCCATTTGGATTCGTCGTGTTGCTGTGCGAACACCGGCGCTGCCAGTGCAAGCAGGAGAATAACGGTTATCAGCTTTTTCATCTTTCTGCAGTTTTAGTTCTACAAAGGTAGCAAAAGACCAGGAATTAAGCAAAACGGAGTATGTTTCGAATAAAATACTATATTTGTGAAGTTTACAACTTTATTGTTATGAAAAAACTGCTTTGTTTATTTGTTGCCCTGACGGCGATTTTCGCAGTCTCCTGCAACCAGGGTAATGACGACAGCCAGGCCGGTACGCTCGAAGGCACCTGGATTTCCTACAGGACCGATTTGGATGACAAGCCGACCGCAGACATCCGCATGGCCCTCATTATTAAGGGAGACAAATGCGACCTGCAGATGTGCGCCTGGGGTGAACGTTATGTCGGCACCTATACATACGACGAGAAGGCCGGCCAGCTCAACATGCACTTCACCAAATTCTACTCCACCGGTTCGGCCGCCTTCCCCAAGGATATGACCAAGCTGGAGAACTTCCACTGGGTGGAGGTGATTCCGTACGACGATCCGAATATTTCCCCGCTCACCTACAAGTTCACCGAGCGCTGGCCCAGGGAAGAGGGAGGCTATGATGAGGAAGAGGCGACCAAGTGGTTCGGCCTCGAGCGCGACTATACCATCGGCTTCGTCGTGAAGGGCAATACCGCCAGTGAACCCGGCGGAGAAGGATGGGTCTGGACCCGTAAGTAATCCTGAAGCCATAAAAAGCCCCCCGCCATGAAACGGGTCATCTTCGCCATCGCCGGCTTCCTTGCCGTGTTCTCCTGCACCACGCCCGAAGAAGAGCCGCAACCGGAACCTTCCAGGAAAGACACTATTACCCTGAGTTCCCCTGCCGGCATCACCCTTCCCGTCGAAGGAGGATCGGCAACGATTACCTTCTCCGCGAGCGGAGACTGGACGGCGGCATTGGCCAACGACCGCGGTTCATGGCTGGACGTCAGCCCGTCCTCGGGGAGCAAGGACGAGGGTAGCATAACGGTTTCTGCCGGAGAGAATCCCGACACGGACGACCGCAGCGCCGTGGTGCGTCTCACCTGCGGCAAGGCGAGCGCTTCCGTCACGGTGACGCAGAAGCAGAAGGACGCCCTCACGCAGACTCCCTCCATCAGTCTGTCTACCGACAAGGTATCAATTGGGACCGAAGGGGGAACCTTCACGGTAGACGTGGACGCCAACGTCGACGTTACCATGGCCATCACAGCCGGTGCCGAATGGCTGAGCGAGGTGAGTATAAGCTCGACGTGCACGAACAGCTACACCTTCCAGGCGACTGCCAACGACAGCCCGGACCAGAGGGAGGGCACGATCAGCTTCAGGAACGAGGCGAACGGCCTGGAGGCCACGGTTACCGTTACGCAGATGCAGAAAAACGCGCTCATCATTGCCCAGACCCTGTATGAGATAGGTGCGAACGGAGGAAACGTGAGTATTGAGGCGGCGGCCAACATGGAGCTCGACGTGTTTATCTCCCTGCCGTGGGTCAGTCAGGTCGTCATAAAATCTTTAGGAACCCGCTTCTACGATTTTGTGGTAGAGCCGAATACCGGCAATGAAGTCCGCGAATGCGAGATTATCTTCTACGTCAAATCGGAAGAGCCGGAGGCCGATTATTCCCAGGACAGCCCCTGGGGCGTGATCGGCACCATAGGGGGAGATGCTTGGACCACGGATATAGAGATGTCGACCGACGGCACCTGGCACGTCGCTGCCGGCATCACGGTGTCGTCTTCCGACGAATTCAAGTTCCGTCGCGACAAGGACGGGGCCGTCAACTTCGGGGGTGCGGATAACAATACCACCACGGTATCCTCCAATGTCGCGGTACCCCTTATGCAGGGCGGCGGCAACCTCAAGCTGGCTGCCGGCACTTACGACATGTACCTGAACCCCGACTCCGCCACGGCTTACTTCCTTCCAGCCGGAGCGCCGTTCGCACGGGTGGTCGGCGCAGGTTCCACTCCGGTTTCGGCGACGGTGAAAATCAGTCAGGCCGGCGCGGATGGCGACTAACCCGGCAAATAGAAATGAAAAACAGAGGGCTCACGGGAGCTCTCTTTTTTTGTACCCCTAACCATGGAGTTTTAGGGCTTACTACCGTATTTTTACTACCTATTGGTTGTAATATCCAAAAGTGCTATCTTTGCAGAAAGTAAAGATTATGACCTTTGACGCTATCGTACCGGACAATTTATGGGCAGTCAGACTAAAATGGATAAGGTATTGGATTTCTTGAAGTCGCATCAATCTCCAACACCATCGCGCTGGAGAGAGGAAGCCGAGTGGCGTCAGGCCAACTGGGGCTGGTTGCGTTATTCCCAATATATTGCCATCCGGATGATGTCGAGGATGGAAGAATTGCATATTACCCAGACGGCGCTGGCAGAAAGAATGAACTGCTCACAACAGTACATATCGAAAGTGCTGAAAGGGCAGGAGAACCTGAGTTTGGAAAGCATTTGGAGAATTGAGTCCGTCCTCGGGATAGACCTCGTGAAATCGGCGTTAAGTTGTGTTTCCGGCTACAGTAATGCTCCCTTCTCAAAGGAGTAATATTTAAATGATTCCGGAGGAAACGAGTTGGATCCCAGCGTAAAAACCAGTGATCTTGTTGATGGCTACAAGCCTGGCAAGAAGAAATGAACCGTCTGCTTATTTCGGACACTTGGGTAACTTTACAGTTGTCCGACGAAAACGGACAACTGAAAAAATAAAGGCGTCGCTTACCGCGATGCCTTTATTTTGTGCCCGAGGTGGGAATCGAACCCACACGTCTTTTGAGGACACAGGATTTTGAGTCCAGCGCGTCTACCATTCCGCCACTCGGGCCTTCCGGCGGAAGCTTCCGCCGAAAAACGTGCAAAGGTAAGAATTTTTTGTTACTTCCTGCAGGCAATCTTCCCGCAGAGGTAGCAGAGGGCCGCCACCGCCATGCCGTTGATTGCCGGGAAGCCCCACTTTACGAGGTTGGCTACCACGGCACCGAGTACGACGCCGGCGATGGCCCACCAGTTCACCACCTTTTCAGGGGCGCTGCCGTCGAGGTATTCCTTACGGTTGGTAAAGTAGCTGATAATGAGGATGATGCCCACGGGCGGCAGGGTGCAGTTGAGCACGTTCAGCCAGCCGCAGAAGTTCCAGTAGAGCCACACGGCCGCCAGGGTTCCGATGACGCCGGCAATCAGCACCATGGTCTTCTTGGAAAGGCCGAAGATGTTCGAGAGACCGAGCCCGCCGGTGTAGAGGGCGTTGTCGTTGGTGGTCCAGATGTTCAGTCCGAGTACCAGCACGGCCACGTAGAACAGGTTGAGGTTGAGCATCACCTCGAAGATGTCGTTGCCTCCGGCGTAGATGCTGGAGACCGCGCCGAAGAGGAACATCAGCGAGTTGCCTACGAAGAAGGCGATCACGGTGGTGATGAGGCCGGCCCACCCGCTCTTGGCGAAGCGTGTGAAGTTGGGCGTGGCCGTACCTCCCGAGACGAAGCTGCCTACCACGAGGCCCGCTCCCGCGATGACTCCAAGATCCTTTGCCCCGCGCGAGAACTGCTCGATCAGGCCTGCGTCTCCGCGCCGTACGGCCATCACCATGGCAACGGTGCCGAGTATGGCTACCGCAGGAACGGCGATGTAACTGATTATGGTAAGGCTCTTTATGCCGAAGTAGGCACTGGCGGTCATGAGTATGCCGGCAATCGCGACAAGCAGGTATCCCTGCCAGGGCATGCTGTCGGGGGTGACTTCAAGACCCATGAGTTCCTTGGCTACCGGGATGGCGAACATGGCGAGTCCGACGCCGAACCAGCCTATCTGCGTAAAGCTGATCATCGCGCTGGGGAGCCAGCTGCCCTTGGTGCCGAAACTGCGGCGTGCGAGCATGTCGAGAGACAGGCCGCTTTCCGCGCCTATCCAGCCGAGGGCTCCGGTGTATGCGGCCAGGATGAGGCCGCCGAGAAGCATTGCCCAGATGAAACCCCACCAGTCGAGCCCGGCGGCGAGGTTCTGGCCAACCCACATGCTGGCCGAGAAGAAGGTGAAGCCCAGCATTATCATGAACATGCTGAGGGTGGATTTGCGACCTGCGCGGTCCACCGGCCTGGTGGTGTAGTCCACGTCGAACTTTTTGTTACTCATAATATCTCGAAATTGATTTGATTTCACTGATCCTGCGCTCTGCAATCTCCCTGAGCGACAGCCCGGCAGCGGCGCGGCGCAGCTTCTGTTCGTCCTCCCAGAGGCGCCTCAGGTCTCCCGACCCTCCGGCCGCAAGAAGCCCCTCCAGCCCCGTCTGTTCCAGCCACTCTTCGTACTCCAGCGGACCATCGTACCCCAGTTTCTCGTCCACAAGCGCTTCCATGTCAATCGCGTCCGCCCTTTCAAGTATCCCCTCCCAGTAGTCCAGCACCTCCTCGAAGTGCACCGGAATCTCGTATCTGCGTGCGCCTCCGTCGTAGATGATGCACTTCTCGAAAAGGGAGTCCGGACGGTCGAGGACGGAACGGCGGAATTCGGGGGAGACCACGCCTCCCTTCCATCCGAAGTCGATGTCAGGCACGTTGATTCCGGAAACGCCCTTGTCGCGGTAGACAGAGAAAATCCCTTCGTAGAAGAAGCACTCGAAGCCTTCGAATTCGGGGAAATACGCGCTTATGCGTTCAGCCATCCTCTCCATGAGGGAGATGGCCCTGGTGCCGCCTATGGTGAAGAAGATAATCTTGCGTATGCTGCCTCCCTTCCGGCGGAAACGGTCCACCACCTCCTCGAGGCACATGCGGAGGGTGTCGCCGGTCGCAATGATGTCTCCTATGACTAACGTGCGCCCGTGCGTGATGCGGAGTTTCTCGTACTTGATTTCAAGCCCCGTTATCACCTGCTGCTCGATTATTCGCTCGCACGACACGAAGTGCATGTCGCGCACGCGGACCCCCACGTGATGGCAGGCTTCCTCGATGGGATAGTTGAGGCCTCCGCGGAGTATGGTCATTATATCGACGTCGCCCTCCGAACCGGAAGGGAAGAGGTGACGGAGGGCGGTGACGGTTTCAGGGAGAAGGGCGGAGTAGGAATCGAAGCCGACGACTTCAGGCGAGGCCATCAGCCGGCGTGAGCCCTCGCCGCTTAAGATGAAGTACCTGTTGGTGAGCTGTGGGTCGCGCAGTTCGTACATACTTGTGCCTTCCTGCAGGCCTGCAAAGTGCAGACTTGCGTTTCGATTGGAGCTGAACATGAAAAACCCCGATTGATTTAACCGGGGTTCAAAGTTAAGAATAATTTGAAATAGATTCAATGAATGTCCGAAAAAATAGCGAAATTTGCACTGGTGCGCGAGTCACTCTCCCCGCACAGTAACAGACAGGTTATGAAACAGATTCTCTTGATATTCTCGATGCTGCTGATGGTTGTCGGCGCATCCGCACAGCCCCGCGGTGGGCACGATCCCTACGACCCCGGCAGGGGAGGCAGAAACGAACGTTATGAACCCGGAAGGAACGACCGTAACGGCAGAGGTGGCCGCGACAGCAGATTCGGACGCGACGGCAGATCCGGCCGCGGTGCCCTGAAGGGCCGTCCGTACGTAGCCCCCGCCCCCGGCCCGGGAGTTCCCGGCGGCCCGGCTGTTCCTCCCCCGGAGGTCCGCTGCACCCATGAGTGGCAAGAACTCTGGAACGGCTGCCACGTCAGGCTCAGCAACGGCCGCGTCTCCGTCCTTGATCCCAAGGGCGACCGCGTCGTCGGCGGAGAAGACGTAATCCTTCTCGGCGACGGCAACTACATGGTGCGCAACGGCGACCTCTGGCGCATCTACGACTGGCGCGGCGACTACACCACCATCTCCGGCCACGACATCCGCCTCTGGCCAAACGGCCTTTATTGCGTGCGCTTCAGCAGCTCGTGGAGGGTATACGACCGCGAAGGCGACAGGCTCACCAATGTCTGGGGCGACCGCGTGGAACTCATGGACAACGGTCTTATCCGCTGCACCCGCGCAGGCCGCGACCACTATTACGACGAGCGGGGCAAGGAAAGGAGATAGCCTCTATTCGAACGTTACCGTTACGTAACAGTTGGTCCGGATCGGATTGCCGTCCATTACGGCCGGCTTCCACTTCGGCGAACTCTTAACCACCCTGAGGGCCTCTTCGTTAAGCGACGAAGAGGCTCCTTTGGCTATCTGCACCTCCTGCACGCCTCCGTTGCGGCCCACTACGAAACGCACCTGCACCTTGCCCTTGGCCCCGTCGGCTGGAGGCACGATCCGGGCCTGCACCCACTGCCTGAAGGCATCCAGCCCCTCGTCTCCCGACTTGCCCTTGAAGCTTGGCTTGCGCTCGAGGCGGTCTTTCAGCGGTTTGTCGTGGTCGGGGCCGTCCGATTTGGAAAGAAGCCGCCCGTCCTTCATCTCCTTGGTCGTCTCGTTGTAGATGGTGAAACGGCCGAGCACCGTCACCGTATCGCCCTGCACTATGTCCATATCCCTGAACGACCTGGCCGGGTCCGCCGGATCCTTGATGCCGTAGACGTAGAGGGTGCCGGTCCTGTCCTTTATGTAGAAACTGCCGCGCGCGCTGCTGCCGGTCCGCGTCACGACCCCGCTGACGGCGTAGCTGGTGGTGTCCTTCTGAGAAAGGCGAAGGAATTCCTTTACGGTGAGATGTTTCGGCTGTGCGAGCGCCGCAGGGCCCGCCAGCAGGAGAAGAAGTGCAAAAAATCGTTTCATCACGCAAAGATACAAAAAAGGATTCCGATTTTTTACTACCTTTGTAACCCGTACGAACGATAATCCATCAAGCGTATGAAGTACGGGTTCGACAGCGCAAAATACCTTAAAATCCAGTCGGAACACATCAAGGAGAGAATCGCCCGTTTCGGCGACAAGCTCTACATGGAAGTGGGCGGCAAACTCTTCGACGACCTCCACGCCAGCCGGGTGCTCCCCGGATTCGAGCCGGACATCAAGTTGCAGATGCTCATGCAGCTCAGGGACGACCTCGAAGTGGTGATAGTGGTGAGCGCCGTCGACATCGAGAAGAACAAGATACGCTCCGACCTCGGCATCACTTACGATATGGACGTGCTGCGGCTGCGTCAGGAGTTCATCCAGAGGGATATGAACGTCAGCGCTGTGGTCATCACCCACTACAACGGCCAGGCGGGCGCCGACATCTACCGTCAGCGCCTCGAGCATCTGGGTATTAAGGTCTATTACCACCACACCATTCCCGGCTACCCGCAGAACGTGGCGCTCATAGATTCGGACGAGGGCTTCGGGAAGAATGATTTCGTCGAGACGAGCAAGCCTCTCGTGGTGGTGACGGCCCCCGGCCCCGGGAGCGGCAAGATGGCGGTGTGCCTCAGCCAGCTCTACCAGGAGAACCAGAGGGGAGTGAAGGCCGGATACGCGAAGTTCGAGACCTTCCCGGTGTGGAACCTTCCGCTCAAGCATCCCGTTAACATCGCCTACGAAGCGGCTACGGCCGATCTGGACGACGTGAACATGATAGACCCCTTCCATCTGGAGGCCTACGGCAAGATGGCGGTGAACTACAACCGCGACATCGAGATTTTCCCGGTGATGAACGCCATCTTCGAGGGCATCTACGGGGAGAATCCCTACAAGTCGCCAACCGACATGGGCGTGAACATGGTGGGATTCTGCATCAGCGACGACCAGGTTTGCTGCGACGCGGCCCGCAACGAGGTGATACGCCGCTACTTTACCGCGCTCTGCGACCTGGCCACCGCCCACGGGTCCGACGCCGAGGTGAACAAGATTTCGCTTCTTCTCAAGCAGGCAGGTATCGACCCGGGCTACCGCAAATGCATAGCGGCCGCCCGCGAGCGCAAGGAGAAGTCCGGAGTGGCCTCGGCCGCCATCGAACTCGAAGACGGCACCATCATCTCGGCGGAGACGAGCCCCCTTCTCGGCCCCAGCGCCGCCCTCATCCTCAACGCCACGAAGGAGCTTGCCGGCATACCCCACAGCGTCAAGCTCATTCCGCAGAACATGATCGAGCCCATACAGAAGACCAAGGTGAGCTACCTCCACGGCCACAACCCCCGCCTGCATACCGACGAGGTGCTGGTGGCCATCTCCATGCTCAGCCTCTTCGACGAAAACTGCAAGAAGGCGCTCGAGGCCCTTCCCCTGCTCAAGGGCTGTCAGGTGCACTGCACCGTGATGCTGAGCGAAGTCGACAAAAAGGTCTTCAAAAAGCTCGGCGTCGGCCTCACCTGCGATCCTATAGTGAAATAATTTTTAATCCAAATCAATATGAAAAAACTATTCTCAATGATGCTTGCCCTGGCCTGCGTGGCCGGGCTCGTATTTGCAGTCAGCAGCTGCGACAACAAGGACGAGGAGGAAGTGGAAGTCACCAACACCATGATCCTTGGAGGAAACACTTACGAGTTTGAAATGGTGATTTACGCCGAAGGACACCAGGAAGGCGCCTATCATCTCGATTGCGACACAAAAAACAGTGTTTATCACGGCCATGGCGAATTCCCGAAGAGCTGGGTAGGAAAGACCACCGAACTGAAAGGCGAGTTCTTCGAAGAGTTCAATCCCCAGTCCGGAGCATCGTACAAGCCGGATATCAAGAGCGGCACCATCAAGATTACCAAAAAGGACAAAGGCCTCCACATCCTGGTCGACGCCGTCGAGACCTCCGGCAGCAAGTTCAAGATGAACGTTCTCGCCGAGACCGAGGCCGACTTCAACGCCCGTCAGTAAAGGCCTGCCGCGTCCACTCACGTTTTGGACGCTATTCGTAAGAGGACCATGCGGGCGACGTGAGCCGAAACTGCAAAAAAATTTTGCGGATTAAAAAATTCGCTTTATATTTGCAGCCCCGACGCGGAAATAGCTCAGTTGGTAGAGCGCGACCTTGCCAAGGTCGAGGTCGCGGGTCCGAATCCCGTTTTCCGCTCAAGAGCAACACGGCTGGCACGAAAGTGCCGGCCGTTTGTGTTTTCCAGCCGTCGAAAGCTTGCTTTCGTAAGGTCAGGAAAACACAAACGGCCAACTGGCTGCCTCCGCAGCCATAGCCGTGTTGCCTTGAAAGCCCCCTCCCCCGGGATGTGCGAAGCAGCTCGCTGCTGAGCAAATCCCGTCCCCTGCCTTTATTACTTTTTTTGGTTGCAAATTGGTATCATTATGATTATATTTGCAACCAAAGACTACTATTATGGCACAGACTGCATTTACCGTCCGAATGGACTCGGACACAAAAAAGAGATTCGACGAACTCTGCAAAGACTTCGGAATGAGCGCGAACACCGCCTTCAACGTCTTCGCCCGCACCGTCGTCAAGCAGGAACGGATTCCTTTCGAAGTGGAATCTGAAGGAGAAAAAGAGCGCCTCAAACGAGCGCGCGAACTCGGAGAAACCTTTGACAAAATCAGGGCGGATGTCCAAAGACGTGGAATTCCCGAAATGAGTTTAGAAGAAATTAACGAGGTTATCAGGGAAGTACGCGAAGAAAGAAGAAAAAGAATGGAGGGCGAGAAATGAAATACTACGCAGTACTCGATACGAATGTCCTAGTATCGTCAATGCTTACAAAAAATCCTGATTCCCCGGTTGTTAAAATCTTTGATGTTATTAGGAGCGACCATTTGATTCCGATGTATAACGCCGATATCATGGCGGAATACATTGAGGTTTTGCACAGGGAGAGATTTGAATTCAACAAAGACCTTATTGAAAAGACACTCTCTTTAATCACCCAAAACGGTATTAATTGCGATAAGGTCTCCGTTGCTGAGGTTCTCACGGATCCCGATGACATCGTTTTCTACGAGGTTGCCCTGTCTCGCGACGACTCGTATCTAGTAACAGGAAATCTGAAACATTTCCCCAAAAACGGCCGAGTAGTCTCCCCAAAAGATATGCTGGACATAATTGCTTTCGGGGAACTTCGAAGCGACACTCTGAACGAATCGGAATCACCCCTGTATCTCCCGATTCCCTTGGAAGAGATCAACGCAATCATCGCTGAAGTAAGGAGATTTGCGATTTAAATGGATAGTCTTAACTTTGCAATCAATTAGAACCACGTTACCAATGAAAAAGCATCTGCCTCTATTCCTTTTAATCTTGTCCGTTCTTGTATCAGGTTGCAAACCTTCCGAAAACGCAGATTCTGGTAAGAAAAGCAATCATAAGCTGCCGGCCGTCCCAAGTGAAATCCGGTTCACCAAGATGGATATGGAAGGGGTGGAGGCGATTGCCATCATGAAAACGGTAAACGGGAAGCCCCTTACCAAGGCCGGAGACGCACCTGTTGACCGCGTGTGCGTCATAGACAGCGAAGGCAACGTGGAGCTTGCATCTTTCGACCTGTATGCCGACGTGGAAGATACGACATGGCGCAAGGTGGTGAAGTCCATAACACTTGTTCCAAGAAGCCTCTCGCCGATAACCGGCAATTACCTTCATCTTGATGATGTGGAAGCAGTGTGCGAGTGGACAGAACCGGAAGAGGAAGAAGAAGCGCATGAAGTAACAATAGTGATGGGAGATCCTGCCGATTCCGTTTCCGTAGCAGAAAACGTTGTCATAACAGACAGGCAGTATATCATCGATATGGTTACCCCAATTATTAATAGTCTTCATGGTGGCTATATCCTGCGTCTTTCCGATGGAGCACTGTTCCGAAGCCAATACGAATTGCTTCCGCACGAGTATACAGAAATAAGAGAGTCCAGTGACGGAAAGAAAATCGCCATAGTTCTAGATGGTGTTGTTATCTTGTCTGATGAAGGTAATCATCTGGATTTTATTCATACTGATTTCAATTTCGCAGACGGCCAACCATGGGGATTCTTCCGTCTCGACGATGATACGATGGTGTTTCTCCCTTCAGACAATGCACAATCATCTCTTGAAGGAGTCTGGTCTTTCGATTTCACATTGACTCCATATTATCTTGATTATTCCGACGAATTCAAATCATTCTTATCTGGCTACAGTTGGAAAAGTAGCATGTGTCTTTCAGGCGGCAGGGGTGGATATCTCCTCTATACAAGTGGAAAGACATTCACCCTCTACAGGATAAAAAAAAGATGCGGACATCCTTGACATCGAAGCAGTATGCACCGCATCTACTGAAAACATAAATAATTCATTCACATACGGATACGGAGAAAAGTACAGGGAGGTTGTCAGTGAAGAGGGTCGCATCGTTTACGCCAACGGTTTTACGGTTTATATCTCCCCTGACAACAATTCGATGACTGTCGAAGGATATCCGAACGGTTTTCCGCAGGAGTATGAGAAATATGACGAAAATGGGATATCCCGGGATTTCAGCCTCGACAGGGTCATAACATACGATCTCTACACAAAGACAATCAAAACCGTTGATATTAAATGGGATTCTGTCGATTGCGGGAAACCTGTATCCGGCTACTGCCATTATTCCGGCGGAGACTATTTCACCATCAATGGCATGACCAGAAACGCCACTAACGTGGTCTTCCTTGTGGAAATCGAAACCGGCAACGTGTCATTGACAGAGCTCACCGAGTATTCCGGCTCTGTGGTCACCAGCTATTATCGCCTGAATTAAACCCCACTCCCCTTAGAACCTGAACTCCGCGCCTATGTTCCAGGCGAAGTTGCGGGTGGGGTCGTCGCGGTAGGTGAGGCGCCAGAAGCAGTCTACGCGCAGGAAACTCAGGATGTTGCTGATTCCCACTCCCGCCTCCATGTAAGGCGTTTTCCCGAGCGATCCCATATAGATTCCGGCCTTGGACGCATCGCCGGGATAGACCAGCGGGAAGAGCATAGGGGCCTTCACCGCAGAGGCCACGCCGCCGAAGTGGGTCGGATTGCCGTCGTTGCGCTCGGAGAGCTGCCCCCAGGTGGCCCGGAACGAGAATTCCTCGCGCAGTTTGAGCTCTCGCACCAGCGGAATCTTTCCGAAAAGATATCCCCCCAGAGAGTGGTACCAGAAGAGGGTTGCCCAGGTGTCGGATGCGAACTCGAAGAAGTCCAGGCAGCTGAAGCTCTGTTTGTTGAGCAGACGGGTGCTGTTCCCCTCGTGCACGTGCAGCATCGGATAGGGCACCTGTCCGATTATGGTGCCGGCGTCGGCCCAGATGTCGCTCATGCCGAAAGGCGGAGTGCGGAGCTTCCAGTGCAGGGCCAGCTCTGGCTGCAGATAGCCCACGTCTCCCTTCCTCAGCCCCGGAATGCTACCCGACAGGCTCAGCTCCACCATGGGCCATTTGCTGTGGAGGCTGTGCTTCATGAAGTAGCCCTTGTTCACTGTCTCGTCCTTCGTGAAGCGTGCGGTCAGCCTCAGCTCGTTCACCGCCACACTCGGAATCAGGCTGCCGTCGGGCGCAATCATCGGCACGTACCTGTCTCCCGTGGCGTAGAAGCGGCGGAAGCGCGCCATCGCCCTGTACTCGAACGAGGGGTTCACCTCCCGGGCGATGCTGCCGCGGAACTCCGACATGTAGCATGGCCGGGTGCCGTGGCTGCCTCCGAACATGCTGGCGAACATGTTCCCCTCAACTATGGCATTGTCTCCCGCTCCTATCTGGAAGATGTCGTATTTCGCCCTCGCCTCCAGCTTGATCCACGGTTCGCGCGAGACCAGATGCTCCCATTTGAAGCCTCCCTTGAACTGACGGTCGTGGGTGCCGTACGCCCCGAACACGGTGAAGCGGTCCTTCTTGCTCCAGTCCTTCGACGTGCGGAGGCCGATATAGGGGCGCCACCCTTCGAGGTCGCTGTAGCTGATTAGCTGATAGAACGGCCCCACACCCACGGCCCCTATGTCCCAGTATCCGTTTACGAGCGTGTAGGTCAGCGTGTAAAGGTTCCTGTAGATGGGCAGGCTCTTCACTTCGTCCACCATCTTGTAAACGTCCTGCTCCTTCTCGGTAAGGGGCGACGGCCGCACGCTCTGCCAGTAGGCCTCATCCATGTGGCCAGCGTCCTGCGCCACCTTTACGGGGCCGTCACTCCGGCGCACCGTGGGCACGAAGTCGAACTCCGGCTCGTCGTATGTGAGCGAGCGCCGTCCTATGAACGAGAGGACCTTGCTGGAGTCGCGCATAGTCATGCTGAAGTCGGCATAGAAACCGTCGGATTTGTAGAACCAGGTCGAATCCGGCATGCGTCTGTAGTTCGCCTCCACCACGAAGTCTCTCAGCCAGTTCACGTTGACCTCGTTCTTCATGGTGGCCTTTATGCTCTGCAGGGCGAAATCCTCGGCGTCGATGCGCATCTCCCCGTCGAAGGCGGGGGTGGACACGAGGGGCTTGGGATGATACCTCACCACCAGCGTCTTGCGCCCGTCAACCATCAGTGAATCAATGATATAGTAGTTGTAGTAGAGCAGGGCTGAGGGCATTATGGGCGAGGGGAACTGCACGTCGAAGGCATTGATGAAGTCGTTGTAGAAGTTGACCTTCAGGTGCATGCTCCCGGTGAACTGGCTGAGCAGGTTCATGTCGGGGTTCACTCCGCTTATGCGGTTGGCCTCGATGTGTTCGGACGTGGCCGAAGGGTTATTGGTGTGCTCCTTCACCGCCACTGTTTCCGAGATCATCACGGGCAGATATGGCACTCCGCTTACCGCAGACGTGTCGATGTAATCGAACACAAAGTCGAACTTTTTCCGCAGCACAGCCCCCTGCAGCTGCGTTTCCGGATGGGTGAGGTCCAGTTCCATCTTGTTGTAGAAGCGAACCTTGTACTTCTCGTGGAGCTCGGGGTTGTTGCGGGAGCGGGCGGCGTTTATGTTCGCAAGGAGACGCCGCGCCTTCTTGTTGTCGGCCTTCACGTGCGCTCCGGCCAGGCGGTTGTCGGACAGACGAAGGCAGAAGTTGACGGTGGAGAAGGCCCCCGGCCGGACGGTCCTGCTCTGGCTGTCGTAACCGAGGAGCTGGGCCGTCAGCACCTTGTCGGAGAGATTGCGGTTTTCGAGGTTGTAGTAGCCGTCGAGGTCGGTGGTGATGCCGACGGTGGTGCCGTCGAAGTAGACGGCGACAAAGGGGATACCCTGCCCCGATTCGTCGGTCACCCGTCCGCGGACCTTGGTGGTCTGTGCAGATGCGGCCGCCACCCCCGCAAGCAGGAGCAGCAGCGTCGCAATGGCCTTTATGAAGGGCCGCAGCCTCATTTTCCGCAGGGGTTTTTATGGGTTTCGTCACGGAAGATTCCGAAGACGGCCGAGCCCGAACCGGACATGGAAGCATACACCGCGCCGCGGCGGTAGAAGTCTTCCTTGAGGCGGGCGATGGCGGGGTATCTACTGAAGACGGTGGCCTCGAAGTCGTTGATCACCAGCTCCTTCCACTTTTCTATTGGCGTTTCGACAAGAATCTCGCGGAGGTTGGTAGCCTCCGGCGCCTCCTGATACTCTCCAACCTTCAACCCGGCGTAAGCCTCTTTCGTCGAAACGTGTACCCCTTCCGGAATGGCGACCTCGAAGCGATAGCCGTCGAGCGCCAGCTGCAGTGGTTCGAGCACCTCGCCGCGGCCGCTGGCGAACATGGGGAAGTTGTACACGAAGAACGGACAGTCCGAACCGAGCATCGCGGCATAATCTGCCAGCTGCTGCAGGCTCAGGCCGAGCGAAAACATCTCGTTGAGGACTACCAGAGCGAAGGCTCCGTCGGCGCTGCCTCCTCCGAGCCCCGCGCCGACCGGTGAACGCTTCTCAAGGGAAATCTTCACCGGAGCGATGCCGAAATCGGCCCTTAGCAGCCTCCATGCGCGGGCGGTGAGGTCATCCGAAGGATCCCATCCGGTATACTCCGGTCCGAAGACCTGAACTTCGAACGAGGGCGCCGGCACTATCTCCAGACAGTCCGAAAAGGCGTAGCAGGGCACGAAGGCGGTGCGAAGCTCGTGAAAGCCGTCCGGCCGCTTGCCAAGCACCTGAAGGCCGAGGTTGAGTTTGACGTTTGGATAGACTGTCATGGCCGCATCTCCCTATATTCTGCCAATGATGAACTCCTGCTTCTCCGCGGGGAGACGCGAGAGCACCGGGGAAAGGAACGAAAGTATCTGGAGGCGCCTGGCCTCGTCTTCCGGAATGCCCCGGCTGCGCATGTAGAACCGTTCGTCTTCATTTAGGAACCCTACGGTCGCGCCGTGCGAACACTCCACGTCGTCGGCATAGATCTCGAGCTGCGGATGCGTCTCCGCGGAACTCTCGGTATCGAGCAGTATGCTGTGGTTCTCCTGCAGAGCGGAAGTACCCCCAGCCCCGTGCTCCACGTAGATGAGGCCGTTGAACACGGCACTGCCGCCTCCTCCGAGAATGCCCTTGAAGAGCTGTTTCGACCTGGCCCCGCCCACCATGTGGCGTACGCCGATGTTTAAGCGCTGCCTCTCGCCGCGGGTGCAGAAATAAAGGCCGGCCAGATCCAGCTGAACTCCGGGCCGCAGCAGGTCGATGGTGAAATTGATGTCGCCGCTGTATCCGGGAGGGCACACGATGGTGAGTTCCAGCAGGTCGTTGTCCTTAAGGGTGAGCTGCTGCGGAATCTCGTCGAATCCAGCTATGTAGAGCCTCTTCATCGGATGCTGTCGTAACCTTCGTTTTCTATCTTTTCAACCAGCTCGAATCCGCCTTCCGCCACGATGCGGCCGCCTTTGAGCACGCATACGCGGTCGGGAGCCACCATCTCGAGAAGCCGTTTGTAGTGGGTAATGAGAAGGGAAGACTTCTCCGGCGAGCGCAGGGCGTTCACCCCGTCTGCAACGATCTTGAGGGCGTCCACGTCGAGGCCGCTGTCGGTCTCGTCGAGTATGCTGAGGGTCGGGTCGAGCATAGCCATCTGGAACACTTCCGCGCGTTTTTTCTCGCCTCCGCTGAAGCCTACGTTCACCTCGCGCTTCGCGAATTCGGGCTTCATCTGCACAAGAGCCATCTTTTCGGTGAGGAGTTTGAGGAACTCGGATGCGCTGAGGGGCTGCTTTCCGGCCGCCTTGCGCTTTGCGTCCACCGCCGCCTTCATGAACGAGGTGAAGCTCACCCCGGGTATCTCAATGGGATACTGGAAGCTCAGGAAAAGGCCCGCCCAACTGCGCTCCTCGGGCTTCATGGCCAGCAGGTCGCGGTCGCACCAGAGTATGCTGCCTTCGGTGACCTCGTATCCCGGACGGCCGGTCAGGACCGCTCCCAGGGTGCTTTTGCCGGCTCCGTTCGGCCCCATCAGGGCGACCACCTCGCCCGCCGCCACGGTAAGGTCCACTCCGTGGAGTATCTCCTTGCCTTCAACGCTGGCGTGCAGATTTGTAATCTTCAGTAATTCCATACTATCCTATAGCTCCTTCTAGATTGACAGACAATAATTTACGCGCCTCGATGGCGAACTCCATCGGCAGGCGGGCCAGCACTTCGCGGGCATATCCTCCCACTATCAGGCCGGCGGCCTCCTCGGGGCCTATGCCCCTCTGCGCGCAGTAGTGCAGCTGGTCCTCGCTGATGCGGGAAGTGGTGGCCTCGTGCTCCACCTGGGCAGTGTGGTTGCGGCTCTTGATATAGGGGAAGGTGTGCGCCCCGCAGTCGCTTCCGAGCAGCAGGGAATCGCACTGGCTGTAGTTGCGCGCGTTCTCCGCCCCCGGCAGGATGTGCACCATGCCGCGGTAGGAGTTTTCCGAATGCCCGGCCGATATGCCCTTTGAGATGATGCGGCTTCGGGTGTTGCGCCCCATGTGTATCATCTTCGTTCCGGTGTCGGCCTGCTGCCAGTTGTTCGTGAGCGCCACCGAGTAGAACTCCGAACTGCTGTTGTCGCCCTGGAGTATGGTGGAAGGGTACTTCCAGGTGATGGCGGAACCCGTTTCCACCTGGGTCCAGCTAAGGTGCGCGCCTTCCTTGCAGAGGCCCCTTTTTGTCACGAGGTTGAGTATGCCTCCGCGGCCCTCTTTGTCGCCGGGATACCAGTTCTGCACGGTTGAATAGCGCACGTCGGCGTCTTTCCCGACTATGATCTCCACCACTGCGGCGTGCAGCTGGTTGGTGTCGCGCATCGGGGCGGTGCAGCCCTCCATATAGCTCAGCGACGAGCCCTCGTCGGCCACTATCAGGGTGCGTTCGAACTGCCCCGTACCCGCCGCGTTGATGCGGAAGTAGCTGCTCAGGTCCATAGGGCACTTGACGCCTTTCGGGATGTAGCAGAACGAGCCGTCCGAGAAGACAGCGGAGTTGAGGGCCGCATAGAAGTTGTCTCCCGACGGAACCACGGTGGCGAGGTACTTGCGCACCAGGTCGGGATGCTGCTGGACTGCTTCCCCGAAACTGCAGAAGATGATGCCCTTCTCGGAGAGTGTCTTGCGGAAGGTGGTCGACACGGACACCGAGTCGAAAACGGCGTCGACCGCCACCCCCTCGGAGCCCCTCTCTTTCCGGCTCAGGCCGTTCCCGTCCGCCGTTCCGGCGTTGCCCGATCCTTCCTGGCCGGCTCCGAGGCTGCCTTTCGGCCTGACGCCTGCGAGTGCCTCCCTCTCCCGAATCGGGATTCCCAGCTTGTCGAAGGTCTTCTCGAGTTCCGGGTCGATTTCAGTCGGCCTGTCCTCGTCCTTCATGGGTGCGGCGTAGTAGATAATGTCTTGGAAATCAATCTCCGGCAGACGGCTCAGATGCCCCCAGCGGGGAGGCGTCATCTTCTGCCACTTGCGGAAGGCGTCCAGCCGGAAATCCAGCAGCCACTGCGGCTCTCCCTTCTTGGACGAAATGAGCCTGACGGTCTCCTCGGTAAGCCCCTTCGGGATAAACTCCTGCCGTATGGGGGTTTCAAAACCCTCACTGTATTCCCGGCCGGCTATGTCCTTAAGCAGCTTTTGTTCGTCCATAAGGACTACAAAGGTACAAATTTTTCACTATCTTCGCAGAAGATAAGAGTCAACGGCAAATGGACAGTTTCGGACAGTTTTTCAAGCTCACGATATTCGGCGAGTCACACGGGCCCGCAATAGGAGTAACCATCGACGGAGTTCCCGAGAACATCCCCCTGGATGAGGAAGATTTCGCCGCGGACATAGCCCGCAGGGCCCCCGGACGCAAGGGAACCACGGCCCGCAAGGAGGCCGACCGCCCGCGCATACTCAGCGGAACTTACGAGGGTTACACCACCGGTTCCCCGCTTACCATACTCTTCTGGAATAGCAATGTCGAGAGCCAGGACTACCTCAAGTTCGACGACGTTCCGCGCCCCGGCCACGCCGACATGACGGCCAACGTCAAGTTCAATTTCGCTAACGACCCGCGCGGCGGAGGGCACTTCTCAGGAAGGCTCACCCTTCCTGTCGTGGCTGCGGGAGTTGTGGCGAAGAAGATACTCAAGGCCCATTTCGACCCCGAACTTGAGCCCGGACAGGAGCTGCCCCCCGGATTCGAGCGCCGAGACGTGCGCATCCACGCCGAGCTGCTGGAGATAGGGGGAGAGGCCGACAAGTCCAAGTGGGATGAGCTTCTCGACAAGACCGGCAAGGCGGGCGACTCCCTTGGCGGACTCATCGAATGCCGCGTCGAGGGCCTGCCCATAGGCTATGGAGAACCTTTCTGGGACAGTCTCGAGTCGCTCCTTTCCCACGCCGTCTTTTCCATCCCCGGAATACGCGGAATAGAGTTCGGCGACGGTTTCGCCGCCACCCGCATGAGGGGTTCCGAGCACAACGACCCCTGGGGCCCCGACGGTCCGCGCAAGAACGGCGCCGGCGGCATCAACGGCGGCATCTCCAACGGCGGACCCGTCATCTTCCGCGTGGCGGTCAAGCCCACCTCCAGCATAGCCGCTCCCCAGACTACCTGGAACTTCGCCACCGGCCGCGAGGAAATACTTCAGATAAAGGGCCGCCACGATGTCTGCTTCGCCCTCCGCGTTCCCGTCATCGTGGAAGCCATGACCGCCATCGTGCTGGCCGACCTGATATAGCGCCCACCCTTTTTGCGAAGACTTACCAACTCCCTCAGGCCTTGCGCCACCCGATGATATTGCCACTCCCTCAGGCTTTGCGCCACCCGAAGATATTGCAGCTCCCGAAGACTTTGCAACCCAATAGGCCTCCCAGTGGCCTGCAATGCATTTCCGCTTGCAAACACCCCCTGGAAAAACGGTAGTCTTTGCAACAGAATCGGCCATAGACGACGTATATCCGTTATTTAGTTGCAAACCTTTCGGAAGAAAGCGGTAAAAACCTTATATTTGTAAGAAGAATCAAACACCAAAAGTTATGACACTGATAATAATTATCGCAGTTGCCGCCCTCCTGATTCTCTGGGGCATTGGCGTGCAGCGCAAACTCGTATCCGCAGAGGAACTCTGCAAGAACTCCATGAGCCAGATCGGCGTGCAGCAGAACAGCCGCTGGGATGCCCTTACGGCCCTCGCCGAACTCGTGAAGGGTTACAACGAACATGAGTACAAAACCCTCATGGACGTCATCGCCCAGCGCAGGGAGGTCGGTTCCGGCAGCAGCGCCGCCGACGCCCAGGCCCAGGAAGACGCCATCGGCAAAGCCTTCACCCAGATCAAGGCGGTGGCCGAGCAGTATCCCGACCTCAAGGCCAACGAGCAGTTCCTCAAGACGATGGACAGCGTAAACAGCTACGAGAACCAGGTGCGCCTGGCCCGCATGACCTACAACGACACTGTCACCAAGTTCAACCGCATCGTCCGAATGTTCCCCGACAGCCTGGTAGCCTCGCTGCTCCGCTTTGCCGCGAAAGACTACCTCAAGGAGCCTGCCGGCAAGACCGAAATGCCTTCAATGAAGATCTGACCCCGTCTATGAGGCGATTCCTCACTTCCATGGCCGTCCTTGCGGCCTGTGCCTTGCTGCCCTGCGCTTCCGCTTTCGGGAAGAACATCGTGCACGACGTGGACATCTCGCTGCACCTGACCCACGACGGCACGGCCGAGATAACCGAAGTCTGGACGGTGTACCTGAGCGAAGGCACCGAATGGTATCTGGTGCGCGGGAACCTTGGCGACATAGTCGTCGAGGGCCTTTCCGTGAGCGATGAAACCGGCCACAGGTTTCTTGTGGAAGACGAGTGGAACAGCGACCGTTCCCGTTCCGAAAAGGCGCGCCGCTGCGGCCTGCTCCATAAGCGCAAGGGAGTTGAAATATGCTGGGGCTTAGGCGATTACGGCAACCGGGTGTATACGGTGAAGTACCGCATGACACGGGCCGTCAAGGACCTTCCCGACGCCGACATGCTCCACCTGCAGTTGCTGTCTCCCGGGATGTCCAGCACCCCGCAGCACGTGAAGGTGCGCATCTCCGCCGACGGTCTCGCGAACAATAATGTCCGTTTCTGGGGCTTCGGATTCGAGGGGCAGAGCTGGTTCGAAGACGCCTCCGGAGAGCGCGTTACGGTCGTTACGGGTCCCAGTGCGGGTCGATCCGGCTCGGCTGCGGGCTTTTCCGGTTCGGCGGCTGGCTCTTCCGCGGGACATTCCGGTTCGTCTGCCGGCGTTCCGGGTTCAGTGTGTATGGAATCTACCGGCCGCATCAAGTCTGTGATTGTCCTCCTCCGCTTCGAGAACGGCCTTTTCGACTCCCCGAGCCTGCAGGCGCGCCGCTTTGAGGACGTGCTCGCGGAGGCCCTCAAGGGTTCCGACTTTGAAGACGAAGGGGCCGGCGGCGACGATGACGACGCCATCTTAGGGATGATAATGTCGCTGCTGATGATGCTCTCAGGCATATTCGTAGTCGCCGGGGCTGCCCTTGGAAGCAAAAAGCGCGTGCTCGGCTTCCGTCCGAAAGACGTTCAGTGGTGCCGCGACGTTCCCTACGGCGGCGACCTCCTGGCGGCCAACTACACCCTCGGCCGCCTCGGAGAGATAAAGAAGGGCAGTTCCTTCGCTTCGGCGATGATACTCCGCATGATATACAGCGGCGCGCTCGAAGTCGGCAAGGCGGGGGATAAGAAGGTTGACATATACTTCAACGATGAAAAGGCCTCTGGACTGGATGCTGAATCCCGCGAACTCTACGACATGCTAAAGGAGGCCTCCGGAAGCGACCTCATCCTCCAGGACAAGGAGTTCTCCCGCTGGAGCAGACGCAATTGGAAGAGGGTGAACAAATGGGTCTCGGACACCTCCGAAAAAGGCTCCAAAGCGCTTCGCAACCTTGGCCATATGGGTAGCTACTTCTACACCGACGCCGGTAAGGCTGAAGCTCGTAAGTTGCTGGGTTTCAAAAAGTTCCTTTCCGACTTTACGCTCGTAAAGGAACGCGGTTCGCGCGAGGTCGGCCTTTGGCAGGACTACCTCGTGTATGCATCGCTGTTCGGTATAGCCGAGCAGGTGGCGAAGGAGCTCCACGACATAGACCCGCAGCTCTTCCAGCAGGCCGTAGACATGGACTACAACCGCACTGCCTGGCTGCTCTGGCATAACAACCAGATGGCCACGGCCATCACCAACGCCCAGGTCCGCGCAGCCAAAGCCATGAACCGCACGAGCGGCAGTTTCGGCGGTTTCGGTGGAGGCACCTCCTTCGGCGGAGGCGGCGGTTTCAGCGGCGGCGGCTTTGGCGGTGGCGCACGCTAGGCAAGCAGAGCTAACCCGACGGCAGCGCGCGCTGACCCGCTGCGAATTCCCAGTGCGCGAGCTCGTGTTAAACGATTATAAACGTTTGTAAACGATTAAATCTATGCAGATTAAGATAGAATCCAGGGCCGACATGGACAGGGACATCACAGCCGCCCTCGAAAAGGTGAACCTATGCAAAGAAGTCCTCGAAATCACGCTTCCGGACGGGTTCTGGGGCGATGAATTCGAGGACGTTGTGAATCGCTATCTGCCTCAGATAGAGGCCAATATCGAACGCGGCGGCGGTTACATGATGGACGCCCGATACTTCTCAGTCACCGGACAGGACTGCTACCACGTCCGCAGCCGCTTCGTGCTGAAATAATCAGCAGATTTCAATCTGCCGTATATTCTTTTTGACCTCCTGGGGCGAGAGTTTCGGGATGAGGATGTTCAGCACTCCGTGCTCCATCTTTGCGGAAATCTTCTCGATGTCGGCATTTTCCGGCAGCGCGAATTCCTGGTGGAACTGCTCGTATGAGAACTCCCTGCGGAGGAAGTGCTCGTGCTTGCGCTCGTCCTTGTGCTCCTGTTTCTTCTCCATGTGGAGAACCAGATTGCCATCGGCGTCGAGGTTGATCGTGAAATCGTCCTTCGTGAGGCCCGGGGCCGCGACTTCGACCTCGTATTCCTTTTCGTTTTCCTTTACATTGATGGCGGGTGCAGTGTAGTTCACCCTCTCCATCCAGCGGTTGTCGAAGAAATCATTGAAGATTTCAGGCAGCCAGCTCTCGTTTGTCCTTCTCTCGGGTACCATAATTATAATCTCCTTTAATTACTTCTCCGGCCGTCCGGGGGCCGTTCCCGTCAACCCTTCCGAAAGTCTTCCGGCCAGTCTGTCCGGCTCTGCCTTCCGCCCTCCTTCCGGGTTGCAATACCTTCAATGGCAAACCCCGGACCAGTGACAGAATGTCAAAAACGAAGAAGGACCGGCAGATTTCTCTGTCGGTCCTTCGTGCGGATGGTGAGACTCGAACTCACACAGGCCAAACGCCCACTACCCCCTCAAAGTAGCGTGTCTACCATTCCACCACATCCGCTTTGGGGCTGCAAATATAGATATATTTTGGATAATTGCAAAAATTTTTTCTAACTTTGCACCCCCTTCGAGAAAGGGGCATACAACTTATTATTAATTATTAAAACAGATTCACAATGGCTGTTAAAATTCGTCTCCAGCGCCGCGGTAAGAAGAATTTCGCATTCTTCCACATTGTAGTGGCGGATTCACGTGCACCGCGCGACGGTCGCTTCATCGAGCAGCTCGGCTCCTACAACCCCAACACCAACCCTGCAACCATCGTTCTCGATTCCGAGAAGGCTCTTGCATGGCTCAACGTTGGCGCCCAGCCGTCTCTGGTTTGCCGCCGCATCTTCTCCTACGAAGGAGTTCTCCTCCGCAAGCACCTCCAGGGTGGCGTTGCAAAGGGAGCCCTCACCCAGGAGCAGGCCGATGCAAAGTGGAATGCATGGAAAGCCCAGAGGGATGCGAAGGTCGCCGCCAAGGTAGCGGGTCTTGAAAAGGACGCCGAGGCCAGGGCAAAGGCTGCCGCCGCTGAGGAGCGCAAGGTGAACGCCGCGCGCGCCGAGGAAATCGCCAAGAAGGCCGCCAAGCTCGCTGAAAAGCAGGCAGAGGCTGAAGCTGAGGCTGCCGAAGAGGCCGCCGAGGCTGCAGAGGCCGCCGCAGAGGAAGCTCCCGCAGTGGAAGAGGCTCCCGTAGAGGAAGCCCCTGCCGCAGAGGCACCCGCCGAAGCTGAAGCTCCCGCCGCCGAGTAGTTCCCCGTCAGGGCATGCTCTCAATAGGCAGAATCCTCAAATCCTACGGAACCGACGGAGGTCTCCTCGTGAGCTCCGATGTCGATCTGGAAACTCTGGAAAAGAAGGAACCTGTGTTCATCGAGTACGATGGGCTCCAGGTTCCTTTCTTCATTGTGGACTGCACCCCCAAAGGCAACCGTTACATCCTCCATCTGACCGACATCTCCAACCTTGAAGAGGCCGACGAGGTGGTTGGTCGCCAGATTTTCGCCGATGTCGAGCAGGAGCCCGACAGCCCCGACTTCATCGGCTGGACGGTGTATGATATCGGCGGTGGCGCGTATGCAGCAGGTGCCGCCGAAGCCGGTGCTGCCCGTGGCGCTGGGGCCACTCCTGCCGGTGTCGCTGGGGCCGGTGCTGCCCAGGCCGCTGGGGCTGGTGCTGCGGCCCCCGCTGGTATTACTGCCGATTCCGCGCCGCGCCGTCTGGGAACCGTGACCGGCGACGAACCCATACCGGGGAACTACTGCATCTACGTCGGCGACATCATGATTCCCCTCCACGAGGACTTCATCGTCTCGGCCGACCCCGCCCGCCGCGAACTCGTCCTCGACCTCCCCGCCGGACTCTACTAACCTACCCGTCTGCCCCCGGCGCCTTCATTCCCAGTCGCCTTCATTCCCCGGCGCCTTCATTCCCCGTCGCCTGTCCGGCTACAGCCAGACTGGTCGCTCGTATGCGCTGTGACTTGTTAGCCTCCACCGTCATGGTGCATCCAAGGCAACCCCTTTTTCAAAAATGATTATCTTTGCAATTATGAAACTCGTAAAGATGATTGCAATTGCAGCAGGGATCGCGGCCGCGTCCGCTTGCGCCCCCAAAAACACTGAATTCAAATACTCGATCGACTCCTTCGCCGACCTCCGCATCATGCGTTACCAAGTGCCCGGTTGGGAAAACCTCAGCCTGGAGCAGAAGGAATACATCTTCCATCTGTCGGAAGCGGCAAAATTGGGCCGGGACATCACCTGGGACCAGTACTGCCGTTTCAACCTGCCGGTCCGCCACGCCATAGAGGATATCTTCGCGAACTACTCCGGCCCGCGTGAAGGGGAAGACTGGGATGCCTTCGTGGTCTATGCCAAGAGGGTTTTCTTCAGTAACGGCATACATCATCATTACGCCGAAGACAAGTTCTTCCCGGCCTGCAGCAGGGAGTATTTCGCGAGCCTGCTCGCCGACATTTCCTCTGACGGACAGACGGACCCGGACCAGGGAGATGCAGCCCAGGGAGACGCCGCCCCCGTTTTCTGGACGGGAGCCGAAGGGTTGACGCTCACGGCTGAGCAGCTGCTGGACGTCGTTTACAACCCCGACCTCTATCCGCAGAGGCGTTCGACCGACAGCAGCAAGGACATCGTCGCCGCCAGCGCGGTGAACTTCTATGGCGAGGGCATCTCCCGCAAAGAGGTGGACGACTTCTATGCGCGCCAGGCCGTCAAGGGCGACAAGCATCCCGTTTCGTATGGCCTTAACAGCAAGGTCGTTAAGGAGAAGGGGCGTCTGGTCGAGAAGAAATGGAAGGTGGACGGCATCTACTCCGACGCCATCAAGCGCATCTGCGCCGAACTCCGCAAGGCCCAGGCGGTTGCCGAAAACGAGCTTCAGAAAGAGGCAATCGACAAGCTGATAGAGTATTACACCACCGGAGACCTCCGCACCTGGGACGACTACAACATCCTCTGGGTGCAGGACACCCTCGGCACGGTGGACTACGTGAACGGCTTCATTGAGGATTACGACGACCCGCTCGGACGCAAAGCTACCTGGGAAGGTCTCGTGAATATCAAGGACCAGGAGGCCTCCAGGCGCACCGAGATCCTGAGCGCCAATGCCCAGTGGTTCGAGGACAACTCTCCCGTGGACGCGCGTTTCAAGAAGGCTGAATGCAAGGGCATCACCGCCAAGGTCATCAACGCAGTGGCGCTGGCAGGGGCCACGTATCCCTCGACGCCCATAGGCATCAACCTGCCGAACGCCGACTGGATACGCAAAGAACACGGCTCCAAGAGCGTCACCATCGCCAATATAACTCACGCATACGATGCCGCAGCGCTCGAGCAGCCGAAGAGCGTGCTCGCCGAGTTCGCCTGGGACCAGGCGGAAATCGACCTCGTGAAGAAGTGGGGTGATACCATGAGCGAGATCCACACCGACCTGCACGAATGCCTCGGTCACGGGAGCGGCCAACTTCTGCCGGGTGTGTCTTCCACCGCTCTGGGCGAGTATCAGAGCGCGCTTGAAGAGGCCCGCGCCGACCTTTTCGGCCTCTATTACTGCGCCGACCCCAAGATGGTCGAGCTTGGAATCGTGCCCGATCGCGAGGCATACAAGTCGGAGTACGCGAGCTACATCCGCAACGGACTCATGACCCAGTTCACCCGTGTGGAACTCGGCAAGCAGAACACCGAGGCCCACATGCAGAACCGTCAGCTCGTTGCCGAGTGGTGCTATGAGCAGGGTGCCGCGGACGGCGTCAAGGGCGCTCCTGGAAGCGTTATCGAAAAGCGCGTCCGCGAGGGCAAGACATACTTCGTAGTAAACGATTACAAGGCCTTGCGCGAGCTGTTCGGAAAGCTCCTCGGAGAGATACAGCGCATCAAGAGCGAGGGCGACTACGAGGCCGGCAAGGCGCTGGTCGAGAAGTATGGCGTGAACATAGACCCGGAACTCCACAAAGAGGTACTGGAGCGCTATACGGGCCTGAATCTCAAGCCTTACGGCGGTTTCGTGAATCCCGAAATCCGGCCGGTTTTCGGAGACGACGGAGCCATTGTGGACTATGCAATCAGCTATCCCGAAGACTACCTCGCCCAGATGCTCTATTACGGCGAAAGGTACCGCACACTTTAGAAGCGCCGTTAAACGATTACTAACGTTTTCAAACTTTTACAATCGTTTTTTAAACGTTTAAAGACTACGCAATTTGATACTCCAAGGCAGATGAAAACGGTTCTGATAGGCGGAGGCTACAGGGGGAAGGCCCTGCTCAAACTGATGCGGGCGATTCCCTTCTTCGAGCCCGTAGCGGTGGCGGATCCCGGTCTGGGAAGCCCTGGAGTTCCCGGTGGTAATCCGGGAGCCGTTTCCGGAAGCAATCCCGGCGCATCCTCCGACACCGACTGTTTCGCCGGCCTGAAGATATACTCCGACGGCCCGGAGGACTACCGCCGCATGCTGGCCGAACTGAAGCCGGAACTGGCCGTCATCTGCTCGCCCTGGCACTGCCACATCCCCCAGGCGGCCGCCTGTCTCGACGCCGGATGCAAGGTTGCCCTCGAAATCCGCGGCGGCCTGGAAGAAGGTGAGTATCAGCCTCTTATCGACAGGGGTGGCAAGGTCTTCCCCATGGAAAACATCATCTTCCGGCGCGACCTTCTGGCGGTTCGGGAGATGGTCAGAAAGGGGCTCTTCGGAGAGATAGTCTACATGAAAGGATGCTACCGTCACGACCTCCGAAGCACCCTTGTGAACGCGTCCGGAGAGTTCGGCGGACCGGCACCCGGACCCTTCCCTGGAAAGCCTTACGAACCCTGGCGGGCGAAGGCCTACACCACCGAAAACGCCGACATCTATCCGACCCACAGCATAGCTCCGCTCTGCCTTATCGGCGACGTGCATTCACTGGCCGAACTCACGTCTTTTTCCTCCAAATCCGCCGGCCTCCGAGAGAGGCTCGGACCCTCCTGTCCGAAGATAACGATGGGCGATATAGTGAACACCGTGGCCCGCACCTCAGACGGCAAGCTGCTCACCCTGATCCACGACACCACCCTCCCGCGTCCGCGCAGCTATGGTATTGAAATTCAGGGTACTCGCGGTATCTGGGAGGAGGACACCCACCGCATCTACGTGCAGGGCCGGAGCCCGGAAGAGGAGTGGGAGAGCGACGCCCCCTACATCGAAGAATTTCTCGACCCGATGTGGCGGAAATGGGGCTCCGAAGCCACCGCGGCCGACAGCCATCACGGCGGCATGGATTACATAATGCTGAAGGCGATTGCGGAAGACCTGTCCGGCGGCGCGGCCTACCCGGCATCCCTGGCCGACCTCGTGCTCTGGACCTCCGTCACCCCGCTCTCATCCCGCTCCATCGCGGAAGGCTCCACCGTAAAGCTGTAAGCGTTTTCAGGCCGCTGCAGGCTGTCCAGCCGGGCGCGAAGGGAATCCAGCTGCTCGCTCAGGCTCAGGATCATGGCGTCGCGCCGGGCGTCCTCTATCTCCGACTGCTCCACCTTGCTCGCAAGCTGCTCGCTGCGGATGATATCGTCCGTCTCCTGAAGAGTATTCTCCGTGATGGTGAGGGCATCGAAAGGGATTCCGTGGGCGGCCGCGCTTTCATACAGCGCCGCGCGCATCCTTTCGGACATCCGGCGCCCGGTAACACGAATCTCCACCTTGTGCGCTGCGTCATCGATGTGATAGTCGTAAATGTACGCTTTGTCCATCGAACGGTTCTCGCGCACGAAGGCCTCGGCACTGCTCTCGAAATTGTTCTTCCGCACTATCTTCACGGCCGACCCGAGACTCACCGCAATCACCAGCAGAACGAATACCGAAACCCATATCCGGGCGTTTTTGGCACGGTGCGAATCCACGAACTGAACTTCCTTATAACCAAGCAGTTTTGCGCCCAGATAGGTGGCGAGCGCAATGAAAATCGCGTTGATTCCGAAGAGCCCGAGAGCCCCGAAAAGGAAGTGTCCGTTCCAGCTCGCAAGGCCGTATCCGGCGGTGCAGAGGGGTGGCATCAGGGCGGTCGCGATCGCCACTCCGGAGATCACCGTTCCCTTCTCTTTCCGGCTGAGTTCCACGATGCCCGCGGCCCCGCCGAAGAGGGCTATCAGCACATCGAAAATGCTGGGCGACGTGCGTGCCTCGAGTTCGGTCGGATTGGCCAGTTCGAGCGGCGACAGCATGAAGTAGAGAGCCGATGCCGCAAGGGAGATGACCACCATCAACAGCAGGTTCCAGAGGGAGTCGCGAAGTAGCCGGGTGTCGTTGATGCTTCCGGCCAGGCCCACCCCGATTATCGGCCCCATCAGGGGGGAGATGAGCATGGCGCCGATGATTACGGCGGTGGAATTGACGTTGAGCCCCACAGAAGCGATGATTATCGAGAATGCGAGGATGAGTATGTTGGCTCCGCGGAAGTAGACGTTGCCGCGGATGTTCTGCTCGGCCGCCGCTGTGTCCATGTCGGAACGCAGGTGCAGGAGCGACCGCAGCGAGGAGCGGATGTAGTCGAACGCTTTCATAGGGCCCAAAATTAGCAATAAGATTTCCTTTTATAAATAAGTCCTGCGCTCGCGCAAGTCGAATTTTTTTCTATCTTTGTAAATTGGTGGCGGAGAGTCTGAAAGCCCTTAACCACCAATATAATGGCTTAATTGCTTGAGTTTCAGCGATTTAATTGAGACTCGAGGAGCCAAAGAAATGTCTATACCTCAAATAATGATGAAAATAGCAGTTGCGGGAACCGGTTACGTGGGTATGAGCCTGTCGGTGCTTTTGAGCCAAAAGCACCATGTTGCGGCCGTCGACGTGATCCCCGAAAAGGTGGAAAAGATCAACCGCCGGGAGAGCCCGATCCAGGACGAATACATCGAAAAATACCTCTCCGGCACCGACGCGAACGGCAAGCCGGTGAAGCTCAACCTCACTGCCACCCTCGACGGACGCGCCGCCTACCGCGACGCCGACTTCGTGGTGATAGCGGCCCCCACCAACTACGACCCCAAAAAGAACTTTTTCGACACTTCGCACGTCGAGGAGGTCGTCTCGCTGGTGCTGGAGGTCAACCCCGATGCGGTCATGGTCATCAAGAGCACCGTGCCCGTCGGCTACACCAGGGCGGTGCGGGAGAAGTTCAGCTACCGCGAGCGCATGCAGGACGGCAGCTTCCGCACGGTCGTGCCGAAAATCATCTTCGCCCCCGAGTTCCTCCGGGAGAGCAAGGCCCTCTACGACAACCTCTACCCGAGTCGCATAATTGTCGGTTTTGATGAGGACGCCGGCCCCGCCCAACCCCTTCGCGAAGCCGCACGGCAGTTCGCGTCTCTCCTTAAGGAGACCGCCCTCAACGACCCCGCCGTCCTCCTGATGGGCAGCACCGAGGCCGAAGCGGTCAAGCTCTTCGCAAACACCTACCTGGCCCTGCGCGTCAGCTACTTCAATGAACTCGACACCTACGCCGAGATGAAGGGCCTCGACACGCGCGCCATCATCGAGGGCGTCTGCCTCGACCCCCGCATCGGCTCGCACTACAACAACCCCAGCTTCGGGTACGGAGGATACTGTCTGCCTAAGGACACCAAACAGCTGCTGGCCAACTTCAACGACGTGCCGGAGAACCTGATCAAGGCGATTGTCGACTCCAACCGCACCCGCAAGGACTTCATCGCCGACCGCGTGCTCGACCGCGCCGGCTACTACAGCTACACCGGCCGCGCGAACTCCTACGAGGCGGCCCAGGAGAAGGAGGTCACCATCGGCGTTTACCGCCTGGCCATGAAAACCGGCTCCGACAACTTCCGGCAGAGCGCCATCCAGGGCATCATGAAACGCATCAAGGCCAAGGGCGCGCGCGTGATTGTGTTCGAACCTTCGCTGCCCGACGGCTCCACCTTCTTCGGCAGCCCCGTGGTGAACGACCTCCCCGCCTTCAAGGCCCAGGCCGACGCCATCATCGCCAACCGCTACGACGACGCCCTCGCCGACGTGGCCGCCAAAGTTTACACGAGGGATATTTTTAAGAGAGACTAATGAAAGGCATCGTTCTCGCCGGCGGTTCCGGCACCCGGCTTTACCCCATAACCAAAGGCGTCAGCAAGCAGCTGCTGCCGATCTACGACAAGCCGATGGTCTATTACCCCATCAGCGTGCTGATGCAGGCGGGGATACGGGAGATACTCATCATCTCCACTCCGCAGGACCTTCCGGCATTCCGGCGTCTGCTGGGCGACGGGTCGGACCTCGGCGTGCGCTTCGAGTATGCCGAGCAGCCCTCCCCGGACGGGTTGGCGCAGGCCTTCCTGATTGGCGAGCAGTTCATTGGAGACGATTCCGTCTGCCTCGTTCTGGGCGACAACATCTTCCACGGGGCGGGATTCGAGCAGATGCTGACGGAGGCGGTAAAGGAGGCAGATAAGAAAGCCACAATCTTCGGCTACTGGGTGAGCGACCCCGAGCGTTACGGCGTCGCCGAGTTCGATACGGAGGGCAACTGCCTCTCGATCGAAGAGAAACCCTCGAAGCCGAAGAGCAACTACGCGGTAGTCGGGCTCTACTTCTACCCGAACGAGGTGGTGAAGATCGCAAAGGGCATACGGCCTTCAGCCCGAGGCGAACTGGAGATCACCAGCGTCAACCAGGCCTTCCTGAAAGCCGGCGCCCTGCGGGTTCAGACCCTCGGCCGCGGCTTCGCCTGGCTCGACACCGGCACCCACGACTCCCTCGCCGAGGCCTCGATCTACATCGAGACCATCGAAAAGCGCCAGGGCCTCAAGATCGCCTGCCTCGAGGAAATCGCCTTCCGCCGCGGCTGGATCCCCGCCTCCAAGCTCCGCGACCTCGCCGCGCCGATGGCCAAGAACCAGTACGGGGAGTATCTGATGAGGTTGGCGGGGGAAATGAGATAAACAGACATATTTATGGCGATCTGATACTATGGAAACAGATTATCCGTCATTCCGCGGCGCAGAAAAAGGATGTAATCTTTGTCTGTGAGGATCTCAAGGAAGACTGGATGCGTATAGAGAATGGAAAGAAGAAAGGCCCGCGTCGCGAACTCTTGCGCGAATTTCATGATGAGACCGGAGGGCAGAAGATAATGTTCATGAACCAGCAGCGCTTCCTGGATTTCGTTCATTCACTTCCAGAACATTCAGTGAAGAGTTCTACAATTATGGAGGTTAATGTAAATCAGGAGGTTCTCAACGTTAATCATAGTCTTATGTCAAATTATTTGAAAGCTCTTGAAAGAATGGGGGCCTTCAGTAAGGACGCGACAAAGGCTGCTCCTCTCTTTACAAGTGGGGTCTACCCGATTTCGGATTCTTTCAAGAAGCTGACAGAGATGACATCCAGTCCGTTATGGGACAGAATGAAAGCCGCCAACTGTTATGCCTTTATGGACGATGATAACGAACTGAACGATGCGGAAGTCGAAGTATCGAATCAATCTAACGGAGCTGCGGAAGACGAGCAGATAGAAGTGAGTGAAAAAGAGACTGGCAATGATTAATAGAAAATAGAAAACCAATTATCATGAAAAAGTTAACAATTCTTTTCGCCAGCCTGCTGGCATTCTTGGGCTGCAACGCACAGGCCCCCAAAGTAGACAACAGCGTATCCGGCGGCCTTGAACTGGACCGCTACCTTGGCGACTGGTACGAAATCGCCCGCTTCGACCATGTCTTCGAGCGCGGACTTTCGCACAGCAAGGCGGTCTACACGCTTCGCGAAGACGGCAAGGTTCAGGTGCTCAACAGCGGCATCAAAGCCGGAGCGCCGAAGGAAGCCAGGGGCAAGGCCAAACTCACCTCCGACCCGCGCGTGCTGCGCGTCTCCTTCTTCGGTCCCTTCTACGGCGACTACCGCATCATGCTTCTGGATGAAGACTACCAGTGGGTCCTGGTCGGAGGCAGTTCCGACAAATTCTTATGGATTCTCGCCCGCACTTCGCAGATTTCCGACGAGGTGCGCGAAACCATCCTGGCCGAGGCAACTCGCAGAGGTTACGACGTAGGGAAACTGATTTGGGTGGAGCAGGAATAAAAGTGCTTTTTGAACTATGGGAACTTATGAAGAACAGATAGTGCCAATTAAGATTGCCGGGTTGGCAGAGTATGTATCCAGGAGAAAGAAAACCTCCTGGTACGCCGCATTGATATACATCTACTCCAACCCGATGTACGAGGAGTTGTACAACGAAGGAGCGAAATGGTGGTATCTGTCTTCAGAAGCTCTATACGAAGAGTTTGAAAAAAGACGCAGGGAACATTCCGTTCAGGTGTCGTCCGAGGCTTTCGAATTCCTTACATACACGATGGAGTCATATGCCATAAGCAAGGGAATAAGCGGCATGCAAGCTTTGGCTCTGTTTAAGGACTATGCTGTAGACACGTTCCTTTTGGAGCACTACGACTTGCTTCATACACAAGGAACCAGATATGTGATGGATGAGGTTCAAAGAATAATAGACAGGAGGAAGAAGAGATGAGATTGTATCACGGATCGAACGTAGAAGTGCGGAAACCCAGCCTCCGCCTGAGCCGGAGCAGGACTGATTTCGGCCGCGGCTTTTACACAACCACCCAGAAAGAGCAGGCAGAGCACTGGACTTCAATCAAGATGGATAGGGCTAAGGCCGGAAGGAAAGTTGTTTCTGAGTTTGAGATTGACGACGCTCTCCTGGAAAGCCCTGAACTGAAGATTCGAGAGTTTCACGGCCCGGACGAGGCGTGGCTGAATTTCGTTGCAGATTGCCGCAAGGGCATAGGACACGGTTATGATTTGGTTTTCGGCCCCGTCGCAAACGACAAAGTGTTCACGGTGGTAAACCTTTATGAGAACGGCGTTCTTGATGCTCCCGCCGCTATCTCGGAACTTAAAGACTACAAAACCTACAATCAACTCTCGTTTCACACCGAAAGGGTGATTAAGGAGTTGAAGTTTGTGGGGAGTTATGGGGTAAGAGAGAAATGAGTAATAAACGAACAACGAAAAGTGTTGTTAAATACTTGATCAGTAAGAATTGTTGATGTCGGCTACAGATTTTAAGACAATAGACCTCTTATGATTAGATGAGGAATACAAGAACTATGAACCCCTCTCGGAAGAAGATATCATGTGTGTATTAGAAAATAATTCCTTATAATTGCATTACGAAAATATTCGTAACGAAAAAATACGTAATATGGAAAACCCGTTCAAGTTCGGGACTATCGTAGAGGCAGAGTACTTCACGGACAGGGTAAAAGAAGTGGCCTACATCGGTCAGTTCATCAAAAGCGCCAACCATTTGGTGTTGATCAGCCCGCGCCGTTTCGGAAAGAGCAGTGTGGTCGCCAAGGCGTTAAAAGAGAGTGGTCGCAAGAGCATAACGCTTAACCTTCAGTCGGTTACATCGGTGCCGGATTTGTCGGCTAAACTGCTTCGTGAGTTTTTTAAAGTGCATCCGCTGGAGCACATACGGCATCAGATAGCTCACTTCAGAATAATCCCGACCGTCTCCACGAATCCGGTTACGGGTTCAATGGATGTTTCTTTCCAGCCGTCTGCTTCAGAAACGGAGATGCTCGAAGACGTGTTGTCTCTCTTCGAGAAAGTTCATTCCGAAAAAGACCGATTGATCGTAGTTATGGACGAGTTTCAGGAGATAAAAGACATTGCTCCCAATCTGGACAGGCAAATGCGTGCGATAATGCAGGAACAGAAGCATATTAATTACATTTTGCTCGGCAGCCAGGAGAGCATGATGACCGATATCTTCGAGAATAAGAAGTCGCCGTTCTATCACTTCGGCGAAATGATGCGGCTGCAGAAACTGCCAAGGGAAGACTTCTTCTGCTATTTGACGGAACGACTGGCAAAGCTTTTCCCGGCGAATTTCGAAGCTTTGGCTGACGACATTCTTGACTACACGTCTTGCCACCCATATTATACTCAACAGCTGGCCGCAACTGTATGGCAGATCGGGGTCCTTCAGCCGGACACAAAAGATGTCTTTCATGCCGCAATCAACCATATAGTAACATCGCATTCTCTGGATTATGAGCGCTTGTGGATGCGTTTGAACCGCACGAACAGATGGATTCTTCAACGTCTGTCTGCTGGCAAATCACTACAAACCGGAGACTATAGGACAAGTACGATATACAGCGCGCTGAAGCGTTTGCAAAAGGATGGGTACGTTATCTACTCCGACCGATATGAGATGGAAGATCCCTTCTATCGTGAGTGGATTCTGCAACAGAATTGATATAAGACATTAATACAAAATGAGCGTTTTTAAAGACAAAGTCCTCCTTATTACCGGAGGCACTGGCAGTTTCGGTAATGCGGTGCTGCGTCGCTTCCTCGACAGCGACATCAAGGAAATCCGCATCCTTAGCCGCGATGAGAAGAAGCAGGACGACATGCGTCACTACCTCCAGGCGCAGCGTCCGGACGTGTTCAACAAGGTGAAGTTCTACATCGGCAACGTGCGTCAGCGCGAGGCGGTGGACTTCGCGATGAGTGGAGTGGACTACGTGTTCAGCGCGGCCGCCCTCAAGCAAGTGCCCTCTTGCGAGTTTTTTCGGAGAGAAAGGGTCGCATAGTCTCCTAACCCCTAATCTTCAACAACTTACACCCTTGCTGTTACCCCAATCGCTCAATCGCGGCCCAACAAGCTCAAATTTGGACATCATTGGACACTTTCGCAACGCCGCTGCCAGACATTTTAAAGACCTAACCGTTGTGCGTGTTTCATACCTCGGTTGTGCAAATAATCAGCCCCTTGCGTACCAAACACGACTGCAATTTACAAATTATTATCCATCCATAAAAGCCGCGTTTTACCGAAAACGCAAAAAAGACCAAGAAACCGAACAACATCGAACACAAGTGTCCTCCACCCTCGACACCCGATGCGTCCCCGCTCGACAAGAAGAAAACACCCGCCGATAAGACCGCAGAGACCCCCACACCCGCGAGCAAACAAAACCAATGAAAATTTGTCCAAAAACCATATAAATATAAATTGTTACTTTTCGCACAACAAGGGTAAACAACTTCAATCAAACAACCAAATAAGCTATGCCTAAAAGACAAGTTTTCTTCAGTTTTGAATACGACAAAGACAATTGGCGGGCCAGTCAAGTCCGCAATATGGGTAAAGTATCCAATGATTCCACCTTCAGTGACAACGATTGGGAAGCTGTAAAGAAGGATTCTGACCTTGCCATCAAGCGCTGGATAAATGCAGAAATGGCCAAACGTTCCTGTATCGTTGTCCTCATTGGCGCCACTACCTCAACGCGTAAGTGGGTAAAGTACGAGATAGAGAAAGCGTATGAACTTAGGAAAGGTATCGTTGGCATCTATGTTCACGGCCTTAAAGACAGTCAAGGTAATCAAACGACTAAGGGCGCCAACCCGTTTTATAACATATACACTGATGACGGTCATCGTCTTTCTAACTACGTAACAGCATACGATACAAACTATGTGACAAGCAAGTACGTATATGAAGATATTGAAGCGCACATCTCAGACCTCATCGAAGAAGCAATTGCAAATGCCGGCAATTATTGATATGCACCAGGGAATGACACTTCTTGATACCAAAGCCCATCCAGCAGTCAAAGCCCATATTGACATGCTTCAGGGTATTATCTCCCGGATGGCAAAGAACAGCGCCACTTGCAAAAGTTGGGCAATTCCCTTGGTGACAGCAATACTTACTCTTTCATTTCAAAAAGACATTATCCCTACTGCGGCAGCCTTTATTCCATTAGGCCTTTTCTATCTTTTGGATTGTTACTATCTTGGCTTTGAACGCAAATTCAAAGATTACTTACGCAATTTCATTATCGAACTCAATGAAGGAAAAGACATCAGTAAAGGTATCTTTCTTTCCCATAAAACTGATGATAAGTGTTGGTTTATGAGAAGGCTTTGTTCTCTGGGAAGTCAAATCCTTTGTACCCTCGATGGTATGTTTTCCTTCTCTACCACAATTGTTTACGGCGTTCTCGCTTTATCTGTTCACCTCATAGGCAAGATTTAGTATGGCAGACTACTTTAATGAAGGGCATTTCAATTCGTATAGGATTACAGATTCAATTCAGAGCGTCCTCAATGAATCTAGGTACTTCAGTTATGATTCATCGAGAACTTCCGTCTTTATCTCTCATAAACATGATGATTTAAATGAGATCAAAGGTTTTCTGGGATTCCTGAGAGGTATGGGAGTTGATACTTACATAGACGCATTTGATCCTACGTTGCCTGGGTACACTTGTGGAGAAACAGCCAAACGTATAAAGCAGAGAATCCAGCAGTGCGACAAGTTTATGCTTCTTGCTACAGATAATGCAATAGCATCGAAATGGTGCAATTGGGAGCTGGGGATAGGTGATGTCCATAAATACAAGGCGAATATAGCCATTGTCCCAATTAAAAATGCAAATCGCATCAATTACACAGGAAGTGAGTTCCTAGAAATCTATCCTTATCTTTATCAATCCACGTCGGGTTATTTGATTTATGACCCTGTGGACAGAAAGTTTATCACTTTGCGAAGTTGGTTGCAAAAATAAGCATATGTCACAAGACCTCATCAAAGTATTCGTCAGCCACTATCACAATGACGAAGAGAACATCGGCAAGATGAAAGACCTTTTGGGTGACAAGTACAACATCCGAAACTACTCCGTCACCTCCGACAAATACAACAATGCCAAGAGTGAGGATTACATCAAGTCAATGTTGCGTCCTCTCATCAACCAGGCTGGTACTTTTATCTGCCTGATTGGGCCCAATACGCACGACAGTAAATGGGTCAACTGGGAAATCGAGCAAGCCATCAAGCAGGGCAAGCGTGTCATTGGTGTTTACCTTTGGGGCGCAAAAGACTCCGATATCCCGCCGGCGCTTGAAGACGGGGCCGATGCAATGGTCGGATGGAACCACGACTCCATTATCAATGCCATTAATGGTGATAACACATTTACTAACGCCGACGGTTCAACCCGCCCCAGTGTTGATGCTCCAAGAGTTACCTGTTAATGTCACGAGGCTTATCATATATCATCACACGGGATTTTGGTTTTGCCCCGAATCCTTTTCAAGGTGTCCTTACGCTTGCTACCTGTAAACCTAGAATCAGGAAGAGCGCTGAAGTGGGTGACTACCTTATAGGCAACTCTCCTAAGGCCACAGGCAACAAACTCATCTACATGGCCAAAGTCGATGAAATCATCACCTTTGACCAGTATTGGACTGATCACCGCTTCCAGAACAAGAAGCCGGTGATGAACGGAAGCTTTAAGACCCTCTACGGAGACAACATATACCACCACGAGGCTGGAGAATGGATCCAAGCCAATTCCCATCACTCCCAGGAGAATGGACTTGTAAACCACGCCAATCTTGAGAGAGATACAGGAACAACTGACCGCGTGCTCATCTGCTCCAAGTTCTTCTACCTTGGCGCGTCGATGATAGATATTGCGGCAGCGTTCCCGAACTGTGTACATTACAACATCGGTCACCACGCTGTACCTGAAGACGAATGCAAAGCCCTTTGGCAATACCTGGAAACTAACTATCCCGAAGGTGGCCTCATTAACTACCCGAATCTCTTCAGAGCATTTACACGATACAATGGCAAATAAAGGCATCATCGTCCCCAACGACGCAACTTTCAAATACTACTTTTACTTCATCCAGGAGCGAATGAATATCTTCTGGAGAAAGTACAACGATGCCGACCTACTGACAAAAGATCCTATCCTTCAGACTTACAAGTTTACCAATGTGTACCGTGCTTGTGACCGTGTGAGCCAGTATCTAATCAAAAACGTCATTTATCAGGACCTTAGTAGGTACACTCCGGAAGATATCCTTTTGCGAATACTCGTGTTCAAAGTATTCAATAAGATTGAGACCTGGGAATACCTCAACGGTGAGAATGAAATTACAACAAAAACCTTTAACGTTGAGAAACTAGCAGATTCTCTAACCAAAAGACAGCAAACCAAGCCAATCTTTTCCAATGCCTATATGATGGCAGGAAGCCATGCAGCATACAAGGGAATTCCGACCAAGCATCAGGTTTGGCTTCAAATGATTGAAGATAAATTCATCATAGACAAAGGTCTTCGGACTGTCTTAAACGCAAGGTCGATGGCCGAAGTCTACAACCAACTTAGAGAATACCCCCTGATTGGTGATTTCCTGGCCTATCAGTATGCGATTGATTTTAACTACTCGCCTTACCTTAACTTTGACGAGGACTCATTTGTGAAGGCTGGTGTAGGCGCGGTCAGGGGAATTAAGAAGTGTTTTAAGTCCTATGGCAAAACATACGAAGATGCCATTAGATATACGCAAGACCACTTTAAAGCATTTCAGGAAAGATACGGTTTTACTGCTTTTCGCCCTCTTCCTGGTAGAGCGCCTAAATTGATAGATCTCCAGAACTGCTTCTGCGAAACAGACAAATATTTAAGGGCTAGGATGCCGGATCTAAAGGTCGGTAATGTAAGGATTAAGCAGCACTATAAGCCCTCATCCGAGAGAATAGAATACTCCTTCCCCAAACAGTGGAGCGTAACGTTATGAAAGAATTGTTCGAAGTTACCATAGAAGTCTTGCAGAGATGCCCTAATAAGTGCATCTACTGCTCGTCGTGGTCCAGCATGGACAAGACGGAGGCTTTAGACTTAGATACTATCTGTGGAATTGTTGATGATGCTGTCGAATTGGGAGCGAAGCAAGTCAATATTTCGGGTGGAGAACCGTTCCTGCGCACCGATATCATAAGTATTATTGATTACATCAAGTCCAAGGGGCTCAAGATTCGCCTATATACAAGCGGAATCTATTATGATCAAGGTTATCAGTCCATCCCGGAGACCTTGCTTGAGGCTATCACAGGGAAAGTTGATACTCTTATCTTCAACTATGAGACGGCTATTCCAGAACTCTATGCAAGGATTATGGGAACAGTTCCGGGTAACCTTCTTCTAATTGAGGGTACCATTATGAAGGCGACAAACCTAGGAATCACTGTTGAGGCTCATCTGGTTCCGATGAAGTGCAATTACCAGGAGATTCCTCAGACGCTTGAACGGGTTTATTCTTTGGGTGTCTCTAAAGTGAGTCTTCTTCGCTTCGTTCAGCAGGGTAGGTCGGTGGAGAATGTTGAGGTGACTGTTCTTGCGAAAGAAGAGGAGGATGCTTTGAAAGAAATGCAAAAAGAGCTTTCTAAGAAATATGGAGATAAGTTGCGATTGGGAAAGCCCAACCGTTCTGAGAGGTTTTCAACGTGTTGGACCGGTACCATCAGGTTGGCGGTTCGCTACGATGGATTCGTTTTCCCTTGTGGTGCTTTCAAGGATGGGATGATGACGTTCAAGGGGTTTGCCCTGGAGAATATCAGAGAGAAGAGTCTTTCGGAGATTTATCGGGATTCAAAGTATATCAAGGCTGTCAGGGAAGAGTTGGCGAAGTATTATGAAGAAGAGGTAAGTGAGCCTTGCTTTGGGCAGTATTGCAGAAATCAGTGTAATTGAATATGGCACACAAAACATTTATATCATACAAATACAGTGAGGCACAAGACCTTCGCGATCGTATCATAGAAACTATGGGAGACGATGCCTCCTACTATATGGGCGAGACCAGCGATTCGCCTGATCTTACAGATACTTCGACTGAGAACATTAAGAAGCATCTATGTGATATGATGTACAACACATCAGTAACCATCGTCATAATCTCTCCCCACATTAAAGAAAGTAAGTGGATAGATTGGGAAATAGAGTATAGTCTTTCACGCTATACAAGGAAAGGGCGTACATCTCATAGAAATGGTGTTGTGGGTGTAATCCAAAAGGTAAACGGTGGTTATGATTGGTTTAGGTATACGATTAAGCATCCTGATGGTCATGTGACAACCAATTACTACACTGATAAGGTGTATGGTATCATCAATAACAACCGCGCAAACCAGATCCCTAAGGTATATCATTGTGAGGAGTGTAAAAGCATAGATGCAATGACTGGGTCGTATATTAGTTTTGTCGATGAAGAATCATTCCTTGCAAACATTGACAAGTATATCGATAATGCATACGACAAAAGTGAGAATGACGGGGATGGATACGATATCCATCCAACAAGATAGTAATGGCTCTAATCGAAATATAAAATATTAACAACCAACATATTATGTCCATTTTCAAAGACAAAACCCTTCTCATCTCCGGCGGCACTGGATCCTTCGGAAACGCCGTCCTAAAGCGTTTCCTGGCCACCGACATCAAAGAAATCCGCATCTTCTCCCGCGACGAGAAGAAGCAAGACGATATGCGACACGAGTACCAAGCCAAGTATCCGGACGTCGCTCACAAGATCAAGTTCTACATTGGAGACGTAAGAAGCTTAGAATCATGTCGTTCCGCGATTCCTGGGACCGATTATATTTTTCATGCGGCCGCCCTCAAGCAAGTGCCCTCCTGCGAATTTTTCCCCATGGAGGCGGTGCGTACCAATGTCATTGGCACGGACAACATCCTGACCGCTGCGATAGAAGCCAAGGTCAAGGCTGTCATTTGTCTGAGTACCGATAAAGCTGCCTATCCCATCAATGCGATGGGTATCACCAAGGCCATTGAAGAGAAGGTGGCTGTGGCCAAGAGTCGTTACTCCGGTGAGACCAAGATCTGCTGCACGCGTTATGGCAATGTGATGTGCAGCCGTGGTAGCGTCATTCCGCTCTGGCTGGACCAGATCAGGAACGGGAACCCTATCACTCTTACCGAGCCGTCCATGACTCGATTCATCATGAGTCTCGATGAAGCTGTTGATCTTGTTCTCTTCGCTTTTGAGCATGGCCAGAATGGTGACATCTTGGTTCAGAAGGCGCCGGCGTGCACTATCCAGACTCAGGCCGAGGCGGTGTGCGAACTCTTTGGTGGCGATAAGTCCCAGATCAAGGTCATCGGCATTCGTCACGGTGAGAAGATGTATGAGACGCTGCTTACCAAGGAGGAGTGTGCGAAGGCTGAGGATATGGGTGATTTCTACCGCGTGCCGGCGGATAACCGAGACCTTAACTACGATAAGTTCTTCAAAGAGGGGGATACGAAGATGGTTACGATCGATGAGTTCAACTCTAATAATACCAGAAGGCTGAACCTGGAGGAGACGAAGGCGAAGATTGCGAGTCTGGAGTATATTCAGAATGAGTTGAAGGGGATTCCTAATGTGGCGAAGTGATCTCTACATCTGGGAGAATGGTTGGGAGAAGCCGATGAGTATTATCTATCCTTTTTGTGAAAGATATATTGGAGATACGACAACGGGGATTGAGAAGGTGTGGAGGTATGAGGTGGAGTTGCCGAGAGAACAACCAAGATAATGAAGATTATTATGCCCCAAGACTACATTCAAGAATACTACCACCTCCAACACGAGTCCTTCTGCGACCATGTCAAGACCGTAGTAGATGCGTTGGAAAAGATCATGGAACTTAAAGACACTCAGGTGACGGCCCGGCAGCGTGCGGCAGTGCGCGGACTGAAGGCGATTTATTCCGGGCAGCTGATAGAAGATATCAAACGCGATCTTGCAAGTGGTAATGTGACGATGGAAACTGTGGAGAAACGTGTCCAGTTGGATGTCGATGCGTGCAAGGCGGTGATAGATTTGTTGAATCCAA
>JAILNI010000037.1 GCA_024691765.1 Bacteroidales bacterium | reverse complement strand
CACTTATATTGATTGGAATAACGCAACGAATTTAATATGAAGGATTTTGTAAAAGTTATGTTGGCGGTCATCTGTGCCTTTGTTGTCATGGGCATTGTCCGCTTTGTTTTCCTCCTTATGTTTATGGGCAGCATGGCTGCTTTCGGCAGCAGTAAGCCCGTTCTCCCCAAAACCGGCGGCGTCCTGGATGTGAATATGTCAGAATTTGTTCTGGCTGAACAGTCCAACAGCGAGCCCGCTCCGCAGTTCAGCCTCACCGGCGTAAGCGCCACCACCGGTTCCGTCGGTGTCCGCGACGCCCTTCTGGCTATGCAGACGGCTGCTTCCGATCCCGCCATCAAGTTCGTTCTTCTTCGGGCGGACAGCGCCTCCGGCGGTATTGCCCAGCTGGAAGAGTTCCGCAAGGCCCTCCAGGCCTTCCGTGCTTTCGGAAAGCCTGTCGTAGCCTATACTGAATCCCCTTCCAACGGCTCCTACTACCTCGCTTCTGTAGCAGATAAGATTCTGATGGGAAGTGCTCACGGCGGCACCTATACGCTGGTAGGTCTGTCCTCTCAGCTTACCTTCCTCAAGGATATTCTGGATAAGCTGGGCGTGAATGTGCAGCTTATCCGTCACGGCAAATACAAGAGCGCCGGTGAAATGTTCATCCGCAACTCCTCCTCGCCCGAAAACCGCGAGCAGAACCAGGTGATGATTAACTCCATGTGGTCCAATCTGGTCGGCCCTATGGCTGAGTCCCGCGGCCTTGCCGTGGAGCAGCTGAACGGCCTCATCGACAACCTCTCCCTGGTCCTTCCCGAGGACTTCCTCAAGAACGGCCTGGTAGATGAGCTGGTAGACCGCGAGGCTTTCCTGGATAAGATTTGCACCTTCGCCCAGGTGGAAGACATTGACGATGTTCATATGGTTTCCCTCCCGGACTACATCGACGCCAAAGTGACGTCCTCCTCGTCCCACAACAAAGTGGCTGTCATCTACGCCGAAGGTGAAATCATCGAAGGCGACGGCCAGAGCGAAATCGCTGGTGACCGCTTTGTGAAGATCATCGAGAAAGTCCGTGAGGACGACAAGGTGAAAGCCGTCGTTCTCCGCGTGAACTCTCCCGGCGGCAGCGTCTCTGCTTCCGTCAAGATCAGAACTGCCCTGGACAAGCTCATGGCCGACAAGCCCCTCGTGGCTTCTTACGGTGATTATGCTGCTTCCGGCGGTTACTGGATTTCCAGCGGTTGCCAGAAGATTTACTCCGACGCTACTTGCCTTACCGGCTCCATCGGCGTATTCTCCATGATCCCCGAGTTCTCCAAAGTGGCCAAGAAAGTGGGTGTGGGTATTGAGACCATCGGCAGCAACAAGCACAGCGATATGCTCTCCCTCATGCGTCCTTTCGATGCCGAGGAGACTGCCTATATGCAGGCTTCTGTGGAGGACATTTATGAGCTCTTCGTCAATCTGGTTGCCACTTCCCGCGGCCTGTCCGTGGAGCGTGTGGACGAGATTGCGCAGGGTCGTGTGTGGGCCGCTACCGATGCCCTTCAGATCGGCCTGGTGGATGAAATTGGCACCCTCGACGACGCCATTTCCTATGCCGCCGCCCTGGCTGACCTCACTTCTTCCGACGACTACTCCGTCGTGGGTTATCCCACTCCTCCGAACTTCATGCAGCAGCTCCTGGAGCAGCTGGGTGCCGGTTCTGACGGTGATGATATCTCCGCCTTCCTGAGCTACCAGCCCGGCCAGTTCTACGCCCGCATCCCTTACAATTACGTTATTAGATAATCCTTTTACCCCGGGCCTGCCACCCGGGGTAAATTATAAAACGAACACTAAAATGAAAACCCGATTCCTTTCTTTGCTGGCAGGCCTTCTCTGCCTCACGGCCACGGCCCAGCAGCGCATTGTGGTCGCCTATGTAGGCGCCGGCTCCGACGTCATGCCGGACTATTCCCTCATGACCCATATCGACTACGCCTTCGGGCATGTGAACGAGACCTTCGACGGCATTCGCATCAGCAAGCCGGAGCGTCTGCAGGCCATCGTGGCGGGGAAGGGGAGTGTGAAGGTCTGCCTCTCCATCGGCGGCTGGGGCAGCGGCCGCTTCAGCGAAATGGCCTGGACCGAGGCCGGCCGTAAAGCCTTCGCAGCAGACTGCGCTCGTGTGATCAAGGAATACAACCTGGATGGCATAGACCTGGACTGGGAATACC
>JAILNI010000051.1 GCA_024691765.1 Bacteroidales bacterium | reverse complement strand
AACGGCTTCGCTCTTGCAGTTGAAGGTCTCGATGCACTTCGTGCAGACGTCGCCCGTGAAGGTCCATTCGTACTTCACGTCGTAGTAATTCTCGTTTCCTGCCCTGAAACTGAAGGAGTAGGCGATTGTGTTGCCGCCGTTGTCTTCAGTCTTGAAGTTGTAGTACGGGGGAAGGTTCTCGCCTTCTTTACCATTGTCGTCCACGTTCTCCTCGTCATCGCCCTGGTTAAGCAGGTCGCCCAGGCCCTCGCATGCCGGCAGCGCAAACAAAACCGCGCTGGCCGCTAAAAGTGAAAGGAATAACTTTTTCATATTGCTTAGTTGATTGATTAAACTTGTTAATTAAAAACCGGGTATGCAGGATCGCCAGTACCGGCTTTCCAAGTGAGGAGGTCGCCGCCGATGTAAGCTACACCGGCATTGAGAAGTGTTACCAAATCAGTTCCAGATGCGTATTCTACGGCATTAATAGTTGTGGAGGCCACAGATTCTAAGGATGATGCATTAAACTTTGTTCCGCCGGAATCTTCTCCCTTATAGAAAGTTGTTACGTTTGTTGTTTCTTTTGCATCTTTTGAAACATATCCGATAGTTCTCATATTGGAAGTGGTGCCACCAAGAGCCTGGGACGGGAAGTAACTATATGAAACACCTCCCTGATAGGCCGGGGTAAAAGAACCATCATGCCACATGTAGCCAATAATACCTCCGCCATAGGCCTTATTGTCATAAGAGCCACCACTGTAAGCCTTTGTATAGATGGTTCCTCCTGTATAACAGTTAGAGATCTCACCGCCACTACCGCTGATACCTGCAGCGAAAGGCTTGAAGCCAACATTGTCATACTCTGTCCTTGCAATAATATCTGCTGTGTTATAGCAATTCTTTATGATGCAAATGACGGCATTGGTCAGAGCGGCTTTTCCGACTATTCCGCCAGCCTGGAAAATGGGTCCGCTATATCCGGTTGTATTGTGCTGTCCGATAACTGCTCCGGTATTCGCGCAGTTTGTTATGGTGCCTTTAACCACGGAACCAGCAATTCCTCCGGCCATTCCTATACAGTAAGACGAATTGCTATACTTATAAATACCTGTCACTGCACCAGAGTTGGAGCTTCTGTCTAGTGTAACAGTAGACAATGAACTGTCTGTACCACCGAGGAGACCACCTGTGTAACGGACACCGTCACCATAAATGGCTCCGGAATTAGTGCATCCCGAGATAGTGCCTCCGCTCACGCCGATTATTCCTCCCAATGCAGAAACGGGGTTCGCCACATTTGTGAGAGTGAATGTCAGATTTCCGGTATTCTCGGAGTTATAGACATGTGTATACGTTCCGGATATACCACCCATTGCAAGAGGAGCAGCGGCAACGCTCTCCGTTCTGGAGGAAGTCCATTCAATATTGATTGTGTTGTGGCATCCTCTAACAGTTCCACCGTATCCCAAAAGCGCGCCGAAACTGCGGACATTAGCGGATTCAACGGCCGTAATAGAGACATCCGAACCAGCCAAGGTTAGATTCTTGACAGTCCCAGTCAGAGATGAGATGAAACCGGCATAAGGTTCACTTGACTGTACGACAGACAGGTCATATCCGCTGTTAAGGGTAATGGTTTTGTTATTACCGTCCAACTCCTCGCAAACCAGTTTGAAGGGCTTATGCGCAGCAGTCAGAGTAATGTTATTCATTACTTTGAGATACTTGCCTGTGAACGAGACACCATTTCTACAGGCTTCACTGAGGGCTATAATATCATCCTCGCTTTCTATCTGATAAGGATTTTCAGAGGTGCCTGTACCTTTAGAAAGTGGCGTAACGTTGAATGCAATGGTAGAAATGGTGATGGGGGTCACCTGACTGCGAACAATAACGATATTTTTGTTCGCGATCTTTCTTGCATAGTGATCGCCTGCAGCGGACGGATAGACTTCAATCGTGAAATCCGTATAGGTTCCGGCAGGCAAAGGGAGATAGACAACAATTCCATCGGAGAGTTTTTTGGTGGTTGACATACCCACTGTTACACTCTTTGACCCGGATGTAATTTCCGCCTTGTAAGCGCCGCCATCGGCCACGATGCTCATGGGGCCGGAAAGATACTCGTTGGCCCTGAGAACTACTTTTCCAAATCTATCCGATTCGCTAGCCCCGCTTAAAGTGAGCTCCAGTAGACCGCACACATTCTTGAAATGCAAGTCTGTATTGTCAGACTGTGCATACATGGGGAAACCAATAAAAGTGCCAGTAGAGTAGGAAGACCTAATTTCGGGCAAAGTAAAGACTCCGGTTGATGTGTTATAGTATCCATTAGGATAGTAAGCATAGAAAGTCGGGCCGGTTGGTTCCGTGCCATCATACTTTGATAACGAGCTCTGGGTTGCTGCTGTTGTCGGTTTATACACAGCATTGTTTGTCCCGTCAGTAACGCGAATCAGATCCGACGTTTGCCAAACAATATCATAACTTCCGCCACCGAGATCGCTTAGTGTGGTTCTGGTCAATGCCTTATCCATGCTAGCCGTGAATGTTAACGCCTCTTCCGGTGTGGCCTGGATCTCATCTGAAACAATTTCCTTGGAACATGCAACAAGTGCAGCGATTACTGCAAGAATAGGTAAATACTTTTTCATAGCTACATCCTCCATTAATCGAAATCAGAATCGCCATAGTTGAAGCCAGAACTACCAAGTCCTTCGTTCCCGCCGGATGCGGCGATCACGCCTTCCAGCTTCATGTTAATTACCTCTGTTTCAGGGACGAGGTATTCCCGTTTCAGTGTTTTCATATTTAGGATTGATTAAATATTTCAGATTATTCCAGAATCACTAGCTTTCCGAACAAGCGCAACGGCATTGTCGGCGTCGAATTTGAGGAGCAGCTTTTTGCGGTACCAGCGTATAGTTTCGGTGCTGAGCGACAGCTCCGCCGCGATTCGCGAGGAGGTGTAGCCTTCGGCCAGAAGGCGGAGTATGGCGACTTCGCGGTCGTTGAGCTTGAGGTTTTTGCTGCCTGCCTCTTTCATACGTTTGCAAATTTCGGCTTTGCGAGGTACAAAAAAGCCCCCCAAACGGGGGGAAATGCAAGGGAGGCAATCCAATGAGGCGGGCTTTTTTGTAAATTAGCGGAGATGAAAAGGCCAGCCATATTTATCGCCGCTCTTCTGCTCGCCGTCCTTCCGGCAAGCGGCAAATACAACGATTACCGGGGCCACAACGTGGATTCCCTGGAAAGGGTGGTGGCTAAGTGGACGCCGGAAAGGGTTGCGCGCGCCTCGCAGGCAGAGCTCGTGGAGCTCAACAACAACTACCGCAACCTGATGCTGGGCTACAGCCAGATCAACCGGGTGAAGAGCGATTTTTATGCACGAAAGGCCCTTGAAATAAGCATCAGTCAGGGATGGTATTTCGCCAGCCAGGACGCCTATCGCTACATCGGCCTTCACTTCTACGCCACCGAGCAGTACGACAGCGCCCGCTTCTACTACGGCAAGGCACTCGAATGCGTCTCACAGATAGAGGCCGGAGCAACCTCCTTCACGAATCCGGACGGCTACACGGAGCGCGAAATCGACGACGCCAAATCGGCCCTCTACGGCACCATCGGCAATCTGTACAATATGCAGGATTCGCTCGACCAGGCCATGGAGTACTACGCGAAGGCCGGCGAGATCTTCGAAAAATGGGGCTGGAACGAGAGCAACTCCATCCTATGGTATAATATAGGTGAGACCTGGGTAGACGCCGGCGTGGCCAAGAAAGCCGAACCGGCCTACAAGAAGGCATTGGAGTTCGCCCTCGCCGCCGGCGATTCGTTGATGATAGCTCAGGCGTACAAGGGCTTCGGCAACCTCTACCAGAGTCAGGGGCGCACCGTAAAGGCCCTGCGGTACCTCAAGAAGGCCGACTCCTATTTTAAAAATCATAAGCAGGAAGAGATCGTCTTCCGCGAGGAGACGATGGATTACAGCGCCCAGGCCCTTCGGCAGCAGCGCACCCGGCTCATCATCGGCCTGGCGGTCGTGCTGGCATTGCTTGTGGCTGGAGCCGTGGTGACTCTGGCGAAGCGGCGGTCCGGGAAGGCCAAGGCCGCTGAGGGCGTGTCCACCCCCGATTCTCCGACAGGGCCTGGCCGCCTTGCCGACATTCCCAAACTCAACGACCGCGAGACGGCAATCCTGAAGCTGCTGGCGAAGGGGCATACCAACGGGGAGATTGCCGAACAGATTTTCCTTAGTCCGGAAACCGTCAAATGGTACCGCAGGAACCTGCTTCTGAAGTTCGATGCGGCCAATTCCGCCGAACTCATCTTCCGCGCGAAAGAACTCGGATTGCTGTAAACGAAACAACCCCGGCCGGAAAGGTCGGGGTTGAATTTTTCGGACGGCTTAAGCCTTAGTCGCTCAGGCTGACGCGCTTGAAGTCGACCACCTTGGCCTCCTTGTCGGCCTTGGCGATGGCGTCCTTGACGGAGATCTTCTCGTCGGCCATCTGGTAGTCCTGCTCGGAGAGGGTGCTCTCCTTGAGGAACTTCTGCACGCGGCCCTTCGCGATACCCTCGACCATGGGAGCGGGAAGGCTTGCGGCCTTCTGCTCGCCGACGGTCTTGATGATCTCGCGGGCCTGGTCGGCCTGCTCGGGAGTGAGCCAGCCCTTAGCGGTGTTGGACTCGATGTGAGCCTCGCTGTCCACGTGGGCGGGGTTGATGCCGGCCTTGTTAAGGGCGGCGTCAATGGCCTTCTGCACGAGCTCGTCCTTGGTCTTCTGCACGGCGACCTTGAACTCGTTGTCGAGCATATCCTGCAAGACTGCCTCGGGGGAGATGGCGACGGGGTTCATGGATGCCACCTGCATGGCGATACCCTTTGCGAGGGTCTCGTCCACGGTCTTGTTGAAGCCGACGATGGCGCCGAGCTTACCGGTGAGCTTGTGGATGTAGGCGTAGATGTAGGGAGCTTCGATCTTGCCGTAGTAGACGATGGAGAGCTTCTCGCCGGTCTTGCCGGTGAAAACCTCTATCTCTTTCTCCACGGACTCGCCGTCGGGCATGGTGCAGCCCCTGAGGGCGTCTGTGTCGGCGGGGAAGTTCTTCATGGCTACGTCGGCCAGGGCCTCGACGAGGCTCTGGAAGCCTTCGGTGCGGGCGACGAAGTCGGTCTCGCAGCCAAGGGCCACAAGGATAGCCTTGTTACCCTCGATGCGGGCGACCACTGCGCCTTCGGAGGTTTCGCGGTCGGCGCGCTTGGCGGCGACCATCTTACCCTTTTCGCGGATGATATCCACGGCCTTCTGGAAATCGCCGTCGGCCTCGATGAGGGCGTTCTTGCAATCCATCATGCCCGCAGAGGTCATCTTGCGGAGCTTCATTACATCAGCTGCGGTAATGTTTGCCATAGCTTATTCCTCCTTCTTTTCGGGTTCAGCGGCGGGAGCCTCTTCAGCCTTGGGGGCTTCTTCGGCGGGTGCGGATTCCGCTACCTTCTCAGCCTCGGCGGCCTCGGCCTTGGTGGCCTTGGCACCGCGACGGCTGCGGAGAGCCTTTCCTGCGGGCTTCTCTTCGGCGGCGGCAACCTCTTCCTCGGAGGCTTCCTTGTCCTTCTCGAGCTTGCGCTCCTCAAGGCCTTCCTGAATGGCGGCGCAGAGGGCACCGAGAACGATGCTTACGCTCTTTGCAGCGTCGTCGTTGGCCGGTATCACATAATCAATAGTGGTGGGATCGCAACATGTATCAACCATTGCGAATACCGGGATGTTGAGGCGGTTGGCCTCCTTGACGGCGTTGGCTTCCTTCTGGACGTCCACGATGAACAGGGCTGCCGGGAGGCGGCTCATGTCGCGGATGCTGCCGAGGTTCTTCTCGAGCTTCTCCCTCTGACGGGTGACCTGGAGGCGCTCACGCTTTGCGAGCTTGTCGAAAGTGCCATCCTCGTGCATCTTGTCGATGGTTGCCATCTTCTTGACGGCCTTGCGGATGGTGGGGAAGTTGGTGAGCATACCGCCCGCCCAACGTTCGGTTACATAAGGCATTCCGACCTCGGTGGCCTTCTCGGCGACGATGTCCTTAGCCTGTTTCTTGGTGGCGACGAAGAGTATCTTGCGGCCCGACTTTGCAAGGGCCTTCATCTCCTCGGCGGCCTCGTCTATCTTGACGACGGTCTTGTGCAGGTCGATGATGTGGATGCCGTTCTTCTGGTCGAAGATGTAGGGCGCCATCTTGGGGTTCCACTTGCGGGCGAGATGTCCGAAGTGTACGCCTGCATCAAGCAGTTCCTGGAAATTTGTTCTTGACATTTTAATTAATGTTGCTTGTTGTTTTGTCCCGTTTCCGGGTGGTTTGTTCAAGGCGGAGTAACGGACCTGGCCGGTCTCCTGACCTTTGTCTGCGGTGCGGCAACTATCCTGTGAAGGGTTTAAACCGCGACTGCAAAAGAAAGTAAAGCGATACTAACGCTTGCTGAACTGGAAGCGGCGGCGAGCTCCGGGCTGTCCGGGTTTCTTGCGCTCTACCTCGCGAGCATCGCGGGTGAGGAAACCGGCGGCCTTGAGAGCTGAACGGTAAGCTTCCTTGTCTACCTCGCAGAGGGCGCGGGAGATTCCGAGCCTGATGGCCTCGGCCTGGCCTTTGATGCCTCCACCGTCGATGGTAATCTTGGTGTCGAACTGGCCTTCCGTGGCGGTAACGGCGAACGGCTGGTTAACGATGTAGCGGAGGGCTTCCTCTTTGAAGTAGTCCTCGAGCGGGCGATCGTTGATGGTAACGTTGCCTTTTCCTGCAGTGAGATAAACGCGAGCGACAGCTGCTTTACGTCTTCCAAGGGCGTGTGTCTGTTCCATTTGCTCTGTTTAAAGTTCTTTTAAAGTAATTTCCTTGGGGTTCTGTGCCTGGTGCGGATGCTCTGGACCTGCATAAACGTGCAGGTTGCGGAACTGCTTTGCACCAAGACGAGTTTTGGGAAGCATACCCCTGACTGCTTTCTCGACAAGCCTTTCGGGATGGCTCGAAGCGAGGATTTCCGCGGGCGTGGTGAAGCGCTGGCCACCGGGATAGCCGGTGTAGCGGGTGTACACGCGGTTGGTCATCTTGTTGCCCTTGAGGATCACCTTGTCGGCGTTGACTACGATAACGTTGTCGCCGCAGTCGACGTTGGGGGTGAATCCGGGCTTGTTCTTGCCGCGAAGGACAAGAGCCACCCTGGAGGCAAGACGGCCAAGTGCGAGATCGGTCGCATCAATGACAACCCACTGCTTGTCCACGGTTGCGCTGTTCAGCGATACCGTTTTGTAGCTAAGTGTGTCCACTGTCTTGATTTTTAATTAGTTATACAAAAAATTTGCGATCCCTACGCAAAATAGGGACCGCAAAGGTATAAATTTATTTATAAAAATCAAAAAAAACGGCGCCGGCTTTGCCTTGCAGGGCTTGCCGGCGGGCGGCTTAAACAGCCGGAGCGGCAGCGGCCTTGAGGGCGTCGAGCAGATCTGGCTGAATGTAGTTGGCCTGCACGAAACCGTTAACTGCAGCTGCGACAAAGAGCAGCATGATAAGTGCAGCCACAATGACGCTGATGACCTTGAGGCGGCCGAACCACTTGCCGCCGTTCCAGCCTATGGTCTGGAACATGCTCCAGAAACCGTGGGAGAGATGGAGGAAAATCGCGACGAACCATAACATGTAACCAGCCAGAATCCAAGGATTTCCGAAGGTCTGGAGCAGGAGCATATAGGGGTTCTCCGCCTCTCCGCCGGTGAAGTCCTGAAGCTGCATCTTTGCCCAGAAGTGAGCGAGATGGAAGAACAGGAAACCGAGGATAATCGCACCGAGCACCATCATATTACGGGCGCTCCAACTGTCAGCCGCTCCCTTGGATGCAACCTCGTAGCGCTTGACGCCGCCACGGGCACGGACGTTCTCCACGGTGAGCCAGATACCAAAACCGATATGAATCACAAAGCCGAGAGCCAGGATCGGGACCATGATGTCCACGATGGGCAGGGCCATGAATTCGCAGCCTTTCATGAAGAGACCGTCGGGGACTCCGAACTTGCCGGTGAAGCTGTCGATCACGGAAAAGAAATTGATGGTTCCGTGAAGCAGGAGAAACAGAATGAGGAACGCGCCGGAGACGGCCTGGACGAATTTCTTCCCTATGGAAGAGTTGAGCATGAACATATTCGGAGAGTTTTGGTTCAGTTTGTAGCTGCAAATATACTCCAATTCTTGCAAGTTTGCGAATTTTCCGATATTTTTGTCCCTGCTAAAACTAAGAAAATGTATAAAAGGGTACTACTCAAACTCAGCGGCGAGAGCCTCGGCGGCCCGGCCGGCAAGGGAATAGACGAAGCGAGCCTCAAAAAGTTCGCGGCCGAAATCGCCGCGGCGGTGCGCAAAGGCTACCAGATAGCCATAGTGAACGGCGGCGGAAACATCTTCCGCGGCATCCAGGGAATAGGGAAAGGTTACGACCGCGTCACCGGCGACCGCATGGGCATGCTGGCCACCGTCATCAACTCCCTCGCCCTGGCGTCGGCCCTTCGCAGCGAAGGCATAAACGCCGAAGTCTTCACCGCTACGCCGATGGAGCCGATAGCCAAAGGCTACGTGCGCGAATCC
>JAILNI010000013.1 GCA_024691765.1 Bacteroidales bacterium | reverse complement strand
CCCCGGGCCAAAACCTGGATTTTTTCCGAAAGGTTTGCAACCAAATCCGCAGCATACTGCGTGTATGGCCGTTTTCGTTGCAAACACACCCCGAAATATACCGTGTGTTTGCGAGGCAATCTGCCTTCTGTTGCACTCTGTGGCACTTTGTCTTGCAAAGTGTTCGGGGAAAAGCCGGTTGATTCAGAAGTCGGACAGGTGGCGGGCAGGGCACCGATGGCAGGGCGCTGGGAAAGGCGCTGAGGAAAGAGCACTGAGGGCAGGGCGCGGGGGAAGATCGCCACGGGCAGGGCGCGGGGGAAGAGCGCCGAAGGCAGGATGCTGGGCAGGGCACGGGGGTTAGACCAGGGGGTGAACGTGAAAACCGAACAAGACGTGTTAGGCCCCGGACCAAAACCTGGTTTTTTTTCCGAAAGGTTTGCAACCAAATCCGCAGCATACTGCGTGTATGGCCGTTTTCGTTGCAAACACACCCCGAAATATACCGTGTGTTTGCGAGGCAATCGGCCTTCTATTGCACTCTGTTGCACTTTGTCTTGCAAAGTGTTCGGAAAAGTGCCGGACGTAGGAAACCGGAATGATTCGGGATTGTTCACGAAAAAGCCAGAAAACATGTGCCCTCGCGAAAAAATTGTTAAATTTGTAGGATTGCGCGCGCATAGTGGTTGCGAGGGATGAGGGGTAAAGAGGAATGACGGTGGAAGGGCGAAGGAATACGCGAGAGGGATGACGAACGAGGGGAAAGGATGAGAGATGAAGGGTGAAGGATGAGAGATGAAGGGTGAAGGATGACGAACGAGGGAGGGTGAAGGATGACGAACGAGGGAGGACGGACCAAGAGTGACGGATGAGAGGTGATGGACGAGAGAGGACTGGCGAGGGAGGACGAACGAAGTATGAAGGATGACGAACGAGGGAAGACGGAGGAAGGAGGACAGGTGAAGAAGACGCGCAACACTACGGACAGTTTATGGCAAAGGCCCTGGAAGATACCCCGATGCTCAAGCAGTACTTCGCGACGAAGGCGCTGCATCCCGAAGCCATCCTGCTTTACAGGGTGGGGGATTTCTATGAGACATATGCCGACGACGCGGTACTTGCGAGCAAGATTCTCGGACTGGTGCTCACCCATCGCTCGAACGGCGAAAAAGGCTCCACCGAGATGGCAGGAGTGCCGCATCACGCCCTGCAGCAGTATCTTCCCAAACTGGTGAGGGCCGGCTATAAGGTTGCTGTATGCGACCAGCTGGAAGACCCCAAACTCGCAAAGGGCAAACTCGTAAAGAGGGGAATCACCGAGATCCTCACCCCCGGCGTCGCTTTCTCCGAAGGGATGCTGGAGCAGAAGGAGCACAACTACCTCTGCGGTCTGGCTTTTGACTCCCACGGATCGGTAGGGGCCGCTTTCCTCGACGTCTCCACCGGCACTTTCCAGGTGGCCCAGGGCGGCATCGACTATATCCGCACCCTCATGTCGACCTTCGCTCCGAAGGAACTTGTTATCCGCCGCGACCTCCAGAGGGAGGCGAAGGAGCAGTTCCCCGGCATCTATATAAGCCCCGTCGACGAATGGGCCTTCGCACAGGAAGCCGCGGAAGAACGGCTGAAAAAGCAGCTCGGCACCAGCGGACTCAAAGGTTTCGGGGTTGACGGCTTCCCCCTGGCGATCTGCGCCGCTGGAGCCCTCCTGGTTTATCTCGAGCAGACGGAGCATGCCGGACTCGGCAACATCTGCAGCATCTCCCGTATCGATGAAGGCAAGTTCGTGTGGATGGACCGCTTCACCGTTCGCAACCTCGAAATCTTCCAGAGCAATTCCGGAAAGGACGGGGTGGCGCTGGTGGACGTGCTCGATCGTTGCTCTTCGCCCATGGGGGCCCGCCTGCTAAGGCAGTGGCTCGCGATGCCGATAATGGACCGTGCCGCCCTGAACGGCCGTTACGATATAGTGGAATGGTTCACGCAGCACGAGGAAGAGCTGGAGACGCTCAGGGGCCTGATTGAAAACGTGGGCGACCTCGAGAGGATAATCTCCCGCGCCGCCACGGGAAAGCTGCTGCCCCGCGAGATGATGCAGCTGGGGCGCTCGCTGGAGCAGATGGAGCCGATAAAGGCACTTTGCAGCGGGCGGCTGACTGGCGGAGCGGCCGGCGGAGGATGTGACATGGTCGATGCCGAAACGGGGGAGGTGGTTGAAGCTGGAGAGGCGGCAAATCCGGAGACGAGTGGAACGGCCATCGACGGGGAAGACATGGTCGATGCCGAAACAGGAGAGGTGATCGATCTGGAGACGGGAGCGCAAACGGAGACGGGAGCGCAAACGGGAGTGCCGGAGGCGATGACCCGACTCCTCCGCGGCATGAAGGACTGCGGCCGCATCCTCGGGAAGATACGCTCCACCATGGCGGAGAATCCAGCCGTGCAGATAGGCAAGGGCGAAGTGATCGCCCGCGGCGTAAACAGGGAACTCGACTCCCTGCGCGACATCTCCACCGGAGGAAAGGACTACCTGCTGGAAATGCAGGCCCGCGAAGCAGAAAGAACCGGGATAGCCAGCCTGAAGATAGGCTATAACAACGTCTTCGGTTACTATTTCGAGGTGCGCAACTCCGCGAAGGACATGGTACCGCCCGAATGGCACCGCAAGCAAACCCTGGTCAACGCCGAACGCTACATAACCGAGGAACTCAAAGCCTACGAAGAAAAAATCCTGGGCGCGGAAGACAGCATCTACGCGCTCGAGTCGCAGATATACGGCGCCCTCGTGGCGGAGGTTCAGAAGAGCATACGCGACATCCAGGCCAACTGCCGCATCGTCGCCCAGGCAGACGTGCTGCAGGGCTTCGCCAGACAGGCGCTCGACCGCGGATACTGCCGTCCGGTGGTAGACGGAGGCTCGGTGCTGGACATCAAGGGCGGCAGGCACGCCGTCATCGAGACCCTCATGCCCCCGGGCGAGGAATACGTGCCGAACGACATCCACATGGACTCGTCGGCAACGCAGATAATGATACTCACGGGCCCCAACATGTCGGGAAAGTCGGCCCTGCTGAGGCAGACGGCACTCATCGTGCTGATGGCGCAGGCAGGTTCGTTCGTGCCGGCCACGGAGGCCCGCTTCGGCTTCTTCGACAAGATCTTCACCCGCGTGGGAGCCACCGACAACATCTCCCGTGGCGAATCGACCTTCATGGTGGAGATGCTGGAGACCAGCATGATAATGCACAACCTTTCGGCGCGCTCGCTGGTGCTGCTCGACGAGATAGGCCGGGGTACCTCGACCTACGACGGCATGTCGATAGCCAGCGCGCTGGTAGAGTACATCCATAAGAATGGCAAGGGCGCCAAGACCCTCTTCGCCACCCATTACCACGAACTCAACGACCTGGAAGACAAGTTCCCCCGCGTGAAGAACTTCCACATCGCCATAAAGGAAGTTGGCAAGGAGGTGCTTTTCCTGCGCAAGCTCGAACCCGGAGGGGTGTCGCACAGCTTCGGTATCCACGTGGCCAGGATGGCGGGCATGCCGAGGGAGATAGTCGAGAGCGCGGAAACGACCCTGAAGGCCCTCGAGCGCAGGGAGCAGAGCGCGAAGGACATCGAGAAGTCGGGAGAACTGCACGACGACGGCAGCCTCCAGCTGAGTCTCTTCCAGCTCGACGACCCCACCCTTTCGAGCATACGCGCTTCGCTGGAAGCCGCCGACCTGAACAACATGACCCCGATGCAGGCGTTCGACCTGCTCCGGGAGATGAAAAAAGAAATAGGACTGCAATGACACTGAAACGTTTATTATGGCCCCTGCTGGCCGCCCTGGCCGTGCTGGCCTGCTCTCCGGAGACCTTAACTCCCGACCCGGAGGAAGAGGGGCAGGAGCAGACGGAGCCGAAGGACCCGGAGGGCCCGAGCCATCCCGAAGACCCGCAGGAAGACTACGACGACCGCACATCCGTGGACGTGATGGAAGCCGGGCAGATAAGTTCCACCGGGGCCGTCTTTTCCGGCAGTTATTCAGAAGTTTCGGATGCCCCCGAGTCCGCCGGATTCGAGTGGGGCACGTCGAAGTCCAGTCTGGACGGAACCGTCGAATCCACGGATGAACTTTCCGACCGCAGGGGGCAGTTCTCCGCGACGCTTACCGGACTTGAGCCCGACACCGAATATTTCTTCCGGGCATACATCAAAGTGCCGGACCAGGGAAGAAGCACCACCTACTACAGCAAGATCCTGTCGTTCAGGACAGAGGCGGGAGATGGCCCCGTGGTGCAGGCGGATCTTCCATATCTTGGATGCTACGAAATTCCGACACTGAGTCTTTCAAACGGAAAAGTGTTGACTGGTGATGAAACATGGGGCAACACCGACTGGTACAGGTACGACACCACAAACCCCGACCAGAAAGTTGTCGTTCACACTTATAAGAACAGCAAAGGCAAGACTGTCAGGACCTACGTCATACTCTTCGATAAAAACAAAAAAGCTCCTCTCCTGGACTGCACCGCTTTCAACAATGGAGCATGGCCCAGAAATAATGTCGGGCGCAACGACGTTTGGAAGTACGACCCGGCTCTTGAATCTTCATGGCAGAACTCAGGCGTGTCGGGATACAGCAAAGGACACCTGACAGCCTCCAACGACCGTCAGGATAATCTGGATGCCAACCATCAGACCTTCTACTATTCCAATCAGGCGCCACAGTACCAGACTGGATTCAATGACGGTGTATGGAATACCCTCGAACAGCAAATCCAAGGAGCATCGCCTTCAGGGAGCGACACCCTTTATGTCGTGAATGGACTTCTCTACGAGGATGAAAACCTTATGAGTGGTGGCGTACCAGTACCCTCACACTTCTACAAATGCATAATGTACTGCTCCTTCAACTCAAGCGGAGTGATGACTGGAGCGCAGGGAGCCGCCTATATCTATACGAACGAGAGGCAGTACAAAAGTTGGAACGATTCCTCATACAAAACTACTATCGACGCCATTGAACAGCGGACGGGATTTGATTTCTTCCCCGGCGTTCCTGACAATTTCGAGGAACAGGCAGAGAGTGGCAATAGTTACTACAGCCTTTAAGCCATGCGCAGGGTACTTGTCATAACTTACTACTGGCCGCCCACCGGAGGTTCAGGGGTGCAGCGCTGGGTGAAGTTTGCCAAATACCTGCCTGCCGAGGGCTGGAAGCCCGTCATCTATACCCCCGAGAACCCGGAACAACTGGTGGTAGACGAAAGCCTCGCCGCCGAAGTGCCTTCCGGTATCGGGGTCATAAAGACGCACATATCAGAGCCTTACGGAATCTATCACAAACTGGTGGGGAAAAAGTCAGACGCTAAAGGCGCAGGACTCAACCCCATCAATTCGCAGAAGAAGAGCCTCAGGCAGAAGCTGATGCTCTGGGTGCGGAGCAACCTCTTCGTACCCGATCCGCGCCGCGGCTGGGTAAAGCCGTCGGTGAAGTTCCTCAGGGACTGGCTCGCCGGGCATACTGTAGACATGATAGTCACCACGGGGCCTCCGCAGAGCATGCACCTTATCGGATTGGAGCTGCACCGCGCAACTGGCATTCCATGGGTGGCCGACTTCCGCGACCCTTGGACGAAGATGTTCTTTTTCAAGGACTTGCCCATGCTGCCCTTCGTACGTCGAAAGCATTTCCGGCTGGAGAAGGCCGTGCTCGACGGAGCGTCTGCAGTGGTCAGCGTGAGCCCTCTCGTGCGCGACGATTTCGCCTCCATGACGGATACTCCCGTGCATCTGATCACCAACGGTTTCGACGCTGAAGACTTTGCCGGACCTGCCCCTGAACGCAGTGACGGCGAATTCCGCATAGTACACACCGGTCTGTTCGCATCCGACGGCAATCCCCTGCTGCTCTGGGATGAACTGGCCCGGCTCTGCAGGGAAGACGCGGCTTTCGCGAAACGGCTCCGCATACGTCTGGCCGGAAAGGTGGACAGGGAAATCGTGGATGCCATCCGGGCGCGCGGACTGTCGGACAATTTGGTGCTGCTGGGGTATCTCCCTCACAGCGAGTCAGTTGCCGAACTGCGCAGCGCCGACCTTGTGCTGCTGCCACTGAGGCAATCGCCAGAGTACCGCAAGGTGCTGCCGGGAAAGATCTTCGAATGCATAGCCTCCGGCAGGCCTGTTCTGGGAATTGGCGATGAAGACGGTGCCGCGGCGGCGCTCCTTCGCGAGACCGGTGCCGGAATTATGGTCGGCTGGGATAAAACGCCGAGCGTTCCTGTCGGGGAGGACATTCCCCCTTCGGGAGTTCGTCCTTCGGACTCACCCCACCACCCCTCCGGGGCGGTCCCCCCGCTTCCGTGCCGCGGGAGGGAGTCGCTGTCGCGGCAGGCGCTCGCGAAGAAGATGGCGGAACTTTTCAACTCTCTCGTATGAAACTGAAAAAAATACTGGTATATGTGGGCATAGTGCTGGGATTCCTGGTGCTGTCGTACGCTTTCGTGCCACAGGTGCTCACAGGCAAAATAGTGAACCAGAGCGACATAAGCGGCTGGAAGGGAATGGCGCAGGAGGCGAGCGTCTGGAACGCCGCACATCCCGACGACCCGGCCCTGTGGAGCGATTCGATGTTCGGCGGCATGCCAACCGTCTCGTTCAGCAGCCCGCGCAGCGGCGACCTCACCCAGAAACTCTACGACCTGCTGCTGTTCGGTCGCAGGCCGGCCAGCTACATCTTCATCTGCCTTCTGGGAGGGTTCCTTCTGCTGCTCGCATTCGGGGTTCATCCCCTGGTCGCGATAGGCGGCACGGTCGCGATAGCCTTCTGTTCATACAATTTCCAGATCATCCAGGTTGGCCACAATACCAAGATGCAGGCTATAGCGTTCATGCCCTGGGCGCTCGCTGCCGTAGCCTATGCTTATCGTTCGAAGAAGTGGCCGCAGGCCCTGCTGGGCGCCGCCCTCTTCGCGCTGGCTGTGAGTTTCCAGGTGAAGGCCAACCATCCGCAGATATCCTACTATCTGGCCCTGGTCATCATCATCTACGCCCTCGGAACGCTCGTCGACCTTCTGGTTCGCAAGCTTCCGGTAGGACGCTTCTTCGTCGTGTCGGCGCTGCTGGTGTGCTTCGGACTGGTGGGAATAGGCACCAACGCCACCAAACTCATCCCCACCTGGGATTACACCCAATACTCGATGAGGGGCGGAAGCTCGCAGAAGGAAGACGGTGCGGAAAAGAGCCGAAAGGGCCTCGACCTGGCCTACGCAACCGCATGGAGCTACGGCTGGGAGGAACTGCCGAACATGATGATTCCCGACTTCAACGGCGGCGCATCGGCTCCCCTCCCGTCTGACGGAAAGACAGCCAAGGTGCTGAAGAAATATAAACTCACACCTGCACATCTTGCTTATTATTACGGGGTTAACTCCTACTACGGACCCCAGCCCTTCACTGCCGGACCCATGTATATGGGAGCCGTCAGTATCTTCCTTTTCCTGCTCGGGCTCTTATGCCTGAAGGGTAAGGAACGATGGTGGATACTTGCGGCCACGCTGCTTGCGGTACTGCTGGCGCTGGGCAGCCACTTCATGGCCTTCACCAAGCTGGCCGTCGCGGCGCTGCCGCTTTACAACAAGTTCCGCACGGTGTCGATGGCGCTGGTGGTGCTGCAGGTGACCCTTCCGCTGCTGGGATTCATAGCCCTCGACCGCATAGTGCGTGGCTCAGTGCCGGCGCCTGCATTCCGCCGCGGCTCGCTCTGGGCGCTCGGGATAGCAGGTGGATTCTGCCTGCTGATGGCCCTGGTGCCGTCCGCATCCGGCTCCTTCCTCAGCGAGGCCGAGGCTTCCGGACTTCCTGCCGATATATCCAAGGCAATCGTTGCCGACCGTACGGCTATGCTCCGCGGCGACGCTTTGGTGTCGCTGCTGCTGATTGCCGCCTCCTGGGGGCTGCTTTGGTGGGGCGCCGCCGGCCAGGCTTCGGGCCGTAGGGTTTCTGCGGCAATCGCGATAGGAGTGCTGGTACTGGCGAACATGTTCGTGGTGGGCAAGCGCTACCTTAAAGCGGACGATTTCGTGACTCCGCGTTCATTCGAGGGGCAGTTTGCCCAGAGGCCGGTGGACAAGGCTATCCTGGCCGACACCGACCCGTCGTTCCGCGTGCTGGACCTTACGGTGAACGTCTGGAACGACTCGCATCCCTCGTATTGGCACAAGAACATAGGCGGCTATTCACCCGCGAAACTGCAATTGTATCAGGAGTTTATCGAGAAGAGGCTGAACGGCGAGGTGCGCCAGCTGCAGGAGGCCCTCAAGGGCGTTTCGAGTACCGATGAGGCCGCCGGGGCGGTGCCTTACCTGCCGGGGCTGGCGGCGCTGAACTGCCGCTATTTCATTGTGGACGGTTCCGCCGCGCCGGTGCGCAACCCCTATGCCCGCGGGGCTGTTTGGTTTGAAGATCAGGTGGCGGAGCAGCAGATCGAGCTGGTGTCGTATACCCCGAACGAGCTGCGCTACCGCTATTCGACAGGCGAGTCCGCGAAGGCCGTGTTCAGCGAAGTCTTCTACCCCGAAGGGTGGACGCTCAAGGTGGAGGATACCGGCGAGCTTCTGCCCATCTCCCTCAGCGACGAGGTGCTGCGAAGCGCCGTGCTGCCTGCAGGAGAGCATTCCCTTGTGATGCGCTTCGCACCCGACAGCTACAGCCGCGGCAGGGCCCTGTCTCTCGTCTGCTCAATACTTACGCTGCTGCTGGCTCTCGGCGCAGTGGCTTACATGATTCTGGCCGGAAAGCCGGCATTAAAAGAGGAGGCCTGATGGAAGTACGCGCGAAGAAATCCCTCGGCCAGCATTTCCTGGTAGACCTCGGCGCCGCGCAGCGAATAGTTGCGGCGTTGGGGGCCAGGCCTGAGACACCGCAGGCTGGCAGGACGGACGTGCTGGAAATAGGCCCTGGAATGGGAGTTCTTACGCGCTATCTTCTGCAGCGGGAAGATATCAATCTCAAACTCGTGGAACTCGACGGCGAGTCGGTGCAGTTCCTCATGAGCCATTTCTCCGGCATGGCCGGACGCCTGCATCAGGCCGACTACCTGAAACTCGACGTCCACAAACTCTTCCCCGGGGAGTACTCGGTGATAGGGAATTTCCCCTACAACATCTCCTCGCAGATATTCTTCAAGATACTGGACGACCGCGACCGCATCCCGGAAGTGGTGTGCATGATACAGAAGGAAGTGGCCGAACGCATAGCCGAAGGGCCCGGAAGCAAGACCTACGGGATCCTGAGCGTGCTGCTGCAGGCCTGGTACGACATAGAGTACCTCTTTACCGTGGAACCCGGAGCGTTTGCGCCCCCGCCGAAAGTCCGCAGCGCCGTGATACGGCTGAGACGCAACGACAGGACCGAGTTGCTCGCCGGAGATTCAAAAGTCGAGGAGCCGCTGTTCCGGAAGGTGGTGAAGACCGCATTCGGGCAGAGACGCAAGACCCTTCGCAACGCTCTGCGTCCGCTTCTGCCTGAAGGCTATGACCTCTCCGACCCTGTCCTTCAGATGCGCGCCGAACAGCTCGGCGTCGACGACTTCATCGCCCTTGCGGCAAGACTCTCGAAATAAACCAAAACTCTCAATAAAATGAAACGTTTATCAATTCTTTTTGCGGCCGCTCTGCTGGCCCTCATCCCCACAGCCTGTGAGAACGACGGTGGAGGCAACGGCGAAGCCACCGACTTTGAAGGCGAATGGATAGCCATCAAGGACGATTATCACCCGCTCACCATCACTTTCGAAGGCAAGACCTATGTCTGGGAAGTGAAGGGCATTGCTCCCCGCAGGGACAAGGGCACCTTTACCTACGAAGGTGGCTACCTCACCCTGAACGCCACCGAAAACTATGAGCCCGACGACAAGACCGGCAAGATGAAGAAGGTCGGAAACGGCGGCAAGGCTTACCACAAGTACCAGATCCTGCTTCTCGAAGACAACGTTTGCGTAGCGAAAAGCGTAGTGAACGACTTCTTCGCGGAAGGCTGGAAAATGTACTGGACCCGCGGCACGGACAAACAGGACATCAAGGAATCCTCACTCAAGGGAACCTGGGTTTCCGAGGGCGAATACGGCACCAAATACATTTTCACCTTCGACGGGAAGAATTACGTCTATTACTGCATGAGTAAGTCTAATGAGCGCGTGGGAGAGGAATGGGTGCTGAAGACCCGCTGCGAAAAGGAAACCGGCAGCTGGGAGCACAAATCCGGCATTCTCAAACTCACTCCCAACCACCTCTACTATTCTTATGAAAACCTGCAGGAAGGCACAGTCTATTACGAGGTTAACGAGGAGACCGGCGAGGCTGAGACATGGGTCGAAGCACCGGCGAGCCATCTGTATCCTGGCGAATACGAACTGCACCTTAGCGGAAACACCGTGTATGTGAGCATGGATAGGACCGCCCTGGTATTTACGAAGAAAGATTAATTACACGTGCTCCACTTCCGGGTGGAGTTCGACTCCGAAGGTTTCACGAACCTTTGAAATGATGTCCTGCTCGAGGGAGATGATATCCCCGGGCAGGGCATTTCCGCTTTCGTTGACGATAACCAGAGGCTGCTTCTCGTAGACCTTGGCGCCGCCTTTTTCGGCACCGCGGAAGCCGCAGCGGTCTATCATCCAGGCGGCCGGCACCTTTACCGTTCCGTCCGGGAGGTCGAAATGAGGAACTTCAAGGGCCGGGACTCCGGCTGCTGCGCGCCCGGCTTCGGCTTTCACGATATTCTCGAAGTGCTCCCGGGAGATGACGGGGTTCTTGAAGAAGGAACCGGCGCTGCCCTTTTCGGCCGGATCGGGGAGTTTGGCCCGGCGTATGCCGATGATGGCGTCGCGGACCATCCGGGGAGTCAGCACGTGAGCGCCGTTCGATACGGCAGATGCGGCCGCGGCAGTCGTTATGCCGGGATACTGCGACTCGAGGGCGTTGCGTATGCCACCGTAATCGAGGCGGGGCGAGTACTTGCGCGTGAGGCGGAACAGCACGCTGGTGACGATGTAGCGGCCTTTGTTGTGCTTGAACATGGAGTCGCGGTAGCCGTATGCGAGTTCGGGAGTCTTGAAGACCGTCTTGCTCCAGTCGGTGGTGTCGAGGCAGACCACTCCGGAGATGATATCCTTCACCTCGGCTCCGTAGGCGCCTATGTTCTGCACCGCTGACGCGCCCACCTCTCCGGGAATCAGCGACAGGTTCTCGGCCCCCCACAGCCCGGCCTCGCAGGTACGCGCCACGAAATCGTCGAAAACCACGCCGCTGCCGACGGTCATGAGCACGTCGTCCAGCCCCATGTCCACGAACTTCATGAACTTCACGGCTGAGTGGAGCACCGTTCCGGGGAAGTCGCCGGTGAAAAGCAGGTTGCTGCCGGCGCCTATGTGCATGATGGGCTGCGGAAGTTCTTTCCAGGGGAGCTTCTGAAGTTCTTCGACGGTCTCGTATTCGATGTAGAGGGCGCAGCGCACCTTCATGCGGAAGGTGTTGTGGGAGGAAAGGTCGTAGTTCTCGATTCGCTTCATGGCTTACAAAGATAGTTAAAATTGCCTATCTTTGCGGACATGGAACTCTACAAATGGTCCGGCGCAGGGAATACGTTCGTTGTTATCGACGGACGCGGTGGGGCGGTAGTGGACGTTATCAGCCTGTGCCGTGAATACGGGACCGACGGGCTGATGATACTCCGCGAGTCTCCCGCCGGACGCGATTTCGCCATGGAGTTCTTCAATCCCGACGGCAGCTCCGGCATGATGTGCGGCAACGGAGGCCGCTGCATAGTGGCTTTCGCCGACTACCTCAGAATCGGGAACGGAAGGCACTATGAGTTTGACGCTCCCGACGGGGTTCATGCGGCGGAGATACTTGAGCGTCCGGAAAGAGCCGCTAAGGAGTCCGGCGCAGCGGGAGAATGGACCGTACGCCTTCAGATGAAGGATGTCGAAGGCGTAACGGAGTACCCCGACGGGCTTTTCCTCAACACCGGAACGCGGCATTTCGTAAAGTTCGTGCCGGACGTGGACGCCATCGATATCGAAAAGGAAGCGCTGCCCATACGCCACGACGCCCGCTTCGCCCCGGAAGGAACCAACGTCAATTTTGTGTCGCTCCGACAGGGCGCCGGACAGACCGGAGGCCCGACCATACGGATACGCACCTTTGAAAAGGGTGTCGAGGGCGAGACGGCCGCCTGCGGAACCGGCATCACCGCCGCAGCCCTGGTCTGCCGCTTCAAAGGCATCGCACCCGCGTCGGAATCGGCAGACGGACGCATCGCCTACCGCCTCCAGGCTCGCGAGTCCACACTTTCAGTCGACTTCTTCCAAAAAAAGAAAGACGCCTTTTCAGACGTCTTCCTCACTGGTCCGGCCAGGATTCTGACCGAATAGAAAACCCGATTACTCTTCTTCCTGAGCCTGGGCGGCGTACTCGTCGAGGAGCTTCTTCTGCACGTCGGCGGGAACCTGCTGGTACTCGGCGAACTTCATGCTGAAGGTGGCGCTACCGGCGCTGAGGGAGCTCAGCACGGTGCTGTAGCGGTAGAGCTCTGCGAGAGGAACGCGGGCGTGGAGCACGGTGAAGGCACCGTCCATCTCCTGGTTGGAGATCATGCCGCGACGGGTGTTGAGGTCGGACATGCAGGGGCCTACATACTCGCTGGGAGTGGTGATGTCCACGTCGTAGATGGGCTCGAGGATCTTCGGACCGGCGTTGCGGAAGGCCTCGCTGAAGGCATTGCGGCCGGCGATGATGAAGGCGATTTCCTTGGAGTCCACCGGGTGCATCTTACCGTCGTACACATACACGCGGATGTCGCGGGCGTAGGAACCGGTGAGCGGGCCTTCTTCCATCTTGGACTTAATACCCTTGAGGATAGCGGGCATGAAGGAAAGGTCGATGGAACCACCCACAACGCAGTTGTAGAATTCCAGCTTGCCACCCCACTCCAGGTCCGTGATATCCTGGCTCTTGAAGTTGAACACTACATCCTTGCCGTCGATCTTGAAGTTCTTGGGAGCTTCCTGGCCTTCCACGTACGGGCAAACCAGTAGATGCACCTCACCGAACTGACCGGCGCCGCCGGACTGCTTCTTGTGACGGTACTGGGCCGTTGCAATCTTGGTGATGGTCTCGCGGTACGGCACCTTGGGAGCGTAGAGTTCGATGTTCTGCTTGAACTCGTTGGTAACTCTCCACTTCACATAGTTGATGTGCTGCTCGCCCATACCGGAAAGGATGGTCTGACGCAGTTCCTTGGAGTATTCCACGTTGATGGTGGGATCCTGGGCAGCCACCTTGTTGAGGGCGTCGCCCACCTTGGCCTCGTCATTCTTGTCCACGGCCTTTACGGCGCAGCGGTACTTGGCATCCGGGAACACCATGTGCTTGAGGGCTTCCACGCCGCTCTGGGCCAGGGTGACATCCGTCTTACCGGCCTTGAGCTTCATGACGCAGCCGATATCACCGGCGCTGATGGAAGCAACCTTCTCCTTCTTGGCACCGGCCACGGCGTAGATGGCGCTGAGGCGCTCACCGTTGCCGGTTTCCGGGTTAATGAGGTCTGCACCTTCGTTGAGGGTGCCGCTCATCACCTTGAAGTAAGAAACTTCACCCAGGTGCTGCTCCACGCTGGTCTTGAAGATGAACAGGGCGGTGGGGCCGGCGGGGTTGCACTTGAGGGTGCCACCATCCACGGTGGGCTCTTCCTTTCCTTCCGGAGACGGAACCACGTTCACGATGAATTCCATGAGGCGCTTTACGCCGATGTTTTCCTTGGCGGCGGTGCAGAACACGGGGATGGTCTCTCCCTTGACAAGGCCGGCACGCAGACCCTCGCGGATCTCGTCGGTGCTAAGCTCCATGGTCTCGAAG
>JAILNI010000011.1 GCA_024691765.1 Bacteroidales bacterium | reverse complement strand
AAAATCGCACGGGCCTTGCCGTATGCGCCCTGCTCGTAGAGAATCACTGCTTCCCTGAAGCTTTGCGGCGGGTTTTGGGCGCCGAGGCTTGCAGACAGCGTAACTATCAGCAGGACAGACAGATATATTGCTTTTCCTTTCATATTCGCCTTCGAATTCTTATAATCTTACAAATTTAACAAAAAAATGGAGGATTTGCGTATATTTGCAGAGGAAGTTATTCACAAAGAAATGGACAATCTCGTACTTTTTGAAAAGGCCGACATAATGGGCGGCGACAACGTCGTAGTGCATGCCCTGGACATGTCGGTTTCAAAGGGAGACTTCGTGTATATAGTGGGCCGCGTTGGCACCGGCAAAACATCCATAATCCGCAGCATTATTGCTGAGAACCGCCTCGGCGGAGGGCACGGCCAGGCCTGCTGTTTCACGCTCGAAGGGATACGTCCAAGGGACATACAGGCGCTCCGCCGAAGGATAGGCGTCGTCTTCCAGGATTTCAGGCTCCTTATGGACCGCAGCATCAGCGACAATCTGGAGTTCGTGCTGCGCAGTACCGGATGGAAAGACAAGGCCGCCATATACAAACGCATCGACGAAGTGCTCGAGGCGACAGGGCTCACAACCAAGGCCCACAAGATGCCCCACCAGCTTTCCGGAGGCGAACAGCAGAGGGCGGCGATAGCGCGTGCCATACTCAACGAACCGGAAATCATACTGGCAGACGAGCCCACCGGCAACCTCGACAGGGAAACGGCCGACGGCATAATGAAACTCCTCACTTCGCTCAACAGGGAAAAGGGAACGGCCTTCATAATCGTCACCCACAACAGGGAGATCTTCGAAAAGTATCCCGGCCGCGTATTCGTGTGCAAGGAGGAAAGCTGCGTCGAAACGCGCAACGACGAAGTCATAGAACTTGCCCTCACTATCTGACGATGGCCGCACGAATGCCCATTGCGGAGAGATACCGCAGGATACTTGACTATTTCCGCGAAAACGTCGGTGAACAGTCTTCGGAACTCGTTTTCCGCAATCCCTATGAGCTGCTGGTCTCAGTAATCCTGAGCGCCCAGTGCACCGACAAAAGGGTAAACCAGGTCACCCCCGCCCTGTTTGCAGCCTATCCCATAGTCGACGCCCTGGCTCTCGCAACGCCGGAGGAAGTACTCCCCTACATCAAAAGCGTTTCCTATCCAAACAACAAGGCCCGCAACCTCGTGGCCATGGCACGCAAGGTGATGCGCGATTTCGACGGGCAGATTCCTTCCGGGCTCGACGATATCATGTCACTTCCGGGCGCTGGCAGAAAAACCGCCAATGTGGTTACTGCCATCCTGAGCAACAACCCTGTAATTGCAGTGGACACCCACGTTTTCCGGGTATCACACAGGCTGGGGCTCTCCAAAGGGAAGACGCCCCTGGCCGTGGAAAACGACCTGGAGCGTCATATCAAGCCTGCCGACAGGCCCCTGGCCCATCACTGGCTCCTGTTGCACGGGCGTTACATCTGCACCGCCCGGGCCCCAAAGTGCGCCGCCTGTCCCCTGAAGGACTGGTGCGCTATGCAAACTGCTCTTTGAGGCTCTCGATGCGGGCGTCTGCGTCGGCGCCTTTTGCCCCGAAGTAGAACTTTATCTTCGGTTCCGTTCCCGAAGGACGCACGGTAACCACCTCGCCCTCGGCATCGAAGAACTGAAGCACGTTGCTCTTGGGAAGGCCCGTCTTCTCGGGTTCATTATAGTCGATAACCCTCACTACCGGCTTTCCGGCAAGGTCTTTCGGCGGTTCGCTGCGGAAACGCGACATCATGTCCGCAATCTCCTGGGCTCCGCTGACACCCTTGCGCACCACGCTCACGAGGCCCTCCTTGCGATAGCCGTATTCAGAATAGATGCGCTGCATCAGCTGGTAGAGGCTCAGGCCCTGGTCTGCCGCCCATGCGGCGCATTCCGCCACCATGCAGCAGTAGATGGGAGCATCCTTGTCGCGGACGAATTCGCCTACGTTGAAGCCGAAACTCTCCTCTCCGCCGCAGATGAACACCCTCTTGCCTTCGTTGCGCTTCACCACTTCGGCGATATACTTGAATCCGGTCAGCACGTCGAAGCACTCGATACCGAAACTCTTCGCGATATCTGCAATCAGGGGAGTCGTGACTATGGTTTTCACCACATAGGCCTTCGGAGAGAGCTTGCCGAGTTCCTTCCAGCGGGTAAGGATGTAGTAAGTGAGCATAGAGGCGGTCTGGTTGCCGTTGAACAGCACCATCTTGCCTTCATCGTTGCGAACGGCGATACCCATGCGGTCGGCATCGGGATCGGTTCCCATGACTATGTCCGCCCCTATCGAATCGGCGAGTTCCATGCCCATCCTGAGGGCGGCCGGCTCTTCCGGATTGGGAGACGCCACTGTGGGGAAATTGCCGTCGGAGGGCTGCTGTTCCTTCACGCTGTGGACGTTTTTAAAGCCCAGCATGTCCAGGCACTCGGGAACTATGCGCACGCCGCAGCCGTGAAGCGGGGTGTAGACTATCTTCATGTCGGCATGGCGCTTCCTGGATTCGGGCGAGAGCATGAGGGTGTAGATGTCCTTCTTGTAAGCCTCGTCGATTTCGCGTCCCATCGGCTCGACGAGGTCGGGATTGCCCTTGAACTTCACCTGGGAAGGATCGGAAATCTTACCGACTTCGGCCACTATTTCCTTATCGACAGGGGCCGTTATCTGTGCTCCGTCGTTCCAGAACACCTTGTAACCGTTGTACTCCTTAGGATTGTGCGACGCCGTAATCATCACTCCGCAGTTGGCCTTTTTGTAACGGACAGAGTAACTCATGAGCGGCACGGGATGAATCTCTGTAAAGAGATATACCTTGATGCCGTTGGCGCTGAACACGTCGGCGGCTATCTTCGCGAAGTCGTGGGAATTGTTGCGCGAGTCGTATGAGATGCACACGCTGAGCGGCCCTTCGACCTTGGATTTCATGTAGTTAGCAAGTCCCTGGGTGGCCATGCCCACCGTGTACTTGTTCATGCGGTTGGTACCCACTCCCATGGTACCGCGAAGGCCGCCCGTACCGAATTCAAGGTTGCGGTAGAAGGCATCCTCAAGCGCCGCCGGGTTCTTCTGGAGTTCCCGTATTTCAGCTTTGGTTGCCTCGTCGAAATCGCCTTCCAGCCACTGTTTGGCTTTAATTTCAAATTCCTTCATAAGTGTTATTGTTTTAAGTATTTGATCCAAAATAACTTGTCGCTTTCCCATGAATGCTCGGCCTGTTTTCCGCGATAGCCGTGCTTGCCGTCGGGATATATCATGAGTTCGAACTGCTTCCCTTCCCTCTGCAATGCATCTATGAGTTGAAGGGTGCTCTGGAAGTGAACGTTGTCGTCTCCCGTACCGTGTGTTAGACGGAGCATGACTGAGCCGTCGCCGGGATAGTTCTTCACGTGGTCCAGCACCCTGTCGGCGTACCCTGCCGGATTGTCTTCCGGGGTACTCATGAAGCGCTCTGCATAATGGGTGTCGTAGAGCATCCAGTCGTACACTCCCCCGCCGGCGATACCGCAGCAGAAGAGGTCAGAATGGTCAAGCAGAAGCAGCGCCGTATTCGTACCTCCGAAGGAGAAGCCCTCCACGCCTATCCTGCCTGCCCATGAACGGGATTTGATCCATTCAGCCCAGGTGCAGAAGTCCTTCACGGGGGTTGTCGTAAGATCCTTGTAATCGAGGTCGGTGCCGGCCCTGCCGGAATGCCCGGAAACCCTGGAATCCGCTACCATGTGTATGATACCCTGTTCGCTCCACCACTGCTGCGGGCGGCGCCAGCGGTCGACCACATACTGGTTGCCCGGGCCTCCGTAGATTTCCATGTGTACCGGGTACACCTTTGTGGAGTCAAAACCTTTCGGGAAAGTAATTACTGCCCACATTTCCTGCCCGTCTTCAGCTTTAATACTCACGGCACGAGGAAGCGCGAGGCTGTCCGGCTCCGCCGGGGCTTCGAAAACCCCGTCCTTCCAGTCGAAAGGCGGTATGCGGCACGTTGAGAGCCTCGCCGAAATGTTTTTGCAATCCGTGCTTATCTCCACCTTGTCCACGTTGTAATCCAAGGGCGTGACGGCGCTTATCCTACCGTCCTGGGAGAGTCTGTACAGCGTGCTGCGTATCCTTGAATCCCTCTGGGCGGTGAAAAAAATGTCGCCTTCAAGCGGGTCCCTGCGGATGAGACGTACTTTCCAGTTGGGGCCGTCCGTCAGGCGCTCGAAGCGTGCACCGTCGTAGCTCAGGAAATAAATCTGCTCCCAGCCTGTTTCGAAGGCACGCACCATGTAAAGCCCATCATCGGAGAAGAGCATGTCCTGTGGCCAGTCGACCCAGGTTGGATAACTCTCCTTGTAAATGGATTCCGGCTTTCCGTCGGATACGTCTACCGACCAAAGCTCGTAGCGGTTCTGTATACGGGGTTCGCGTCCTACGAAGAAACGCCTGCTGTCTGCCCCCCAGAACGGAATTCCGAAGTAGCCGTCGACGGAATAGTCGAACGCCGCCCAAACTATGTCCTTCTGCCTCAGAAGCCCCTTGCGGAAGTGCGCTTTCCCAAGGTCAACGAATCCTATACGCACCCCGGGATTGGGTTCCCCCGCCTTGGGATAACGGGTGCGGATAAGGGTTCCGTCCTGCCCTGCAGGCGAATAGATGGGGAACATGGGCACCACCGAATCGTCGTAACTGTAGAACGCAAGCTTTTTCGAATCCGGGCTCCACCAGAAGGAACGGTGATGCCTGGGACGACCGAATATCTCTTCGAAATAAACCCACGAACTGTAGCCGTTCAGGGTGGTTTCGCTCCCGTCTGCAGTCAGCCTTAGCACTTCCCCGGCCCTGCTGCGCAGGTACAGGTCGCCTCCGAGATTATAGGCGCAGTACGACGAATCCGGCGCCCAGAGGTGGTTCTCTTCCGAAGGCTGGGCCGCGAGCGTCAGGGCCGTAAGCAGAAGGATTGAAAGTGAGGCTGTCCTTTTCATTTGAAGAAGCGGTCCGGGAAATTGATCAGATATACTTTTTTCACCGCACGTGTAATGGCGGTGTAGAGCCATTTGAGGTCGTCCAGGGTCTGCTCGGGCTGCCAGAAGGGGCAGTCGATGAAGACGCAGTCCCACTGTCCGCCCTGGCTCTTGTGTGCGGTTATCGCATTGGCGTATTTGAGCTGAAGCGCATTGTAGTAGGGATCTTCACGCACTTTGTCGTATCGGGCCTTTTTGCCCTTGATGTCGGCGTAGTCCTCCGAAACTCCGTGATAGAGCGCATTCTGCTGTTCGTAAGTAAGCGAGGCCGACTCGCTGTCGAGGGTGTCCAGGCAGACCTTGGCCTTCACCACGGCGCCGTCGTAATCAGGGAAAGACAGGCTCGCGTCGGCGAAATGCAGGCCGTAGCGGTCTTCATAGTTCCCTATGCGCAGAAGGTCTGCGATGTCGCCGTTGGCTATGTAGTCCATCCCCTCTATTCCATCCACGAACTGGTAGCAGTTCTTCACTATCATCAGCCTGTCGCCGTGCACCAGACGGTCTTCCTTGTACTGAACTGTCGAACGGATGCCGGCATTGTAACGAATAGCCCTCTTGTTCGAGCGGCAGAGTACCGTAACGGAGTCGTCGCCCCAGTTTCCGTATGCGTCCGAAAGGGTTTCGATGAGGGCGTCTCCAGAGACGCGGCAGATGTCGTCGAAGCCGTCCGTTTCGAGTTTGAGGGAATCGAAGGTATCGTCGGGTGCCGCATCGGAAATGAGGTTCCTGAGAAGCGTGGCATTGTGAAGTATGCCGGATTCGCGGGCCTGGCGCACCACGGTCGTAAGGGTCTCGTAACAGACTCCCCCGAACGCATCCATGAATTCTTTCGAAAGGGCCGGAGACGCCTCAAGGCCGACCGGCGGCAGCTGGGCTGAATCCCCGAGCATCAGCAGGCGACAGTCTATCCCCGCCCTGACGAACTGAACGAGGTCCGACAGCAGGTTCCCGCTGCCGAACTCGGCAGATGAATTCGCGGATGCGGACTCGTCTATGCCAATCAGGGATACTTCATCTACGACAAACAGCGTATTCCTGGCTTTGTTGGGGGCCAGGTTGAACTGTCCGAAACCGTCGTCTCCCACGGAACGCTGGCGGTAGATATGCTTGTGAATGGTATACGCAGGCCGGCTGCAGATTTCGGAGAGCACTTTCGCAGCGCGGCCGGTGGGAGCCAGCAGTACCGTCTTCAGGCCCAGGCTTGAGAGAGTTCCCACAATGGCGGATACGGCCGTAGTCTTGCCCGTACCGGCATAGCCGTTGACCACCATGATGTCGGCGTCGTCTCCCGTTATGAAAGAGGCAGCCGATTTGAGGAAGCGGTCCTGACAGGGTGTGGCCTCCACCGCGAGGCGTTTTGAGAATTCAGAATAGAGGAAATCGGTGCGGGACAGCATCTCAACGCCTCCTTTCCTTAGCAAAAAGGAGGGAACCCACGGCAAGCAGAGGATAGATTTCAACGCGGCCGAGGAACATGTCGAGAGTGTAGACGAACTTGGCGAACGCGGGCTGGGCGCCGAAGTTGCCGAAAGTACCGAGTTCGCCCGTCGCCGGGCCCACGTTGCTCAGCGAACTCAGCGTAGCCATCATGGCCTCGTGGCTGTTTACGCCGCTCAGGAGCACAAGAACGATGGAAATGATCCACAGAAGCACGAAGAGGGCGATATAGATTGCATGAGGATAGATGTCCTCGGTGCTTATGTTGCGTCCGGACAGTTTAATCTCCGTCACGCTTGAAGGATGGAGTGATGCGTGCAGACGAGCCTTTACGCCCTTGACAAGGAGCAGCAGGCGGTCGCTCTTGATACCACCTGTCGTACTTCCCGCCATGCCGCAGACGGCGCCCCCGAGCATCATCAGCATTACCACCAGAGGCGGGAAAGCAGCGTTGTCGGCCGTAGCCAGACCTGTCGTGGAGGCGTAACTCAGTATCTGGAAACCACCGTCCAGGAAGGCGGCGCCCCAGCCTGAACTGACTCCGCTCAGTTTGAGGGAGAATGCTGAGACTACCGTAAACACGACAAGATATCCGGCATAGAAGCCGAGGACCTCGTTCTTGAGTGGCTTGAGGCTGCGTCTTACTATCGCGAGCCAGATTATTCCGAAGTGTATGCTCGAAAGGAACATGAACACCATGGTAATGATCGAGATTGCGTTGCTCCCGAAGCCTGCGATGCTGTTGTTCCTGGTGCTGAATCCACCGGTAGCGCTTACGCTGAACGCATGGTTCACCGCATCGAAGGGGCCCATACCGGCAAGCATGTAGCTGAGGAAACTCGCCACGAACAGGCCCAGATACACGTAGGTGAAGATATAAACCGTACGGTTGGCCCTCGCGTGATATTCATCCTTGGACAGGGATGAGAGTTCCAGATTCGTCAGACGCAGTTTCATCTGGCTGGCACCGGGAATCAGCAGAAGAAGGAAAACCACGACTCCCAAGCCTCCTATGAAATGGGTGCTGCTTCGCCAGAAAAGAAGAGCCTTGGGAAGCGATTCTATGTCGGACAGTATGGACGCTCCTGTGGTCGTGAAGCCGCTCACGCTTTCAAACCATGCGTTTATCACATTGAAGGGGCCGCCCCACAGGGCATATGGCAGCATTCCGAAAATGAACGAAAGCAGCCAGGAAAGGGTTATGATGACATACCCTTCCCGCGTCGAGATAGCCGAAGTCTTTTTAACGAAGATAAATGGGAAGATTCCGACTATGAAGGTCAGAAGAAAACTGACTGCCAGCGGGCCCAGGGCCGTGTCGGCCGGATCGAATGCGGCTATCAACATGGACAGGAGCATGAAGAGCGCGTCCACCAGAAGGGCGTACCCTACATTCCTGCTGACCGTGCTCCAGTTCATTTCTCTGAGTTTTCGCTGTTGCGCCTCATCGCAGATATGCGCTTGCGCAGAATGCCGTTTTCCGAAGCGAGCTCTGAAATCTCCTCATTCAGGCAGTGAAGCTGGTCGTTCCCGGGGAAATCGTAGCTGAAAGGAGTTCCGTGCGACCTGTAGAGCCTGAGGGAATCCAGCATACGGTATATGGGAGTAACGTAGTAGACCGTCATGAAGAAGAGCAGCATCAGAAGCAGGAGCAGACCGACTCCAACGGCAACGATTCCGGGAATGATGCTGCGGTAGAAAGTGCTCTCGAAGGTGCGGGAGTTGTCCTCAAGGTCGACATAAATGGCTTCGGTGAGTTTCGCTATGTCGGACCTCAGCCTCCTGTAGCGCGGCTGCAGGCGCTCGAAATACCACGACCTCGTGTCTATGAAATCAGACGCTATTACATCCTGGAGCTCGAAACTCGTAAGCATGTAAGCGGAATACGCATACTCTACAGAATCTGCGAGGGGCATGATTCCGTTGGAGGAAAGCGAAGCGCGCAGGCTGTCGCAGCGGGCGGTGAAAGCGGCCTTGTCGAAGTCCGGCAGAACCACCGAACTCTCCTCGCCGACAAGAGCGAGTATTGCAAGATTGTATTCGTTCGCCTGATCCGCCAGCTTCTGGGCTACGTTTACACTGTGGATATTCTCGGCTATCATGTCCGATACGTACGAACTCATGCTCCTGTATTCCATCACGGAGATGATGCTGGAAACGAGCAGGACTATACCTATCAGGCTCAAGCTGAGGCTCAGTTTCGTACGCAGGTTAAACTTCATTTTTAAAATTTTTCATTAAAACATACAAATATAGTAATAATTTCTTAATTTTGTAAGCAAACCACGTACACTATGACCGACGAGCAGAAGGGTATAATCAAGCAGTGCATACGCAACGGAGCATGCAGCATAGCCGATTTCAGCAGGAATCTTGGCATAAGCGTACCCACTGCGACCAAAATTGTCTCCAATCTCATAGAAGACGGTTTCCTTCAGGATTGCGGAAAGGTGGGCACCAGCGGAGGACGCCGTCCCAACACCTACGGTCTCAATCCTGATGCCGGCTATTTCGTAGGAGTGGACATTGCGCGCCAGCACTTCCACATAGCGATTTCGGATTTCAAGGGCGAGATACGCTTCTACATCCAGGACATCCCCTTCGTGCTCGAAGCCAACGCCGACAGTTTCCGCGTTATGTGCCGCCAGATACGCCAGCAGGTTTCAGCCTCCGGCATAGACTGGTCCAAGATTCTCGGAGTGGGAATCAGCCTGACCGGCCGCGTGAATCCCGAAAAGGGCTTCAGCCTCTCGTATTTCGTATCCGACGATATCCCCCTGGGAGACATCTTCCAGCGCGAACTTGAAGCTCCCGTCAACATAGAGAACGACTCCCGCGCGATGACCTACGGCGAGTACATGTCTCTCGGAAACAAGGCCGACGAAGACATGATATTCATCAACCTCAGCTGGGGTCTCGGAATGGGCATCATAGTGGACGGCCACCTTTACTACGGCAAATCCGGTTTCTCAGGCGAAATCGGCCACTTCCCCATGCTCGACAACGACATAATCTGCCGCTGCGGCAAGATTGGCTGCCTCGAGACCGGCGCCTCCGGTTCTGCCCTCACCCGCTGGATCAAGGAACGCCTCAAGGAAGGACGCCGCTCTTCGCTATGGCAGATTTACAAGGAGGTCGGCGACATCAGCCTCCAGAACGTACTGGACGCCGTAGAGAACGAGGATGTGCTTGCCATCGAAGGCATAGGCCAGATAGGAGAGACGCTCGGCCGCGGCATAGCCGGCCTTATCAACGTGTTCAATCCCGGTCTCGTAGTGATCGGCGGACGCCTCATCGTCGGGCGCGACTACCTGATGCTCCCCATACGCGCCGCCGTCAACAAGCTCTCGCTCAGCAAGGTGTCTGCCGACACCAAGATCCAGTTCAGCAGACTCGGGCGCAGCGCGGCCGCCAAGGGCGACTGCCTTCTCTCCCGCGCCAAGGTTCTCAACCTGCTGTAGCGCTTTGCCGTCAGGAATCTACCCCCTGCGGAACTCCGTTCGCTTCACTCACTCCGGCCCCTCCCAACGTTTCCGGCGTGGCCTGAAGCCACTTGTCTCCGTCGGGCCCCATCCACCTGCCCCTGTCCGGGGGTGGATAGTCCCGCAGGGGGTTAGTTCCTGACGGCTGTTACCGCTATTCAGGTTTATAGGAGTCTTTCAGGGAGACGGTTTTGTTGAAAATCGGCTCTTCGGGAGTGCTGTCGGCATCCTTGACGTAGTAGCCGGTACGCTCGAACTGTACCGCAATGCCGGAAGCGTCTTCCAGGAGCGCCGGTTCGGCCAGGCCGCAGCCGATGGTGAGCGACTCGGGATTCAGGAAGTCCTTGTAGTCCTTGTCTTCAGGCACCTGGCTCATGTCGGCAAGGGTGAAGAGACGGTCGTAATTGCGGAGCGTAATCTTCTTCGCATGCTCCGCGGACACCCAGTGGATGGTACCCTTGACGCTGCGCCACTCTCCCCCGCCCGGACGGGTGGACGGATCGTAAGTGCAGCGGAGTTCCGATATATTGCCTTCGGCGTCCTTTATGACCTCCTCGCATTTGATGATGTAAGTATACTTGAGACGCACTTCGCCGCCCGGTTTGAGACGGAAGAACTTGTTCGGGGCGTCCTCCATGAAGTCGGCCCTTTCGATGTAGAGTTCTCCGGTGAACGGAGCCTTGCGGCAGGCGCCTTCGGGTTCCGCGGGATTAAGCGGACAGTCGAACCATTCCACCTTGCCTGCGGGCCAGTTGGTGATGGTGAGCTTGAGCGGATCCTGGACCACCATGTAGCGGTTGCTGCGTGCATTCAGGTCCTGGCGTACGCACCACTCGAGGAGCTGGATATCCATGAGTTGGTCGCGCTTGCTTACGCCTATCTTGTCGCAGAACATCTTGAGGGCCTCTGGAGTATAGCCGCGGCGGCGCACTCCGCAGAGCGTGGGCATGCGCGGATCGTCCCAACCGGAGACTATACCCTTCTGGACGAGTTCCAGGAGCTTGCGTTTGCTCATGAGGGTATAGGTGAGGTTCAGGCGGGCGAACTCGTACTGATGGCTCGGATAAATGCCCAGGGTCTTTATGTACCAGTCGTAAAGGGGACGGTGCACGTCGAACTCGAGCGTGCATATGCTGTGGGTGATATGCTCTATGGAATCGCTCTGGCCATGGGTGAAGTCGTACATCGGGTAGATGCACCACTTGTCGCCTGTGCGGTGATGGCTGGCGTGCTTGATGCGGTACATGATGGGATCACGGAACATCATGTTGGGAGACGCCATGTCTATCTTTGCCCGCAGCACCTTCTCCCCGTCGGCGTATTTGCCGTCGCGCATTTCGCGGAAAATCCTGAGATTCTCCTCCGGTGTGCGGTTGCGCCACGGACTCTCCTTGCCGGGCGTTTCCACGGTGCCGCGGCCTGCCGAAATCTCCTCCTGGGTCTGGTCGTCAACGTAAGCAAGCCCTTCGACAATCATCTTTTCAGCCCACTCGTAGAGCTGGTCGAAGTAGTCGGAAGCGTAGAGTTCCTTTTCCCACTTGAAGCCGAGCCACTTGATGTCTTCCTTGATGGCATCCACGTATTCGGTGTCCTCCTTGGTGGGATTCGTGTCGTCGTAGCGGAGATTGGTTTTGCCGCCGTACTTCTGAGCAAGGCCGAAATTGATGCAGAGGCTCTTGGCATGGCCCAGATGCAGGTAGCCGTTTGGCTCCGGGGGGAAGCGGGTAAGTATTCTGTCCACCTTGCCGGTGCGCAGGTCTTCTTCGATTATTTCTTCAAGGAAATTGAGGGACTTCTTTTCTTCTTCCATAAGGCTCGGTTTAACTCACAAATTTAAGAATATTTTCGCGATTTTTAGTAACTTCGCAAGCGATATGATAAAATCCATGACCGGCTACGGCAAGGGAGAGGCCTTCCTCCCTTCCGGAAAACTCACAATCGAGATCCGTACCCTCAACGGCAAGAACGCCGACATCAGTATCAAAAGTTCTCTTCTTCCCAAGGACCGGGAGCTTGAGGCAAGGCAAACGATAGCGGATTCCCTCGTGCGCGGAACCATCGATGTTTATCTTTCGTTCGAAGCGTCGGAAGCTGCCTCCACCGGAACAATAAATGCTTTAGCTGTAAAGAGTTACTGCGAGCAAATCGCAAAGATCCAGGGGCGCGCCGAGGTGTCCGACGAAATCCTCGCTGCCGTGCTCCGTATGCCGGACATACTGGACAACAAGAAGGCCGACGTGGTTGATGAAGGCTCCTGGCCTCTTGTTGCCAAAGCCCTTCACGAGGCTCTCGAAGCAGTTAACGCATACCGTGATAAAGAAGGCAGGGCCCTTTACAGCGACATTTCCTCGCGCATAAGCAAGATACTCGAACTTGAAAACGAGGTGGAATCGCATGAGGCCGAAAGGCTTGAGGCCGCCCGCGCTTCAATACTCAAAGCCGCGGCAGATGCCTCCATCAAGCTGGACCCGGAGCGCTTCGAGCAGGAAATGGTCTTTTACCTCCAGAAACTCGACATCAACGAGGAAAAGGTCCGTTTGCGCCAGCACTGCAAGTATTTCATGGAGACACTCGATTCCGAGCCTTGTCCGGGCCGCAAACTGGGTTTCATCATCCAGGAGATGGGGCGCGAAATCAATACCACCGGCTCCAAGGCGAACAATTCCGCCATCCAGAAGTCGGTGGTAAAGATGAAGGACGAGCTCGAGAAAATCCGCGAGCAGTCCATGAACGTGCTTTAATAGACCTTCACCAGGCCCATTTCAGCTCCCCAGCAGCCGTCTGTGATTATCGGCACCAGTTTGCCGTCCAAATCCATAGAATAGACGAAATCCTTCACGAAAGTGTGGGTGTGGCCGCCTATCACCAGGTCGATGCAGCGGGCATTCTGTATGACGGCCTGGTCTTCGTCGTATCCCAGATGGCTGAGCAGGATTACCATGTCGCAGCCCTTCTCTTCCTTTAGATAGGGAGCCCATTTCATGAGGGTCTGCGAATTGTCGTGCTGGACGATACGCTGTGCAATGGGAGCCGCCACCATAGTAGCTATGTCGGATTCCATTCCTATTATTCCTATCTTCATCCCTCCCCTTTTCAGTATGGTATAGGGAGTTACTAAGCGCTGGAGGGTATCGGGGAATTCGCAGTTCGCGCAGACGATGGGGCATGAAATCTTTGAAAGCCTGTCAGCCAGGTCCTCTATGCCGTTGTCGAGTTCGTGATTGCCCAGGGTTATGCAGTCATAGCCCATGGCATTTATCATCTTGGGCTCGAGCGAGCCGCGCAGATGGCTGTAATAGGATGTTCCCTGATTGAAGTCGCCGGCATGCAGGAACAGGACCTTGCGGGCCGGGTACTTGTGGCGTATACTGTCGGCAAACGCGGCCCGTTCGATGATACCGCCCCTCATTCCTTTTCCGGTCGGGAAGGGATCGAAGTGGGAATGCGTGTCGTTGCAGTGCATTATCACCAGCTTCGGTTTGCCGGACGGGGCCGGAGCCGCCTCCTGAACCGGTTCCGGGGAATCCTTGGCCACTTCAGAGCCGGCTTTCTTATTCATGCAGACGCGGCCGTCAGTGCCATAGCTGAGGTCCTTTCCGGCCGCGCTTATTGCGCGTATGTCTTCCAGAATCAGGTCGCCGATACGGACATCGCTGATCACCATATCCTTGGCCCCGCGGGCGAGCTTGAATCCGTCGCCGCCGTCTACGAGGAAGTCTATGGTGGCGAGGCCGTACAGACGCCGGTCGTCAAGAGGCTTGCCGCCGATCTTAGCCGACACCAGCTTTCCGTCGGAATAGACCAGCTCAGCTCCCGAGACACACAGGAGTTTCTTCCCCATCTGGACAAAGACCTTGCGTAGTTCGCTTCCGGGAACTGACAGCCATGTCACATAGTTGTCGAAAGGAAGCATGCTTACTATGTCGTCGAGCAGCACGTTGCCTGCCGGTATCTCGCAGCGTATCCCGCCGAAATTACAGAGGGCGACGTCCACCTTGCGGCCGGTGATCCTTTCCGCACCTTCGAAAAGATGGTCCGAGATGAAGTTGCTGAGAGGACTTTCCGGCTGGTATTTGCCAAGGCCGTCCGGGGAATATGCGACTACTTCCTTCAGTGCTGCCATGTCGGGCTGCACGTCAAGCAGCAGCGAAGCCACGCCGTGAATACATCCGCCTCGGAAGATCTTTCCGTTGGGAGCATTGTAAGCCTTGCCTGACACCTCTCCTATGGCCTCGGCGGCATTGTCTGCGGCCGGCACCGCCACTCCGGTACGATGACCGTCCATTTCGAAACGTTCCCAGTAAAACGCCTTGGGCGCGTTCGAAGTACATGCCGCTGCAAGGAACAGCAGGGGAAGGAGAAAACGTGAAATACTCATATTATTTCTGTTTAAGCCATTTCCAGAGATCGCTCCATGTGGATTTCTTTCCGAAGATGAGTATGCCTGCCCTGTACACTTTGGCCGAAGCCCAGGCAATAAGGGCGAACGTAACCAGCAGCAGCGCCATCGAAAGGATGAGTTCCCATCCGGGAACGCCATATGGAATGCGGGCCAGCATCACTATCGGCGAGGTGAAGGGTATCATGCTCCCCCACCAGACAACCTGGCTGTAAGGGTTTTTCATCGCCATCAGGGCTATGAAGAAACCTATAAGCAGCGGTATGGTTATCGGCAGCTGGAGTTGAGTGCTGTCCGCTTCGTTCTCGACTGCCGATCCCACCGCGGCGAACATCGACGCATAGAGGAGATAGCCGAGTATGAAATACACCAGGAAGGCCAGGATGAGCTGTGCCCATGGCAGATTCTGCAGGGTTGTCAGGATGGTCTTTAGGCCGCTGTCCTGCATCATCGCGATTGCATCTTCCATATGATAACCAGTACCCATCGAAGCCATTTCCATCATCTGCGACTGATCCAAGCCCTGGGTCTTCTGTATCAGTTTCGGGCCGAAGGCTGCTCCACCTATTCCCACAATGGCAAGCGTAAGCACTATCCAGAGGGCGAATTGAGTCAGGGCCACCAGGGCGACTCCAATGATCTTGCCGAACATGAGGTCTATGCTCTTGACCGAAGAGACAAGAACTTCTACCACGCGCGAGCTTTTCTCCTCGATGACGGAACTCATTACCATGCCGCTGAACATCGCGACAAACATGTAGATGAGCATCCCCAGTACCATGGAAACCACCATGAAAATGCCTGATTCCGAAATGGTTTCGCGGCCGTCCTGGCCAAGGGTGTACTCCTGAACCTTCACATGCGCCTTCACATTGGACAGGATTTCCCGAAGTCCCTTAATGTCATAGGACTTGACGCGATAGTCTTCCACAGCGTCGGAAACCCTGCGTGAAAGCCCGTCGGCAAAATCGACTCCCGCCGGTTTGCTGCTGTAGGTGGCGACGCTCACCGAACTGGCTGAATCCAGCGGACTGATTACCACCAGGATATCCTTGCCGAGTTCATCCAGGCGGCCCTTCAGTTCTTCTGGATCCTCCGTGGAGTAATCGTACCAGTTTGCTACCTGGCCGTTCTCGAGGAAAGGCATCACTATGCCGCTGCGGTCGACTACCGCCACCTCTTTTGTCTTCTCCTTGGTATTGAGCATGATGATGCTCGGGAGGAAGCACATTGCGGCAAAGAGAATGGGAACAATGAAGGTGAGGATAAGGAACGATTTCTTCCTTACGCGGGTATTGTATTCGCGGCCTATCACAAGGCCAATGGTCCTGAGGTTCATTCTTCTGCAGGGGCCTCCTCTCCCGAATTGGTTACAAGGCTGATGAATATGTCGTTCATGCGGGGCATGAGTTCACGGTAGCTGTTGACCGTAATCCCCTTGGCGATGAAGCTTTCGAGAGTGCCGTTTCCGGCGGACACTCGCGGCAGCACCACGGTGTGACGGCCGTCGGCGTCGGTATATTCAATCTCGACGTTGTCGTTGCCGTAGCGGCGGCGTATGTCCTGCACGTCGCCGGAAATCACCAGGCGGCTGCGGTTGATAAGGGCTATGTCGTTGCAGAGTTCCTCCACGCTGCCCATGTCGTGCGTGGAAAGGATGATGGTGGCTCCCTCGTCGCGAAGGCGTATTATCTCCTTGCGGACGAGATCGGCGTTCACCGGATCGAAGCCGCTGAAGGGCTCGTCCAGTATCATAAGGGCCGGACGATGGACGACCGTGGTGATGAACTGAAGCTTCTGGGCCATGCCCTTGGAGAGTTCCTCCACCTTCTTTCCCCACCAGTCCTGGATGCCGAAGCGTTCGAACCATTCCTTCAGGGCCTTGATGGCTTCGGGGCGGCTCATTCCCTTCAGCTGGGCGAGGTACAGTGCCTGCTCCCCTACCTTCATCTTGCGGTAAAGCCCCCTTTCTTCCGGCATGTAGCCTATCCTGGCCACGTCCTGCTCCTTGATCGGGGCTCCGCGGAAGAGCACTTCGCCTCCGCTGGGAATGGTTATCCTGTTGATAATGCGTATCAGAGTTGTCTTGCCCGCTCCGTTCGGGCCGAGCAGGCCGGTAATCCGGCCCTCTTCAAAACCGAGGCTCACATGGTCCAGCGCCACCTTCGGGCCGAACGACTTGCAAACCTCCCTGCATTCAATCAATGCCATATACACTACTATTTTATTGCAAGCGCTAAGATAAGCAAATTTTCCTTATTTTTGTAAGGAAATGGCAAAAGGAAGCACCGACGCAGCGAGCGTTTGCAGCAGCATAATCGAAGAGGTCCGCAACGGCGTCTTCCGCCCCGTCTATCTGCTGATGGGCGAGGAGCCGTACTACCCCGACCTGGCCTGCAAAGCCATTCAGGAAAACTGCCTGGACGAAGCTGAGCGCGATTTCAACGAAACCGTCTGCTACGGGCCCGACGTCACGGTCGACCAGGTCGTCACGGCGGCACGGCGTTATCCCATGATGGCCGAAAGGCAGCTGGTGATAGTGCGCGAAGCCCAGAGTCTCAAGGGCATAGAGGGCCTTTCAGCCTACACGGCCGAACCGCTCGAAAGCACAGTCCTGGTGCTGCTTTTCCACAGGGCGAAGCTGGACAAGAGGACCGTCCTCTACAAGAGCATACTCAAATGTGGCACGGTGCTCGAATCCCCCGCCATCCGCGATTATGAAGTTTCCAAGTGGATAGTCTCCTATTACCGTTCGAGAGGCCTTTCCATTGACCCGCAGGCTGCGGCCCTCCTCGGAGAATCCGCGGGAACCGACCTTTCGGTCATTGTCGCCGAAACCGACAAACTCCTGAAAAACCTCCCCGAAAGCGTAAGCCAGGTGAGCGTCCAGGACATAGAGAAAAACGTCGGCATCTCAAGGGAATTCTCCATTTTCGAACTTACCAGGGAGCTTTCCGCGCGCAATTCCGCGAAAGCCCTCAAGATTGCCGCGCACCTTGGCGCCGCAGCCCGTTTTGCAATGCCGCCTGCCGTCAGCGCACTCTACACCCACTTCTACCGCATACTCCGCTATGAAGCCTTCCTCGCGGGCAATCCCCATCCTTCGAGTGAAGACGCCGCCGCGGTACTCGGCGTAAGCCCGTTCTTCGTGCGCGAATACGACCAGGCTGTCCGCAACTATCCCCTCAGGCGCACCATGGCCATTATATCCATGCTCTGCGAATACGACTACCTGGGCAAGGGTGGGGACGGTGCCGCAACCGCTCCGCAGGAACTGCTGGTTGAACTCACCGCAAAAATACTGAACTCGTAATGTGGGATCCTCTGCGCAGAAAAGAAGTGGCCGCCACTCCTGAAGAGCAGGTGCGTCAGTGGTTCATCGGGGTCCTCGCCGACGCGGGCTGCCCCATGGGGCTGATGGGAAGCGAAGTTCAGTTGAAGAGCGGGAACAAGAGCCAGAGGGCTGACATTGTGGTCTTCGGCCGCGACGGCTCACCCGTTGCCGTCGTAGAATGCAAGAGGCCCGAAGTCTCCATTTCAGAAGAAGTTGCACGCCAGGCTCTCCGCTACCATTCCGTTCTCGGAGTCGGCTTCATCTGCCTCACGAACGGCAAGAGCACATATGTTTACAAACGAGAGGGAAACGCCTTCGTTCCGTTCGAAAGGATACCCTCATATACGGAAATGACATGTCCACGCTAGCCCCCGAATTCGTCTCGAAAGACATCTTCAGGATAGTCTCGGAAGTCGCCTCGAAACGTGGCGTAAAGGCTTTTACCATAGGCGGATACGTGCGCGACTGCTTCCTCGGCCGTCATTGCAGCGACATAGACATAGTGGTTGAAGGCAGCGGTATTGAATTCGCGAGGGCAGTCGGGGAGGTAACGCACAGCAAAGTGTCGTATTTCAAGAATTTCGGCACTGCCATGCTGCGCTTCAAGGGAGATGAGATAGAATTCGTGGGTGCGCGGAAAGAATCCTACAGGCGCGAATCCCGCAAACCCATTGTGGAGGACGGAACCCTTCGCGACGACCAGCTTCGCCGCGACTTCACGATCAACGCCATGGCTCTCTCCCTCAATGAAGACTCCTTCGGAGAACTGGTCGACCCGTTCGGCGGCATCAGGGACCTTGCGGAAGGCATAATCCGCACTCCCCTGGAGCCCGACACCACTTATTCCGACGACCCCCTCCGCATGCTCAGGGCGGTTCGATTCGCCGCAAAGCTGTCCACTCCGGATCTGCAATTCAGGATAGTTCCCGAGAGCATCGAAAGCATGAGGCGCATGGCTCCGAGGATGTCCATCCTGTCCAGGGAGAGAATAGCGGAAGAGCTTAACAAGATGCTCGTCTGCCCCCGTCCATCCATTGCTTTCCGTCTGCTGGACGAGGCCGGCCTGCTGCCTTCCATACTCCCCCAGCTTTCGGCCCTCAAGGGAGTTGAGACCGTGGACGGACGTGGCCACAAGGACAATTTCGCCCACACTCTCGCCGTGCTCGACAACGTAGCCGCAACCGACGGTCCCGAGCCGAAGCTCTGGCTCCGCTGGGCAGCGCTGCTGCACGACATAGGCAAGGCATCCGTAAAGCGCTACGTTCCCGAAACCGGCTGGACCTTCCATGGCCACGACCTTGTCGGGTCCCGCATGGTGCCCGGGATATTCAACTCCCTCAAGCTGCCCCTGGATGCCATGAAGTACGTAAAGAAGCTCGTGTGGCTTCATATGCGTCCTATAGCACTGGTGGATGAAGAGGTAACCGATTCGGCAGTGCGCCGTCTCCTTTTCGACGCCGGTGACGATATCGACGACCTCATGACCCTCTGCCATGCCGACATAACCTCCAAGAATCCGGAGAAGGTCAGGCGCATACACGCGAATTTCGAGCTGGTAAAGCAGAAGCTCGTGGAAGTGGAGGCCAAGGACGCCATACGCAATTTCAAGAACCCCATCACTGGAGATTATATAATGGAGTTGTTCGGAATCGAACCCTGCAACACCATAGGTCAGCTGAAAGAATACGTAAAGGAAGCCATCCTGGAGGGCGAAATAGGCAATAATTTCGAGGAGGCCGACGCCCTTATGCGAAAGAAGGCCGCAGAACTCGGCCTGGTGGAAAAATGCAAATAGACGCCTATCTCCGTTATCTGGGCGGAGTGCGCCGTTACTCTGCCCGTACCCAGGCCATCTACCGCGATGTCCTGGAGCGTTTCGAGGCGTCTGCCGAAGCGCTGACAACCGACGGAATACGCAATTACGAAGTCTTTCTGCTGGACAAACAGAAACTCGGGGCACGCACGGTCGACCTGCACCTTTCTGTACTTAGCGGATACTGCCGATGGGCGGTAAGGCAGGGCCTGCTGCAGTCAAACCCGGTCAAGCTTATCCCCAAACCCAAACAGGAGAAACGGCTTCCGCTTTTTTACCGCGAAGAGGCTATGAAGGAATACTTTGCCGCTACTGCACACGATACAGACGCAGAGCAGCTGGAATTCCTCAAGAGCCTTCCCAAGGACGACCCTACCGCAAAAGCTCTTTATGAACGCCGCCTCCGCAGGCTGATAGTTTCAATGCTTTACGGTACCGGGCTTCGCAGGAGCGAACTGATTGGCCTGGACGTGTCTTCAGTGGATTTTTCCCGCAGGGTTCTCAAGACTCTGGGAAAAGGAGACAAAATGCGGGAAATTCCGCTCACCTCTTCTCTTTGTGAAGAAATTTCACTATATTTGAGTGCAGCAGACTGGATGCTGGGCAAGGGAAAGCCGGGCGACGCACTGCTTTTAACGCCTTCAGGAAAACGGATTTATCCGGTATTCTGTGACAGGGTGGTCAAGCAGGAACTCGGCGATGGGGTTACGGGACAGAAATCCCCGCACATCCTTCGCCACACGCTGGCAACCGAACTGCTCGACAAGGGAACCGACCTCTATTCCATTAAGGAACTGCTCGGCCACTCTTCCCTTGCGGCTACTCAGGTTTACACCCACAACAGCGTCGAGAAGCTGCGCAAGGAATACAACAAAGCCCATCCGAGGGCAAACAAATCGGAGGATTAACTATGGAGATCAAACTCAAAAGCCTCAAGTTCGACGCCGACCAGAAGCTGGTCGACTATGTGGACAAGAAAGTCAGCCGTCTGGAAAGGTTCTTCCCGGCTGGTGCAGAACAGGTAGCGGAAGTCATTCTCTCGCTCGGTGTAAATCCCGAAAACAAGGAAGCCAAGATTCTGGTACACATCCCCGGCCAGGAGCTTGTAATCGAGCGCCAGAGCACTTCGTTCGAACAGGCCCTCACCGACGCCGTCGATGCAATGAAAGAAAAGCTCACCCGCGCCAAGGAGAAGCTTTACGAGAAATAACGGTCTGCGGGCTTGCAAATCAGAAAAATTCCTTATATTTGCAGCCCCTTAAGGAAAGATGCTCGAGTGGCTGAAGAGGCGCGTCTGGAAAGCGCGTAACCGCCTAAAGCGGTTCCCGGGTTCGAATCCCGGTCTTTCCGCAAAGCAAATGCAGCTGGTCGCAAACGCGACCGGCTGTTTTGTTTTCGGCCACTCTGAAAGCGAGCTTTCAAGATGGCCGGAAATCAAAATAGCCTGTCGGCCCGAAGGGCCTGCAGCTGCATTCTGCTTTGCTCCCGCCCCGCCGCAGGCGGACGGGGATAGCGCGAGCGTAGCGAGCGGAATCCCGGAAAGACCAAGCGGCCCATGGCCAGCTATGCCATTCAACGCTTTGCAGGGCCCCTGCGGCGAGCAGCACCGGGATGTGGACTCGCGCAGCGAGGACAAATCCCGTCGAGCGGAATCCCCCATCCCCCTTTTATCCCAAAAAATCCGTATCTTTGCACCATGTTCAGTTTCCTTCGCAAGAAAAAGCAGCATCCGGCCTCCTTCGCCGGCATGACCGACTCCCACTCCCACATACTTCCCGGAGTGGACGACGGCGTCCGCGAGATGGAGACCTCGCTAAGCATACTCCATCATTACGAAAAGCTCGGAATCTCCGAAGTGTGGTTCACCCCGCACATCATGGAGGATGTTCCCAATACGACCGAAGATCTCAAAGCCCGTTTCGAGCAGTTCAAAAAGGAATATGACGGCCCCGTCAAGCTTCATCTGGCAGCCGAATACATGATGGACTACGCCTTCGAACAGCGTCTGGCAGACCGCGACCTGCTCGAGCACGGCCCCGGCCGCGTCCTTGTGGAGACTTCTTATCTGGAACCGCCCGCCGGGCTGGACAACATCCTGTTCAACATCCAGGCCGCCGGATATACTCCCATACTCGCACACCCCGAACGCTACCTATACATGGATATGGGCAAATACCCGAAGCTGCACGAATTGGGTATACTGTTCCAGCTCAACTGGGGTTCTCTGGGCGGGCTTTACGGCAAACATGTACAGGAAAGGGCTTTCCGGCTCCTTAAGGATGGCCTGTACGACATGTCCGGATCCGACATCCACACCCGGAGGATGTACCCCTATTACGAAGGAATCCTCCTCGATGAGGGGGATTCACTTCCTTGCGAATAGTTTTTTCAGCTATTTCTTCTTCCTGGTCTTGCCCAGGAGTTCCGAGACAAATCCTTTAAGGCCTTTCTGTCTGGGCTTGGCGGGAGCTTTCTCTACGGTACCTTCCTTCACGCCGTAACCGTAACCGTATCCGTAGCCGTAACCATAGCCATAACCGTAACCGCTGCCGTAACCGTAGCCGTAGTGGTAGCGCTTGGATTCGAGGTCTACGTCGTTAAGTATGATGTTGAGCCTCTTTGTCTTGGGTGCAACGGAATCCTGGATCTCATCCAGGACCTTGAGGTCGGTCTTCATTGCGCGCACCACGTAAAGGGTGGCGTCCACATACTGGTTGATAAGCAGTGAGTCGGACACCGGCAGGAAAGGAGCGGTATCAACTATGATGTAATCGTATTTGTCGCGGTAGAAATCGAAAATATCCGACATCCTGGAGAGCGAAAGCAACTCCGTGGGATTCGGCGGAACGGGTCCGGCAAAGAGGACATCCAGATTGTCGTCCACCATAGACTTCTGCGGAAGGGATGCAAGGTCGCTGCAATTGCCGACCAGATAACCGACAACAGTATCCACCTGGTTGTACTTCACTCTCGGGAAGAACTTGCGCAGCATGGGCTTGCGGAGGTCCATACCGAGCAGAAGCACCTTCTTGTCGAGGTTCGAAAGCGACACGGCCAGGTTCGACGCGATGTAGGACTTGCCTTCTCCGGGGAACGAAGACGTAACCTGGATAATCTTGGTGTCCGGCAGATAGCGCAGACTCGAGCGCAGCATCCTGAACGCTTCCGAGAAAGCGTCGCGGTCGTTGCGGTGCAGCAGCCTGTCGGGTTCGTCGGCGTTGTGAGCGAGGGAGGCGATGACGGGAACGTTGACCCTGTCTTCGATATCCTTCTTGCTCTCCACCTTGGTGCGGAGCACGCCGCGGAGCCACACTATACCGGGAGGCAGTATGCAGCCGAAAATAAGGGCGAGCAGATAAATCTGCATGGGATGGGGCTTCACGGGCACCGGAGAACCGAAAGCAGGTTCGATGATACGGAAGGTGTCGGCCTGCACGTACATCGAAATCTGGGTTTCCTCCTTCTTCTGCTGCAGGAGCTGGTAGAGAGGCTCGATGATGTCCACACGGCGGGAGAGCTGCTGTATCTCATACTGCTGCGCCGGCATGCTGGACATGCGGCTCTTGCTCTCCGCCAGGGTGCGCTCGAGTTCCTTTTCCCGTATGGAGTATACATTCAGCAGCTGGGCGACTGAGAGCTTTATGCTCTGCTTGCCGTCCTCTATGCTTGAAGTCATGCTCACGACGCGGGGGTTGGTCTCGGACGAGTTGGCAATCATGCGGTTGCGCTCGGAAATCAGGTCGTTGTACTTGGTGATAATGGAGTTCAGGCCCGCATCGCTCACGCCTATATTGGCGGGAATAACCCTGTATTCGCCCGATTCGTTCTCCTTGAGGTAGTCTTCGATCATGCCCAGGATGCGCTTCTGCAGCTTGACCTCGGTGAGCTGGTGCTGGTAATTCATGTCCGAGGAAACGGAAGCACCGGCCTGGGATTGGTAATCGACCACCGAGTGCCTGGACTGGTATTCCTTCACGTTGCTTTCGGCGCTGCCGAGCTCGCGTGCGAGGTCGTGCAGACGCTCGTCGATGAACTTTATGGTGTTGAGCGAGGATATGTTATTGTACGCCTTTGAATCCTCGTTGAAGACCATCACTATGGTGTTGAGTACGTCGCAGGCCCTTTCCGGAACGGTGTCGTCCATGGTAACCTTAACTACGTCGCACTGGTTGATGTAGTAGGTGTTCTTGCGGTCGCCCTGCTGCATCGTGGTGATGCTGGAAAGAATCGACTGCGCGGCGAGGAAGGATGAACGCCATGAGCAGAGATACCTGCGGTTGGGCTCAAGGTCGCCCACCTCGGTCTTGCTCAGGCTCACGAAAAGATGGCCGACGCTCAGGGTGTCTCCGAAGTTGTAGAGACCCTCATACTCATATTCGGCTCCGTTTACGCGGAGTTCGCGTATGAAGAAATGCTCGGCGGACTTGTCGGTCTTGATTTCCATCGACAGGCTGCTCGGGAGCATGGCGGTCGGAATCAGGGGATCCGTCGCAATTCCAAGCTCAATGGGGCTGTTCTTGTAGAACTCTACCTTTTTCTTGGGGAACATCCAGCGGAACGCCCTTGCCTTCTGGTCGGCGAGAGGCAGCTTATAGGCAAAATACCTCGTGTTAAGACCGAGCTGGTCGACAACTTTCGACATCAGGGTGGGGCTCGTCAGGATGAACAGTTCGTTGTCCATCTTCTTGCGCACTCTCGTGCCGGTCATCTCAGCCATGACCGAGAGTTCGCCGGCCGCCTGGGAACCGTCGTCGCGGTTCAGCATTATCCACGAAGTCCTTTCATAGACGGGGGTCTGCATTCTCACGTAGAATACGGCGATGATGAGAGCTACGAAAGCGCAGCCCACTATCCACCAGCGTAGGTTCCAGACGAATTCGAATATGTCCCTGAGCGAAAGGCTCTGGCCTTCATCTTCCTGAACGGGACCGACGTTCTTTATATTTTCTTCCATTGTTCTTATCTGCTAAGAGCGACAACTAGAGTTATAACGGAAATAGCCGACGAAATCGTGGACAGCATGGCGCTCCAGAGGCCTGTAGCGGCTGTTCCCTGGGCTACGCGGGTCGGGCTTGGCGGTACGTATAGCACGTCGTTCTGCTGCATGTAGAAATAAGGCGACTCAAGCAGGTCGCTGCTGCGGAGATCTATAGTATAGTGCTGCTGCACACCGTCGACTTCGCGAATGAGCAGTATGCCCTCGCGCTTGGCGGTAAGGTTAAGGTCGCCGGCGCGGCCGAGGGCCTGCAGCACGCTGATCTTCTCGGAATCCATCGTGTAGGTACCGGGGCTGCGGACTTCGCCGAGGACCGTTATTTTGTAGTTCTTGAAGCTCACATAGACTATGGGTTCCTTCACGTCCTTGCCGATTTCGTCGGTCAGGTAACGGACGAGCTCGTTGCGGGTCATGCCCTCCACGTGGATGGTGCCCAGAATAGGGAATTCGATGTTGCCGTCGGAATCCACAAGATACGTAAGAGTGGCGCTTTCCGGGTTTGAAGAGGCCGATCCCGCAGCGGCTGTAAGTTCCGTAAGGGTAAGGTTGTACGGGGCCGTAACCGTCTTGTCGGAGCCGCTGACGACGATGGCGAGGCGGTCGTCCTTCTTGATGGTCGCTTCATACTCGTTCAGCAGGGGCTTGAGCTCCTTCTCGTTGATGTCCTGGAAATAAACTATGTCCTTGTAGCTTGCACATCCTGCAAGGAATGCGACGACGGCTGCTAAGATGCCGGTTCTGATTAATCTTTTCATCTAATCTTAAAACTGGGCGCTGATTCCCATCATAGTTTGCAAATATAGCAATTTTCTACAAAGTAGAAACAAAAAAGGCCGGCAGTTTTGCCGACCTATTCCTGTGGGCGCAGACGGATTCGAACCGCCGACCCCCTGCTTGTAAGGCAGGTGCTCTAAACCAGCTGAGCTATGCGCCCTCAAAGGGACTGCAAAGGTAAGCGAAAAAAATCAATCCGCAAATTATTTTTGCGCTTTGGGGGAAATCTTCCTGAACCTCAGTGCCATTACGCCCCAGAAGGCCTCTCCGAAGATACTGCCGCTCATTTTGCTCGTGCCTTCCTTGCGGTTCACGAAGATAACCGGCACCTCGGCTATCCTGAATCCGAGTTTCACGGCGGTGTACTTCATTTCTATCTGGAAGCCGTAGCCCTTCATGCGCACGGCGTCGAGATCAATGGTTTCCAGCACCTTGCGGCTATAGCATACGAAGCCCGCAGTTGAGTCGAATATCTTCACGCCCAGCATCTTGCGCACGTACACCGAGGCGAAATAACTCATGATGATGCGCCCTATCGGCCAGTTGACCACGCTGACACCTTCCTTGTAACGAGAACCGACCGCGAAATCGGCTCCTTCGGCGCACGCACCGAAGAGCCTCGGCAAGTCGGCCGGGTCATGGGAGAAGTCGGCGTCCATTTCGCAGACATATCCGTAATCCTTCTCCAGGGCCCATTTAAAGCCTGTTATATACGCAGTTCCAAGCCCGAGCTTTCCGCTTCTCTCGAGAAGGAACAGCCTGTCCGGGAATTCCTCCATGAGTTTCTTAACCGCAGCGGCTGTACCGTCGGGCGAACCGTCGTCGATGATGAGGATATGATAACCGCCATCGAGAGCGAAGACTGCACGAATTATCTTTTCGGCGTTTTCAATCTCGTTGTAAGTGGGAATAATTACCAGTTTCTTGTCCATATCGTCGCGAAGTTACGGAAATTATTTAACTTTGGAGTATGAACCGAGTCAAAATCTTCCGCCTGAGCGATTTCAGCACCGCTTCCATTCGCAGAACAGCTGATCAGGCCTGCACAGATTATTCCATACTCTACACCCGTTCTACGGACTTCAGGTTCGTGGAATTCGGCCTTGAAAGGATGCTTCAGGTTGCCGACGACTGCGGCGCAGCCATGGTTTATGCAGACCATTTCAACGGAGAGCTCCCCTGCCCCGTCACAGAATACCAACTTGGCTCGGTAAGGGACGATTTCGATTTCGGCGGGCTCCTTCTTGTCCGCAGTGCTGCGATGAAGGAAGCCGTCAGCAGCATGGACGCGGACTATGCGTACGGCGGTCTCTACGACCTTCGGCTCCGCCTTTCCCGCATCGGGAGCATAGTCCACATAGGGGAGTTCCTCTATTATGAGATCGACACGGACGGACGCGCTTCCGGCGATAAACAGTTCGACTACGTAAATCCCCGCAACCGCGAAGTCCAGATTGAGATGGAAGCGATATGCACGGCTCACCTGAAGGCCATAGGCGCATGGCTTAAGCCGGTTTTCAGGGATGTCGACCTTTCCGAAGGAGACTTCCCCGTGGAAGCCAGCGTAGTGATACCGTGCAGGAACAGGGTAAGTACAATCGCCGACGCTCTCCGCAGCGCCCTCTCACAGAAGACTGATTTCCCATACAACGTATTCGTGGTGGACGACAACTCCGACGACGGAACGGTGGAGGTCATCAAAGGCTTCCTGGATGACCCGAAACTCATATACATAGCCCAGCCGAAAAGCTGGCATGGCATAGGCGGGAACTGGAACGCAGCGGTCCATCATCCGCAGTGCGGACGCTTCGCCCTGCAGCTTGACAGCGACGACGTTTATTCATCTGAGAACACCGTGCAGGCCTTCGTGGACGCCTTCCGCAGCCAGAACTGCGCGATGGTCATAGGCAGCTACGAGATTACCGACATCGACCTCAAGCCACTTCCTCCGGGAAAGATAGATCACCGCGAATGGACAGAGGAGAACGGACGCAACAATGCCCTTCGCATCAACGGCCTCGGAGCGCCGAGGGGCTTCTGGACTCCCCTGCTGCGCAGGGTCAACTTCCCCCCGACCAAATACGGAGAAGACTACGCCGTCGGGCTCAGGATAAGCCGGGAATACCGAATCGGCCGCATCTGGGATACGCTTTACTACTGCCGCCGCTGGGGAGGCAACTCCGATTCCGCCCTCCCCCAGGAAACTCTCAACCGCTACAATTTCTACAAGGACAGCCTGCGCAGCCACGAAATCGAAGCCCGCATAGCTCGGAATCGAAAATAATTCCTACCTTTGCGCACAATTTCCCGGGGATGTTCTGGTTTTGACAGCATCGACGTCGGGAAGTAAGCACGCCGGGCCATGGGGTTATGCCCGTTAAAACACACTCCGAACAATTAGCTGGCAACAGCAACTATGCACTCGCTGCTTAATCTGCCAAGCGGATTAGCTTAATGGCGCCGCCAAGGTTGCGGCCCCACGAGTATCCCTCCCGCTTCAGGGCGTCCATGCCGGGATCAAGGGGTATCATTCAGGATGTCTGCACGCGGAGACTTCCCTAAACCGCGCCAAGATTCAGGGAATAAGGTCGGGGTGGCCCGTCTTCCGGCAGCCCCCTCCCGACAAGAAATGGAAGAATAAGCGTGTAGAAAGCTTTTCGGTGCGTTGTTTGGACGGCGGTTCGACTCCGCCCATCTCCACTAAAGCAGCCTTAGTGCGATGCGGCCCCTTTCGAGGTCCACGTTCACTACGGCAGTTTTCACTTTCTGGTGAAGACGGAGCACTTTCGACGGATCCACGCGGCCCTTCACCCCCATCTGCGAGACGTGGATGAGGCCGTTCTCGTGAAGGCCAATGTCCACGAAAGCCCCGAAAGCGGTGATATTCGTCACGATTCCAGGCAGTTCCATGCCCGGCCGCAGATCCTCTATGCTTCGCACATCGTCGGCGAAAGAAAACTCTGAAGCCTCCTCACGCGGGTCCAAGCCCGGCTTTGCAAGCTCACGCAGGATATCGTTGACAGTGGGAAGTCCCACTTCTCCGCCAACGTAACGGGAGGGCTCTATCTTTTTGCATAGTTCCGCATTCCCCACCAGTTCCCTAACCGAAACTCCGAGGTCAGCAGCCATGCGGTCCACAACGAAATAGCTCTCCGGGTGCACGGCGGAATCATCCAGAGGATTGGCGGCACCCTTTATGCGGAGGAATCCGGCGCACTGACGGAAGGCCTTAGGGCCGAGACGCGGAACCTTCAGAAGTTCGTTCCTCGACCTGAATCCGCCATTTGCCGCCCTCATCTCCACTATAGCACGCGCAAGCGAAGGTCCTATTCCGGCAACATACTGAAGCAACCATGGCGACGCGGTATTGAGGTTCACTCCTACCGCATTCACGCAGGCTTCGACCGTATTGTCCAGTTTCTCCTTCAGCAGGGTCTGGTCCACGTCGTGCTGATACTGCCCTACGCCCAGGTTCTTCGGATCGATTTTGACCAGCTCCGAAAGCGGATCCTGAAGGCGCCGGCCAATAGAAACTGCGCCGCGAACGGTCACATCCTCATTCGGAAATTCCTCCCTGGCTGCCTCGGAGGCCGAATAAATGGACGCGCCGTCCTCGGACACCGTCCATATCCTGCAGTCGGATGGAAGGTCAACCATATGAAGGAAGTCCACGCTCTCGCGGGAAGCTGTTCCGTTTCCGACCGCTATCGCCTTCACATGGTAGCGCCCTATCATGTCCTGTACGGCCGAGAGGGCCTTAATCTTTTCATTCTGAGGGGGATGCGGGTAGATAATGGTGTGGTACAGCAGGTCGCCCCTTTCGGAAAGCACCGCAATCTTGCAGCCGTTCCGGAAGCCCGGATCGAGGGCCATGGTCACTTTCTGTCCAAGCGGGGCACTGAGCAGGAGTTGTCTCAGATTCTCGCCGAAAACTGCTATGCTTTCCACGTCGGCCTTAGCCTTCGCCTCGCGTATTACCTCCCCTGAAATGGACGGCTGGATGAGCCGGTCGAAGGAATCGCGGACAGCCTCATGCACCTGGGCGCTGCAGCCCTGCGAAGGGAAGCCAACCGCCTTGCAATAGTCGTAATAGGCTTTCGCAGAGCATTTTTCGGAATCGGTGTCGAGGTCGACGGACAGGAACCCTTCGCCAGATGCACGCAGAATCGCCAGTAGATTGTGGGCAGGAATGCGCGCGACAGGCATGGAATAATTGAAATACGAACGGTACTTCGCAGCCTCCGGGTCGCTTCCGGCGGCTTTCGTCGCCTTAGCGAGCAGCCTGCGCTGACGGAAAGAGGACCTCTGGTTCTCACGCACCACGGCTGTCTCGGCCACCCTCTCGGCAATGATGTCGCGGGCTCCTGCAAGGGCGTCTTCAACTGAAGGCACCCCCTCTTTCACGAAAGGCTTCGCGGCAGCCTCGGGGTTAGATATCTTCGCGGACATGAGGGCATCGGCAAGCGGCTCCAGACCCAGCGATTTGGCAACCGTCGCCCTTGTGCGCCTCTTGGGCTTCCAAGGAAGGTACAGGTCTTCCAGTTCCGTGGAGGAAACGGTATTCTCTATTTTCTCGCGAAGCTCGTCGGTAAGGGCATCCGCCTCCCCTATCACCTTGAGTATTGTCGCCTTGCGCGTTTCCATCTCGGCGAACAGGTCCACGTAGTGTTTGACTTCAGCCACCGTGGCGTCGTCCATGCCTCCCGTCTTTTCCTTGCGGTAACGCGAGATGAAAGGAATGGTGTCGCCGTCTTCGAACATCGTGGCGCAGTTCTCTACCTGCCACGACTTCACTCCGAGCAGGCCGGCGATATGGTCTGTATAAATCTGTTTCATGAAAGTCAGTCTTCGGCCGCTATTCGCCTGAGTTCACGGCGGTAAGCCTCAAGTATGCGGGAACGCGAGATAAAGCCGAGATACTTCCCATCCGCATCAAGCACGGGCAGACGCCAGGCTTCGGTAGAGTCGAACTTGCGCATCACGCTGTCTATCCCCTCTCCCTGCCGTACGGTGGCGGCGGGCTGGCGGGAAATGGACAGCAGGCTTGTCTGCTCCGGGCGGCCGTTCCCAAGAATGTTCCTGCGGAGTTCGTCCATCTCCAGCACTCCCGCAAGACGTCCGTCCGGTTCCAGAACCGGGAAGACGGCGACGCTGCTTTCAGCTATCACCGGGAGCACGTCAGAAACGGTGGCGGAGGCGGCGAGATGGGGATACTTGTCCGAAACCAGGTCGGCGGGATCCAGGAGGGACATGGCCGCCTGGTCGCTGTCGTGGGTAAGGAGTTCGCCCCTCTGGGCTATGCGTTTTGTATAGATCGAGTACTTTTCCCAGATGCGGGTTACTCCGAAGGAGACCGCCGCGCACAGGATCAAGGGCAGGAGCAGGTCGTATCCGCCTGTAATCTCCGCAATCAGGAAGATGGCAGTCATGGGGGCCTGCATCACGCCCGCCATCAGTCCCGCCATGCCCACGAGCACGAAGTTCTGCTCGGGAAGAGGATAACCCAGAAGGCCTATGGAACGGGATACTATGAATCCGGCAAGGGCGCCGGTGAAGAGGGTTGGACCGAACGTTCCGCCCACTCCGCCTCCGGCATTGGTCAGCGTCATGCTGAGCACCTTGGCGAGAAGGACAAGCAGCACGAAGAAAGGCACGCCCCACGGGCTGTGGAGCATGAATGCGAGTGGCGATTCCCCGTCGAAATTCCAGGGCTGCCCGTTAAGCAGTGAGCCGAGGAAACTGTACCCTTCTCCGAACAGCGGCGGGAACAGCAGGATGCACAGGCCCACTCCCACAGAGCACAGCAGCCATTTGAGCCATGGACTCTTCAGCTTTTCCAGGCGGTCTTCCAAAGCCAGTGTCGATCGTGTAAAATAAAGGGAGAACATTCCGCAGAACACACCCAGCACCAGATAGAACGGCATATTCCCCATATTGAAGGGAGCAAGCGTACAGCTGAAGGGAGTGGCGGGCCCCATGAAGAGGTACGAAACGACCGTCGCCGTAATGGTGCTGAGGAGCAGGGGCATCATGCTGCTCATGCTCACGTTGAAAAGCAGTATTTCGAGCGTGAAGAGTATTCCGGCCAGAGGGGCTTTGAAGATGCCCGCTATGGCACCGGCGGCACCGCATCCCACAAGCGTTGTTATCCCCCTGTAAGACAGGGAGAAGGCCCTTCCGAGGTTACTGCCGATTGCTGCCCCCGTATAGACTATGGGAGCCTCGGCGCCGACCGAACCGCCCAGTCCAATGGTAACGGCCGAGGTTGCCATCGACGACCACATGTTGTGGGGTTTGATACGGGATTCACTACGGGATACGGCCTGGAGCACCTTGGTTACTCCGTGGCCTATGTCGTCCTTCACGAGGAAACGGATGGCAAGCAGCGAGAGTACCATTCCCAGCGCGGGAAGGAGCACCGCCACGAGGCTGAATCCGCCTTTGTTTATGACGGGAAATACAAATCCCTGGATGAGGGATATGCACTTTTCGAGAAGTACCGCTGCGAGCCCGGAGCCGAGACCGGTGAGCAGGCTCAGCAGCAGGAGTTTAGTCTTCTCCGCCATCGTCGTCGGAGCCGTACTGAGAGATATTGTCGTCGGGAAGAGTGTTGTCTTCGGGCTCGCTATCCGGGCCGGCACCGGAAACCTGACGGTTCTCGGCGTCTTCCTCCCCCTCGAGCCAACGCTCTATATCCTCAGCGTCGTCGGTCTTGACCTGAATCTTTACAAGATATATGGCGTCGGGGATTTCCACCGTTACGGCAAAGAACGACGAGCCGTCCGGCTTCGGGTACTTCACCAGGTCGTCGAAGAAATCCTGATATCCGTGGGGATATTTTTCGTTAAAGGCCGCAAGGAGTTCCTGCGACATGTTTTCATAGCTTACAACGTGCCTTTTCTTATCCATAATTTCAAAAAAAATCTTACATTCTGTCGGGCAATTCTATTCCCAGGAGTCCCATGCCCGAGCGCAGCACTTCCGAAATACTCTTCAGCAACGCTAATCTCTGGCTGCGGACGGCCCCATCTTCCTCCCTGAGTATCTGAGTATCATGGTAATACTGGTTGAATTCCTTGGCAAGGTCGTAACACCAGTTCGCAATGATTGCAGGCGACAGGCCTTCAGCCGCTTCCGCAACCTTCTGGGGATAGGAAGCGAGTATCTGCACCAGACGTATTTCCTTGGGATTCAGGGCGGCATCGTTCGTTTTTGCCTCAAGCCCCTGCTCAGCCGCCTTGCGGAGTATGCTGCAGATACGGGCGTGGGTGTACTGGATGAACGGGCCGGTGTTGCCGTTGAAATCTATGCTCTCGCGTGGATTGAAGAGCATGGTCTTCTTGGGATCCACCTTGAGTATGAAATATTTGAGGGCTCCAAGGCCGATGACGGAATAGAGTTTCTCACGCTCCTGCGCCGGAATGTCCGCAAGTTTACCGCTTTCTTCGGAAACGCTGCGAGCCTCCTCCTTCATGCTGGCGATAAGGTCGTCAGCGTCCACGACGGTACCCTCGCGGCTCTTCATCTTGCCCTCGGGGAGTTCCACCATGCCGTATGAGAGGTGGTAAATCTGGTCGGCCCACGGGAATCCGAGCTTGGCGAGCACGAGCTTGAGCACCTGGAAATGGTAGTTCTGTTCGTCTCCCACCACGTAGATGTGGGAATCCAGATGGTTCTTCGCGAAACGCTGCTCGGCCGTTCCGAGGTCCTGGGTCATGTAAACCGAAGTGCCGTCGCTGCGAAGAAGCAGCTTACGGTCGAGTCCGTCGGCGGTAAGGTCGCACCAGACGCTGCCGTCGGGGTCTTTCACGAAAACCCCCATGTCGAGGCCCTTCTGTACGAGGCTTTTGCCGAGAAGGTAGGTGTCGTGCTCGTAATAAACCTGGTCGAAACTGATTCCAAGGGCTTTGTAAGTCTCGTCGAATCCGGCGAACACCCAGCCGTTCATCATCTCCCAGAGGCCGCGCACTTCCGGGTCGCCCTCTTCCCACTTCACCAGCATGTCGTGCACCTTTTCGTTCACGGAAGGATCTTCCTTCTCGAGCTTCGAATATGCCACGTAACAGTCGCCCACGAGATGGTCGCCCTTGATGCCGGTGGATTCGGGGGTAGCCCCGTTCATGCATTTCTGCCAGGCGTACATGCTTTTGCAGATGTGTACGCCGCGGTCGTTGACAAGGGTGCATTTGATCACCTCGTTGCCGGCGGCCTTGAGCAGACGGCTCACAGAATCGCCGAGAAGGTTGTTCCTCACATGCCCGAGATGCAGGGGCTTATTGGTGTTGGGAGACGAGAACTCCACCATCACGGTCCTGCCTGTGGATGGGAGCACGCCGTAATCCTTCGCGGATGCGATATCCCTGAAGCTCTCCCGCCAGAACAGGTTGCTCAGCGTAAGGTTAAGGAAACCCTTAACGCAGCCGTAGGATGCGACTTCGGGGCAGTTTTCCTTGAGCCAGTCGCCCAGTGCCGCAGCGGTTGCGTCGGGAGATGCATGCGAAATGCGGAGAAAGGGGAATACCACTATGGTATAATCCCCTTCAAACTCCTTGCGGGTAACCTGAACCTGTACGGATTCCGGGGCGATGTCAGCCCCGTAGAGAGCCTTTACGGCTTCTGAAGCCCTGGAGGCAAGGAACTGTTCCGCAGTCATTTATCCCAGATAGCTCTTGAGAAGTTTGGAGGCCGACGGCTTCTTGAGTTTGCGTATGGCCTTCTCCTTTATCTGGCGGACACGCTCGCGGGTGAGGTCGAGGTTCTCACCTATCTCTTCGAGAGTCATCTCCTGGCAGCCTATGCCGAAGAAACTCTTGATGATTTCCCTTTCCCGGGGAGTGAGTATCTGCAGGGCGCGCTCTATCTCTATGCTGAGGCTCTCGTTGGTGAGACCCTTGTCCGCCATCGGGCTGTCGTCGTTGGGCAGCACGTCAAGAAGCGAGTTGTCTTCGCCTTCCACGAAGGGAGCGTCCACGCTCACGTGGCGGCCGCTGACGCGCATCGTGTCGGCTATCTTGTCCTGCGGGATGTCTATCATCTCTGCCAGTTCCTCGGTTGAAGGCTGGCGCTCATGCTCCTGCTCGAACTTACCCAGGGCCTTGTTTATCTTGTTAAGCGAACCCACCTGGTTGAGAGGGAGCCTGACTATACGGCTCTGCTCGGCAAGGGCCTGGAGTATGCTCTGGCGTATCCACCACACGGCATAGGATATGAACTTGAAACCGCGGGTCTCATCGAACTTCTCAGCCGCCTTGATGAGGCCGAGATTGCCTTCATTGATAAGGTCGGGAAGGCTGAGTCCCTGGTTCTGATACTGCTTTGCAACGGAAACGACGAAGCGCAGGTTCGCACGTGTAAGCTTTTCCAGGGCTTCCTGGTCGCCCTTGCGTATGCGCTGTGCCAGTTCAACCTCTTCCTCGGGGCTGACGAGCTCCTCGCGGCCTATCTCCTGGAGGTATTTGTCCAGGGATGCGCTCTCACGGTTGGTGATGCTTTTTGTAATCTTAAGTTGTCTCATACACCCATATATACGGAACAATCCCGCACAAGTTTCATTCTTGCACGGGATTTTTCCTGAAAAGTTTCAAGACATCAGTCCTTACCGAAGCCGAAGTACCCGGGACGGCCGGTCTTGGTGACGCCCTCTATGAAAATGGAGCGTTTGCTCTTCTTGGCTATGTCGATGACATCCTGGGGCTTAGACACCTTCTGGTCGTTCACGAAACGGATGATGAAGCCGTCTTCGCCGCCAGCCGCAGCCACCTTTCCGTTGCCGGCAGACACTATCTCCACTCCCCCTTCGACCGCCTTCAGCTGGGCTCCGTAGAAGGCCACGGTGCCGTCGCTGCCGACCGTTCCGTTCTCTATGTTGCCATCCTGGAAGGTAACGGACAGCTCGAGAGTCTTGCCGTCACGGATCACCTTTATGGTGGACTTGTCGCCGGGATGGAAGGAATTCACCTTGGCCTGTAGCTCAGGCATGGTTGCTGTTTTCACTCCGCCAAGCTCTACGATGACGTCCTCGGCCTTGACTCCAGCCTTGTCCGCCGCTCCGCCCTTGGTCACCTCGTTCACATACACTCCGGACGGCGACGGGAGCTTCTTCTTCGAGGCTATCTCGTCGTTCACGGTTCCGCCGGTAATTCCCAGCATCGCGCGCTTCACGCTGCCGAAATCGATGAGGTCGCCCACGACCTTCTTCACCATATTCGACGGCACGGCGAAGGAATAACCGCTGTAAGCGCCTGTCTGCGAGACTATTGCGGTATTGATTCCGACTAGTTCTCCCTTCTTGTTCACGAGGGCGCCGCCCGAGTTGCCGGGATTAACGGCTGCATCCGTCTGGATGAAGGACTCAATCTTGAATTCGCCGCTGTAGTTGGGCATGCTGCGCCCCTTGGCCGAAACGATGCCGGCGGTGATGGTGCCCTTGAGCTGTTCGCCCAGAGGAGAGCCTATCGCCAGCACCCATTCGCCCAGGCGGAGGTTGTCGCTGTCGCCGAAGGGAACGATGGGCAGGCCGTCGGCCTCTATCTTGATGAGGGCCACGTCAGTGACGGGATCGGTACCAATCACGGTGGCGGGGTAGGTCTTGTTGTTGTTCAGGGTAACCTCTATCTTGGTGGCTCCCTGCACCACATGGTTATTCGTGACTATGTAGCCGTCCTGACGTATGATTACGCCGCTGCCGCTGCCCTGCTGTTCGCGTTCCTGGTTCTCGGGGATTCCGAAGAAATAGCGGAAAAGCGGGTCGATGTTGTACTGCTGCGTGGTCTTGACGGTCACTTTCACGAAAACCACCGCATCCACTGCGGATTCGGCGGCATAGGTGAAATCGGGATAGTCAGTTTCTGACAGATTGACAGTGCGGTATGCGGAACCGTCTATCGAATAGGTTGTGGTAGGCGCGGCCGCCGTAGCCTTGGGAGCCGAAGCCTTCACTACGACCACAGCTGCGAGGGCGCTGCAAGCCACTGAGAGGATGGTAGTTAATACACTCTGTTTCATATCTTTTGCGAAAATCTTTGTTTTTCTTTCCGAAGGGGAACAAAAAATCAAAAGATATGCCAAATTCTAAAATTAAATAGGTATATTTGCAATCCGATAAAAAATGAACTAAGACATATGGAATTCAACGTATCAAGCGCAGAACTGCTGAAAGGCATGATGGACGTCGCGAAAGCCGTTCCGGCAAAGACTTCCCTCCCCATTCTGGAATATCTCCTCTTCGTCCTCAAGGGCGACAAACTGGAAATCACCGCATCGGACCAGGATCTCACCCTGCGCACCGTGGTAAACGTGGATTCCAAGGAAGACGGCAGCATCGCCGCTCCGGCAGGGCAGCTCATCGCCCTCTTCAAGGCTCTTCCCGACCAGCCCGTCACCATCAAGACCACCGGCGAAGCGTCCTTCGAATGCGAATGGAGCAACGGTAACTCCTCGCTGCCTTACTTCCCCGCATCGGACTACCCCGAGATAAAGAGCGTCGAAGACGGGGCCCTCAGCCTTGTATTCCCCGCCGAATCCCTCATCGAGGGCATAGCAGGAACCGTTTATGCCACGGCAGACGACGAGATGCGTCCCGCAATGAACGGTATCTTCTTCGACATCGCTCCGGAGAGCACCACCCTCGTGGCTTCCGACTCCCACAAGCTCATCTGCTACACCACCGCCGACGTCAAGGCCTCCGAGGCCGCATCGTTCATCCTTCCCAAGAAGGCGGCGGGCGTGCTCCGCAGCAACCTTTCCAAGGAAGACGGCGCAGTGAAGGTCATGTTCGACTCCAGCAGCGCTTCGTTCAACTTCGGCGACACCGTGATGATCTGCCGCCTCGTGGTCGGAAAGTATCCCCGCTACCGCGACGTCATCCCGCAGAACAACAGCAACGTGCTCCGCATCGACCGCGAGCAGCTGCTCAGCACCGTACGCCGCGTGAGCGTCTTCGCCAACAAGGCCTCCAACCACATCAAGTTCGACCTCAAGGACGGCCAGATCGAGCTCACCGCCCAGGACCTCGGCTTTGCCATTGCGGCCTACGAGAAGCTCGCCTGCGACTACTCCGGTGACGACCTCACCATCGGGTTCAAGTCTTCCTTCCTCATCGACATCCTTTCGAACATGAACTGCCAGACCATAGTCCTCAAGTTCGCGGACTCCCGCCGTGCAGCCCTCATAGTTCCCTCAGAGGAAGAAGCAGACGTCGAAAAGGTGTGCGGCATACTCATGCCCATCATGGTTTCATAAACCCTGAAATATGGAACTCAATCTCAAAAGGCCCTTGCTCTTCTTCGATATAGAGAGCACGGGCCTTAACATTCCCACCGACTCCATAATCGAACTGAGTTTCGTGAAAGTATTCCCGGGCGACCCCGAGCCCAAGGTCAAGACCTGGCGCATACGCCCCTGGGACTACGACACCAACACCCAGCGTCACATATCCGAAGACGCCTCCAAGGTGAACGGCATAACTGACGACATGCTCACCTGCTGTCCCCGTTTCCTGGAAGTGGCGCCCGAAGTGGTTGAATGGCTGCGCGGCTCCGACCTGGCCGGTTTCAATGCCGCCAAGTTCGACCTGCCCATGCTTTCCGAAGAGCTGGAACGGGTTAAGAGCTACTGCCTGCGCCGCATCGGCGGTTTCGACACCCCCGAAGTGCACAGGCAGAAGGCCCGCGCAACCCTGGAAGCCATAGACATCAATCTTCACGAGCCGGTGATGGTGGACGTCCAGAATATCTACCATGCCATGGAGCCCCGCAACCTCAGGGCCGCCTACCGCTTCTACTGCGGTGGCAAGGACTTCGAGAACGCCCACTCCGCCGAGGCCGACACCGTAGCGACGTACGAGGTACTCAAGGCCCAGCTCGACATGTACGCCGAGCCCGCCCCCTACCGCGAACAGGTGCTCAGGAACGACATCGATTCCATGAGTTCTTTCTCAGGCAAAAAGTACGTTGACTTTTCCGGCCACCTGATTTACGACGATTCAGGGGAGAAGACCCCCGAGCACATACTCGTGAACTTCGGCAAGCACAAGGGCAAGACCGTGAAGCAGGTGTACGAGAGCGACCCGTCGTATTTCGCATGGATAGACGGCGGATCCTTCACCCTCGACACCAAGGCCCAGTTCTCGAGGCTCCGCAAGGAACTCGACGCCGCAGGCCGCGGTCCGGCCAGCAGGGAGAAACTCGACGCCCTGAAAGACAAGTTCGGCGGAAGCGGCATACTCTTCTGACATCATGACCGCAACGGTTTACCTCGGCTCCTCCAACGGCAACGACCCCAAATACTGCGGAAACGCCCGCAGGCTTGGAACGCTGCTCGCGCAGGCCGGGATTGCTGTAGTATTCGGCGGCGCTGGAGTGGGCACCATGAAGTCTCTTGCGGACGGCGTGCTGGAAGCTGGCGGCAGCCTCACGGGCGTTATGCCGGGCGGTTTCAAGGGAAGGAAGGATTATGCCGAAAAGGGCATAGACGTGCGTCTCAACGCTCCGGGCCTGCACTTCATAGAGACTCCCGACATGGGCACGCGAATCGCGACCATGGAGAATCTCAGCGACGTCTGCATAATTCTTCCGGGCAGCCACGGCACCATGGAGGAGTTCTTCTCGTATTTCGTGGGCATAGAGCTCGGACGCTTCGACCGAAAGATAGCCATCCTCAATACCGACGGCTACTACACTCCCCTCCTGGACCTGATACGCAACATGGTAAGGGAAGGCTTTTCCCCTGAAGACGACCTTTCGCGCCTTATTGTGGCCGCAACACCGGAGGAACTGGTGGAAAAGCTAAAGGAGCTCTGAGAAGACTCTCTCGAAAATCACCCGCAGCCTTTCAGGCTCGGCGATAATGCGGCGCAGTTCCTCAAGAGGGGCTGCGTTTTCGCTTTCCGGGAGCCATAGCTTGAGATATCCTCCGTATCCGTATTTCTCCTGCAGATGTTCAAGCGTCCGGCTCCAGTGGCCTTCCCTGTCCAGCTCAGGATAATGCGACAGGCCGTACTGGACGGTGCGGCGGATTACGGTTTCGGGAACGATGAGGCGGTCGGCCTCGGCCAGTATGCATCCGTAGATGCTGCGGGGAGCGCTTCCCGAAGAGGCCCTGTGGTCTTCCGCGGCCTGGGCGATCGTCTCTATCTGCTCCTGGGAGAACCACTCCGGAAGACGCCTGTCTGCCCTTATGATGCGGCCCGATTCCAGATGATGCACTTCCCTCCCCGCGACGAGTCCCGTATCGTGGAACGCTGCGGCCGCATAAACCATATCTTCATTTACGGGATAGTGCTTGGCAAGGGCGACGCTGCGTTCGATCACGCTGCGGGCGTGGTCCTCGCGGTGAGCCGCGTCGAATGCGGCATAACGCGGAATCACCTCCTGTTCACAGTAAGATTGAAGGGAGGGGTTTATCATATGATTCCGGGTTTGGAGCCACTTGCGAGACTCGAACTTGCGACCTGCGCGTTACGAATGCTCTGCTCTACCGACTGAGCTAAAGTGGCATTTGGTTTGCAAAGATAAGAATAATTTTGTTTATATTGCGTTCCAATCATGAAAGCCCTGGTATTTTTACTCAGCGTCATTTTAGGCGCATTCCCGTTCAAGACTGCTCCCCTTCTCGGAAGCGGAGACAAACAGGTATTTATCATCCATTATAAATGGGGATTGCTCAACGCAGACGTCTGCCGAGTGACATGCACTTGCGACAGCGTTTCCTGGCACGGCCAGCCCGCTTACAAGGCCCGCATTTACGGCAAGACCGAAAAATTCTGCGAAGCCATAATCAAGGTTCGCGAGGACTTCCAGGGCACTTTCCTCGCTGCCGACATGCGGCCGGTGAAGTCATCACGCAAGGCAGTCGAACCCAAGTTCAACGGAGGTGAAACCTACAAATACGACTGGGAAGACGGGAAGTTGGATATGACGATCAACGGCAAGCACGGAGTCAAGAACAAGAGTTTTGACATCTCGCCAGGGCTGCTGGACGTCCCCAGCATCTACTACGCCGTGCGCAGCATAGACCTCACAAAGGTCACAAAAGGCCAGCAGTTCAAGGTTAAAGTGGCCGTCGGCGACAATGTGGACACCATTACCTTCATCTACGACGGCCGGGAGATGCTCCAGGCGCGCGGAGTCGACAAGGTGATGGCCAACAAACTGCGCATCAGTGTCAAGACGGGCAATACCTTCGACAGCAAGAACGACATAGTCATCTGGCTGTCCGACGACGACTTCCTCGTACCCCTCTATTTCGAAGCACCGATGACGCTCGGCAAGGTGGTAGGCCGCCTGGAGACCTCCACCGGCAAGAAATCTAGAAAGTAAGCCTCAGGCTCCCCATAGCAGTGACGCCTGCCGCCGGATAGTACCCGATCTGGCAGTAGCGCTTATCCAGGGTGTATCCGTATCCGACCGCAGTGTATACCCATCCTGACTGCGCGACACGGGCATTGAAGATATTGCCCAGGTTAAGCCCGAACACCACCTCTTTCAGATATTTAGGGAACTTAAGGGTATAGCTCAGGCTGAGGTCCGAAAGCGTATATCCCGGAAGGCTGCGGCTCTCGTTTTCAGTATTGTCCAGATACTGCCTGCTCACGTAGCCCGTGTGCCAGGCCGCCCTGAATCCTTTCATGTGGAAGTCCACGAATCCGTTCAGAATTACCGAAGGAGAGTACGCCAGGGTGGATTTGTCGTAGTGCACCACGGGCCACTGCTCCGGATGGTCGGGATTGTCCCAATCCTCCACCACCTCGTTGAAATCCAGTATACGGTTGCGGCTCACCGCGGTGTTTTCCTCAATTGACAGGCAGGGCAGCAGGTCTACCGCCACCGACGTTTCCACTCCGAGGCGGTAGGAATCCCTGATATTCGTGGTCAGGGCCTCCCCTATGTCGCTCACGGCCCCGGTCTGCACGAACTGGTTCGTATAATCCATGTAGTAGAAGTTCTGGCTGACGCGGACGCGACCGCTTCCGTACTGCCATCCAGCCTCCCAGTCAAGCACGCTCTCCGCCTCGGGAGCAGGATATGAGCCATTGTCGGTAAAGTTGTTCCTCTCCGGCTCGCGATGGCTGAGTGCTACGCTCGCATAGGCTTTCCACGCCCTGCTTGCATAGCTGAAGCCCGCCTTCGGATTGAAGAAGTCGTAGTGTTTGTCCACATCCAGCTTCTGGTTCCTGTAGGAGCCGTCGTCTTGCTTATAGAACTTGTCGTTGACGCCCCAGGTCCTGTAGTCTACGCGGCGGTACTGAAGGTCGGCGAAAGCATCGAAACCGCGCCCCAGATGCCTCAGCGCCTTGACATAGCCGCTACAGTCGCCCTTCACGGCATCGGAATCGTAGTATTTGTAAGGCCCTTCGGCAAGTATGTCCGTGGTCAGCGCCTCCGAGACGTAGGTAAGGTACCCGAAATGGTTTCCGCCAAAACGCTGAAGGGAAACGCCGCCTGTAATATCCCAGTTTGAATCTTTGTAATTCAGGCTCCCTACAAGGCCGAAAGTGTTCTGCTCAAGGCCCTTGCGCCGCACGAAATCAGCCTTCTTGTACACCGGATCCACCAGCCCGAACTTTTTCAGCTTGTTCTGCGGCCTGAACTCCTCGTAATAGCCGTAACCATAGGTGTAGTGAAGGGCTGCGCTTGCCCTGAGCCGGTCGGACAGCACCCCCGAGACCGAGAGGATGTTGTGATCCTGCCAGAAATTGTCCGTCGTCTGAGGCCACCAGCTGCCATCCTTCATCGTATACCTTTCGGTTTTATAGTTGCCGTCGGCGTCTTTCGGAAAAGCCCATTCTCCGTCATCGAAGATCAGCCTCTCGTAAAGCGGATTGAACTGTCCGAGTCCATGGGCGCACATGTCTGCGTAGCTGAGGATTCCAGCGTCTACGAGCGAGGCGTCGTCATTGCCTGTCACCGCCCCGTTCCAGGCCTGCCCCGTATGTTCGTAATTGCCTATGTTCGAATATCTTATGATATAGCCATCGCCTATCCATGAGAGGCTGCCATAGTAGCTGCCGGAGCGTCCTGCCGTGCCATGCATATACCCGTCGGTCGAGGTCTCATGGTAAGCACCTTCAAGCACGAGCCTGTCGCGAATCAGCCCGCTTGAGAAGCTTACTCCTGCGTTGAAGGTATTGTAGCTGCCGTAGGAAGAGCTCAGCGTGGCGCCAGGAGTCAGGGATGGGGCCTTGGTGGAGAGGGAGACGGTTCCCCCGAAGGCGCCGTCGCCGTTCGTGGACGTTCCCACGCCCCTCTGGATCTGGGCGCTGCCGAGTATGGCTGAATAGCTGTTCATGTTTGCCCAGAAGACGCACTGGTCTTCCGGAGAATTGAGCGGCACCCCGTCGATCGTGACGTTGATCCTCGAATCCCCCGCCCCGCGTATCCTCAGATAGCTGGTTCCCGTCCCGAGTCCGTTGTCGCTCCATGAAAGGACGCCCGGCGTGCGGGAAAGCAGGGCCGGCAGTTCGCGTCCGGAAGAGCTGAAGTCCTGCAATTCCGCGCGCCCGACCCCAGCCACGGCAAACGGAGCGTTTCCCTGCGCGCGGACGGCGCTGACTATCGATTCGGAGAGCTGCTGAACAAGGACGGAATCCTGCTGGCCATAGGCCGCTGCCGTCAGCATCAGACAGAGAGAAAAAAGAAAACCTCGCATATACATATTTTCTACGCGGGGTTCATCCTGCTCCCTTCGGAGGTACTGGCCTCATCAGGTTCAAAGGGTATGATCTCAGCCTTTCGGCACCCCCGCATTATTTCTTTGCAAATATAGCTATTTTCTGGACAACTTCACCTTGTATAATTTCGGCCAGTACTTTCCGGTAAGGAAAATCTCCCCCTTCGAATTGACTGCTATTCCGTTTAGCACGTCGGTATCGGGGTTGCGGAGCTTATCCGGAAGTAGTCCGCTGCAGTCTATCCTTGCCTCCACTTCCCCGCTTTCCGGGTTAATAACGGCTATCATGTCGGTGGTATACACGTTCGCCCAGATTTTGCCGTCCACCCATTCAAGTTCGTTCAGCCACCTCAGCGGCCTTCCGTCTACTTTCACCCTTATGGTGCGCTGGAGTTTGAAGTCCCTGCTCAGAACGTAGATTGCGTTGCTGCCGTCGGAAGCATAGAGGAACTCCCCGTCCGTGGTAAGACCCCAGCCCTCGCGCGGATAACTCCATGTCCGGGCGTACTTGAAACTCGCGCCGTCGTACACGAAGGCCACCTTGCTCGTCCATGTAAGTATGTAGATGTTACCGTCAAGCATACATGAGCCCTCGGCGAAATACTTTCTTGAAAAACTCACCTTTTCGAGCACTTCTCCGCTCCTGAGGTCCAGCTTGCGGAGAGTTGATTCGCCATACTGACCGGTAGTCTCGTAAAGGGTGTCGGCATGGAAGAAAAGGCCCTGGGTATAGGCTCCGCGGTCGTGGGGATAGGATTCCAGCACCTCCACCTTATAGTCCATCACCTTTGCCGAACACGACAGGAAGGCAAGGACGGCAAGGAGTATGGACAGCAACTTGCGCATGGCAGTGCAAAGGTAATCAATTCCCCGAAAATTCTTATATTTGTAGTTGACTAAACCTTTACCTTATGGCAGAATTGCATCCGGAATACGCCATCCATATAGACCAGGTCATTGCCAAAAAGTTTCCCGGCAAGAAGTTCCCCAAATGGTTTATCGAGTGGATCAAACGCTTCATCCACCAGGATTTCCTTAACGAATTCTTCGTCAAAGGATATGAAGGCATTGAATTCTGCACCGAGTGCACCAAAGCCCTCGACATCCACCTCGACGTGGCCGGAATCGAGGACGTCAAGCTCCCCGAAGGGGCAAAAGTCACCTTCGCCTGCAACCATCCCCTGGGGGGCATCGACGGCGTAGCGCTCACCGGAGTCATAGGAACACATTTCTCCGACCACGGCATACGTCTGCTGGTAAACGATTTCCTGATGGCCATCAAAGGTCTGGCTGGCATAAGCATTCCCATCAGCAAGACCGGGGCCCAGTCGCGCGACCTGCCCCGCCTGGTAAACGAGATTTACGAATCCGACGACAACATCATGATTTTCCCGGCCGGGCTCTGTTCACGCAAGATAAAGGGAAAGGTGCAGGACCTGCCGTGGAGCAAGAACTTCATCAAGATGAGCGCCAAAACCGGCCGCTGGGTCGTTCCAGTCCACTTCATTGGGGAGAACAGCAAACGTTTCTATCGGGTGGCCAATCTCTGCAAGTTCCTGGGGCTCAAGTTCAACTTCGCGATGCTCTATCTCCCCGACGAGCTCTACCGCGCCCAACACGGCAGCTACCGCATAGTTTTCGGTGAGCCCATTCCACCGGAGACCTTCGACAAGAGCAGGACTCCCGTCGAATGGGCGGCCTGGGTAAGGGAAAAGGTATATGAATTAAAGTAGCAGTGTTACATATGGAAAAGATTATCGATCCCATAGACGTCGAGCTTATCAAGGCCGAACTGACGCCGGACAAGAAGCTCCGCAACACCAACAAGGGTGGAAACGTCATCTATGTAGTGGATGCCCACGACTCCCCCAACACCATGCAGGAGATAGGCCGCCTGCGCGAGGAATCCTTCCGCCAGGCCGGCGGCAGCAGCGGTCTTTCCGCCGATATCGACATGTTCGACACCATGGAAAAGCCCTACAAGCAGATAGTGGTGTGGGATCCCGACGCTGAGGCCATCCTTGGCGGATACCGCTACATCATGGGGCCTGACATAACGATTGGCGAAAACGGCCAGCCGCTGCTTGCCACGGCCCACATGTTCCATTTCAGCGAGCGCTTCATAAAGGACTATCTCCCGCACGTGATGGAACTCGGGCGCAGTTTCGTCGCCCCCGAATACCAGAGCTCGAAGGCCGGGGCGAAGGCCCTGTTCTCCCTCGACAACCTCTGGGACGGCATAGCCACCATCGCGTCCGAACACCCTCAGATAATCTATTTCTTCGGCAAGATGACCATGTACCCCTCGTACGACAAGGAGTCGCGCGACCTCATCCTACACTTCCTGTGGAAGCATTTCCCAGACCCCGAAGAACTCGTACGGCCGTACAAACCGCTGCTTCCCGAGACGAATCCGCGCCTTATGGACATCATCCTCGACGAGGCCGACTTCAAAGCCGACTACCGAAAGCTCAAGGACGCGGTCCGCAAGCTCGGAACCCACATACCCCCGCTGGTAAACTCCTACATGAACATATCCTCCACCATGAAGATGCTCGGAACCGCCATCAACGACGAGTTCTCCGATGTGGAGGAAACCGGCATCCTGGTATGCTTCAACGAGATGTATCCCGAAAAGCGCGACCGCCACTCCTTCTCCTCCTGGGGAGAATGGATGGAAAAGGTCCGTACACGCTTCCCGCGCTTATCCCCCGATGCCGATGAAAGGCTCCTCGAGCGCCGCGAAGAGAAGCGCAGGCGCATCTTCGAGCGTTTCAAAAGAAAAAGCGGAGCTTCCGGGGAGAAATCCGAAGAATAAATAAAAGGCGGGGCCGTAAGCCGGTTTCTGTTTTTAAATCTGCCATTTATCTGCGCAACCTACCCCCCGGCAACGAGCGGGCAACCCTTGACTGCCGGTATACTTGGTCTTGCAGGCCCCGGTGCCGTACCCTCAGTGCATCGCTGCACTGAGTCGTGAGCTCTTACCTCGCGTTTTCACCCTTACCCTTACGGGCGGTAGTTTCCTGTTACGGCTTCCATAAGATTACTCCCATCTGCGCTTTCCGCAGCGGGGTGCCCTTCCCTGTCCGGACTTTCCTCCCGGGTTTCCCCGGGCGACAGATCGTCCCGCCTTTTATTCAGGGCTGCAAAGATATGCACAAACGAGCAGAAATACAAATCAATCCCTTATCCTCAGAAGATTTGTATTCTGGTATTCCCAGCACCACAGTAACCCGCTCTAAATGAGCGGGTTATCTTTTTTGGTCCCACTTTTGGTCCCACTTTTGCCAAAATACTGACCTCTATCTGGGACCACTCAAATACCCCTTCTACATTGTTCTACGGCCGTTTTTAG
>JAILNI010000055.1 GCA_024691765.1 Bacteroidales bacterium | reverse complement strand
CTATGACAGAAGAAACCCATCTCCATTCATAAGTGAATTTATCAATACAGTGATTCCTCAAACACCGGTGGCGTTGGAAATCCCGGAGGCGGATTTGTGCCCGAAATGCCATTGCGGCAGAATCCGAGTAGTTAAAAAGGGTGTGGCGGTTAATGGCAATCCATACACAATGTTCGCATGCACAAATGAGAAATACGGTTGCGATTACATGGAGACTCAGTTCGTGAATCTTAATTCTACATATCGGAACTATAGATATTAATGAAACAATAACGACAGAAATATGGAAAACAATGGCATTGTAAAGTGGTTGGCAATTACTCTTATTGCTATTCTTGGAATTAACGTGTATCGCACGGAAACCACTAAAAAAGAAATGACCCAGCTGGCGACGATTGTCGAGCAACTGAGCGCGAAGTTGGATTCTTTGGAAGGAGTATCACCATCCGGCAAAGCCAACGCGACCGGTATCAGTAAAAGAGAGTTCTCCTCTCTGTCCAGAGCACTGGCGTCTCTGGAAACCAAGGTTTCTTCGCTTCAGGGCTCGGTAGACCGCCTGTCTCGCAGCCAATCCACTGCAGGCACTTCTTCAAAGGCTCCTGGCACGACAGCTACCAATCAGAGTTCAAGTCCATCAAATCCTGTTTCACCTAAGACAAGTTCTTCGAAAGGGCCCGTGTCGGTCTCTGCGAAAGTTAAAGTGGAGAATCGGTATGTCTCAGGGACAACTTACCTTCCAAGAGTTTCTACAGGTCCTGCGGGGCTAGTTGTAATAGACGTGACCATGGATCAGATCGGTATTGTAACTGCTGTTTCTTTTAACACCAAGTCTACTATCTCTGACGAAGACATAATTGACCTCTGTAAAGAATCTGCATTAAAAACGCATTTTGCGTATAATCCCGATGCCCCAGAAAAATCTAAAGGAACCATCACCTACACCTTCACGGCAAAATAATCCCCGCCCGCGCTGGCAGCACGCGGGCATCTGCCGATAGGCCGTCGGCATCTTCCGATTTTTTAGAATTCTTACTATATTTGTAAAGACCTCGCCGGAGTGTCCGGCATTGTAATCAGAAGTCACTGAGGTCTGCCCGTTTAGGGCGGCTCGTTCACAAATCATAAGAACAAATAGTTTGTCCGGGGACAAGTGTCTCCGGACAAGTTGTATTAATAACAATATTAAACTCTAGCTATTTATGAATAAGGTAATTATACCGCGAGGAACCTCCCCTGAGGAAAACAAAACTCGGAAACAAATTATAGGAGATTATTATGCATCATGGATAGCGAGAAATCCGAACAAAACTGTCTGGAATAATTCATTGCATGCTTATATACATGTTAAATGGCAATCCATAAATGAAACAAAGGGACACGCATCCTTATCCTTCAAATCTACGTTGGCGGTCTTTCATCTAACAGAAATAATGACAAACGCTACTGTCGCAGAAATATGGGCGCCTAAGCATGCAGATAAGAATCAAAAACCATATTCCAAGATGTATTTGCTGCGATGGAAAACTTTCCGATTGATAGTTGGATTCCAAAAATCCAAGGGGGAATACGTCCAGTATTATGTCGGTAGTGTATAAAAAAAGCCGCCAGGTAGCGACTTTTGAAATGGGGCTCGGATCAAGTTGCCTTGAAAAGGTTGTCATCCCTTACACGAAATTCCCCTTCGACGAATCCTGCTGCAAAGGTAACACTTTTTCAGAAATGCACAAACATTTTAAAGGAATGGTCTCACCCCGGCAGGACGGTTGCGTCTGCCGGTAGGCCGTCGGCGTCTTCCGAAATCGCTAATAATTGGGATTGACGGGGCGTGAGGGATGGGTTACTTTTGTGTAAATCAACAATTGTAATTATGAAATCTGTACTTAAAGTTCTTCTGGCGGCTGCGGCCTGGCTTGTAATCTTCGTTTTAGGTTCTACCACCGGTCTTATCCATCCCGCATGTTATGCTTATGTGGGGGCACTGCTTCCTCTTCTGTTCGCTTTCGTATACCTATTTGTGTGTAGGATTATCCCCGGATTCGGGGCTGCGGCTGTGCTGAACGGCTTCGTGCTTTTGGTCGGCCTGCTGGCGGGTGAAGCGGATGTTCCCTCTATTATCGGATTCGTCGTCCTGGCCGCACTGGCCGAACTGATCCGTGCGCTCTGCAAGGATGCTCAGAAGGGGATCCGCTGGAGCTTTGTGCCGCTAGCCTACTCGTTCTTCGCCTATGCCGCCCACTGGTGGCTCGACACCGAAGCCTCCCTTGCCGCAGCCGTGGCCGAGATGCCCGCGGGCTACGACCAGCTCATGAAGCCGGTCATCGAGAACATTCCGGCCCTTGTGGTAGCTCTGATTCTCACCTTCCCGATCGCCATACTGTCGATGCGCCTTGCGGAGAAGGTGGTGAAGTGATTTAGAATCCCAACCCCAGGTGCAGGCCGATTGAGTCGCCAATAGTGGGGCCGAGGAAAAGGTGGAGGTTGCGATAGAAGCGAATCCGGATGCCTGGCTGCCAGGAGAAGGCGAATTCGATGTCTCCAGTGTTCGGATGCTCGTCCTCCGGGCGGTAATGGCCGTCGACCTTGTTGATAAACCGAGCCCCGGCATTCAGGTCGTTGTAGATGGCTACTATGTCTTTTGGGCCCAGATGAATGTAGTATCGCATGTACGCGCAGGCCGTGGTGCTGTGAATGTGTGCGGGGACAGCGTCGATATAGGCGTAGCCCTTCCATGCCATCAGGCCTAACGTTAGGTTGTCGTTCAACCTTACGCCTCCGGTAATCGCATAGCCATACGGGATGCCGGCATTCATGCGTATGGTGAACTCCGGCCTCAAGGCCTTGCGCGTTTCCGTCTCCTGGCCAAATGCCGGGAGAGCCAGAAGGAGCGCGAGCGCCGCTACGAGGAAAAGAAGTTTCTTCATACGCTTGAGTTTTGCGATTGACGTTACAAGATAAGGATTATTTCGAAAGGACGAGACCGAACAGAAAATGGATATCCGTTTTTTTGCCTTTTCCCTCAAAAAAGTGCTATCTTGCGGAAATGAAAAAACTGTTTATGGCAATTCTGGCAAGTGCAGCCATGCTGGCCGGCTGCGGAAAAAAGGACGGCGCCGTCGTTTATCTCACCAGGGAGATTTCTCCTGAATCGCTCGTGCGTATCTATGAGGCGCTGGGCGTGCCGGTAACCGGCCGCGTGGCGGTGAAGATGTCGACCGGAGAGGGCAGCAATCCCAACTACCTCAAGCCGGAACTCATCGGCGCGCTGATCTACGGCGTGAACGGCACCATCGTGGAGTGCAACACCGCCTACAGCAGCGGTCCCGACGATCTGGACGACGACCGCAATACCTCGGCCAACCACTGGAAAGTGATTGCCCGTCATGGCTTTACGCCCCGCTTCCCCGTGGATATCATGGACGAGGAAGGCGAGATGCGCATTCCGGTCCGCGACAGTTCGCATTTGAAATACGATATCGTGGGCGACCATATGGCGAACTACGATTTCCTCGTCACACTTAGCCACTTCAAGGGCCATCCGATGGGAGGCTACGGCGGAGCGCTTAAGAACCTGTCGATAGGTTGCGCCAGCCAGAACGGGAAGGCCTACATCCATTCGGCCGGAAAGATGGAAAAGCTCGACATGGAAAACCTCTGGACCGAAGAATTCATCGGCGACCAGGACGGCTTCCTCGAGAGCATGGCCGCATCAGCGCAGGCGGTGGTGGACTTCTTCCGGGCCCGGAAGGGCATCATCTACATAAACGTGATGAACAATATGAGCATCGACTGCGACTGCGTGGACCATCCGGAACCGGTCAAGCTGGAAGACTACGGCATCCTGGCCTCGCTCGACCCGGTCGCCCTCGATCAGGCCTGCGTCGACATCATCAACAAACAGAAAGTCACGGCCACCAACGACCCCACCGACCTGCTCGACCGCATCGACCAGCAGCACGGTACGCACACGATCGACTGGGCCGAGCATATCGGCCTCGGCAGCAGGAAGTACCGGATAGAAACAGTTGCAATTGTCGATAATAATGCGTATCTTTAAGCTACTACAAAGGCTTGAAGCATGAGCGAATTTGATGCGTATATCCGACAGGGAGAACCTGGCAGAAAAGAGAGGGCGGCGGCTTGGCAGACGGCTATCGGCCTTCAGGATGTAGATGGGCTTAAGCCCTCGGCATACCTGATTGACGCCGCAAAAAAACATATCGAAGGTGATATTACCATCGATGATGTCAAACAGATGCTGGACTCATATTACAAGTCCAGAACCGCCAGGTCTGAAATGGAGAACGAGAGGACTGAGGAGGCAGATAAGGTGTCGGCTCGTATTGAAGAGCTTCTGACGGAAAAATCATTTTCCTTCACACCCGAGTATCTGGCAAGAATCCATCGTCATTTGTTCCAGGGAATATTCAAGTTCGCCGGCCGATATCGTGATTATGATATCACCAAGAGAGAATGGGTATTAGGTGGCGACACGGTATTGTATGCCAGTTCATCAATGGTTTCAGAGACATTGAACTATAACTTTTCCCAGGAGAAGATGGTTAACTATGCTGTCCTTGATTCTGATGAGGCAATTGAACAGATGGCAAAGTTCATTTCCGGAATCTGGCAGATTCATCCGTTCGGGGAAGGAAATACGCGCACTACAGCCGTATTCACGATGAAGTATCTTCAATCGTTTGGATTTGAAGTGAAGAATGACATGTTTAAGAGTCACTCCTGGTATTTCCGAAATGCCCTGGTGCGAGCCAATTATAACAACTACCCCAAAGGAATCCAGGCTACAGATGAATATCTGGTCCTTTTCTTTAGAAATCTCATTCTTGGAGAAAAGAATACCTTAAAGAATCGAGATCTGTTGACAGGAGCGCTTCAAAGTGCCATTGTTCCTGCCCCAAAGTGCCAAAATGACACTTTGGGCTGCTCCTTGGAGGAGCTCGCAGTCGTGAAAATCTTGAAAGAAAACGGGAAGGTCAGGCAGGAAGATATAGCCAAGCAAATTGGGAAATCACTCCGGACCGTAAAAAGAATCATGGCCGGCTTAACGGAGAAAAAAGTAATCGCCCGTAAGAATGGCAAACGAAATGGTGTCTGGGTCGTGATTGGGCAGTTCGGCAGTTAACTTGCCTTCCTCCTTGCGCGGACGATAAGGAACACAGCCACAATCATCTCGGGGATGTGGGCGAGGGGCATTGTGAATAACACAAGGACGACGGCGAATTCGTCGACCCCAACCCTCTTCGTCTGGCTTACATGCTGATAGGAACGGTAGTGGCCCTGGTGTTCGCCACCCCGCGGGGCTACGGGGCCTGGAAGGAAAAGGTGAAGTAAAGAATTAAGGCCCGGCAGTTTGCACCGCCAGGCCTTTCCCCCTGCGCCCCTTCTAGGACTTGAACCTAGGACCCCCTGATTAACAGTCAGATGCTCTAACCAACTGAGCTAAAGAGGCAGATTTTGGGACTGCAAAGGTACTACAAAAATGGAATTATGCAAAATATTTTTGCAGTTTTTTCGCAGCCCGTGAATCGTCGTTACCTGAGCGTGTGCCGACCTTGCTTTTTCAGCCATCCGATGAGCAGTTCGGGCCTGTCGGTCTGGATCATCGAAACGCCCTGGTCCAGATACTTTCCGTACACCTCTCCCGGGTCGCCGGCAATGTAGGCGGCATCGTCGTCGCCTCCGTCGCCTCCGCATAGCGAGGCCCAGATGGTGTTCACCCAGATCTTGGAACCCTGTTCGATGATTCTCCTGCACACATCTTCGAAAGAGCCGTCTTCGTTGCTCCTCCAGCACACCTCATACGCGAGAGGCACGACTCCCTGCTCCATGTACGTCTCGAACAGCGCCCTGCCTCCGCCCTGGGTGTTCACGATGGGCATGTACATCATGTTGTGCTCGTAAGGCGACATCCTCTCGGCAACCTTCTCGAGGGACTTGCCGCTCTTGATGAGCACCTGGTCGGTCACGCCGAGCTCCTCGGTGAGCCTGAGCACCTCGTCGTAGTAGTCGAAACCCTTGTCGATGTTGACGCAGATGCGGTCCTTGGTGCACTCCAGGGCCTCCCGCAGCGTAGGCATGCGGAGGGTGTCGATGACGGCGGCCCTGTGCATGCGGTGGAGGCTCAGCGACTTGATCTCCTCGAGGGTGAGGTCGCACACCTTCGCGCTCTTGTCGGGCTTGCCCCTGAAGACCTTGGAGAAGTTGGTGGTGCGCTTGACGTTGCTGTCGTGGCAGAGCACGAGCACCGAGTCGGCGGTCATGTGGACGTCTATCTCAACAATGTCGGCCCCCATGGCTATCACGCTCTCGATGGCCGGAATCGAGTTCTCAGGCCAGTTGCGCCAGTCGCCGCGATGGCAGGCGACCACTACGTATTTGGAATTGGGATTCTTGATCTGGGCGGCGATAGCCTCGGCCCTGTTGGCATACTTTCCGGCCCCGCTGCATGCCACCAGGCACAGCAGCCCCGCCGCAAAAAGGAGAAATCTTTTCATAACGCACAAAGTTAGCAATAATAATCGTTCCGTTGACCCGGGTGGGGTAATTGCAACTTATCCGGCAATTTTTGCTATATTTGTGGGTTGCGGGCATATCGCGCCTGCGCAGAACGCGAAGATGGATATAGAATTGCTGTCCAAAATGGTAGGAGAACTGGTCCGGGAGCGCCCAGAGGTTGGGCTTCCGGGGCTGGGAACCTTCATCTCGGAGTTCGTCCCGGCGAGTTTCTCGGACAGGGGCTATACCATCAATCCTCCCTACAAGCGCGTCACCTTCGTTCCCGGAACCGTCACCGACGACTCCCTGGTGGAGCTTTACGCAACGAGCAACGGCATAGACAGCGACCAGGCGAGGGCGCTTCTTCAACATTTCCTGGAAGGCACGAAGAAGGTGCTGATGGACCGTAAAACGGTCGTCTTCCCGGGGCTCGGCCGCCTGAGGGCCACCCGTCAGAACAACATATTCTTCATAACCGACGAGACTCTCGATATCTACCCGGAGGGCTTCGGCCTTGAGCCTGTAAGTCTCAAGAACCACGAAGAAAACCCCGCCGAGCTTCACCATGTGGTGGAATCGCTGGCGGATATTCTGGTGGCTCCCGAGGCAGAGCAGGGCGCGGAGCCGCAGCCGGCGCCCGCCGCGGAACCGGCGGCCGCATCCGCTCCCGACGAGATAGTGGAGCTGGCCGGCGAACCGGTATCGACGGAGCCGGAAGCCGCGAAGGCAGAACCGGAAGCCGCAGAAGCCCCTGAAGCCGCGCCGGCGCCGGAGGCCGCGAAAGCCGAACGCAAGGCAGCCCGCGAAGAGGCCCGCGCCGCCCGCAAGGCAGATCGCGCCGCCCGCAAGGCAGCTCGCGAAGAGGCCCGCGCCGCCCGCAAGGCAGAACGCGCCGAACGCAGGGCCCGCCGCAAGCCGGTGAGCAAGTGGGTCTGGCTCGCACCGCTGCTGCTCGTCGCCGTCGCCGCCTTCGTCGCAGCCGCGTTCATGATACTGGTGCAGGTCGCCCCCGACTTCATCGACACCCTCCTCTACACCCCGGAAGAACTCCGCATAATCAATTACTGACGGCATGTTCTCCCTGGTCTACCCAAGTGAACCCGCACCCCTTGTCGGCCGCAAGGCAGGCTCCCGCGACGAACTGCTTCCCATAGTGGAACCATCGGGAATCGTGACCGGCATCGCCCCGCGCAGCCTGTGCCATGGAGGCGGCATGCTGCTGCACCCAGTGGTGAACATGCATATCATCAACCGCCGCGAGCAGATCTTCCTGCAGAAACGCAGCGCCACCAAGAACACCTGGCCCCTCTGCTGGGACACTGCGGTGGGCGGCCATATAGGCTACGGCGAACAGCCCGACGAGGCCCTCTTCCGCGAAGCCCGCGAAGAACTCCGCCTGTCCGACTTCAATCCCGTCTTCCTCGGCACCGACATCTATGAAAACCAGCGCGAAAAGGAGCTGGTGGTGCTCTATGCGGCGATAGTCTCCGACATGCCCAAGCCTGCCGGACCCGAAGTCGCCGACGCCCGCTGGTGGACCTTCGACGAAATCCGCAAGGCCCCGAAAGACAGCTTCACCCCGGCCTTCCTTCACGAATTCGACCTTATCTCCGGACAACTCCTCTCACTTCTGTAAGCCATGAGCGACATCAATAAATTCATAAGCGACCAGCTGTCGGTGTGGCCCCTTGCGGCTGCCAACTTCAGGCTGGTAAAATCGGCTGAATACAAGGAGTTTACGGTGGGCGGACAAAAGGTGAAGGTGCAGATGAACCCCTGTCGGATCGCCTCGTCCACGGCCGAAATCGACGCTGCGGCAATATCTGCACGAAAGTGCTTCCTCTGCCCCGAAAACCGCCCGAAGGAGCAGTTCCACCTCAAGTACGAAGGCAAGAAAGGCCGTTCCTACAATATCCAGATCAACCCCTATCCGATTTTCCGCAACCATCTGGTCATCGCGCGCGACTGCCATCTTCCCCAGACCATATGGCACCACTTCCCGGACATGCTGCTCTTCGCACGCTCGTTTCCGGAGTATACGGTCTATTACAACGGCCCGGTGAGCGGCGCATCCGCACCCGACCATCTGCACTTCCAGGCCTGCCCGAGGGGAGTGCTTCCGCTGGAGGCAAACGTGGACGCATTCCTCGACAACCCGGGTCCGGCAATAGCCGGCGTGCAGGACGCAAGTCTCTATAAATACGAAGGTTACACGCGCGGCATCTACGTGATGAAGGCCACTACCCAGAAGTCGATGGCAAAACTGGCCTACCGTCTGCTGGAATGCTCGCCGCGCCGGGAAGGGGAGGGGGAACCGCGATTCAACCTCTACTGCTGGTACAATGCCGGAGAGTTCCGCACCATGGTGGTCCTCCGTTCGGAGTTCCGCAGCCACCACTACTGGAGCAAGGGGGCCGACCATCTCACGATGAGCCCCGGAGCTGCCGAGATGGGCGCTTTCTTCGTGGCCCCCAAGCCTGAGGATTTCGCGAAGATCAACGAAAAACTGCTCACCGAGATGATAGACGAGGTGTCCATCTCCGAAGAGCAGGACCGCATGGTCGTGTGGCGCCTCACCCGCAAGCAGAAGTTCATCGACGTGGGCATCATGGCGGCCAAGGAGATACGCTTCGAGATAATTTCCGACGGCGCGGGTCCGCAGAGGGTGTCCTTCTGCGACGGCCGCATCAACTACGGAGGTGCCCTCTACGACAGCCTCACCTTCGATGCGGTTACCCGTTCGACCCTCTTCGCCGAACCGACATTCATTCTTTACGACGTTCCAATCGGCATAGATTTCCACTGGCAGCAGAAGGTGACCCGCAGGTTCGCCGGCCGCCTCAGCTTCATAGTGGAAGACGACTGCATCCGTGCCGTAAACCGCATTGGCACAGAGGATTACCTTCTCAGCGTGATAAGCAGCGAGATGCGTTCCGAGGCTCCGCTGGAGTTCCTCAAGGCCCACGCCATCATAGCCCGGAGCTGGCTTGCCAACAACCTTGCTTCGCATGAGGGCTTCGACGTGTGCGCCGACGATCACTGCCAGCGCTACCAGGGCCTCGACGGTGCGGGCAGCAGTTCGGTCCGCGATGCGATCGACCAGACATGGGGGCAGGTTCTCAGCTATAAGGGAGAGGTGTGCGACACCCGTTATTCGAAGTGCTGCGGAGGCCGCACCGAGATCTTCAGCACCTGCTGGGAAGGTGGCGACAAACCCTACCTCGCCAGCGTCGACGACCCCTGGTGCGGCAAAGCGAAGCCGGAACTTCTCCGCCGGGTGCTGAACGATTACGACCTCCCCACAACCGACTACTTCGAGTGGGAGGTGCGTTACTCCAGGGCGGAGCTTTCCGATCTGGTGGCCCGCCGTACCGGCATCGATTTCGGGAAGATAAAGGCTCTCGAGCCTGTGGAGACGGGGCCGTCCGGCCGAATCAAGACCCTCCGCATCGTGGGTTCGAAGCGCAGCCTGGTCATCGGCCGCGAGCTGGCCGTCCGCCACGCGCTGAGCGAGTCGCATCTCAAGAGTTCCGCCTTCACCGTTTCGTGGGAGGGTGACGAATGCGTGCTGCGCGGCCGCGGATGGGGCCACGGCGTCGGCCTCTGCCAGATAGGCGCCGCCGTCATGGCTTCCGAAGGCCGCTCCTGCGCCGAGATCCTGTCGCACTACTATCCCGGTTCTGAAATAGTTTCGGCGGATGACTAAAGCTGGATCCCCCTGGGCCTGGGTGCCTACGCTCTACTTCTTCGAAGGTATCCCGTACTTCCTGGTGAACGTGGTGTCGGTCACCATGTTCAAGCGCCTCGGGATGGACAACGCTTCGCTCGCGGCGCTCACCTCCTTATTATATTTACCCTGGGTGATAAAGCCCCTCTGGAGTCCGCTTGTCGACGTGGTGCGCACCAAGCGCTGGTGGATCCTCGCCATGCAGACTCTTCTCGTGGCCTGCTTCGCAGCCCTTGCCTTCTCGCTGCCGCATACTGTCGCAGGGGGGCCGGTCGCCTCCGGGGGAGCGGCTCCTGCTCCGGTCGGGCCCTTTATCCCGGCACTTGTACTGTTCTATATAGGCGCCATGCTGTCCGCCACCCACGATATTGCGGCGGACGGTTTCTACATGCTCGCGCTTGATTCCAGGCAGCAGAGCCTCTTCGTGGGAATCCGAAGCACCTTCTACCGGATATCGAGCGTTTTCGGCCAGGGGGTGATAGTGGTGGTGGCAGGCCTGCTCGAGGAGCGGCTCGGCACCATCCCTAAAGCCTGGTCCCTCACGCTTCTCGGCAGTTCAGCCCTTCTGGCGCTGCTCAGCCTTTGGCACTTCCGCTTCCTGCCGCATTCGGAAAGCCCGGATTCCCGACAACAATCTCACGGCAACCAGGACCAGCCGCGCTCTTTCTGGGCGGCCTTCGGAACCTTCTTCGCAAAACCCGGCATAGGCCTGGCGCTGGCGTTCATGCTGCTGTTCCGCCTGCCGGAAGCCCTCTCGGTCAAGATGCTTACCCCGTTCATGCTGGATCCGGCATCGGCCGGAGGTCTCGGCCTCAGCACCACGCAAAGCGGCCTGGTGTACGGTACCGTTGGAGTGATTGCTCTCACGATAGGTGGCATTCTCGGAGGAATCTTCGCTGCGAGGGTTGGCCTGCGCAAGGCCATGTGGCCCATGGCCCTGAGCCTGGCGCTCCCGTGCGCGGTGTACCTTTATATGGCTATGGCCCAGCCGTCGCAGCTTTGGGTGGTGTACCTCTGCGTCGCCTTCGACCAGTTCGGCTACGGTTTCGGCTTCACGGCCTACATGCTGTACCTGATGTATTTCAGCGACGGCGCCTACAAGACCAGCCACTATGCAATCTGCACGGCATTCATGGCCCTGAGCATGATGGTTCCTGGTTTCTTCGCGGGATGGCTGCAGCAGGCCCTCGGTTACACCGGCTTTTTCGTGCTGGTGATGATCTGCTGCCTTGCCACCGTGGCAGTCACCGCCGTCCTTGCACCCCGCATCCGCGACAGCCGTTAGCAGGGCCACTCACAAAAACGGCACAAAACGTAAGTAGCCCTCGTCTGCCCCCATCCGAAAACCGGGGACCTAACACGAAAACCGCCCGAAACGTGTTAACCCCCCGTATCGAACCCCGGGGGTGAACACGAAACAGCCCCGAAACGTGTTAGGTCCCCCCAACAGATAGCGGAGATTTTCAACTTTTTCGCTAAATTTGCATCTAATAACACAGAGAAACCAAAATACGCAACACTATGAATAGAGTTTTAAGAATATCGCTCGCAGCCTTAGCAGCTATGGCTCTTGCACTTACGTCGGTGGACATGGGTGCCCAGACCCGCGGCGGCGGCAGCTCCCGCGGCGGCAGCTCCCGCGGCAGCAGCTCCAGCAGCTCCACGCGCTCCAGCAGCAGCTCCTCGCGTTCAAGCAGCTCGTCCAGCTCCTCGCGTTCAAGCAGCAGCACTAGTTCCCGCTCCAGCAGCTCCAGCGCACGTTCGAGCTCAAGCAGCAGTTCGAGTACCCGTTCGAGTTCCGGCGGTTCCGGCCGCTCTTACGGCGTGAGCAGTTCTTCCCGTTCGAGCAGCAGCTCTTCCCGCAGCGGCAGTGTCGGCAGCAGCAGCTCAACCGCTTCAAGGTCGGTTGGCGGCACCGTCTCCAGCAGCACCAAGAGCACTTCTTCCCGCTCGACCGGATCCAGCGTCACCACGACCTCCAGCCGCAACACCGGCTCCAGCGTCTCCTCGAGTTCCACCTCAAGCCGCAGCACCGGCGTTACCCGCGGATCCTCGACCCGCACCACCAACACCGTGTCCGGCACCGGCACCACTTCCTCCACCCGTGCCACCTCCGGGTCTGTAAGCACCAGGGGCAACGAGAAGGATAACGGCACCAAACCCGGCGACGGCAAGGGCAACGGCCATGGCAACGATAACGGCCATGGAAACAACCCCGGCGTAGGCCAGGGCAACAACAACGGCCACGGCGGCGCCACCAATGATCGCGGCCATAACAACGGCAACAACGGCCGCGGCAGGGGAGCAACCTCGAATGCCGGAGGCAGCGTCCACGGCGGACGCGGGATGAACCCCACCAACAGCTACGACCGTCAGACCCAGGGCCCGAACGACGTCCGCTTCGACCGCGGCGGCAAGAGGGTGCATCCGAAGGACCGTCCTTACATGGACTGGCACCGTCCCGGACACTTCTACGCTCATTCGCATCCCCACTACTACGGATATCGCGTACACTATCTGCCCCACTACCGCAGGGTACGCTACTGGGGAATCGACTATTACTTCTACAACGACATATGGTATCGCTGGTACGGTGGCTACTACATCGTCTGCCGTCCGCCTTACGGCTACGGTTTCGCCCGCGACCTGTATGACCTTGAACTTGACATAATCCGCTTCTCGTACTACAACAACGTGTATCGCAGCTATACCACTGTGAACAGCAATTACAGTACTATCCAGGAGCAGAACAAGATTATAGCCGAGAACAACGCGCTGATCGCACAGCAGAACGCCACGATAGCCCAGCAGAACGCTACCATCGCGGAGCAGAACTCAGCCATCCAGCAGGGGGCTGCCCAGGCCTCCGAACCCACGGTAGACATGAACACCCTCAAGGCTATGGCGTCCTACAACCTGGCGACCAAGCTCGGCCTCATCCAGAGTTATGCGGCAGCCGACTCTGAGTACTACTACGACGACGGAGTGTTCTTCGTACTTGGCTCCGACGGCCAGTACAAGACCATAGTACCGCCCGCAGGCGCCCTCATCAAGGCCCTTCCCGACGACTACGACATGGTAACCCTCTCCGACGGCAAAGAGTACTACAAGGTGGACGACACCATCTACCGGATGACGGTAACCGACGGGGTACCTTACTTCGAGGTCCTCGGACAGATGCAGTCGTAAAGGCTTTTAAATAGAAGCCGCCAGCTTCAACAGATTTTCCCGGGGCCCGGAGCTCAACAGCTCGGTCCCGGGATTTTCGTCTTCGGAGGGGATGCCCGCCTGTTGCAGCACGTCGACCAGCCTCCGCGCAACTGCGGGAGCAGGATCAATGAATTCGACGTCGGGATGACCGAGCTCCGAGGCGACCTTGCGAAGGGTTTCCAGAAGGAAGGGATAGTGGGTGCAGCCCAGGACTATGCGGTCGGCGCCCTCGTCGAGAAGAGGCTGAAGCGAAGTGCGGACGACCTGCTCTGCAGCCGGACCGTTCAGCTCACCCTTTTCCACAAGTTCCACGAAACCCTGCCCGACCCTTTCCTCTACGCGGACTCCGTCGCAGAAACGGCCCTTGACGGCCAGATACTTGCTGCCCTTGAGGGTGCCGGCGGTGGCGAGCACCCCGACAACTCCGGAAACGGTTCCGAGCGCCGCGGGCTTGACTGCCGGTTCCATGCCTACGAACGGGATGTCGTAGCTTGCGCGAAGCATCTCGATGGCGGCCGATGTGGCGGTGTTGCATGCCAGCACCACTGCGGATGCACCGAGCTGCAGGAACATGTCGGTGATGGCGTGAAGCCTGTCCTGGATGAATTCCGGACTCTTTTCGCCGTAGGGGCAGTTGGCGTTGTCGGCGTAATAGATGTAGCGTTGCCGGGGGAGCGCCTTTCGTATTTCACGAAGGACGCTGAGCCCGCCGCAACCGGAATCCATTATGCCTATCACTGCCATACCGCAAATTTAGTCAGTTTTTCTTTTCGGACGAAAGGCCGGCACGGGAAATTTTAGTATTTTTGCCCAAACTCGCAACATGATACCCAAGGTAATCCATTACTGCTGGTTTGGAAGGGGCCCTATGCCGGAGCTCGCAAAGAAGTGTATGGCCTCCTGGAAGAAGCATCTTCCCGACTGGCAGATAAAAGAGTGGAACGAAGACAATTTCGACCTTTCGCTGTATCCGTATGCCCAGGAAGCGTACCAGGCCCGCAAGTTTGCGTTTGTAACCGACGTGGTGAGGCTCTACGCCCTTTATACTGAGGGCGGCGTGTATATGGATACCGACGTGGAAGTGCTGAAACCCCTCGACGCATTCCTTTCGCATCCGGCTTTCTCCGGTTTTGAGAACGAGACCGACGTTCCCACCGGCATCATGGCGGCCGAAAAAGGCAGCGTGTGGGCGAAGGAGAACCTGGCCGTGTACGAAGGCCGTCATTTCCTCCTGCCGGACGGCAGCCCCGACCTCACCACCAACGTCGCCCTCATCACCGCTTACATGGTGGAGAAGGGCCTGAGGCGAGACAACACTTTCCAGGATTTCCCCGGGCTCATCGCCATCTATCCCAAAGACGTCTTCTGCCCCCTCAGCGCACGTACGCGCAAACTCGAAAAGACTTCGCGCACCGTCACCATCCACCATTTCATGGGCAGCTGGACGGAAAAGACCCCGGTGAGCGTGTCGCGCAAGTTTATCATCCGCCTCTTCGGCGAACCCTTCTACCAGTGGCTCCGCCGCCAGAAACTCAAAATCTTCCCAAAACCCTGGAAATGAGAGAGATAGGAACAGAGGAGATGAAAGCCATTCAGTTGGAAATCGCCTGCGCCGTGGACGCTTTCTGCGCCGAAAACGGGCTGCGCTGTTTCCTTCACTACGGGACGCTTCTGGGTGCCGTGAGGCACAAGGGATACATACCCTGGGACGAGGATATCGACCTCGGCATGCCGAGACCCGACTATGAGTTTTTCGTAAGGCATTTCAACGGCTGGAAAGCGGATTACGAGGTCTTCGCTCCGGAACTGGATCCGCGCTACTACGCCCCTTATGCCAATGTGTGCGACACGCGCACCGTCCTCGAGGAGAGCAATCTCTCGCACGGGCCGTTCCGCCTGGGCGTAAAGGTGGACGTCTTCCCCATGGACGGGGCTCCCTCGGGCGACGCGGAATACGCAAAGTTGCGTGCAGGACTCCGCAAACTCAACCACGACCTCTATTTCAAGAACGTCCGTCTCTCCGCCAAGTTCCGTCAGGGCTTCGTGACCTGGCTCAAGGCCCTCGGAATAAAGGCTTCCCTGGCTTTCGTGAGCATCAGTTCAATCCAGCGCCGCATACGCAGTCTCGCTACGGCCCTGCCTTTCGATGAGGCTCAACTGTGCGACCAGCTGACTTTTCCCGACTGGGGCACTCCTCGCATGAAGCGCGAAGTCTTCGAGAACTTCGTAGATATTGAATTCGAAGGGAGGTCTTTCAAGGCTCCGAAGGATTTCGACCTATACCTGAGGGCCATTTACGGCGACTACATGGTGCTTCCGCCCGAAAGCGAAAGGGTGCCGTATCACGGCTTCCGCGCCTGGTGGAAATAATTCCTTACCGAAGCTTTTATCGCATCCCTTTCTCCTGCGGTAGTTCCGAGGAGGAAGGCGAATGCCGCCGTGGAAACGAAGGATGAGAGCACGACCCAGAGGGTGCGGGCTGTCGACGGCTCCATGAGGAAGAATATCAGCAGGGGAGCCACCGAGGCAGCGGCGCTTGCAAGCAGCGACCCGGCCGCCGCATCGGAAAGTATCTTCTTGACACTCAGGCCGGTCTGCGCGCAGGCAAAGGCAATCCTTTCCACAAAAACGGCCAGTATCACCCCTGCCATAATCCAGTAGGCGGCTTCCGGCGAGCCCTCGAACCTGAAGGCAATCCACGCCAGCGGGAAGGCCAGCACGGTGGTAGCCGAAGCCACAATCTCATAGGCCTTCAGCTTGCCGGTGGCGTACACGGCGTGGGCGAAGGGGGCGCCCATGGCGGTGAAGAGCGAGGCGAGCATGGCTATGCGCACGAAGGCCGCGGCATGCTCGGGAACGGTACCCAGCCAGAGCCTCAGCAGTTCGGGCGCCTCAAGTATGATGGGGAAGGCAAAGAAGAAATAAAGCAGATAGGAATATCTCGCCCCCTTGCATACCAGCTCGTACATGTACGAAAGGTTGCCGGATGCGTAGCTCTTGTTGATCTGGGGCTGGATGGCGGTGGTGATGTTGCCGATGAAGCGGGTCATGTTGCCGTCGAGCTTGACGGTCACGTCGCGCGCAGCGTTCACCCTCACCCCGAAGAAGATGTTGAAGAGTATGTTGATGCCCTGGGCGTTAAGCACATAAGCGCCGTTGCCGAGGAAGTTCCAGCCCGCGAACGAGCCCATTTCATTCACTATCGGACGGCTTACCTTGCCCGGCCTGAAGCGGCATTCGGGGAAATGCTTTTTTGCGTAGACGGCGTAGAGGAAACGCACCAGCACCGCCACCGCCAGCATGAGCAGGGCGTAGAGTTTGAGTTTGTCGGCTCCGACGAAACGGGTGGCAAGGGCGGCTCCCAGTGCGAGCAGCGCCTCGGCTATGCTGATGTAGGCGAAGGCTTCCATCTTCTCGTGGGCGATGATGGCGGCGTTGTAGGGGGCGGCCAGCATGTTCAGGAGGAAGATGAGGATGGAGCACTGCAGCACCAGGTTCGCGGCGCCCATGCGGCCTTCGGGGATGACCATTTTTGCGTTGAGGAACCATACTCCGAGGCCTTCGGCCAGAAGCAGCACCGCAAGGGCCAGGATGAGCTGGATGAAGACGGTTGTGGAGAATACTTCCTCCATCCGCTTGCCGCCCTTGCCCAGTTCGAAGGCCATGAAACGGCTGATTGCGCCCGCAACCGAGCCGGTGAGTATGCCGAAGAGGGCGACAACCCCGCCGACGGCTCCGTACACCCCGAAATCGTCCTGCCCGAGGGCATTCAGGACCACGCGCGAGGTGTAGAGTCCCACGATGAGCAGTACCGTCATCCTGACATACAGGAGGGCCGTGTTGCGGGCTATCCTGCGGCTGTTTTCGGAGACTCTGCCATCATTTCTCATGCGCGCGTGCGTTTCAGATGTTCAAATATACGCATATTTTTCGTAACTTGCACAGTTTTTAAAACTGATGACCATGACACTTGAGATTGCACAGAAAATCGATTCAATCGTCGTTACCCTCAATAACGGCGGAATGAATACCATAAACATCATTCTCGCCTTCGTTATGTACGGAGTGGCGCTCGGCATCAAGCCCCGTATCTTCGTAGACGTGTTCCGCAAGCCCAAATCGGTGCTGCTCGGAATGCTCTGCCAGCTCGTGCTTCTGCCTCTGCTCACCTTCCTGCTGACCTGGGTTCTCGGGCCGGCCATCTCCTTCTCGATGGCGATGGGAATGATACTGGTGGCGTCCTGCCCCGGCGGCAACATCAGCAACTTCATTTCGAGCCTCAGCAAGGCCAATATCGAGCTCAGCGTGAGCCTTACTGCAATCTCGACGGCGCTGGCCATGTTCATGACCCCGTTCAACTTCTGGTTCTACGGCAATCTCTACATCAAGGTTGCGAGCCCGGAGGTCCTTGCCATGCTCCAGGACCTCGGCCAGGTGCCGAACCTCCACATTCCCTTCTGGGATGTGTTCAAGACCATAGTCATACTGCTCGGCATCCCGCTCACCCTCGGCATACTCACCGCTCACTTCTTCCCGAAGACCGCCGAAAAGATGAAGAAACCCTTCCAGTGGTTCAGCATCATCTTCTTCCTGGCGATGGTGGTACTGTCGTTCATGGGTAACATCGCCGCCTTCATGCAGTGCGTGAAGTACATCTTCCTGGTCGTCCTCATCCATAACGCCCTCGCCCTCAGCATTGGTTTCGGCACTGCGAGCCTGTTCAGGGTGGGCGAGCGCGACCGTCGCACAATGACCATAGAGACGGGCATACAGAACAGCGGCCTTGGCCTCGCCCTCATGCTCGGCGCCAACCAGATTTTCGCGGACTTCATGCCCGGCTATCCCAACGGAGTTCCCGGCGGCATGCTGGTAATCACCGCCTGGTGGGGCATATGGCACATCATCGCGGGCCTCTCCGTGGCCGGATTCTTCAACCTGAAGGACCGCAGGGCGGCTAAAAAAGCAACTGAATAAAAACAGAATATGAGACTATTGAGATATTTCGCAGTGTCGGCGGTCTTCGGACTGCTGGCGCTGTCGTGTGTAAAGAACACTCCGTCGGTTCCGTCGGTCTCCTTCCCGGTGGAAGAGATCAACTTCATGGCGGAAGGCGGCAAGCAGACGATCACCATCCTCCTCGTCAACGCATCTTCGGTATCCGTATCGATAGGCGCCGACGAGCAGTTCTCCGATAAATCCGACTGGCTTTCCGCGAGTGGCAAGCATTCCAAGCTTGAGCTCAGCGCTACTCCCAATACCACCGGTGCAGAGAGGGTGGCTTGGCTGAAGGCCGAGGTGTCCACCGCCGGAGGCAATGCAGAAGCCGTCATCCCCGTAAGGCAGGCGGCAGGCAGCGCCACGGGAGGTGAGATTACCCTGAAACTCGGGGCTGGCAAACTGGAGTTCACCGCTGAAGGAGGCTCGAAGGACGTGTCCATAACCACCAATGCCACCTACTGGTTTGTGGACTGGGAGGGAGAAGACTTCTTCGACCTTGCCGAATGGGTGGATTTCGAAGACATAGGGGATGATGCGGTGAGGATAGTCGTGGAGCCCAACGACGGCGAAGCGAGGGTAGCTTATTTCTATGTCATGGCATCCTGGGAAGACCTCAATGAAAACGAGGACGCCGAATATGTGGAAGAAGTGATAGAGATACGTCAGGCCGCCGGCTCGGGTTCGGGCGATGACGACGATGACGAAAGCTGGAAGAAGGTGACGTCCTCTTCGGACCTCACTTCCGGATGGTACCTTATCGCTTATGAAGGCGGCTCCGTCATTTTCGACGGCAGCAGGAAAGCCGACCAGATAGACAAGGCCAACAATACCAAGAGCGTAAAAGTCAAGAACGGAAAGATAGAGGCCGCCGAAGGTCTCGAGAACAGCGCTTTCTGGTATGACAAGTCGAACGGAAGCCTCAAGGCCGCGGCCGGTTATTACATCGACTGGACGGGTTCCAAGAACGGCCTGTCAACTTCCGAGAGTCCGGCACCGCTCTCCGTTTCCATCTCCGGAGGCAACGCCGATATCGTTTCTTCAAACTCTTGCAGCCTGAGGTTCAACTCTCAATCCGACCAGATGCGTTTCCGTTTCTACAAGAGCGGACAGGAGGCCGTACAGATGTACAGGCAGCCTGCATCGTCGGCAAAGCCTGCTTTCGGAGTGAGCACTACGGTTCTCCAGCCGGGGCCCAAGGCGACGAGCGCTTCTTTCAGCGTCGTGGCATCACCTTCGGTGGAATGGGCCGCTGCGTTGTCCAATACCACCGACTTCACCCTCAGCAAGACGAGCGGAACCGGCCCGGCCGATGTCACCGTGAGCTTCTCCGCCAACACTACCACTGAGCCGCGGAGCACCGTTATCACAGTTTCAACGACCAATGAGGCCGTGGAGACCGCCAGTTTCGAGATTAACCTCACCCAGGGCCCGGCGTCCGAGGGCGACATCGATGACGGCACTCCCGGATACAACGACCATCTGATTAAAAGACGCATACATAAGAGACTATGAAAACATCAAGACTGATTATGACTGTCCTTGCAGTGCTGGCGTTCGCCTCCTGCAAGAACGATTATAAGGAGACGGCAGTGAAGCCCGGCGACGCCGTTACGGTCAACTTCCTGGCGGGCGCGCCTGCCAGCAGGACGGCTTTCGCAGCGCAGAACGCCTCCGGCTACTATCCCGTCCGCTGGACCGATTCCGACGCCGTTGCCGTTTCGCTCAACGCCGACGGGTGGCAGACCCTCGCGGCAGTGCCCTCCGGGAACAAGACTACCGCCACTTTCAGCGGCAGCTTCACCGCGGCCGAAAACTATAAGTTCTATGCGGTGAGCCCCGCGGCTTCCGTGAAGGACCTGAATGCTTCCAGGAAAGCATGGCTCCTGAACATTCCGTGGCTGCAGACTCCGGGCGTTTCCACTCCGGACCCCAAGGCCATCATCATAGGCGCGTCCACCTCCGAAACCGCCACCCTTCCGGATCCGGTTTCCTTCATGTTCTCCCATCTTACGGCGTATCTCAGGCTCACCCTCGAGAACGTGCCGTCGCTGGTGGGAACGGTCGCGTCGATAGACCTTACCTGCAGCGTGCCCTTCGCCGGCGACTGGTACTATAGCCTCGCCGACGGCAGCTTCTCCTCCAGGGAAGCGTCGCGTTCGGTACGGCTCGTCACCACTTCGGTTTCCGATCAGTGGATAGCCTGCGCACCCGTGGACATGTCTGAAAAGAAGCTCACGGTAACCGTCACCGGAAGTGCCGGAAGTGTCTCCAGGACAGTCACTCTCCCGAAGGGACGCCAGTACGCCTCCGGAATGGTTTCCGAACTCACCGTGGACATGACGTCCGCCTCTCCCGTCCAGGTGTCTGCTGGCGAAGCCGCGTTCCTGGACACCACGGTTCCCGGTTTCTACCCCAAGACCGGTTCTTCATTCACTTACAAGGCCGGCCAGGCCCAGCTGTCGCGCAGCTACACCGACGGTAAGGTCCGCTTCGGCATCGTCGCTTCCGACGGCACTTCCGCTGCGGAGTTCTCCGGCATCCCGGAAACGGCTGTGGTAGGCAACAACTTCACCCTTGTCTACAGGACCGTTTCGTCACTCGGCGGCGATTCCGCCAGCTACAATGTTGCGGTTGTCAAGGAAGACGGGGCCCTTCTCTGGCTCCAGACTTCCGCGGGCGACGGGTTCATCGTTAAAAAGTAATTGAAATGAAGAAGATCATAATATCCCTTTTGCTGGCGCTCGCAAGCCTTTCGGTGTTCGCAATACCCGCGCGTCCTGGATGGTTCAAGCGCACCCAGCCCGACGGAACCGTGATTGAGATACGTCTCGTCGGCGATGAATTCGGCCATGCATATGTCGACCGTTCCGGCCAGGTGCTGGAGCGCGGAAAAGACGGTTTCCTGCGTCCGGTTGACTCCGGAACCGTGGCTTCAAGACGCAAGGCCGCCATGGCGAAACGCAGTGCCGCCAACATGCGCCGCGTGCGCGGAAAAGCTCCGAAAACCATTTCCGGCAGCCCCAAGATACCCGTAATCCTGATAGAATTCAAGGATGTGAAGTTCAAGAGTTCCTATACCTATGAGGAATCGTATTACGACGATCTTACCGGTAGGACGGTAACGTACAGTGTTACGTACAACGGAAATGTTTATTCGGATACTCCTGAAACTGCCTTCGCCAATCTCCTCAGCCAGCCCGGCTATTCGTCAAAGGGTTCAGTACTGGATTTCTACAAAGACAACTCCAACGGAGTGTACACCCCGGAGTTTGTAGTGCTCCCGAAAGTGACTCTCGACAATAACATGGCTTATTACGGGGAGAACGTGGGGCAGGACGACAAGGCCCCGGAACTTGCCCTTTACGACGCAGTGAAAAAACTGAGTTCTACCCAGAATTTCAGTCAGTTCGACAACGACGGTGACGACTATATCGACATGATACTCATGTATTATGCCGGCATGAACGAAGCGGAGGGCGGCCCGGAAGACAGTATCTGGCCCCATCAGTGGAATGTGCAGGAGTCTGAGCAGAAAGACGGTACCCAGGAGATAAGGAGCAAAACTTTCAACGGTAAAAAACTCGGGAAGTATTTCTGCACTTCCGAATTGAGTTATGTTGACGAGGAGGCACCATATGACGAAAAGACCAACACGTACACTTGTCCGGTAAAGCTCTGCGGAATAGGCACCACCTGCCATGAATTCGCCCACTCCCTTGGTCTTCCGGATTTCTACGACATCGACTATGAGGACAACGGTTATGCAGGCGGAACATATGCCTACGACACCATGTGCGAAGGCTCCTACAACGACAACGGCAACACTCCACCTTTCTTCGGAGCGGAAGAGCTCATGATGCTCGGTTGGATGGGAGAGCCCACCGACCTGCCCATGTCCAGCAGCGTTACCATTCCCGCCATTTCCAGGACTTCGAGGGTTGCCTACAAGGCTCCTTCCGGAACCGACGGCGAGTATTTCCTGCTCGAGTGCCGCGGTTCTTCCGGCTGGGACGCCTACACTCCCGGCCCCGGCCTGATAGTGTACCACGTGGACAAATCTTCGAGAGTGGTGTACTCCGACAAGGATGACAAGTATACGGCCTTCAAACTTTGGGACGAATGGGAAGCCACCAACAGCATCAACGCCATAGGAAAGCATCCCTGCTATTATATCATCCCGGCCGCTTGCCAGAACTACAACTACGACGATGCCGTGGTCGACGGCTATACGGGCAATCCTACCGAAACCACCGGCCTGCACTATAAGGGAGGCGATTTCGCTTTCGGCGTCAACGGCCACACTTCGTATTCGCCCGTGGACTGGAATCAGGACATCATGGATTACAAGCTCAAGGACATCAGCTACGCAGGCGGTTCCGTGAGTTTCAACGTGGCCATGAACCTCTGCTATATAGTGAAGCCCGCGAGCATCACTGCAGGTTCCTCGATGCCTCTCAAACTCGAAGGCGCGCCGTCCGGCAGCACAGTAAAGTGGTTCCTGGATGATGTCGAAGTATCCGGTTCTTCGGTGACCCTCGCTGCTGGAAAGCACCTCGTCGAGGCCCGCGTGACCTCCGGCAAGAACACTTCCCGCATCGAGCTGGAACTCGACGTCGAGTAAGGGAGGGCGGTCCCAAAGATCCCACAAAAATAGCCGACCGGAGTCGGCTATTTTTCGTGGGACCTGGCAGATTCGAACTGCCGACCTCATGCGTGTGAAGCATGCGCTCTGAACCGGCTGAGCTAAGGTCCCTCGTTTTTTGGGATTGCAAAGATATAAACTTTGATGAAATAATACAAAGAAATCGTTATTTTTGTAGGATTAAGACCCGAAGATGGTAACGGCAGAACAAATAAAGGAACTCAAGGCCCGTCTGGCTACGCTGGAGAAGGCTCTTCGCATCTCAGAGCGCCGCTCACAGGTGGCGGAGATGACCGCCCGCAGCCAGGCTCCGGATTTCTGGAACGATCCCAAGGAAGCGGAAGCTTTCCTTAAGAAATCCGGCAGCGTGAAGGCCTGGGTGGCCGATTTTGATGCGGCCTGCAGCGCCGCTGCCGACGTGGACGTGCTCCAGGAACTTGAGCCGGAAGGCACGGATGTCGATGCCGCTTTCGCTGCTGCCATCGCCAAGGTCGAGGACCTCGAATTCCGCAACATGCTTGGCGGCGAGGGCGACAATCTCGGCGCGGTGCTTACCATCAACTCGGGAGCCGGAGGCACCGAAGCCAACGACTGGAGTTCCATGCTCATGCGCATGTATCTTCGCTGGGGCGAGCGCCGCGGCTACAAGACCACCGTCACCGAACTCATCGAGGGCGACGAGGCCGGCATCAAGAGCTGCACCATACAGTACGAGGGCGATTACGCCTACGGCTGGCTCAAGGCCGAAAGCGGCGTTCACCGCCTCGTCCGCATCTCCCCATTCAACGCCCAGGGCAAGCGTCAGACCACCTTCAGCAGCGTCTTCGTCTACCCCCTTGTGGATGACTCCATCAACATAGAAATCAACCCCTCCGACCTCGAGTGGGATACCTTCCGCAGCGGAGGCCACGGCGGCCAGAACGTCAACAAGGTCGAAACCGGCGTGCGCGTGCGGCATCTGCCCACCGGCATAATGGTGGAGAACACCGAAACCCGCAGCCAGCAGGACAACCGTCAGAGGGCCCTCCTCATCCTCAAGAGCCGCCTCTACGACATCGAACTCAAGAAGCGTCAGGAGAAGCAGGCCGAACTCGAGGGCCAGAAGAAGAAGATCGAATGGGGCAGCCAGATCCGTTCCTACGTGCTGCACCCCTACAAGATGGTGAAAGACGTGCGCACCGGAACCGAAACCGCCGACACCCAGGGCGTCCTCGACGGCGACCTCGACGCCTTCATGAAATCCTTCCTGATGACAAATAACTGATATGAAGAAAGTTGGTTTGCAGTATTTGCACTTTGATAGTATTTGCCAATTCCCCACAACAAAAACGTGGCTGGACTGAATCCATAGCTAAAGTTCAATCCATGCCGTCAAAATAGTCAAGGAATGTATTGATTCGATAATAAAGCAATTATAAGTATGAAGAGGCGTTTTTCAGTTCTAGCGGTTCTCGCTCTGTCGCTTGTGGGAGCAGCGTGTTCTCCCGAAAATATTAACCCTTCCGAAAGCGGAGAGGGAGACGGCGGGGACGATATAAACAAGACGGAAGTCTCAATAACCGTTGGCGCAGACAATTTATCGGCCATCAGTGTTGTCTTGAAAGGAAAAGCCAATTTTAAAAGTTCTGTGTCGTCGGATCTGAGAATCGGTTTCCAATATTCTAAACAGTCCGGAATCCTGCCATCTAATTCTACGATTGTAGATGCGGAGGAAGCCGATTCAAACTATAATTATTCGACAGTAATAACAGGGCTTGAACCCGGTACAACCTATTATTTTCGCAGTTTTGTCCGCCAAAATGGCATGGATGAATACGGAGAGACCAAGCCGTTCACCACGAAGGAGTTATCATCCCTTCTGGCAACGCAGGACGCGACGGAAATTGAAGCAAAGAGTGCAAAGCTTAACGGAACTCTTGACTTCTCGAATTTGAGTCTTGCATATAAGTACATCGAATATGGTTTCTACTGGGGCACATCAGAAGCCAGCCAGACCAGGGAGTTAAGTGGCGAAGTCATTGTGGAAAACGCATACTCGGCATCACTTTCTAATCTTGGCACAAAAACCCAGTATTGGTACAAAGCATATGTGAAACTGGACACCATGGTCTTCTACGGTGAGGTGAAACCATTCACAACAGATGTAATAAAGGTTGAAAGTGTTTCTTTAAACATAAAGAATTATACTTTCAACAAAATAGGAAACACAATAACCTTAAGTCCCACTGTCCTTCCTGCCGACGCCACCGACAAGAGTGTTGAATGGACTTCATCCGACAACAATGTCGCTAAGGTTACCAACAGCGGTTTCGTTGAGGCCGTAGGCAACGGCGTAGCAACCATTATTGTCACAACAAAAGACCAAAGTAAGACAGATACTTGCGCAATCACGGTGGCGCAGTTAGTAACAAGCATTAGCCTTAATAAGAATACAACTCTTTTACTCAATGAAGGAGAAGATTTTACATTTACAGCATCTGTCAACCCGGACAATGCTGCAGACAAGGTGTTGAAATGGACATCTTCCAATGAATCCGTAGCGACTGTAGATCAGACTGGCAAGGTCACAGCTATATCGGAAGGTGCTGCAACTATAAAAGCCGAATCCCAGGACGGTAGCGGGAAATACGACAGTTGCAAGTTGACTGTGTATGCACCTTATACTGCTTTCGCAGTAGAGGCTGTAGACCTTGGCTTGTCTGTCAAATGGTCCAGTTGTAACCTGGGCTCCACCAAGCCGGAGGAATATGGCGATTATTTTGCTTGGGGTGAGACAAGGCCGAAAGATAATTACGCTTGGACTACGTACAAGTGGTGCAATGGTTCACTTAGCACCCTGATCAGGTATAATACCGTCGGTTCTTATGGTACAGTGGACAATAAGATGGAGTTCAAGGATTATGACTATGTCGACGATGTTGCCCGTGAGGCGCTTGGCGGCAATTGGCGCACACCTACAATTGAGGAATGGACCGAACTCAAAAACAACTGCACTTGGACATGGACGGGCGATTATAAAGGGACTGGGGTTGCTGGCATAATTATGACCAGTAACAAAACCGACTACACGGATAAGTCCATCTTCCTTCCTGTTGCCGGCCACAGATACGATTTCGGCTTCAGAGATAAAGGGGTAAACGGCTTCTATTGGTCCTCTTGCCTCCATAGCGACCAAGAGCCGTCAAAAGCTGAAGACTTCTTCTTGTCTAGAAACTTGATTGGCATAGGTAACTGGAACAACCGTTTCTATGGGGAGTCAGTGCGTCCCGTTTGCGAATAAATACACCCCACGATAATGGCACAAGAATTCAAATACGCCCCGATGTTTCAGATGGGGGAAGACACAACGGAGTATTATAAGATTCCGGGTTCCGAGAAACTGGTGAGCACTTCGGAGTTCGAAGGGCACAGGATACTCAAGGTTTCGCCTGAGGCGCTGACGCTCGTGGCGAGGCAGAGCTTCCACGATTGCCAGTTCATGCTGCGCCGCGCCCATAACGAGCAGGTGGCGGCCATCCTGCGCGACCCGGAGGCTTCCGACAACGACCGCTACGTGGCCCTGCAGTTCCTGCGCAATGCAGAGACGGCTGCCAAGGGTGTGCTCCCGTTCTGTCAGGACACCGGCACCGCCATCATCCATGGCGAGAAAGGTCAGGCGGTATGGACGGGCTTCGACGACGAAGAGGCCCTCAGCCGCGGTGTTTTTGAGACATACACCCAGGAGAACCTGCGCTACAGCCAGAACGCCCCGCTTAACATGTACGACGAGGTGAACACCCGCTGCAATCTTCCGGCACAGATCGACCTGGAGGCCACGGAGGGAGGGGAGTACCGCTTCATCATGGTGGCGAAAGGCGGCGGCAGTGCAAACAAGACCTATTTCTACCCTATGACCAAGGCCACCATCCAGAACGAGGGCACCCTGCTGCCTTTCCTGGTGGAGAAGATGAAGAGCCTCGGCACCGCGGCCTGCCCGCCCTACCACATAGCTTTCGTAATCGGCGGCACCAGTGCGGAGAAGAACCTTCTCACGGTAAAGCTTGCCAGCATAAAGTACTACGACGGCCTGCCCACCACGGGAGATGAAACCGGCCGTGCCTTCCGCGATACGGACCTTGAGGCGAAGCTACTCAAAGAGGCCCGGAAGATAGGCCTCGGCGCCCAGTTCGGCGGCAAGTACCTCGCCCACGATATCCGCGTGGTGCGCCTGCCGCGCCACGGAGCCAGCTGCCCGATAGGAATGGGAGTAAGCTGCTCGGCCGACCGCAACGTCAAGAGCAAGATCAACGCCGACGGCGTTTGGATCGAAAAACTCGACGCCAATCCTTCCGAGCTCATTCCGGAAGAGTTCCGCCGCCCGGGCGAAGGCCCCAAGGGCATCGAAATCAATCTCGACCGCGGCATCGACTCCGTGCGCGCAGAACTCACCAAATACCCCGTCGGCACTCGCGTAAACCTCAAAGGCACCATCATAGTCGCCCGCGACATCGCCCACGCCAAGCTCAAGGCCCGCATCGATGCAGGCGAACCCATGCCGGCCTACTTCAAGGACCATCCGGTGCTTTACGCCGGTCCGGCAAAGACTCCGGAGGGCTATCCCTGCGGTAGCATGGGCCCCACGACTGCCAATCGCATGGACCCGTATGTCGATGAATTCCAGAGCCTGGGCGCGTCGCTCGTGATGATAGCCAAGGGTAACCGCGGCCAGGTGGTGACCGATGCGTGCAAGGCCCACGGCGGCTTCTATCTGGGAACCATAGGCGGCGTGGCCGCAGTACTCTCGCAGAGCAGCATCCGCAGCATCGAGTGCGTGGAGTTCCCCGAACTCGGCATGGAGGCAGTGTGGAAGATTACCGTTGAGGACTTCCCGGCCTTCATACTCGTGGACGACAAGGGCAACGACTTCTTCAAACAGTTCAAGTAACATGTCCCGGGGCGGAAAACGGCTGCTTTGGATTCTGGCCATACTGGCGGGAGTCATCCTGCTGGTTATGACCGCTTTGCAGATAGTGCTGAACTCCCGCAAAGTCCGTCAGATCGTGGACGACGCGGCGGCGGAGTCTGTTGACGGCACGCTTGCGTACTCGCGCATCCACTTCGACGTATTCCGCAGTTTTCCGCGCCTGAGGGTCACCGTCGACAGCCTTTCGCTTACCTATCCCCACGAACGCTGGGCGGCCTACGACAGCCTCGGGCCTTCGAGCCCCATGCTTGCTTTCGG
>JAILNI010000027.1 GCA_024691765.1 Bacteroidales bacterium | reverse complement strand
AGAATGAGCAATATAACCAGTACGGCGTCAAGGTGGACATCGACCCCCTCGAGGCTGAGGCTCAGGACGGTATCCTCGTGCTCCGCTCCAAAGGCGATTCCGGCTACAAGATTTGGCTGGACAACCGCGTTCAGACCGATGGCGCCATCTACTTCGGCGAGCCCGAATGGCTCCCTCAAAACGAGCAGATTTCCAACGGTCTCTCTGTCCGCCGCGCCCGTTTCGCCGTCAAGGCACAGATCGACAAGAACTGGTATGGAGAAGTGGATATGGATATGGCTAACGGCGTGTTCGAACTCAAAGATGCTATCATCCGCTACACAGGCTTTGAGAAATTCACTTTCCAGGTGGGTAGTTTTAAGGAAATCTTCTCGATTCAGAGAAACAACTCTTCCCGCTACCTGCAGTTCATCGAACGTCCTATGGTATGCTCTGCTCTGGCCCCTTCCCGCCATCTGGGGTTCAACGCCAACTACTACAGCAAGGGTGTGTTCCTGAATCTCGGCATTATGGGTCCGGAAATCGAAGGTGAAGAAACCCGTAGTTTTGTGGAAGAATCCAGCAAGGGCGCCGGCCCGGACGAAGGCCTCACCTACACCTTCAAGGGAATCTATCAGCCCGGTTGGAACAAGGATGATTGGGGAATGCACCTTGGCGTCGCAGCATCTTACCGCGAGCCCAAGACCTCTGACGAAACTTATGGGAAGATGCGCTACAGCGCCCGCAACTCCACTAATATCCACCGCAAGAAATATATTGATACCGGTGATTTCGCCTTCGACCACTATTACCGCTACACCGGTGAACTTGCCGGTTATTGGAAGGGCTTCCGCGGAGAGGCTGTCTACATGGGCAACACCACCATCCTGCCCGACGGCACCGGCAAGAATTTCTTTGGCTGGTATGTGCAAGGCGGATATCTGCTCTTCGGCGGCACTCAGCGCTATGACGGCGCGGGCGCCAAGTTCACCCGCGTGAAGAGGGGCCAGAAATGGGGAGATGTGGAACTCTGCGGCCGCGTGGAATTCCTCGACCTCAATGCCGACAAAGCGCTGGCAGGCAACGACCAGAAAATCATGGGCGGCTCCAGCATGGCTTATGCCCTCGGCCTCAACTACTATATCAACGACCACGTGAAAGTTCAGCTCAACTGGCAGTACAACGACAACGACCGCTTCTGCTCCGGAAAGGGCAACAAGTTCACCTGTGGCGTCGCTGCCGACGGCACTCCTACCAAGAATCCCTACAAGACCGTTGGTAAGGCAGGAGTTGATTACCAGATGGTGGCAATGCGTTTCGAAATCGACTTTTAATAGGAACATACCAAATATTAACAATCATTTAAACGTTTAAATCATGAAAAAGTTATTTGTTTTTGCTGCTATAGCACTTGCAGCACTCGTTTCCTGCAACAAGGACAAGGAAGTTACCAAAGACGATAACGCCGCCGGCGATATCACCAAGGTTTGCCTTAATGAGGTTTGCGGTGTCGTTGGATACAAGGGCATCGAACTCTACAACGCAGGCGACAAGGAATGCAGCCTCGAGGGTGTGACCATCTTCAAGAACGGAGAAGAACTCGCATGCTGGACCGGCACTGCAGACGACAAGATCGCCGCAAAGGGATTCTTTGTCATCAAGGGCAAGAAGGAAACCACAAACATCGACGCTGTGGCTAACTCAGTATCAACAGCCAGCTTCTCTCCTACCAAGAGCCTCCTTCTCGAACTTAAGGACGCTGACGGCAAGGTTCTTTCCACCTTCGACCGCGGCTGGAAGGCCAACGGCAACGCCGAAGTCACCCTTGCAGTTACTGTAGAGGATTCCTACGCTCTCACCACCGATGGCGGCACCACCTGGAAACTCAAGGCAATAACCATCGGAGCTAGCAACAACACCGCTGCCGACAAGGGCGAGATTCCTACCGCAGTCGCACAGTAATACCTGATTTCACTATGGCAGAACTGAAGATTGGCGAGCAGAGCAAGCCGCGCTTCGAATTCCGCAGCTTCGGCCAGTGCTTCTGCGAAGCCCACAAACGTATGGCACGTCTCTCCGTTCCCGTACCCGAGAAGGTATGGGAACGCGAGAGCGACGAGATCTACATCATCTCTGCGAAGAACGACATCAACAACACCAAGATCCGCGACGGCAAGATGGACATCAAGACCTACGTCCAGACCGTCGACGGCCTCGAGCAGTGGAACCCCCTCATGAAGGGTGAATTCCCCATCAGTAGGGAAGTCCTCGAAAAGGAAGTGTTCCCCGCCTTCATGGTTGAGATGCCCAAGCTCACCAAGGACAGCTACACCTTCGACGAGTTCATCGCCATGGTGAAGGCGAATCCCGACCTCGCCGCGGTTCGCGTGCACAAGCAGCGCTTCGGCTACATGGTGAACAACACCATCTGCGAAGTGGGCAACGTGCTCATCAACGGAGCCAAGGTGGTCACCATCAACTCCGAATCCACCGAGATCGAGGACATCAAGAAGACCATCGCCGACGTGGGTCTCGAGGGAGTTGAGAACATCAACTACCTCCAGGCTATCAAGCGCGTGATCGGAATGAGCGACAAACCTTTAGCCAACGAAGTGGTATGTCACAGGAAATAGAGAAGAAATTCCTCGTGAAGGGCGACTTCAAGGCCGAAGCCTTCAAGGCTACCCGCATCACCCAGGGGTACCTCAGCAGCGTTCCCGAACGCACCGTGCGTATCCGCGTCAAGGGCGACAAGGGCTTTATCACCGTCAAGGGCATAGGCAATGCGTCCGGTGCGGCCCGCTTCGAATGGGAGAAGGAAATCCCCGTCGAAGAGGTAAAGCAGCTGCTCGACCTCGCCGAACCCGGAGTGATCGACAAGACCCGCTACCTGGTCAGGAACACCGACGGAGTGCATACCTGGGAAGTCGACGAGTTCTACGGCGACAACGACGGCCTCACCGTGGCCGAAGTCGAGCTGCAGGACGAGAACGAGCCTTTCGACAAGCCCGCGTGGCTTGGCGAGGAGGTCACCGGCGACTCCAAGTACTTCAACTCCATGTTGATGAAAAACCCCTATAAGAATTGGAAATAAGATTTACTTCCATACTTGTATCTCTGATAATGGTCTCATCCTTAAGCGCCTGTCTTAGGGATGAGCCCTTTAATCAGGGTGAAGGCGACCCCCAGACCGGCACCCAGACCGACCCCCAGGACGACCCTCAGGTCGAGGTGAAAGAATACACGCTGGGGGAGGAGTATTCGGAGCTCGGGCCGGACGGATTGGACGGCCTTTCAGCCATCTGCCTCAACGAGACCGGCGACGGCCTGCTGGTTGCGGAAGACAACGGCCATGTGCTTGAGTTCGGCCTCGACGGCACTCTTAAGGCAACCCGTTCCTTCGCAGAGCCTAACGATGCCCGTGACTGGGAGGGCATAACCATGGCTGCCGACGGCACGATCTACCTCAGCGAGGAACGCACCCGCGAGATTTACAAGCTCAGCTCCGACCACAAGAGCGTCACCCTCGTCTCCGGGGGGCCGAAGGAAGGGAAAAAGGAGAATCAGGGCTTCGAAGGCATTGCGGCCGGCAACGGAGTGCTTTACATATGCAACCAGAGCGCCCCGTTCCGCGTGTATACCTACACCATCGCCACCGGCAAATGGGCGACCGCTTTCGATGTCTCAGGGGCGGAGAGCCTGTCCGACATCTACTACGACAGCGAAGACGGCACTCTCTGGATTACAGATGCCAATACGCATTTGCTCACCCAGCTCAGCAAGACCGGCAAAGTCCTGCACGAATACAAAATAGACTTCGTCGACAAGCCTGAGGGCTTCTGCAAGGACACTGTCCGTAAGAAGTTTTGGTTCGTGTGCGACGGTACGGCAAAAATATACAGCGTAAGTTATAACTGATATGGCAAAAGAAGAAACGGCAGTCCAGGCGGCGAAGCCCTTCGACCCGCTGGATATGAACAATTACAAGGTGGAGAAGCTCCCCAAGATGAACAAGTCCAAATTCGAAGTTTGGATGGCACGTCTCGGCGGTCCGCTCGCCATCATCGCCTTCGTCTGGATATGCTGGTTCTGCCATATCGGATTCATCGACAACCTCGACACTTCGGGTCTTGCCGCCTCTGCCCAGAAGCGGTTCGCCGCCCTCGGGCTGGATGGCTTCCTTCGCGCAAACTACGCGATGCTGGCCATCTTCGTGGCCAGCCTCATCCTCTGGATGACGGAAGCCATCCCCAACTACCTCAC
>JAILNI010000020.1 GCA_024691765.1 Bacteroidales bacterium | reverse complement strand
CGGCTCTTCTGGGTGAACTCCAGGGTCTTTTTCTGCTTCCCGGAGGTAATTACTACGGTGCCCTTGCGGTCGTTGTCCGTATTGTTCGGGTCGAAGGAGACGGTAAAGTTTCCCGACTGCTTCGCACCCTTGGTCACCATGGCCCAGGAGGTGTTGTTGAGGCTGACTTCCCAGTCGGACACTCCCTTGACGGTGCCCTCGATCTGGTTGTCCGCCGCGGAGACGGAAGCGCTGCCGAGGCTGGCTGCAAGTTTTGCATCGGGAACTTCCTGCTCCTGGTTGTTCTCGCAGGAAAGCGCCGCCGCGAGGATCAGGGCAAGGAGAAGATGTGGTTTGAATAGTTTCATAATCAATAGGTTGGTGTGCCTGTTATTCGTGAACCTTCACGGTGATTATCTTCACCGGGCTGAGCGGACGGTCGCGGCCGTCGGTCTGCACGGCGGCTATCTTGTCGATCACCGGAATGCCGTCGATGACCTCGCCGAACACGGTGTATGCCCCGTCGAGCTGGGCGCAGCTGCGCTCGTTCTGAACGATGTAGAACTGGCTTCCCGACGACTCCCTGTACGGGTTGGCGGCGTCGCCCCGGCGTGCTGCCGCGAGGGCGCCCTTCTTATGGTTGTACTCGGGCTTGATTTCCGCCGGAACGGTATAGCCCGGGCCTCCGGTGCCCCATGCGGCCTTCTGTGCCTCGTCCTTGCTGAGCGGGTCGCCGGCCTGAATCATGAAGCCGTTTATTACGCGGTGGAAGAGGACTCCGTTGTAGAAGCCGGACATTGCGAGCTTTGCGAAGTTGTCGCGGTGCTTCGGGGTGCCGGAATAGAGTTTGACCACCATGGTGCCGAGGTTCGTGATGATGTCGAACACGGGTTCTTGTGAGAGTTCGGAGACTTTCTTTTCCATCTTGAGGGAATCTTCTGTTGCTTTTACCGCCGCGATTGAATCCGCCTCGGCCTGGGCTGCGGCCGCCTCGGCTTCGGCTTTTTTCCTGTTTTCGCAGCCTGCAATCAGCAGGGCGGCGGCAAGACACGCAAGTGCGATGTGGAGATATCGTTTCATAATGCACAAATTTAATTAAATTTGCATATAATTCCAGCACATGAATCTCAAATCCCTCGCAAAAGATACCGCGCTCTACGGACTGAGCTCCATAGTGGGACGTTTCCTCAACTATCTGCTCGTTCCCGTCTACACCTATTACATTGCTGCCGAGAGCGGTGGATACGGTATCGTCACCAACCTGTACGCCTACACGGCCCTGCTGCTGACCCTGCTGACCTTCGGCATGGAGACCACCCTCTTCCGTTTCGGAGGCAAGGAAGAGGAAGACGGCAGCATGGTGTACAGCACCACGCTCCGCTTGGTGGGGCTCGTGGGGCTGGTTTTCGTTGCGGCGGTGCTGGGATTCCTGCATCCTGTCTCCCGCGGCCTCGGCTATGCGGCGCACCCCGAGTATATCGGCTGCATGGCGCTCATAGTCGCCCAGGACGCCTTCCAGGCCATCATGTTCAGCCGTCTCCGTCAGCTCGGAAGGCCGCTGCGCTTCCTGGCCCTCAAGTTCGCCTTCATCATCCCGAATGTCCTGCTCACACTGTTCATATTCATCCTGCTGCCAAAGTTTTTCCCGGCCCATCCCTGGCTGGAGGCCCTCTGGCAGCGCTTCGACTACGGCGTGGGCTTCATCTTCTTCCTGAACCTGCTGTGCACGACGGTCGTGTCGCTGCTCTTCCTCCCGGAGATCAAGGGAATCTTCTACGGATGGGACCGCGGCCTGGCCGGACGTATGCTCCGCTACACCTGGCCGCTGCTGCTGCTCGGGGTGGTGGGCATACTCAACCAGGTGGCCGACAAGATACTCTTTCCCAAACTCATCCCCGGCGAAGAGGGAATGGTGCAGCTCGGAATCTACGGCGCATGCGCCAAGATAGCCCTGCTGATGTCTGTACTGACCCAGGCCTTCCGCTACGCCTATGAGCCTGTCGTGTTCGGCGGCGGCCGCGACCGCAACTCCCCGGAGACGCTGCGCGACGGCATGAAGTACTTCGTGATCTTCACGCTGCTGGCCTTCCTCGGAGTGATGTTCTACATGCCGCTGGTGCGCTATCTGGTTACCAACAGTGCATACTGGGAAGGACTTAAGGTGGTACCCATTGTGATGATGGCCGAGATTTTCATGGGGATATATTTCAACCTGTCGTTCTGGTACAAACTGACCGACCAGACCATCTGGGGTGCGGTGATGAGCGCGATAGGGGTGGCGGTGATGATAGGCGTGAACGTGGCGTTCGTGCCGCGTTTCGGCTACATGGCCTGTGCCTGGGGAGGCTTCGCCGGGTACGGTGTTTCGATGCTGCTGAGTTATTTCATCGGCCAGAAGAAGGCTCCGGTCGCCTATGACCTGCGCTCGTTCTTCACGGCCTTCGGCCTGGCGCTGGCGCTGTATGCGGTTTCGGTGCTGTTCGGCCGGGTGCTGGGCCTTTCCTTCGACTCGCCCCTCAGTTGGAAGACGATAGTGTTCATGGCCGGAAACACGGTGCTTCTTGCAGTGTATGGTCTGTGGATATGGCATGGGTTGCGTCGCTCCGGGCCGGCTCCTGCGCCCTCTTCGAACAACGACTCTCACCTCAAATGAGTTCCAGCGTGTGCCACGTTCCTCAGAGGGAGAACCTCTCCGGCTGCCCGCACCCCTGTGTCGCCGACCTGCTGCGAGAGCCTTGCGCCCGTGGTGACGTGGCGGATGTGACCGGCCGCCTGGACGGCGAAAAGGTCGACATCGATTACCCAGGCCGGCGCCTCGGAGGTGGCGGCCCTGCCGGTTCCAATGTATGCTGTGCCGAGGACCGTACCCCAGCCATTCCCACCGGCGGCACCCCTTCCGGTGTCCCTGCCGGCTGCGTCCCGGATGGCGCCCCAGTCTCTCCCGCCGGCGACAGCAAACTGCGCCTGCTGAAGATATCTTCCCTTCCGGGCCTCTTCAAACCCTTACCGGCGCCCTCCGCCGTCTCAACTCCAGCCTCCGTCTGCGCATCAAATCCCACTACCGCCGGTATCGTTCCACCTTCCGGACCCTTTCCCGCACGCCAGACTTCTTCGCCAGGTGTGTCAAACGTCCCAAATTCCGGGACGTTAGGATCAAAATCGCCCCTTTTTGTGCCAGACGTCCCACATTTCGGGACGTTAGGAACACCCGCGCCGACTGGCCAATCCTCTTCAATCCTACCGGGCGACGTGATCCTGATTGTCGGCCAGGCCGGCGAGCTCCTTCATGCCGGAACTGTCACTTCCGACGGCCGCCTGGCACATATCCCGCTCAGGGCTTTTTGCGAGAACTCTGGCGGCAGCGCCATCTCTCAAAGCGTTTCCGCGCGGAGCGTCGCCGCCTATTGCTCCCGCTGGCGTTCGGCTGCCGGCGTGAAGGTGCTGCGCAAGCCCTGGCTGCCATACCACTATACCAAACGCGAGTGCTACGTTCGCATGCGTGACGGGGTACGCCTCTACACCGCCATTTACGAACCCGGAGAACACGCCCACGAAGGAACCCCGGTGTCCTCCCAAACCGGGAAGCCAGCCGGCAATACCCCTGTCGTCTCCCCAAAACCAATAATCCTTCTTCGCAGCCCATACCCCGTGGGAACATACGGCTACGGCGGCCCCGGTGACCTCTCCGACAGGATACGCTGCTTTACGGAGCGCGGCTATATCATCGCAGAGCAGAACGTGCGCGGCACCTTCATGTCCGAAGGGGTTTTCGAGGACTGCCGTCCGCTGACTTCCGCAAGCCATGCACCATCCCCGGCCGCGAGTGATCCTGCCAGCGCTGACACGCCCACCATAACCGACGAGGCCACCGATGCCTACGACACCATCGACTGGCTCCTTGCGAATACCCGGAACAATGGTAGCGTAGGCATATACGGCGTGTCCTATCCCGGATTCTACGCCACTTGCGCGGCGGTCTGCGGACATCCGGCTCTGAAACTGGTTTCGCCCCAGGCTCCGGTCACGGACTGGTGGATGGGAGACGACGCCCACCACAACGGCGCCCTGATGCTGTGCGATATGTACGGCTTCGGGGCGAGTTTCTTCCGCCCTAAGGGAAATCCTACTCCAGACACTGCGGAATCCCTCTCGGAGATTCCGGAAGATGCGGACCTCTACAGCTGGTTCCGTGGAAAGCCTGTCGCCGGGTTGCTGAATCTGGGTGAGCACTTACAAAAAGGGCCCGAAAACGTGTTAGGTGGTTTCGCCGACATAATGAACCATCCGGATTACGATGAATTCTGGCAGAACCGGAACCCCCTAAGGCACCTGAAAAACGTGAAGCCTGCGGTGATGGTGGTCGGCGGCTGGTACGATGCCGAAGACGCCTGGGGTGCCGAGCACACGCTGAAGGCTATCCGCGCGCAGTCTCCGGAAACGGAATCCTATGCCGTCTTCGGCCCCTGGACCCACGGCGGCTGGCGGAGGGATCCCTACTTCCTGGAGAGCATAGAGTTGCCCGTTTTCGAATACTATCTGGAAGGCAAAGGCTCCAAACCGGCCTGGCGCGACCTGCTTATTCCCACCGGAATCCCGGAAGACACCGCCTCCTCCGCCGCGGCAGGCAGTCGACCGCCGGCGGAACTCCGTTCGCTTCGCTCACTCCGGCCCCTCCCACAGTCTCCTTCGTCCTGCTTCGCAGAACTCGTATCCTGCGGGCCCCTCCCCCTGCCCCTGTCCGGGGGTGGACAGACCCGCCGGCAGTCGCTGCCCGCCGCGGCATCCGACCGTTCGCGCCACTTCGCCATCTTTCCCGACCGCTACGTCTCCGATCCGGCTAACCCGGTGCCATACATGGATATCCAGTCTCCCTGGCGCGACAAGTCCTACATGTGGGCCGACCAGCGTTTCGCCGCGGCCCGAAAGGATGTCCTTACCCAAACTCTGAAAGGTCCTTTAAAAGAAGACTTCCTTGCAACAGGTTCCGTAAAAGTCAAACTCGTCTTTTCGGTAAAGCCGGCGAAACGCTCCAGGGTAAAAGACAGCCCGGATACCCTTCTCGACCTCGATATTGTGGTAAAACTCATCGATGTTGCTCCAGACGGCACAATGTCGCTCGTCCGCGGCGACGTCTGCCCGGCCCGCTGGCGGAACTCGAAAATCGCCCCGGCGCCCCTCACTCCCGGAACACCGGCCGAACTCTCCTTTGAGCTCGCCGCCATCTGCCACCTCTTTGCGAAAGGCCACTCCATCGCCTTACAGGTCCAGAGCTCCTGGTTCCCCATCGTGGCAATGAATCCCCAGACCTTCCTCCCGAACCCCTACAAGGCTGCCGCAAAAGACTACCGCCCCGTCGAAGTTTCCATACTTCCCGGG